>JAPSLL010000003.1:91303-181573 GCA_031180805.1 Bacillus sp. (in: firmicutes)
AGACATTTATATTCTTTTTTAGTGATAACAACAAACCTACATTAGTAGCTTTCTCATTTCTCTACAAAAATGGAGATTCTACTTGCATTCAAAATTAAATGCAAGTGGAATCTCCGATTGTTCGGTCGATTATTATATTATGTTTCCCTATAAAAATAGTTGGTTTTATTAGTTCGTCTGTTCCATTATTATTTTATCAATCACTCAATTGCTAGCTCTTTTTCAATTACTTCCTGTAAATCCTTTTCATAGGAGCCTGTAATTATTTTTAATTTTTTCAACTGCTCTCCTAATGAAAAAGGATCCTTGTAATATGGCGTGATATAGCTTAATTCATTATATCCAACGTGATACAAGCCATTAAAAAATCCTAAATCGTGAATCTGACCGATTATCCCCTCACCAATAAGTTCATCATTTGCATATAAACTAATCGTACCTTGATCGTTATTTCTTTTATGATGTCGTACCTTCAAATGATTATCACCTGGTAAAAGCTTTTTATCAGAACGTACGAGATATTCATCTATATTTTTATGATTATAGTAAAAATGTAATTTTCCATCCTGAATGAAGATGCTTATACCCCCACTGTTTTCACCGTGAGCTAGAATAACCCCTTCTGTATCATCTGTTACTCGTACTTCAGCAGTAATGTCAAAATCCTTATTCCGCAAATCAGGTGCTACTGAACCGTGGAAAGGTGCCATTGATGGATAAAACACTTTAAAAGATGGTTCAACCTGTGTCGTTTTAGCCTTTTTCAATCCCACTAGCCTCTTATCAAGCGTTCGACCATCGAGTGGAAAGACTCCATAGTTTTCAGCCTCCTGCCACCAAAGCTCGATTAATTCCTGCAGTTTTTCAGGATATATTTCTGCTAGGTTATTTGTTTCAGTAAAATCTGTATCGGTATGGTATAATTCCCATTCATCATGCTCAAAATCCCCATTAGGAGTATGGGCAGATACCGCCTTCCAGCCATTATGCCAAATTCCTCGATTCCCTATCATTTCATAGTATTGTGTTGTTTTGCGGGTCTTATCATTCTTTTTAAATGTATAAAGCATACTTATGCCATGAACAGGCTGCTGCTTAATGCCCTTCAAATAATTTGGCATATCTAACTCCAATAACTCTAACACCGTCGGGACAATATCTGTTACATGATGGTATTGTGTTCTAATCGTACCAGGGTCTTTAATTTTTTTCGGATATCGAATGATTAACGGATCTCTTATTCCACCTTCATGCACATAGGATTTATACCATTTAAGCGGAGTATTTCCCGCATAAGCCCAGCCCTTTGGGTAATGATTATTTGCTTTTGGACCACCAATTTCATTTAATCTTGTTAATTTTGATTCCAATGACTCACTGCCACCGTGCCACGAATTCACTGTGCCTTCTTCTCCCCCCATCGCACATGCTCCATTATCTGATAAAAGAATGACAAGTGTATCTTCTAAGCGATTGATTTCTTCAAGAAACGAAATAAATCGGCCAATATGATGGTCTGTATGCTCTAAAAATCCAGCAAAAGCTTCTTGCAATCGTGCATAAAGCCTTTTCTCCTCTGCGGATAAATCGCCCCATGCTTTTATATCTGGGTTTCGCTCTGGTAAAATCGCATCCTGTGGAATAAGGCCAAGCTTTTTTTGGTTTGCATACCATTCTTCTCGAATCACGTCCCAGCCTTTGTCAAACTTCCCTTTATATTTAGCAATAAATTCCTCTGGAGCATGGTGTGGAGCATGTGGAGCTCCATACGCTAAATAGAGAAAAAATGGCTTATTAGGGGATTCAGAGGTTTGATTTTTAATATATGATATTGCTCTGTCTGTTAAGTCTTCTGTTATATGGTAGCCTTCTTCTGCAGGTTTTGGCTGACGGATGCGATGATTATCCTCAACTAGGTCAGGATTCCACTGATTCGTAGCACCAGGAAGAAACCCATAAAACTTCTCAAATCCTCGACCTAATGGCCAATTATCAAACGGTCCGCTATTTGTTTGCTCCTTCCCAGGTGCTAAATGCCATTTTCCAACTGCAAATGTATTGTAGCCTCTATCAACAAGAACCTCGCTTAACAATGCACTATCCTTCCTGATTTTCCCTCGGCTATGTGGAAATCCACTATCATATTCTGATACAAAAGACACGCCGACAGAATGTGGATTTCTTCCTGTTAATAAAGCCGCTCTTGTCGGAGAGCAAATCGCGGTTGTATGAAAATTATTATATCGAAGTCCTTCTGAAGCTAATCGATCGATTGCAGGTGTTGAAATGCTCGATCCGTAGCACCCTAGCTGTGAAAAGCCAAGATCATCTAATAGAATGACAACAACATTCGGCTTTTTTTCCGAGGATTCTTCTGCTAAAGGCCACCATGGAGTCGAATCGTTAATTGTTTTTCCAATTTTACCTTGAAAGGTTTCATCTTCATATATACTCATTTTCGTCCTCTTCCCTTCTATTCCTTCACTACGTTATATCGCTTTAATAACACTTTTCCGAATTGATTAAACAAGCGGTCCATAATAAATCCCATTAATCCTAAAATGACGAGTCCTACAAATATCCAATCGGTTTTAAAATACAGCCTAGCATTCCAAATCATATAGCCAATTCCTTCATTTGCCGCAACCATCTCAGCACCTACGATAGCCATAAAGGAAGAGCCCATCGCTAGTTTCGCTCCTGTGAATATGTAAGGAAGTGTTGCAGGAATGATGACATGAAACATGATCTGAGTTTCAGATGCCCCCATACTCCTGGCTGAACGAATTTTATCTTCTTCCACTGCCTGCACACCTGTAATTGTGTTAATCGTAACGATGAAAAATGTTGCATACATGATTAAAAATATTTTCGATTGTTCACCAATGCCAAACCAGAGCATGAATAATGTAATAAAAGCAAGCGGTGGAATAAAACGAACAAAATTAATTATCGGGTCAACAAGGGCTCTTAAGACTGGTATTCTTCCAATCAATAAACCTATCGGAATGGCAACAATATTTCCTAGCAGCCATCCAGAAATAACCCTTAGAAAGCTTACCCACATATACAAGAAGAGAGATCCATCCTGGGTCAAATCCAACGCACCTTGCCACACCGCAATCGGTCCTGGTAGAAACTGTGGGTCTGACAAACTAGCTGCTAATGACCAAATTATTAGCACAATTGCCCAGGGTATTACCCCGCTCTTTAATAACCTGCTAATAATCGTACGATATTGTGGTTTATTTTTCTGATAAGCTACCTCTTTTTTTACGACTTCACTATTTACTACACTCACTTTATATCCCCCCTTCAATCAAAATGATTTTGTATCTTTTGATAATACGTATTAAACTCTTTATTGGTAAACTGTCTAGGATATGGTATAGGAATCGAATAAATTGTCTCAATTTTTGATGATGGTCCTACTGACATCACACCAATTCGTTCACCTAACAATAGAGCTTCTTGAATATCATGAGTGACGAAAATAATCGTTTTGTTCGTTTCCTTCCATATTCGTACAAGCTCAGTTTGCATTGTTCGACGTGTCATAGCATCAAGAGCACCGAACGGTTCATCCATTAATAAAATGTCAGGGTCATTCGCTAACACCCTTGCTAATTGAACACGTTGCTTCATTCCTCCTGATAGCTCCTTCGGAAACTTGTGCTCATGTCCTTTCAAGCCAACTAGCTCGATAAAATAAGCTGATGTTTCGTGACGAATTGACTTTGGCGTTTTTTTCATTTTTAATCCAAACTCAACATTTTCTCTTACGGTTAACCAAGGGAAAAGCGCAGCATCTGCTTGTTGAAACACAACTCCACGGTTCCTCCCAGGCTTGCTAACCTCTTTTTGATCAACAATAAGCTCACCTGAAGTTTTTTGAATAAAACCAGCAATCATCGACAGTAATGTAGATTTTCCACAGCCACTCGGCCCTAGTAAAATAAAAAATTCTCCTTTTCCAATTGTTAAATTCACATCCTCAAGTACATAATGATGATTGTTTAAAAATGATTTTGATAATCCCGTAATAGAAATTGCGGTCACATTATCGATTGCCTTTTCTGTAATTGAACTCATCCTTCCATCACTCCTTGTTATTGATAGTTCACTAAGCTTGGAACCGCCTTTTTTAATGGATCCAGCATAAGTTTATCTTTCAAATCAAATGAGTCCTCTAAAATCCCATTCTCTTCAAGCCAGCTTTTCATTTCTTCTAAATGCTTTGCATCCTCTTCTGTGAAGCCTAGTACATAATTTGTTCTTTCTAAATCTTTAAGGGCATCCTCCTTAGGAATTTTTAATTGCTCGAATGCTAATTGTGCGGTCTGTTCCTTTTGTTCCTGAACAAACTCGATTCCTTCCTGTAATGCTTTTAATGCATTTTCAATGGCCCTCGGATTTTCTTCAACAAATGTCCTGTCTGCTAAAAGATAACTATCAATACTCACACCCGCTCCAAGTAAATTATCTAAGTGGTGAACTCCGTTAATGCTATAAAATTTATCAGTTAAAGCACCCCCAATCCAAACTGCTTCAATATCCCCTTTTTTCATGCCAACGATTGCTTCATCAGGGGTACTATAAGGTACAAACGTGACATCCTTTCCAGAAATTCCATTCGCTTCCAAATATTGATCCCAAACATACTCGTAAACCGTTCCTTTAGAAACCCCTAGCTTTTTTCCTTTTAAATCGTTAGGCGTTTTTATTTCCTCTCTAGCAAGTAATTGTGTCTCACTTGACGATTTTTCGTTGGCCCTTGTAAGCGTTGAAATGATAACTATGTCTCCCTTTGCCAAGGAATTAATCGTTACATAATCTGCTGCAATCCCGGTGTCTGCTTGTTTTGTTAATACTGCGTTTACAGTATCTATTCCCATTGCAAAGTTTGTTAGCTGTGGCTTTATCTCATGTGCATTAAAAAATCCTTGTTTTTCTGCTGCACGAAATTGTAAGGATCCCCCTGCCGCAGTATCAATTGCCATGCGAATCTCATTTATTTCATTTTCTTGATTTGCTGAAACTTTTTCCTTTGTTGATGAGCAACCAGCGATTACAAATATAACAATTATCGTTGTTACAATAATCATTGCTTTTACCGTTCTCATGTAAGGGTCCTCCTGATTTTATCTAGTAAGTTTTTTTAAACAATACTGCTCTATGTTTGCTTGGAGCTAATGGTAGGATTGTTGTTTTGCCAAAGACTAGCGCTCGCCCCGCGGAAAGCAAGCAGCTATTGGAATACAGCCTTACCCCAAAAGCTAAGTTGGAGCATTCTATTATTTCATAAAGCTTGAGACTCCATTTGGAACATTCACCTATAATCCCTCACACCCAAAGGAATGCTAAGGGAGCATCGAGACAATTTAGGTAAACCTAAACAAAAAAGGATATAGAAACGAAGTGAATAATTCACAACGATTCTATATCCTTTGGTAGTCCAATCAGATATTTTCTAACTTTTATGAAAGTTTTAATAACTGTATATTAAACCCATAATTCCTATATGTCAAGTTGGTTTAATGATTTTTATAATAAAAGTTTTTATGAGAAACCTAGTTTTTTACATTTAAAATGATAAATGGTTATGTAATTCAAGAAAAAATTTTAGAGTGTCTCTATTAAAGACACCCTAAAATACCCTTTAAGCTATAAAATAAATTTCCCTACAAAACCGCTTATTATTCCAAGAACAATGACTGATGTGATAACAAATAACAGCACCTTTTTTGGAAATGATTTTGCAACCATTATAAGAGACGGTAAGCTAATTGCTGGCAACGTTACTAATAATGCCGCTGCAGGACCACCGCCAATTATTCCTAAAGACATAAATGTTTGAACAATTGGAATTTCAGCTGCTGTTGGGATAACAAATAACATGCCAGCAATTGCAAAAATGATGATAGCAAGGATGCTATTCGTTTGAGCTTCACTTAATTGTGGGAATAACCATGCACGTCCAGCACCTAAAAGTAAAACAGATAGTACATAGGCAGGTACAATATATAAAACCATCATACCCATGCTTTTAAACCATCTAGTTAAAAAGCTGCCTTTCTCTTCTTCCTCAGGGATCATTTGGTCAATATCAATTGGCTGTACATCTTTTACAAAGCGATTCGCTAAATAACTAACGCCAAAAGTTAAAATCAGCCCGAAGACAAGTCTTATTACGGTAAATTTCCATGATAAAACAAATGTCATAAAAATAAGTGTAGCCGGATTGATCATCGGGTTCCCAATCCAAAACGCTAATGCAGCACCTACAGAAACATTTTTCTTACGAAGTCCAACAGCTATCGGTGCTGCACAGCAAGAGCACATCATTCCAGGCACTGCTGCTAATCCAGCGATCGCCGTACTTCCGAATGATGTTTTCCCTAAAACTTTAAGTAACCACCCCGTTGGTAACAGTACCTGGAGCAATGACCCGAGTAAAATTCCTAAAATAGCTGCTTTCCATACTGAATTGAAATAAGCAAGTGCATAATCTAAAGCTGCTTGCCATGTAGATGATTGATTTGAACCATCCCCTAGTATTGAAGCTCCAATAGAATGCGTATTGGCTACTAAAATTGATTTGTTATAGTAGGGCCACCATTTTACATAAAGTAAACCAGCAGTCGCGATAACAATAAATGAAATTACAAACCAAATCGTTTTTTTATGATTTGTTTGTTTTAGTAATGATGTATCAAGCTGATTCATGGTATCCTCCTAATAAATTTATAGACGACAAAATATTATATCACAGTTATGTAAAACACTATTCTTAAAATGCTTTTCATTATGAAACTCTTAAGAGAACAAGGATACTACAACATTTCATTTATTTCACTTTGCTACAATAGTGTTTTATAATAAGATAAGACACTATTAATGCGATTATATTATTTTGTCTATAAAGCACTTAGATTTTTTCAATTCTCATATATCTATTTTAACTATATAAATCGTTTAGAAAGGTTGTTTTCTTCATGTCTGATACAGAACAAATTAAGCTTACTTCATTATCATCTAAAGGTGGCTGTGGCTGTAAAATAGGCCCTGCAGATTTAGCTCAAGTGTTAAGAGACCTGCCTCCTTCAGTTCCAAATCCCAATTTATTAGTAGGTTTAGACACGAGTGATGATGCGGGTGTGTACCGTTTAAACGATGAATTAGCAATTGTTCAAACCGTTGATTTCTTTACACCAATCGTTGATGATCCGTATTCATTTGGCCAGGTTGCTGCTGCAAATGCAATTAGTGATATTTATGCAATGGGTGGAAAGCCATTAACAGCTTTGAATATTGTTGCTTTCCCAATTTCAACTTTAGAGAAATCAATTTTAACGGAAATTTTACGTGGTGCCGGAGATAAAATAAAGGAAGCAGGTGCTACACTTGTTGGCGGTCATTCGATTGACGACAAGGAGCCTAAATTTGGCTTAGCTGTTACAGGGGTCGTTCACCCTGATAAGGTTCGGACTAATGCTGGTGCAAAGCCAGGAGATAAATTAATTATAACAAAACCAATTGGAGTCGGGATTTCAACCACTTCGATTAAACGGAATTTACTAACAGAGGATGAAATAACTCGTGTTACAAAGGTTATGGCTACGTTAAATAAGACAGCTTCAGAAACGATGGAACCATATCATGTGCATGCATGTACAGATGTTACAGGCTTTGGATTACTTGGACATGCTTCTGAAATGGCAAAAGGCAGTAAAACAGGTTTAACAATTTTTAAGGACCAAGTTCCATTGCTTCCAAGAGTGAGAGAATTAGCTGAGGCCGGTGCTGTGCCAGGTGGTACAAAAAATAATTTTGCCCATTTACAAGGTGATGTAACATTCCCAGAAACAATGGATCAAATCGACCAATGGATTTTATGTGATGCTGTAACATCTGGTGGTCTATTGATTTCCATAGCTGGAGAAGAAGCAGATGAATTAGTATCAGAATTGAAAAAGGCTGGTGTTGAAGCAGCACTTATCGGTGAGGTAACTAAGGAGAATTCAGGACATATTACAGTTATTTAATGTGAGTTCCCGAAAATTAGTTCTTTAATAAAAATCGGCTGTCATGCCGATTTTTTATATTGTTAAAACAGAAAGGTGGAACATCAAGTGTTCAAGGACATATCAGTTACGGAACTTATCGCATTAAAAAATAAAGGGGACCTTACTGTTATCGATGTAAGATCACCATCAGAGTTTCTTGATTCTACGATTCCAGGTAGTATGAATATTCCGTTCTTTAATGACGAGGAACGAGCTGAAATTGGAACGATTTACAAGCAAGTCAATCCACAGGCTGCTAAGGAAAGAGGCTTGGAAATCATCTCAGCTAAATTACCTGCTTTCGTTAAGGAATTTTCTCGAATTAAAGGCAAAAAAGCAGTCTTTTGTTGGCGCGGAGGAATGCGAAGCCGAACTTCTGCAACAGTTCTTTCGTTAATGGGAATCGAGGTATTCCGCTTAGAAGGGGGCTACCGAAATTACCGAAATTCAGTTGTAGAAAAGCTTCATTCATTTCATATAACCTCTGATGCATTTGTGTTAAACGGCAATACAGGCTCAGGAAAAACAACAATCCTCCATCGTTTAGCTAACGAAGGCCATCCTACGATTGATTTAGAAGGCCTTGCAATGCATAGAGGATCGATATTTGGACAAATCGGTTTAACCCCACATAACCAAAAAACATTTGATGCTTTGCTTCTCGAGGAGCTTGAGAAACTTAAATGTTCGCCATATATTCTATTTGAAGGTGAAAGCAAACGAATTGGTAAAGTGATGATTCCAGACTTTATTATCGACAAAAAAGAAAGTGGGACTCAATTATTTATTGAAATGCCAATTGAGGAAAGAGTAAAACATATTTTAGAGGATTATCAACCATGGGAGCATCAAGAAGAATGTATAAGTGCCTTCCTTCGTATTAAACGACGTATTCATACACCGATTGCGAAACAAATACAAGCAGATTTAGAATTAAAAAATTATGATTCTGCTGTTCGATATTTACTTGAATATTATTATGACCCATTATATGAACATTCAACTAAACAATATCGAGCTGATCACATCGTAACCATTAAGGCGAACAATATTGATGAAGCAGTTGATAAAATCAATCAATACTTAAATACTAGAAATAATTTATGAAAATAAAACAAGGGTCTGGCGACTGCAATATCAAGTTATATTGGTAAATGGCTTGACCCTTTTGTTGTGCTAAGTTTATCGCTTTTTCCTACTTAAATGATTATAATGCCAGCTTCCTTCAAGTATCTTTTTGCTATTTTTTCTGACAAATTCACGCAATGATTCTGGTAGTGGTTCATTCTCAAGCTGATGGAAATTAATGTACCAAATCCGTCCTCTACTGAAATCCATCACCTGTACTTCCGTATATCCCTTCCCAGTTATTGTTGATTTTTTCATCGTTAACATAATCTCATAGTTATCCATGAAGCTCACCTCTCCTTATATTATAAGAACGTATGTTCCTGATTTCAATATAAAGAAGGCTCAACAATCGATGAGATTTTAAATAATTTTGTTCCACCATTAATCCTGGTTACTTCGTACTTGACTCTCATTATTCGCTGATGGTGGCAATTCACCAGAATACGCTAACCAATAAAAGCAAGAAACAAAAATACTGCCTCCCACTGCATTGCCAAGAAATACAGGGACAAAATTCCCGAGGAACTCACTCCAAGTTGCTTGTCCTATAAAGATTGCTGCAGGAATCACGAACATATTTGCAACGATATGCTGAAAGCCTATCGCTACAAAACCCATTATAGGAAACCAAATCGCAAGTATCTTCCCGCTCATTTCCTCTGAACCATATGAAAGCCATACAGCCAACCCGACTAACCAATTACAGCCAATTGCCGAGAAAAAGGCTTGAAGAAAAGTATAATCAATTTTTGCCCTTGCAAATTCAACGGTTTGATTCAAATTTGGACCTGATTCAGTTAAGCCAACGATATGCCCAAAAATATAAGCGACAAATACAGCACCAATAAAATTAGCAATCGTAATCCAAAACCAATTAGTTAGAAGCTTTTGCAAAGAGATCTTTTTTCCTAGAAACGCCATCGAAACGGACATCATATTACCTGTTAACAGTTCCCCGCCAGCTAAAATGATAAGAATAAGACCTAAAGGGAAAACGCTTGCCCCTAAAAACCCATTAAATGAACCCCATTCTTCAGGTAAGCTTGCCGTGACTCTTATATCTAACAAATATCCTAGTGATATAAATGCTCCGCCTAAAAATCCTAAAATCAACATGGATCTAAGTGGAAGCTTCGATTTCCTAAGTCCAGCATCAATTGTCATGTGTGCAATTTTTTGTGGTGTGTGAAAAGCCATTATGCTACCTCCTTATGTTTATCAACAAATTAAAAGGAAAGTATTTCTATTCAATAGTCAAGTTATATTATGTTTAAATTCATCTTGTTACATTCTTTATTGGATGACACCAGATTCTAATAATTCCACATCAACATTTACATTTACTTTTATCGAAGGATAGATGTCCTTCCACTTTTCCATATCCCAGTTTCGGGAACGAGTTCGAACTTGTTCTCCTATTCCTAAAGGATCCACTTCCTTTTCCTGAAATTTTTGAATCATATCTTCTGCTGATTTCTTAAATTCTTTCTCCATTTCCTTTTCCAGCTTCGTCATTTTTGTTTTTGATAATGACCCATTGTTATATTCTAAAAGGATAGATTTAATTTTAATATTTATATTAATATCGGAGCTCGTCATTGGCTTCGGGATCTCAAACTTCCTTGTTGCTTTAATATTATATACTGAGGCTTTACCTTTATTTTTAAATTGGATGGCATATGAATCACGCTGACTTCTCCGCTCTAACAAAATTTTAAAAATAAAAAATTGATCTGGTTGTATTTCATCAACCAATTTGTCATTTTTAAATAGTCCTAACGCCTTTAAATTTGCATTCCCTTCCTTTTGTTCAAGAATTGGCAGGACTGGATCTATGCCCTCTGCATAGAGCTTGTACATAAATTGATGAAGATTTGTCTTATGAATTAATCCTGATTCAATGTTTTGTTCAATTAAATTAGATAAATAAATACCATTGTCCGCATTTCCATATTGCTTGCTTAAAAAATCCCTTGGACTCCCTTCAAGAATACCTAGATAAACTTTAGCACCAACTGACGGGTCCCGTTGAAGTGCATCCAATAAATTTGCTAATCCACGTTCTGCAGTTTTCCTTTCAAACAGGCTTACTTCGATTTTCCCACTAACAAATGGTTTATCTGATTGCAAGCTTTGCAAATCACGAATTTCTCGAGTTAGAATCGATTTCGCTGTAATCGTTTCATTTTTCACTGACTTATCTGGCTGAAAATTAGGGAAGACAACAGTAGTTTCAAACGTATCTTTATCAATATATTCATAACCTAAAGCAGTTGCCAATTGGATATCGTCTAATATTCTTTTCTCAATATTCATACACCCTGATAGCATTATTACTACAAGAAGCGACAGGACAGCTTTTTTAACTTTTTGCACCCTTTGTCCCCCTTATCTTTGTTATGATGAAAGACAAAATCGCCAGCAAAGGTAAATAAACAAAGACAATATATATAGCAAAGTCACCTATATATGTATTTATGAATTGGACAGCTTCTCTGCCTCGAATAAGCACTGTTGAAAGAAGAACGATAAGCAAAATAAGAATAATTGCCGTTTTAGATTTTAAGTTAAAAATTTTTTCAATCCCTTTCTTTGATGCCCAAACAGACATACAAAGATTAGGAAGAATAATTAAAATCCATGAAGTAATCCCGATATATTCAATCCTCTCAACAAATGGAAGCTCAACTATTTTCCACATCGACAATGTCGCCCAAATATGCTGACTTACTTGCTTTTCACTAAAAAAACCGATTGAAATAATTAAAATGTATAAATATAAAGTTAATGAAATGCCATTTCCTAAATGTGCCCATTTTTGTGATTTTTCCGGGTTTTTTATATACGGATAAAACATTAGCAATGTTGAAGGTCCGATATACGTTAGCATCATATCCTTTGTAGCAATGGCTAAATCACTAATAGAATGGTTTAAGAATGGAAGGAAATTTCGAAAATTCGTATATTCTAATGGAAAGAGAAAGGTAAAGAAAATATAAAAGGGAATAACGATGCCTAAAAAGCTAATCCCCGCAACAATTCGAAATCCTCCTGTTACACAATAATAAGTAAGGCCTAGCAAGAAAAGACTAAAAATCAAAATATTAATAGTTGGATAAACCCACACTTGGACTACCTCTAAATACGTACGAAGGACTGTAATGGCAATTAGTATCCAATAAACAACCCATATTAGACTAAAAAAACCACCAATCCATTTTCCAAACAATTCTTTATGGATGTCTACTAGGTCTTTCTTATGCCTGTTTAAGAGCACATACATAAACCAAATAATCAAATTCATCATTAAAGCTGCAGTGATGACTGCGATCCATGCATCATTACCTGCTGACTCCATAATAACCCGCTGAAAGCCAAAAACCCCAACACCCAATTGTATTGAATGAATGACTGAAAAAACAAGAAAATGAGAAATTTGAAACTTCTTTTGTTCCATTCGTAACCCCTCCTAAAATCCATGCTTCTTTTTTGCTTGCTCCTTCTTCTTTTTTGCCTTTTTTGCATTAAAGCGACCTGTTTTTTCAGTTTGTTCTTGGATTGGTCGCTTTGACTGGAAGGAAAATGGTAAACGAATAAGAGAATCCTTTAAATCTTTCATTCTTGGCGGATAAAATGGTTCAAGGAACGGTCTTCCTAATGAAGTCAATTTTAATAAATGAATGAGTAAGCAACAAAAGCTAATCGCAACCCCTAAAAGGCCGATAATATGAGCCATAAATAAAAACGGAAATCGAATTAAACGAATCGTATTACCCATCTGATATACAGGTGTTGTAAAAGAAGCTAATGCTGCAAGCGCAACGATAATTAATAAAACATTACTAGTTAAGCCCGCCTCAACAGAAGCAGTTCCTATCACGATACCACCCACGATACCGATCGTTTGACCTACCTTTGTTGGCAGTCTTGCTCCAGCCTCTCTCAGCAATTCAATTGCTAATTCTAAAATAAGCGCCTCTAAAATTGGCGGTAAAGGAATACCGCTACGTGAGATAACAAGTGTATTAACTAAATCCTTTGGAATTAACTCATAATGATACGTAATAACAGCGACATAAATAGGTGTAATTAAAATTGAAAATAATACGGCAAAAAAACGGACCAATCGGAAAAAAGAAGCAACCGTCCAATTTAAAAAGTAATCCTCAAATGCTGAAAAAAATTCAAAAAGAGTCGTAGGTCCAATTAATCCATGTGGTGCACCATCAACCAAAATAGCTACCTTCCCCTCCCCTAGTGCAGCGGCAATTCGATCTGGTCTTTCCGTATCAATTAGTTGGGGAAATGGTGAATTTTGATTATCTTGAATTAATTGAGTAATAATTGAGCTATCATTGATTTGGTCAAAATCTAATGTTGATAAACGCTGGATCACTGTATTTACATTCTCTTGATTAGCAATTCCATCAATGAAAAGGACAGAAATCTTCGTTTTCGATAATTTACCAACGATAATGTCCTTTGCCACTAATTCAGGAATCGGCAATCTCTTTCGAACAAGATTTATATTCGTATCCAATGATTCAACAAATGACTCTTTAGGCCCAACTACACTAAACTCAACTTCTGGTAGAGAAACCTGTCTTGTTTTTTCGACACTTGCTTTAACAAGACATACTTCAGTTTCCTTATTTTCCTCGTAAATTAAGATAAATCCCTTTAAAAGATTCTCCTTAATTTTTGATAAATCTGTTGTTACGATAACCTTTTCGATTGGTAGAACTGTTGGCAAAGCGGAAATTGAATCACTATCCTTTAAATATGGTAAAATATCACGATGGATAATTTCCTTATCAACTAATGTTGTGAAGTATCCGATACAAAACGAGCATGAATTGAAATCTAAACTAAGTTGTTTAAAATCATTTGAGGTACTTATATCTTTTATTTGTTTTGAAAGCGAGTCGTCATTTTTCTTATCCTTTTCAGTATCATTTTCGCTTTTTGTATTTGCTTCTTGGCTATTTTTCTTTTGCTCTTGACCTTTTTCATTTTCCTGTGCTAATAATTTTTCGTACCTCTTTCTCATGAACAATCACCAACTATGATAGAAATAATCCGTATTTACCGTTTTATTCTCTTCATGCGCAAACCAAATTATACCTTTCCAACTAGACTATAAATTAAGGGGCAGTTATAATCCTCATCTTATGTATTTGTTGAAAACAAAAAAATCCTTACCTTTTAATGTGTAAGGATCTTGATATTCAGCTCGTTTTATGTTCATATTCGATCGCGTATACATCTTCATTTTCTTTCCATTCCGCATATAAAACGTTTTTATAATTATATATTCCTTGCTTAGCTAGTTCATCTATGAGCCACTTTTCTTCAAGTCCATATTTTTTCAAATTATTGTAGACAATTTCTCCATCAAGGATTAACGTAAGTGTTAAATGAACGGGCTTTAATGGGAGCCCGAAATCACCTGATTTAGGAGTTTCAAATTCCGCTTTCGGCAGGACACTAACAAGCCCGTTTGTTTCCAAAATCGCATATTCCACTTCTTTAAGTGAAAAATAGCCTTGTTGTCTTATTAAGCTTTGCAATTGATTAATGTCCATCCTGCTTTTCTTAAGGACATGATAATTTATTTTGCCTTTATTAATGACTATACTCGTTTCTCCTTCTAAAAGTCTTCTCGCTTTCGTGAATTTTTGTGTAATTAATTCAATTAAGTAAATGAGTAATCCCCATATAATAGCGGCAAAAACAATTTCACGGAGCTTTGTATTATCGTCATATATAGCGTTGCCAACTAACTCCCCTAAAACAAGAGCTGAAATAAAATCAAATGGTGTAATTTGCGAGAATTGTGTTTTCCCTAATATTTTCGTAATCACAAATAATATGACTAATCCTGATATTAACTCTATCGTCACAGATGCATAATGGTTCATATCTGACCCAGCCTCTCTTGTCAACAATCGTTAACCATTATGGATAACAGCACTATGTTTTATACTTTCAAAAAGATTGCGCAAATAAATTAGTTGAACTAAAGCAATTCACAATTATTTATATTTAGGAGTCCATATGCACCTATTTACTTAGTAAATATAACTTGAAATGTAATTCTTTTACACGTAGCGATTAATCTATGGTAGTGTGTAGATAGATTAAACTAAATAGAAGGAGTCGAGAAAATGGAAAAGAATCAAATAAAATGGGGAATTCTAGGAACTGGTTGGATAGCAAAACAATTTACTGAGGATTTAGCTCATGCTAGCAATGGCATAGCTTATGCGGTTGGCTCACGCACAAAAGAAAGCGCTTCTACTTTTGCTGAGGCACATAAGATTTCTCATTTCTATGGCAGCTATGAGGAGCTTGCACAAGATCCAGAGGTTGATGCGATTTATATCGCTACTCCACATCCATTTCATAAGGAAAATGTTCTCACATGCTTACACGCAGGAAAGGCGGTTCTTTGTGAAAAGCCATTCACAATGAATGCAGCTGAGCTTGAGGAATTAGTACACTATGCAAGAGCGAATAAGCTATTTCTTATGGAAGGAATGTGGACTCGCTTTCTCCCACCTATTCGTAAAGTTAATGAATGGCTACAAGCCGGTAAAATTGGTGAAGTAGGACTTGTAAAGGCTGATTTTGGTTTTAGAATGGATTGGGATCCAAAGCATCGATTATTAAATCCTGACCTCGGTGGCGGTGCATTACTAGATGCAGGTATATATCCTGTTTCCTTTGCTTCAATGGTTTTTGGCTCAAAGCCGGAGAAGATCTTGAGTACAGCTTATATTGGTGAAACTGGTGTTGACGAACAATTCTCTATCATTTTATCTTATCCGTCAGGCAAAACTGCAAGCTTGAATGGAGCGGTTCGCCTTGGCTTAACAAATGAAGCTTATATTTTTGGTACAAATGGATATATTCATATTCCTTCCTTCTTAAATGCAAAAACAGCGACACTACATGTAAACAATGAGGAAGCCATTCACTATACAGATGACCGAAAATCACACGGTTATACGTTTGAGGCTGAAGAAGTAGGTCGATGCTTGCTTGATGGTCTAACTGAAAGCACAACAATTCCTTTAGAGGAATCTATAGGAATTATGAAAATACTAGATACAGTCCGTGGGCAATGGGGATTAAAGTATCCATTTGAATGATATTTACAACGTGAAGAGGGTGACTAAAAAAGGGGTCAGACCCTTTTTTAGTCACCCTCTTCTTGTTTAGCCGTCCACTTCAGTTTTAGCTTCCTCAGCATATACTCCGGCAATTTCAAAATCCTTAGCATATTCACTAATAGGCATTGATTCAAAATGCCACGACTTTCCCGGCTTCAAATCTAGCGCTGTTTCAATTTTGCTTTCGACAATTGCTCCTTTTCGATTGTAATATTGAATATCAATATTTATATAGCGGTAAACTTTATCAGATTGATTTGTTATCGTTCCTCTTACAGTTGATCCGTATTCACCTACATCGAATTCAAAATCGGAAAAGGCTAATTGATACTGCTTCTCTCCCTCCTGTTGTGTTAGGGCCTCAGATAACCCCTGATCGTACACAGTAACTACATTAAAATGTGGCCCTGCTAAATATCCTGAGAGTACTGCTATTCCAGCTAAAACTATAAATTTAAGAATTCCATACTGCTTTTTTTGAGGTTTCCCTTTTTTGTTAGATAGATTGTAATCAATCTGACTTCTAAGCTCTTCCTTTATGTCATTAGCATCATCAGGTGGTAAATCAGTTAGTTCAATTTTCGTCCCAGAGAAAAAAAGCTCCATTGCAACAAGAAGATTTTGCTGTTTCAAATGAATATATTCTAAATCATCTAAAGAAAAGGCTAAAACCTTTACTTGAAATATCTCATTGTAATAAACAAATAACAATCGTTCAATGGTTTCAACTACTAACCCTTTATTTCCTTCAACACCACCAATTGTAATGTTCATAATCTCTTCATCTTCAAATAATATATTTGCAAGCTCTTCAACTTCACGGTATGAAAGAATTTCATTAGCCTTTGAAAACTCACCTATTTCATTCTTAATAGTCCCGATATCTCTCAAAAGACTTCCCCCTATTTATGTTTTGAAGCATAGTTTCTATCTAAAAAATATATTATTATTCTAACTAAACCATTCGTAGATTGCCTATAACTTTTTATCGTTCTTTTGTACTGATTTGTATCGTGAAAAATAAAAATAGCAAGAAAAATGAAGTTATTGGAAATCCGTTCCTCCAACAACTCCAAATTCCCTTTCATTTAAGGACAAACGTCATGTAATATTTCTTTTATTATCATCTCATAATATATAAAGGGTGTTTTCGTAAAACTATGTTACTTTTTTATCGTTGTATTGGTTGATTTCCTCGTGCAGTGCTGCTTACCGCAGATGGCTGGTGAGCTTCTCGGTGTTAACCCCTTCTCAGGCACGCACCTATGCAGAAGTCTCGCAATTACGCTCCAATCAACCTTTACAAAAATATGATTAAAAACAACAATATTTTAGAAAAGAGTCTAAATAAATGATTTCCTTTGTAAGCTACATATTGCTCATGTCTCACTTTGAAAGGTAACATACTATGAAATCTAGTTTTAATCAAGTGAATTCGCAGAGAAATACGAAAAGAAGTCATTACTACATACCAATAAAAATGAAGTTTTGGCTAAGTCATCTTTTCTCACTAATATGGATGTGCCTCTCTATTTATCTTGCGCTACCATGGCTGAAAGATTTATCAGAAGTAGTTTCTTTTCAGGTCGCAATCCTAATCATTGCAGGAATATCATATCTTCCCGGATATATGAATTTCTTTTTAATAATGAGTTTAATCCTAGATCGTCAACCTCACTTTAAAAACGAAAAGCCTACTGATCCAATAACAATACTAATTGCTGCTCATAATGAAGAGGATAAAATATTTCAAACACTTCGATATATAGACAACCAGGATTATACAGGAAATATTAAAACAATCGTAATTAATAACTCTTCATCTGATCAAACTGTTAACGAAGTTTTAAAAGCTAAGGATAATTTAAAGTTAGAAATTGAATTATTACAAGAAGAAAAACCTGGTAAGTTTCACGCTTTAAATTATGCTTTAAAATTTGTATCAACACCTTATGTCATTACATTAGATGCTGATACATTATTACATCCATCTTCAATACGCTTTCTTGTAGCTCGAATGAACTCTAGCTCTGAAGATGTTTGTGCTGTTGCGGGTTCTGTTCTAACTAAGAATAGTCGAGATAACTTATTGACTAAAATTCAAGAATGGGATTATTTTTTAGGAATAGCTTCTATTAAAAGACTTCAGGGCTTGTACCAAGGTACTTTAGTAGCTCAGGGGGCATATAGCTTATATAAAACAAAATGTGTAAAGGAAATCGGGGGATGGCCAGATGCCATAGGTGAAGATATCGTCTTAACCTGGCGCCTGCTTCAAAAGCATTGGAAGGTTTATTTCGAACCACTAGCTGTTTCTTTTACAGAGGTACCAAGCTCATTTAATCATTTTGTCCGACAGCGAGCACGCTGGGCAAGAGGTATGGTTGAAGGCTTGAAAGAAATTAAACCTTGGAAGCAACCACAAGTTTATGTCAAATATTTAACAGGTATCAATTTCATTATGCCGTATTTAGACTTAACCTACACATTATGTTGGATTCCTGGTTTGGTATTGGCTTTTTTTGGAAACTTTATAATCGTTGGTCCAATGACATTGCTTGTCCTCCCATTGACACTTATTAGCTATAGTATTCTCTATTTCTATCAGAGAAATTATGTATTTAAACCTTTACAGCTTAGAATTCGTAAAAACTTTGTTGGTTTCATTTTATATATCCTTTTTTATCAAATGATTATGTCACCTGTTTCTGTCTATGGCTATATGCAAGAATTATTTAAGCTAAAACGAAACTGGAAATAAAAAAATTGGCAAAGAGAAGAGGGTGGCTCAAAACCAAAGGTTCAGACCCCTCAAACACAATATATAGACTAACGATGAGGTTAGTTTACTATATACCGGTATTTGTTAGAGGGGTCTGACCCTATATTTTGATAACGATATTACCAGTCAATTTTATTTAAATCCTCAATAAGCTCTATAACCATTCGATTTGTAAGATTAGACTCAGGATTTTTCGGCAAATCTTTTAATTTCTCTGTTTTTAATGCAAAAATGGCTGGTGGTTTTGATATTCCTGGTGCATACTTCTCAATTACCTCAAGCGTTTCCTTTTGATTGAGAAGGTCAATAACTCTTGTTTCTTCGGAAAATGTTTGCTTCAACCCATGTTTGTTACGGTATTTAAAACGATACACTCCAGAGCCAATTGTTAAATGAACACCATCTTCTTTCTCAAAATAAGAACTGATATCGCTAACATTAATTAGTAAGTTCTCACTTTCAAAAACATCTGATATTGTTGCATGAGGGAGAATGACCTCTGCTGACGTATTAGGCGGAATTTCAAGATCTATTTTTACCTCTTTATCAGTAAGTGTCCATGATGATAAGATTTTTCCATACATAGTATCATAGCTTGCTTTTGCATAGGTCAATTCAATTCCAGCAAATTTCGGTTCAATTCGGATTCGTTTATATGCAGGAGCAGAATTATCCATATCAATCCCAGCCACGTTTTTGTACAACCAATTCCCGATAGAACCGTATGCATAATGATTAAATGAGTTCATCTGGTCACTCCAAAATGAACCATCCTCTTTAATGCTATCCCAATGCTCCCATATTGTAGTAGCACCTTTTTTAATCGCGTAAAGCCACGACGGATAGTTTTCCTGCATTAATAATTTTACGGCTGTTTCATGATAGCCACCCTTTGATAAAGCCAAGCACAAATAAGGAGTTCCAACAAAGCCTGTTGTAAGGTGATAATCATTTTGGATAATTAGCTCATTTAATTCAAAAGCTGTCCTTTCCTTTGCTTCTCCCTTCACTACATTAAACATGAGTGCAATGACATGTGCTGTTTGGGTTGGGGACACCAATCTTCCTGAAGGTGTAACAAATTCCTCATTAAAGTGCTCAATAATCTTATCCAATAAGAGACTATACTCATGCACATCAGCAAATTTCCCAAGAACCTTTGCAGTATCCCTTACAATTCTTGTTGAATAAGCATAAAAAACGGTCGCAATAAAATCTTTTGGTGTAGCTCCAACAAAGCTGTTTTCCTTTGCATCAAGGGCTAACCAATCACCAAAATGAAACCCGCTATTCCAAAGATATTCGCTATTACCTTGTCTACGAATAAATTCTACCCACGCCTTCATGCTCTCGTATTGTTCAGAAAGCAAACGCTTATCCCCATAGGTTTGGTATAATGTCCATGGGACGATCGTTGCTGCATCTCCCCATGCAGCTGAGCCCACTCCAGCAACAACAGCTGGAATAACAATTGGAACATTCCCATCTTCTAACTGATCAGCCTTCAAGTCTCGAAGCCACTTTGTAAAAAATGGGCCACAATGGTAATTAAAAAGTGCTGTTTCAATAAATACCTGGGCATCGCCTGTCCAGCCTAATCTTTCATTACGCTGAGGGCAGTCTGTTGGCAAATCAAGAAAATTCCCCCGTTGCCCCCAGACAATATTCTTCTGTAATCGATTAATCAATGGTTGAGAACATTCAAACTCTCCTGTTGGTTCCATATCTGAGTGGATAACTTCGCCAACAAAATTGTCCAACGGCAAACCATTTTCTTGACCTGGGTATCCTTCAACTCTTACATAACGAAAGCCGTGATAAGTAAAATGCGGAGCATATTCCTCTCCAGCTACTCCCTTTGCAATATACTCAACTTTCTGCTCGGCTTTTCCTAGGTTACCGAAGTAAATATTCCCTTCTTTATCAAGCACTTCTCCATGTTTTAAGCAAATTCTTGTTCCTTTTGGCGCATTCACTTTAAACCTTAACCGACCAACCATGTTTTGTCCCATATCAATGACCGTTTCACCATTTGGAGTGACAAATGCATCAATCGGCTTTATCACTTCAGTCACACGGGTTGGCCAATTTTCCTGAGCAACCAAATTTTCTACTGGTAAATGCACCTTCACTGTATGTTTCCAATTCTGTTCATCAAGGCTCGGAAGACACCAATCTTCTATCTCTAGTCTCGCATCATATGTTTCACCATTGTAAATCTCTGAATATAATATCGGACCAGTAGAAGCTTTCCAAGAAGGCTCAGTCATAATTAGCTCTTCTGTGCCATCTTGATATTTAACATAAAGCTGGAAGATAGCTGCTCTTTTATCCCCATAAACATGACGCTTATTTTCGAAGCTAAGCGTTCCTTTATACCAACCATCTGCCAGCACAATCCCTAATGCATTTTGCCCTTCTACCAATTGTTCTGTAACATCATAGGTTTGATATTGCAATCGCTTATGATAACTCGTCCAGCCCGGGTTAAATAAATCATGACCAACACGAGCACCATTGAGGAATAATTCATACAAGCCTACTCCAGTTCCATACAGGCGAGCTGAAACAATTCCTTTCCTCAAAGCAAATTTCTTTCTAATCAAAAATGCCGATTCAGAATGAGGGTCAAATTCTTCAGGAGAAGGTGTGATCCAGTTTGCCTTCCATTCAGATGTGTAAATAAGCCCTGTCTCCCACCAAGCTACGTTACTCCATGGCGATTCCCTGTCATAGTTATCCCAAATTTTCACTCGGTAAAAATACCGCGTTCTTGGTTTAACTTCAGGACCTTCATATTCAATGTGAATCGAATCATCTGACTCAACAATTTTTGTATCCCACAGTATATCTGTAAAGCTTTCATTACTAGCTACTTGAACTTGATAAGCCTTTTGCATCGTTCCACGTAAATCAGATTTCACCTTCCAGCTTATCCGCGGTTTCTTTACATCGATACCCAAAGGATATTTTCGATACTCACATGTTAACGAGTCTACTATTAACTGAGTCATATGCTTCCCCCTCGTTTAGATTCTCTCTTCAACTACACATGTGACTACTACTATATGAAATTAGATTAGAGTAGCAGTCACATGTTCCGTATATATTATCTCGTAATAATCGAATTCTTCTGAGCGACGCGTCCAAGATAATGAGCACTTTCCTTTGATTTTCTTTCCTGTGTAGCCCTATCTACCTCAATTAATCCAAATTGCATAGAATAACCTGAATTCCATTCAAAATTATCAAATGTCGACCAATGGAGATATCCAATAATATCAATGCCATCGTTTAAGCAAGAATGAACACCTTCAAGACCTCTTTTAATAAATTCTATTCGTCTATCATCATTTGCGGTAGCTATCCCGTGCTCGGTAATCATAATTGGCATCTTGATAGACTGGTTAACCTTGCGTATGACATTTCCAAGCGCCTCTGGACAATAAACATAACCCATTTGTGTAAGCTCCGCATCTTCAGGTGGAGCTATCTGACCTTCTGGCCCGTATGTCTCACGAGTATAATTTTGTAGCCCGAAGAAATCATCTTCAGTAATCATATCCTTGAATTGCTCGAAATAACTATGCCATTTCTTTTCAGCAAGTGATTCCCCACCTGGAACCGCTTGGATATCTGAAAGGGCCATTGAAAGACCTACTTTTGTTTTAGGAGAAATTCGCTTAATGACATTACGCGCCTTCATATGAGTCTCTTTTAATAGCTTAATAGAAGCATCGTCTGAAATCATATGAAAGGTGAAATATTTATCTGCAGTTGTACCACATTGTCTTGCTGCTGATTCTCTCCATTTAGGGGCTACCCATGCATCCCTTTCAATTCCTACAGGTGGGATAAATCCAATATTCGAAAATACCTCTCTTAACATAACAGGTAAATTCACTTCATTCATTGTTAGCGTATATGGAATTAAATGACCTAAATCTCTAAATACTCTTTCACAATATTGAGCGAAAAGATTTGGTATTTCAGGATTTGCCCAGCCCCCTAGCCTCATGAGCCATCTTGGTGAAGAAAAATGATGCATTGCCACTATTGGAGTGATTCCGTATTCATGACAAGCCTCTAATACATCTCGATAATGTTCGATAGCCGAACTTGAGTATTCACCTTTTTCTGGCTCAATTCTCGACCATTCAATAGAAAATCGATAAGCCTTCAATCCCAAACTAGCCATTAAGGCGATATCCTCTTTATAAAGGCGGTAGTGATCAATTGCGTCTCCAGATTTATCTTTATATGGTGATCCTTCCGCATGCTCCTCTGCCCAGAAGTCACTATTCACATTATTCCCTTCAACCTGATGTCCAGCTGTTGCTGAACCCCAAATAAAATTAGGTGGAAATTCATATGTCATGTTATTCACACTCCCTTTTCATCCTCAAATAAAACGATTACTGATCATTGTAGCAAACGCATTCATTTTATTTAATGTTGAAAAGAAAGAGAAATATTGCTCATTTCAAATATTTTTGGTTACTTTATAAAAGATACTGATAATAAGTAAAACTGCTCAATAAAGTCGGCATCTATCATTGATTTTCCTCTTGTTTTAAAGATTTTTCTCCCTATACTCTTTTGGAGTTTGCAGGAATATCTCATTAAACTTTTTATAGAAGAAGGACAAACTCGTGTAACCGACCTTCTCAGCGATTTCAGCTACAGGAAGGTCAGAGTTTGTTAAATATAACGCCGCTTTGTTTAATCTCTGAATCTGAAGAAGATCCTTAAAAGACTTCCCTGTTGCTTTCTTAAGAACAGAGGATGCATAGTTTGGATGATAATTAAAATGAGCAGCCATCTCTGTTAAATTACAATTTTGATAATGGTCTTCAATATACTTTAAAAAATTAAGAGCAATTGCATCCTGCTTTGAATCACTTTGTTTAATACTATTTGTATTGTTACTATGTCTAATTAACTCAGTAAACAATATGAATAAATAGGAGTTAATCATATCTGCAGAGCAAAAGTCTTTATCAAAATACTCACACATAATATGTTCCATAATTCCAGCAATATTTGAGCGTTCTTTAAAAGGAAAATAAAGATAGCTATTTGTACTTCTATTATTAATTAAAGAATCGATTAAAAACTGCGATATAATACTTTTTTGCGTAAATCTACTAAGAAAACTTGATGACAAATAATCATGTTTAAGTTTAATATCGATGACAATATCTGTATCAGTCATTCCTTCAACCGCATGTGGTGTCCTTTTATCAATTATGACTATTTCTCCCTCAAAAATAGTTAATTTTCTATTTTGAAAGGCAACTGTACATTGTCCTTGGTAAACATATATTAATTCAATAAAATGATGGATATGCATTGGAACATATGCAGAAGGTAATTGCTGAGAGATTCCGATCGGATCCTCAATTGGAGTAATTGTCAAATCAAAAATCATATCAAACACGTAAACTTGCTCACCATTTATATCTATTGTTTCAGGTTTAAATTCTTTTTTTATCAAGTCCCATTCAGCTGCTTGTTTTTCATTATTTGATACAAGAAATGAGCGCAATTTTTCTCCATTCATTGAAATCTCCCCTTTCTTAAATCATGGAATTATAGCATACATATCTTATAATGAAAATAACCTACTTAGGAGAATGACTTTAAGTAGGTTGATACTAAATTTAGTTATCTATGCTTGTTCTTCTCTGTTTTATTTCATCTAAAGCATTTTCACGAACTTTCCCTGAAAACTTAATGAAAAGAATAGGAATTGCGGCAATGATTCCGACTATCGCAGGTACCACCGTAAAGCCAAGAAAAATCCCATCAACTGTTTCAGCTGTTTGACTCTGTGAAGCGGCTTGATACCCTATAAAGGTAAGGATAAAACCGACTAGTAAACCTGAGATAGCCCCCTGGCATTTACTCGTAAATGATTGTACAGCAAATGAAATGGCTTCAAATCGATTTCCAGTCTTCCACTCACCATAGTCAATTGCATCTGCAATAAACAAGGAAATAAGGGTAGAATTAATTAAGGCGAAAAACAAAGTAATTCCATTCAAAATAAATACAAGAGGTAAATTATCATAACCAACCACAAATAAGGAAAGTAATGTGATCGCATTCGCAATTGTACATGATAGAAAGATATATTTCTTTTCAAATCGTTTCGTTAAAGCAGGTACGATCATCGGTATTAATGGAACAATCAGTAATGCAGGAATATTTAACATTGCCATATACGTTATATTGCCTAAATTATTGACAGCAAAATAAACAGATAGAGATTGTGATATTGGCATCGATAATCCTAGAAAAGCAGTTAAAAGTGTTAGTTGTAAAGGTCTGTTCATTTTTAAATAAGAAAAAGTACTTTTTAAACTAACAGCTTGACTACTTGATTTTACCCTTTCCTTACAAGTAAATGCCATGATCAGCATGACAATTAATGCCAAAACTGAAGCAATAATTGCCAAGTTTGAATATCCTCTTCCTGGATTGATTCCGTCTATATAAGCTACAATTGGCCCACCGGCAAGCATTAGTAAGATCATCCCAACTAGTGTGGATACGCGGGCAATTGAGACTAATCTTGTACGTTTTGTTTCATCCTGAGTCATAACAGTAGAAAAACTCCAATAAGGAACATCAAAGAAAGTAAAGGCTAGTCCCCATAAAATATAAACTGCTAATAAATAGGTGAACTTTCCTGATTCAGAAAGATCTGGTCCGTTAAAAAGAAGGATTGTTAACAATACCCATGCTATACTACTTACGATTAAATATGGCCGAAATTTCCCAAATGGTGTTCTAGTTCTATCAACGATAATACCTGCTATCGGATCTGATATCGCATCGACAATCTTTGCAATAAAGAAGATTGTCCCCACAGCCAATGCTGATACACCAAATACATCTGTCGCATAAATCATAAGATAAACATTAACAAGACCAGATAGTAATGAGTTACCTAATCCTCCACCAATATATGAAGCTGTTTCTCTCTTTTTTAGCTCCGTTCTCTGTGTTCTTTCATAATACAAATTATATTTTTTAACAGTTTCCATAACCTCACACTCCATTTACGCAAATTTGACCCCTTGTTCGTTCTTATCTCGATATTGCTAAAACAATAGAATGAAATATTCCCTTAAAACCCTGATTATTCTTAGGACGAAATACTTATCTTAGCTTCATTTTAGCAATCGCTTTCAATTCAAGGAATACCAAAATGAAAGCGATTAATTGCTTGAATCAAAGATTCCTTTTTTAAAACTGATTGATAATAGTGATAGGTGAAAATAAATGTGACCAAAAAATCCCAATCTTACCTAAAAACACACAACAATAGCTTAGTAAGCTGGAGAGACCATATGCTTATTCACCGTTTCAGAATGTTATAATCTCCTTAACAAAAAAATGCTACCTCATTTGTTGAAATAGCATTTTTCTTACTAACTATCTATTTTTCTGACAAAGAATATTTTCAACTCAAGATTTGACTGAATTTCATTTCAATCTTTTCTAATCTTACTTTAGTGACTTCCGATTCTTCTTCTTTAGTCAATATTTCTTCTAATGTCTTTAATTCATATTCATTCATTAAATATGGTGGTATTACCTTAATTTCATGGATTTCGTTCAAAACATAATTTTTTATTGGAGGTATACTTAGTAGTTCCTTTAGCTTAGATTTTCTATTAAAAACCTTAATATATGATGTATCAGGTAAATAGGTAAAGCTCCAGCTTCCACTATTTAAGGAAACGACCACTTCTGATCCATTCTGCTCCATATTCACTAAATCACCTTCAACACTAATAAGCCTACTATTGGCATCAGGAAGAATTAGTGTTGCTGTTGAGTTAAAAGGAATTTCAACCTTAACATCCAATAATCCATCTTCTTGAATATGCCATGAAACAAAATAAGCACCAGACGCTGTATTCAATTTTCCCTTTGCCCACTTCATTCTCCAATGAGGTTTTGGAGCAATAATAGCATGCTTAAATCCAGGTACAGTTTCATTTGGCTTAATTCCTACCATATATCGATACATCCACTCAACAATCGAACCATAAGCATAATGATTAAGTGAATTCATGCCTTCAGGATTCATCTTGCCATCTGGTAAAACAGAATTCCATCTTTCCCAAACGGTAGTTGCACCTAGCTTTACTGCATACAACCAACTAGGATAATCATCATTCAACAGTAGCGTATATGCCAAATCATTATGTCCATACTCTGATAATACCTGACAGAGATAAGGTGTACCGACAAACCCTGTTTTTAAATGTTTATTATCTTTTATAATCCGATTTGCTAAATCATCTGCTACACGCTGTTTCTGTTCATTAGGTACAAGGTTCATAAATAAGGCTAATACATAGGCTGTTTGCGTATCAATCGTCATTCGTCCATTTGGAGAGATATATTCGTTTTGGATCGCCTGCCGAATCTCCTGTGCTAATTGGTGATATTCACGCTCAATCTCTTGTTTCCCTAATACCCCTGCTGCCTTTGAAACAATGTCTGCTGAATAATAATAAAAAGCAGATGCGATAAAAAAATTATCTGTCTTTCCCATCGGCAGCTTTGGATTTTCCCCATCTAAAGCTAACCAATCTCCAAAATGAAATCCATTTTTCCATAAGCGATGCCCATCTGATGTATCATCAAGCTTTTTAATATAATCAACCCAAGCTTTCATACTTTCAAACTGTTGCTTTAAGATTGAGTCATCACCATAGAATAGGTACATATTCCAAGGAATGATCGTCGCTGCATCCCCCCAAGCACTTGAACTACTTTCAGGGTTAAAAGGCGAGGGAATATCCGGCACTGTCATTGGAACTGCTCCATCTCTTTCTTTCTGCTCTAACCATAAATCATAGCCATACTTCGTAAAGAAAGAATAAACGTCCATATTAAAGGCAGCAGTTCCAGAAAATACCTGTGCATCCCCAGTCCACCCCATGCGTTCATCTCTTTGTGGACAGTCTGTAGGAATATCAAGGAAGTTACCCTTTTGGCTCCACATGACATTATAAAATAATTTATTTACTAATGAGTTACTTGTCTTTATAAAACCAGTTTGTTCAAGATCAGAGTAAATGACACAGCCAGTAAAATCATGCAAATCTAATTCACTTTGCCAGCCACATACTTTAACATAACGGAATCCATAGAAGGTAAAATGAGGCCGTACCGTTTTTTCTTGTCCATCTGAAATGTATGTAAATTCTGCTTTTGCTTCACGAAGATTATCTCGATAGAAGTTTCCATCTTGAAGAATTTCCCCGAATTGTAAGGTTACCTTTTTCCCCTTAGAAAGACGGTTTTTAAACTGTATCCACCCAACCATATTTTGCCCCATATCAATAACTGATTCTCCTGCAGGTGTTTTTATTAATTGAAGTGGTTTTATTTTTTCCTTTATAACAACAGGTAAGCTGAGTCGAGCAGTTAATCGTTCATAACCTAAATATATTTCACTTACACCATACTCTACAGAATCTATGAATGTGTCATCATACACTTCACCATCATAAATTTCACTTTCTATTACCTTACTTTTCCAAACCTTCCATGACGTATCTGTTGCAATAATCTCTTTTGTACCATCCTTATAAGAAAGATGAATCTCTGCTAATATAGCAAATTTGTCACCATAAATGTTTACATGTCCACCCTCGAATCCAAATCTACCTTTATACCAGCCATTTCCCAACAGAATATTCACTTTATTTTCACCGTTAATAAAGTTATCTGTAATATCATATGTTTGGTACTGCAACCAATTATCATAGTCGTTATTAAATGGTGTTAAATACTCATTACCAACCTTTTTTTCATTAATATACATCTCATATAGTCCCAAACCACAGATGTATACTCGTGCATTTTCTACCTCCTTTGATATCTGGACTTTTTTCTCAAAAACAGGATGTATGTCAGGTGCGAGGTTGGGAGTAATCCACTTGCCAATCCATTTTTCATCTATTTTTGCTGTTTCAAAATAGGAAACATCACTTGTTGCAACGTCTCCATAATCCCCCCAAACCTTTACACGCCAAAAATATCTTGTACGTGGAGAGAGAGAAAGCTTACATCGATGAGATAGGCTATTAAGGTTCTCCTCTCTCTTGGTATCATAAATAATCTCTTCAAAAGTTGGTGATAAGGCAACTTGAATTTGTGCTGCTACTTGTTGCTTACTACTCGTATCAGTTACTTTATAAGAAAATGTAAGATTGTTATCTAAATGAAATCCAATTGGATTAGTAATATGATTAGTTTTTAAGTCTATGATTTTCAATGATTCTTCCTCCTTAATCTCGTTAAAAAGCATTCCCTATTATATTATTTTAGCAATCGTTTACAATAGCTGATATAACAAAAACGAGTATATGTTTGCTCGAATCAAACATTCAATTCTAGAGAATAGATAGAACTCCTTGATGTTGCTAGGAATTTTGAATAACTTCTTTTAAAAAGATTGATCCTTTCCTATATTCAATCATTTAAAAATCACTTCAATATATTGAGCATATCCTAATTTGTTTTCACTTCAAATTTTATAAAAATTACTTATTATCAGGTTATTTCGCTTTGACAAAATGCCTTACAAGTTTTTGCTGAGTTTACATATAAAAAGGAAGCACTAAATATAACTATTTAGTGCTTCCAATCATTCCCCTTAATCTTGCTTAACCTGACTCTCCTTTTCACCTTTTAGCTTTGCTATCTCCTGATTTAATTCTTCTTCATTCACATAATTGTGATAGAAAGCCTCCTGCTGTGCTAAAGGATTCATAAATTGATTCCCCGCCTGCACCTCTGCCTCCATTAATGAAATTCGCTCTTCGGCGCGTGCAACTCCTTTCGTAATCGCATCCATTTGGAAGGAGGCAGTAGCATTCTGAATTTGTTTAATTGATTGTGCCACATTAGCGCGTGACGCTAATAACACCTTTTTATGCTGTAACTCTCTGTAAATATCCTGAAGCTCTTGTAGCTTTTCTTTAAGAATTTGCGTTTGTCCCTGAATCGCTTCATATTGTTGCTGATAGACAGCAAGTTGTTTCTCGTGAATTAATTTTTCTTGCACAGCTAATCTTGCCATATCATCCTCTTTATGAATAATTGCAAGCTTAGCCTGTCTCGTTCTTTTGTCGACTAAGCTTTTCGTTTCCAAAATAAGTGTAGCTTGTTTATTTTCTACAAAAATTTGCCGAGACAGTGCTTTTTGAGCCTTCAACATTTCCTGTTCCATTTCTCGAGAATATTCATTTAACAACGCTATCGGATCTTCAATATTATCTAAAAGACGATTTATATCAGCCTTCGCAATTGTTTTTATTCTTTTAAAAATCCCCATTTTAGTCATTCTCCTTTTTAGTTGTTAGATTTCTTTCCCATTGATCTAAAATTGTTTCATCTTGATTCATCGGTTTGTGAGAGCTCATTAATGATGTATCGATTAGCTGTTGCATTGAGGACGTCTGTGATTTCTTTCTTAACCATTTCATTAAGAACATAACAATCACAATTCCAATAATTAGGAATATGAAAAAACCTATCAAAGAAATCCCTCCTCCATGATGAGGACCCTCGATCATCCTACCTCCACCAAAGCCTCCTCTTGGCCCCATGCTATCAGGTCCATGTCCGTGCGGTCCCATTGCTAGAGCATTATAGCCTCCAAACAAAAAGTAGATTCCCAAAACAAATATAGTAATTATCGAACCCCAAGCTATCGTTTTTTTCATTTTCATTTCTCCTTTCATTGTTGATGGGTATAGTTTAGTAGGCTTTGGTGAAAAATTGGTGAAAGTGCCTGTCTAATATAAAAAATTATGGGGAACATTAATCGTTTTGTAGATTTCAAGAAAAAAAAGAGTCAATACATAGAAATGTATAAACTCTCTTTTTAAAACAATATTTTTACTATTACCTTGTATTTAATATTCTAAACTACTATTTTATTTCGATTAAAAGCAAAGATGACCATTATGAAACTTAAAATAGCACATATCATATACATAAATGAATATGAGGAAAAGTCAACTACTGGACCCATGATAATTCCACCTAAAGAGACCCCTAAATCTGCCATTGCAATAAATAAGCCAAGTAGCACATTACGATTCATCTCTGGCAAAACGAACGTTAAAAACGTTGTTAATGTTGGATAAAGGATTGCTTGAGCTATCCCAATTAATATTGCCCCTAAATAAAAGAAGAATATCCCTCCTATTATTGAGAAACTTACACATTGTGCAGCGATCGCTAAAAGAAGCATTGTTCCCATAATAAAATATGAATGCCATTTGCCATCTGAAGGAATGTTTTTTCTTAGCGTAAAGCGAGTAATGACAACAGTTCCTCCCTGTAGCATAAGGAAAATTCCTGCATTACCGTATTTCAACTGTGCAGCATAAAGTGGGATAAATGCAGTAATAGCCCCAAATACAATCGAAGCCACTAACATCAATATACTGCATTTAAATAAAAATGGGTTTTTCACTAACTGGCTAAATGACTTTAATGTGCTTACATCATAATCTTCTTGTGATGAAACAATATCCTCCTTGCCATTTCTTATTTTGGCACTATAGCCAAACACTCCTGTAAAAATAGCAATGGCGATCATCACCACTGTAAAATAGTTCATTCCTCCCTGCCAAATACCTAAAGCCAACAATGGACCGAATATACCTGGTAGATAAGAAAATAAGGAATATAAGGATATCCCCTGTGATCGTTCCTTTTCTGGAAGGGCATCAATAATCCCTATTTGTAGTGCCATTGAAAAAAAAGCAGTCGACACCCCTTGTAACATACGAGCAATTAAATAGCCCCCTAATCCAGTAAATGTATATAGAATTAAGGCAAAGCCGTTAATAATTAAAATAATTCGCAACACTTTTATTGGTCCATGCTTTTGAATAATTTGACCTGCCCATGGTCGAAAGAACATGGTTGTTAACAAATATGCCCCCATAATCAAGCCGATTTTAGTATTGCTTGCTCCTAACACTTCTCCTTGTAAAGGAATAAGGACGTTTAGTATAGAGTTGCCACTAAAATAAAGGAGGACTAGCAAATACAATCGTAAAAAAGGCCAAGACAAAGCTCCACTCACATTTTCCTCCTTCTAAAAATCATGTAACTAGATTTTTACAATATTTTATTACATAATAAAATCTTTAGAGCGTTAGTAACGTCTGTAATAATGTTCTTGCGTATTCTGAATGCACATTGTTTAACTGTTCGATTTCAGAAATTTCCTCAATCTGACCATTTTTAAAGAAAATAACTCTATCACAAATATAAGCAGCTGCCTGTATGTCATGAGTAATAAAAATATAGCCCATTTTATAAATTCTTTTTAAATTTAGTAATAACTCTAAAACCTGTGTTTGAACAGATACATCTAAAGAACTGATTGCTTCATCTAATAGAATACATCTAGGCTCTGTTGAAATAGCTCTTGCAATGCATACCCTTTGCACCTCACCACCGGATAACTCATGAGGATACCTGTTTTTGTAGGAAGGATCCAAGCCAACCTGAGTTAATAACAAATCAATTTTTCTTTTATTGTCTTCAACGCCTTTATTTTGAGTCTTTAATGGCTCCATTATGGCCTCTTCTACTGTAAAAAAGGGATTAATAGAAGACTTATAATCTTGAAAAACTGCGCTTAAGTTACCTAATCTTACCTTTCTATCTTCTACACTTTTTCCATCAAATAAAATTGTTCCACGATCAGGCTTTTCAATACCTAGTATTAAACGACCAAGTGTTGATTTTCCACTTCCACTTTCTCCAATAATACCGAGACATTCACCATCCTTACATTCAAAGCTAATATTTTTCAAGACATCTTGTTTGTTTAACGAAAATACTCCCCCTTTTTTATAGGATTTTTCCACCCGTTCAACCTTCAGCAACTTTAGATTCTCCTCTCATGATTCTTTCAAAGTTATGGCTCAGTGCTAGTCTGGTAGATACTAAATATTTTGTATATTCATGCTTAGCCTCTGAAAAAATAGCGTTAGTATGACCTCTCTCTATAATATTGCCATCCTTCATAACTAAAACATCGTCAGCTATTTTCTTAACAACACCTAAATCGTGTGAAATAAAAATCATTGAGGTGCCCATTTTTTCCCGTAGCTTCATAAATTGATCAACAACCTCAAATTGCGATACTGAATCAAGTGCTGTAGTTGGCTCATCAGCAATAATAAGGTCAGGTTCTAAAACAATTGCCAACGCAATCATAATCCGTTGCAGCATTCCTCCGGATAGTTGATGAGGATATTTATTCATAATTTCTATAGGATTTTTTAGCATAACACTTTCCATAGCCGCTTTCATTTTTTCTTCAATTTCATGTTTCCCCCAGACAAAATGCTCATATAGTGTTTCTTTTAAATGAACCCCAATGACACATGTAGGGTCAAATGCCTTCATCCCATTTTGAACAATCATACATACGTTTTTTCCTCTTATCTTTCTGATCGCTTTTTTGGAAAGATTACTTACATTTTCCCCTTTGAAAAAAATCTCGCCAGATTGAAGAAGCGGGAATTGATTTAACTGCAAAATAGCTCTGCATGTGACAGATTTTCCACTTCCACTTTCCCCCACAATTGCTAAGCAGCTACCCTTTTCTAAATTAAATGAACTATTATTAACAATTACTTTATTGGTGTTAACATCCGATATTGTTAGATTTTTCACCATTAATATATTTTCCATTAATTAGCCACCTCTTTTTCTTGCAGCTTAATGGCAGTCATCTTATGATTTTTTTTAGAATTCACTAGTCTAGGGTCTAAAGCTATTTGAAGTGAATCTGACAAAAAATTAAATGCTACTACGACAATAATAATCGCTAAACCAGGAGCTAACATTAACTCTGGTCTTGTAAACATAACTTCCCTCGCTTCATTTAACATCATTCCCCATTCAGCATTTGGTGCTTGAATTCCTAAACCAAGAAAGGAAAACCCTGAAATTTGTAATATCATTGAGCCGATGGAGCTGCTAGAAAGAACAACTATATCTGAAAACGTAACAGATATAATATGCTTATAGATTATTTTAAAATCAGTAATACCAACTGCTTTAGAAAATTTCACATAGTCTAATTCGGCATACTGCATAACTGACGTTCGAATAACCCTCGCAAACCAGGCCCACTTAATTAGAACAAATGCAATTAAAATATTTTCAAGACCTACGCCTAAAATTCCGATAATTGCCAATGCCATTACGTACCCTGGAAAGGAAAGCATGACATCACAAATTCTCATGATAATGGCATCTACATATCCTCTAAAATACCCTGCTAAAAACCCCAAAATTGTTCCAACTAAAACAGATATTATTAATGCAGCCAAAACAGCTAAAACGCTAGGTCGTATTCCATAAGTTATTCTCGATAAAATGCATCTACCTAAATGATCGTTACCTAACAGATATTCCCATGAGGGGCTTTCATAACGAAGGCTCATATTTACTTCATTTGGTTCATGTGGGGCAATGAACGGCGCCAATATCCCTACTAAAATTACTACCCCAATGACAAATATCGACATAACTGCTAATTTATCATTCCATATATTCTTTAATCGTTTCATTTAGATTTCATTCCTTAATTTAGGATTCATACCAGCATTCACAATATCTGAAATTGTATTAAACAAGACAAAAGCAACTGCTAATATAAGAACATACGCTTGAATAACAGGTAAATCTCTGCTAAGTATGGATTTGATACTTAAACTTCCTAATCCAGGCCAGGCAAAAACGTTTTCAATAACGACCGTACTTCCTAATATTATCGGAATAGCCATACAAAAAATCGAAATGGCTACTTGCAAAGAATTTCTTAATATATGTTTGATGATAATCCTCTCTTTTAAACCACATGCTCTCCCATATAGCACATAGTCTTCATATAAATTGCTTAACATTGAACTTCTAACCATCCTAAAATAGATACCTGCGTAGCTTATCGTAATGACAACAACTGGTAAAATATAGCTCTTATATGATTCCATCCCACTTGTCGGCAAGAGATCCAATTTAACGGAAAAATACCAAATAACAAGCGATGCTAGCCAGTATGATGGCATCGCAGTTAGGAAAAATGAGAATCCCCTTACTGACTTATCAAGTAATCTTCCTTCATTCATTGCACAGATTACACCTAAAAAGATTGACATCATAATAATCGCTACCGACGAAACAAACGTTAGCTTGAACGTATTTAGAAACGCAGGACCTATTATTGACCAAACTGATTTACCTGTCACATAGGAATTCCCAAAATCCAACTGTAAGCAGGATAAAATCCAATCAAAGTAACGAATGATAAATGGTTTATCCATTCCCAACTCCACTTTTGTTTGTGCAATTAATTCATCTGATATGTTTGGAACACCTTGAGCTTGTAATACGACTTCAGCTTGATCTAATGGAGATAGATTCATTAACAGAAATGTAAAAAAAGAAATAACTAACAGTAGTGGGATTGTTATGAATAACCTTTTCATTATGAAACTGCCCATATATAATCTCCTTCTTATCCAAAAATCACTTAGAAAACAGAAGTGGTATCCATTCTGATATTAATCAACTACTTAATTCATACACGAATATCCCCCATTTATAAAGGATGCATGGTATAAACAAATCTATAGTTAGAACATCTCTTTTATTTTATTTAAAATTCATTCTTTCAAACGGCAATTCAAATTGGGTTTGTTTAAATGAAATGTCTTGTAAATTCTCTGGTGCAATAACAGTTACACTTCCATTTGAAATTGGAATAAAAACTGCTTCATCATGCACAATTGTTAATATATCAGCATATAAAGCTTTTCTTGTCCCCTCTTCCGTTGACTTCATAACGCTTTCAATTTTCTCGTAAAATTCATCTGCTTTTGAAATCCCCTTTGTTGTATGTAAATAAGAAGCTTCAGATGTAAAGGCTGCAATTGTACTCTGTGGGTCATAGGCTAGTCCCCATGTTTGATTGAATAATAAATCATAGTCACCAGTTGCTCTTCTATTTGCAATTGAAGTTGATTCCTCACCAATGATTTCTATCTGTATCCCTACTTCATGTAATGAGCTTTGAATAAATTCAGACTGTGCTTTTTGGGATGTAGAGTTTACATCATAATAAAGTCTCATTGCTAATTTATTCCCTTTTTTAGTTCTTACATCTGAACCACTCTCAAATACCCACCCTGCAGCTTCTAAGATTTCTTCGGCTTTTTCTATATCATATCCTCGTTTCTTCAAATCAATGTCTGCATAATTAACGTTTTTAGAAAACAGTGTATGAGCAACTGTTTCTGTACTATTTAAAATATCCTTACTTATTGTTTCCCTATCAATTGAATACCAAATGGCTTCTCGAACTGCCTTTTCACTCACAGGATTATTGGATTTACTGCTATTTGCTACAATCATTTTAGTATTCATCGGATCACTTCTAATAAGTTGATAGTTTCCTGAATCAACTAATTGATTCATTGCTTCCACATCTAATCCATCCGTGCCACGATCATCAGTAAAAACAAAGTTTACCTCCCCTTTCCGTAATGCTAAAAATGTTGTTTCTCCTGCTGGTAAAACTTTAGATGTAATTTTCTTCATTTTCGGTGAACCGCCCCAATAATCTTCATTTGCTTCAAAGGTAGCATACTCATCTGTCTTATGTTCTGTAAGAATATACGGTCCTGTCCCATTGAATCCACTTACACCCTCTTTCGTTTCCCCGTTAATAAAATCTTTTGGTGAGATGAAAACATATGGTCTCGTCATTGATAATTCTACTAAAGTTGGATAATATGCTTCTGTTAAAACTAATTCAACCGTATACTCATCAACTACTCTGCAACTCTCTATTTTGGTTGATAGCTTAATCCAAGAATGCTTTTCTGCATTCCTTTGCACAGCATCAATATTTTGCTTTACTGCTTTTGCATTAAATGGTTCGCCGTCATGGAATTTTATATCTTTTCTTAGATGAAACGTATAAACCTTTCCATCTTGAGAAACCTCCCATGATTCAGCAAGTAAGGGCTTAATTCCTTCTTTCGTATTTTCAACTAAGGATTCATATACCATCCCTTGTGCAGACATTGAACCAGTGTACAAGTGGGGGTTCATATCGTTAATATCTTTAGAGGTTGCATATATTATTTCATTGTCTAAAATCGCTCCGTTATTTTCTTTTTTATCGTTTCCTGTAGTTGCTGAGCATCCTGCTAGAATAGCTACGGCCATAAAAGCAATCGTAATAGCTTTATATAATCTAATATTTAACAAGATTTACCTCTCCTCTGAAATCATCTTTAACTAAATGATTAAATAAAATAATTAAACGTAATTATTACGATTTATTAAATAAAAAAATACTATTTAATATAAAACAAATGATATATCTCTTCCATTTCTTATCTAATTCGTTGCAAATGGAAATTCCTTAAATAAACTTTCAAAAACAATCTTTTTAAATATATTTCCTTAAATGCTTTTTAACCATAATCAGAGTAGCCAAATTTTATGTCAGTTTATTATGTAATTCAATTAAGATTTCATCACAACTCACACCTTTACAATTTTTTATATAATTACCAAAACAAATCGTAATTATTTCGATTTAAACTGAATTATATCACGTTGTAAGATACTGTCAATAACTATGTAAACTCAAATCGAATACTATTAGAAGCAATTAATTCGACATTTCTTCCTTTGTATAATACTACTGAGATTTCTACTCTTAAGCCTAAATAAAAATCCTTCATAAAAAAAGAAGTTTTCGGAAAAAAATCGAGATGACCTTTTAAATGTAAATCGTAATAAGCTTTACTATGAAATACTATAATATTATTTTGATTATCTACGAAACCTATAAAACAAAAAACCGACAAGATTAACCTGTCGGCAAAATATAGCTAGTTCATTTAATTAAAATGCTGTCCAACCAGCATCTCCTGTTATGACTGTTCCGTTTACAAAGCTTGATTCATCAGAAGCTAAAAATAGAGCAATATTCGCAATATCCTCAGGCTTTCCTACACGTGGATTTATAGCTAATCCAGGTTGAATTCGTTCCATTCCAAATTGGTTAACACCAGTCATAGAAGAACTGATATTTGTTTCTACTCCACCAGGGGCAATTGCGTTGCAACGAATCCCTTTTGTCGCATACATGTATCCAGTATTTTTAGTGAAACCAACAACAGCATGCTTAGAAGCAGTATAAGCGGCACCTGCTCTTGCCCCTTGTAGTCCACCTGCAGAGGCAACATTAATAATGACACCAGATTGTTTTTCTAAGAAAATTGATAATGCTTTACGTGTCGCTCTCATAACACTTGTCGTATTGATAGCAAAAATTCTTTCCCATTTTTCATCTTCAATATCACTAGCAGGTTCAAAGTTATCCATAATACCGGCATTATTCACTAGAATATCTAAAGTACCGTATTGATTCACGGCAGTATCGATTAAATTTTGAATATCTTCCTCTTTAGCAACATTGGCTAATACCGCAATTGCATCTCCGCCATTTGTTTTTATTTCCTCTACTGTTTGATTTGCAGCCTCTAAATTGATATCAGAAACGACTACTTTTGCCCCTTCTTTTGCATATAGAATTGCAATTGCTTTCCCCATACCTGATGCTGCCCCTGTCACGACCGCTACCTTATTTTGAAGTCTCATAATCCATTCCTCCAAATTCTATAAAAAGTTTGTTCGTTTTTTAATAAACAGTTGTTGATTAGATAACTACTAACTATAGTATAATTACCTTTAAAGAGAAAAAACAATCAGCAAAAAATGGGGAAATTGTCTATTAATAAACAGATTCACATACTAATGTACAATAAAAAATTATAATGAATATCGGAGCAGAAAAATGTCTAACAAAAATGACTACATTGACAGAAGAATTGTGAAATCTAAGAAGGCCATGAAAGATGCAATTTTATCATTAATGAAAGAGAAGGATTTTAAAGAAATATCCATAACTGATATTGTCCGTTTCGCAGATTTAAACAGAGGAACATTTTACAAGCATTATCAATATAAAGAAGACTTATTAAATGAAATCATAGATGAAGTGCTCACAAGCCTAGTTGATTCATATCGTGAACCATACAGAGGCATTCATATACTAGAAGTAAATAAACTTACTACGTCAGCAGTCAAAGTGTTTGACCATGTTCAGGAATATTCAAATTTTTACTCACTTATTGTTCAACCAAATGTGTTAACAGGATTTCAACAAAAATTTTGCGCTGTCTTAAAAGACATAACCTTGAATGACTTAAACGACTCCTTACCAAATCCGAAAGTAAACAGAGAGCTACATGCTAGTTATCAAGCATATGCTATTTTAGGTTTAATTATAGAATGGATAAACGGAGGCTTTATTTATAGTTCAACTTATATGGCCGAACAATTGTTAGAAATTTTAAAGCATAGTATTGTCTCTTCAGTTGTAAAAGCAAATTTTGAAACTAATTAATCGAGAGAAGTATCATTTTATAACAAAAAATCTGAAGCTCTTAATTAGCAAGAGTTTCAGATTACAAATTACCTACCTATTAAAGGATATGATTTGAACTACATGTTCGGCATTTACCTTACAAATTCAGAACAATTATTTTTATTACTCAAGAAGAGAATTTTTAAAATAGTCATTTTTCTAAGCGCTTATAGCTAACTAGAACTCTAAGCTTGTTTTAATCAAAAATCCCATTCATATTAAACAAAATCCTTTATTCCCTTTTCAACTTTTTTCTTTTCCACTAAGTCATCATTAATGACATATCACATTTAATTATCTTTTATGCTTTTTTCATTTCAATTCGAATGTAAAAAATCTTGTAATGCTTGTTTGTTTTTGTCCAAGTCAATTTTTAGCACTGCTCCAACGTCTACCGTTTCGTCTTCGTAGGAATCTTTAACTGGTATGCGAATCGTTTCTGTTGATTTTGATTTGCCAGTAATTAATCCCTTTCCTATTGATATTAGAGTTGAAGCATCTACATTTGTATCAATATAAGGGTCAGCCATTCCAAGTATCTTTGGAAGGTTTACTATATTATGAATACTTATCGCCTGATCTTTAATCTTTGAAACTACTTCTTGCTGTCTTTGTACTCTACCAAAATCACTCAATCGATCGTGACGAAAACGAACATATCCTAACAATTCATCTCCTCGTAGCACTTGAGTACCTGGGTGAAGTGTCATTCCTATCCCATAACTCATTTCATAAGGTATATCAACTTCAATCCCATCTGGTGCAATAAGATCTACAATTTTGGTAAATCCCTCAAAATCAACAATTGCATAGTAGTTAATATCTATATCAAAATTATTTTTAATTGTCTTCCTAACTAGCTCTGGTCCACCAAAGGCAAATGCAGCATTGATTTTTTGCATTCCATGATCTGGAATCTCTACATATGTATCTCTCATAATCGAAGCTATCTTCATTTTATGAGTGTTTTGATTATAGTGGGCAATCATTAATGTATCAGAACGAGCTTGTTTCTCTCCTCTTGAGTCACTTCCAATTAATAATATGTTTATTTCTCCAAATTGAGGCTCAGCTCCTTGGAAGTCACCAAATAGATTTCCATCATCTTTATATAAGCCATTCCTAGCTTCAGATAAACCACTCTTATATTGATAGATGCAATAGCCAGTTATCGCTACACAAACTATAAGAAGTATTGTCACTATCCTTTTTATCCGCTTCCTCTTTTTCCTTATAGGTTTTTCTTTCACCATAATGCATACATCTCCTAGTTATATGTTGAATATATCATTTTTCCCATTTAATAGGTTTAACGATAGTTTCACTGCTACTGCATCGTCCAAATATCCAAGTGGAAAGAGATAATCAGGCATGACATCTACTGCAGTAATAAAATAAATGAGTGCACTTCCCATTATTACTAATTCTAATGTTGTGCCTTTTCTCATTCGAAACCTCTCAAACATTCCCTTTAGTTGATTAATAAACGGACCAATACTTCCTGTTTTTTGTACCTTCGTCTCAAAATTACTAAGAATATTCTCTTTTCCTTCATCTGTTTGCGAATACTGCTGATAATTTTGCAGCTTTTCTTTAATTCGCTCAATTGAAAATGAGTCATTATATGCTCCTGAAGCTTGAAGAGTACTTTGAATAATTTCAAGAGATGCATAGATATCCGTGTTCTCTTGTTGCTGATTTAATTCATAACCAGCAGCAACAAATAATTCATACACTGGTAACTCCAGACACCTTGCAAATTCTTGTAAATGCTCTGGTTTTGCCTTTCTTTTACCATTAATAATTCTTGATATAGACGCAGCATCAATTGATGTCATTTCACTAAATTTCCTTATGGAAATTGAACGTTCTTTTAATAAATCCTTTAGCAACGTACCGAGTTTATTCTCTAAAGTTTGTTCTGACACTTTAGCTCATCACCTTTCTTAATAATTCCTCTTGAGCATTTTATTTTAAAGACACATTTTCTGGATTAGAGTTTTAAAATCTTTATGAAATATAACCGAACGTTGACACTTTGTCAACGTTCGGTTATATTTACAACATCTAAAAAAATAACTACTATTACATGAATTTTGACGTATTGTCAATGAATTACAAATAGATAAGGTGTGTAAAGCTTGAAAAATTCTATTCTATATATCTTGTTATTATTGTCATTTATAATAAACATCTTTTTTACTATTACATCAGCTTTAGATGGCGAGTCGGACGTAAACGACACAAAATTATCCTTTTCACTAAGTGATATTAAAGGGAATCCAGAGAAAGAACTATTAAAAGTCATTCATAATACGAAAAAGGAGCTTAACATTGCCATTTACAACTTTGATAATGAACAAATTTTAGATGCAATACTGAATGCTAAGAAAAGAGGGGTATCTATTAGAATTATTACTGATGCAAAAAAGGCAGAAAACAACGATAGTAGGGCTATCTTTCAAAATCTCAAAGAGCACAACATACCTATTAAGATTAATAAAGAACAGAAGATGCATATGAAATTATCAATCTCTGATAAAAAAACTGTTGTAACAGGCTCTTTTAACTATACAAAAAAATCAGCGGAAGAGAATCAAGAAATACTTCTATCTATAAATGACATCAAGATGGCAAAATCAATGAATAAAGTATTTATGGAATTGTGGGAAAGTGATTCATTAGAGGAATTGGATTTGTAACTGAAAGATTTATACTACTATAAACGACTTATTTATTATAATTTATCGTCAGTTTTAACATATTGTTGATAGTATCAATAATTTGTATAACTGCCTACTTTTGTACAGGATTTTTTCAGTTACTTATCTTCTCCTTACATCTGCTGTAAGCCTATTGCACACTATACTAAGGTGTAATCTGAGAATAAGAAAAAGCTACTTTAGAATAGAACGTATCATTACCTTCTTTCCAAAGTAGCTTTATAAAATGTTCATTGCCAATTCGTTTACAAACTATGAGCCCATATTTTCTAAATTTAAAATTAATTGGTCAGCTTTAGCTATTAAGATAGATTTCGCCTTCTCCGTTACCTCATCCTTTTTATTCTTTTGCTCTAGCTGTCTAATGAATTTTTCTAAAAACGAATTCCCTTTAGAATAAGAACCTTTATTAATATGATGCTGAGCTTGCTTTAACGAGTTCTCAAGCTGAGACGCTAGCGAGCCTTTAATATCACCTTTTTCTACATACGAAGCTACTAAACTATTTAATGCTCCAAGTTCACTTGGCATCCAAATAGTAGGTGTCGGTACTTTTCCCCAATCCGTGTCTGAAGCGAAATAATAACTAGGATAGGACGGCTGATTGTATCCGACATTTTGCCAAGCAATACCTGTTCGATATTGGGCATCATGCATTAACGTATATAATTTTCGATCCGTTACTTCCGTACTCAAGTAAATCCGAATTGCCTGACTATCTTCCGTTCGAACAAGCAGCTCTTCTCGCCAATCTCCAAATATATCTGCTACTAAGGATGGATTTCCCTTTGTGTAGTTATTGGTTCTCGTATTTGATGCTGTTAGAACTGTTCCTTTTTTCCAATCCTGGATAGTTGGAGTCTGGTCAATAGAGCCATTGACAATTTGTGTTGTCATATCTGCAGACCATTTAATATTCATATTTGTTCCTGGAGCATTAGTACTAAGCCTTTTTCCATCTGCTGTCCATAGACCTACCGCCCATGTCTCCAATCCTTCCTGTTCTGGAATAACATCTCCAATCATCCCTCTACCTGTATCCTTCCCTGTATACCCACCATAAATGACCTCACCGGTTGCAGCATCTCTTAGAGAATATCCATATGGAGCATAGCTACCACCTTCATGTACCATAAAAATCTCTAATCCTGCTCTATTCGGATCGATATCAGCTACGTGTAATGCATCACCATGACCTAATCCTGCTGTTACACCTGGTGTCGCACTTTCCGGTGGCATGACATCACTTGAGCTATATAACAAGGAGCCATCATGATCAATTGTTGCCGATCCGTAAATAATTTCCTGCTTCCCATCACCATCAACGTCTGCAGTGCTTAGTGAATGAGCACCTTGAGTTGTAAGGGATCCATATTCCTCGCTTGTTCCCAAGCGACCGTGCGGACCATCATTAAACGGATTTGTCATAGGAGTCCAGCCACTATCAACATCCCATTCTTCTTTAAGATGCTTTCCATCCCAGCTATAAGAAACCATTGTTGTTCTAGTATAGTACCCTCTAGAAAAGACTGCATAGGGCTTCTTCCCATCTAAATAAGCGACACCAGCTAGGAACCGGTCAACTCGATTACCAGGCTCAATTCGGGACATTGCATAATCTCCCCACATAAGCCCGTCATCATGACGTTCATATTTATAACGAATTGTCTCCATTTCGGCTCCTGTTTCTCCATTAAAAACCGTTAAGTACTCTGGGCCATTAAGGATAAAGCCCTCAAAATCTCTTAAATCATTGCGCGCACTTCTACTTGGAGCATATACATCAATAAAATAGTCTGCTAATTTTTTCGCATCTTCAGTAGACAATGGATAATTATATTGCTTCTCAATACCAAAGCATTCCTCAAGTGTTGCCGGCCAATTTCCATTAACAACCTCTTTTTGGGTATGCCAATTTTTGAACATGTCCACCAGATGATAATAGTAATCTTCACTGTTCATACGATAATCATCTTCATGGCTGTACCCAGCTTGTTTATCCTCCTTGAGCATCGTAATAAATTGTTCAGACACTACCTCACCTTTTTTGTTGTACTTAATGACTTTTGTTCCTGGTGCTGTTTTAAACATAAGTTCTGATTTTCCGTCACCATCAAAATCATATACGAGAAATTGTGTATAATGAGCGCCTGCTCGGATATTGACTCCTAGGTCTATACGATAAAGCAATGTACCGTCCATTTTGTAGCAATCAATATACGTTTTACCTGTATATCCTTTTTGAGAGACGTCCTTTGAATTTGTCGGATCCCACTTAACAAAAAATTCGTATTGTCCGTCACCATCGACATCTCCGACACTCATGTCATTTGCTGTGTATGAATAAGCCTCCCCACTTGGCGTAACACCATCTGCAGGTTTTTTCAGCTTTAAATCAAAGTATGTATCGTCCCAAGGTGCAGTTTCAGCGCTTTGATCAATTTCTTTGCCATTTTTAACAGCCGCTACATAATACTTTGATGTAGCAGACACACTGTCATCTATAAAGTTTGTACTATCCTTTACTGTGGCAATTTTTTTACCATCTCGATAAACATTGAAATCAACACCTGTTAAACCTGATTCTGAATGACCTGATACTTCATTAGCTAAAAGCCTCCAGCTTAAAAATATACCTTCAGAACTAGTCGCAGCAACTAGCCCTCTATCAAGATATTCTAGTTGGATCAAACTGCGTTGTTTAGAACGTTCAGTTTCAGAAGCTTTGACTAAAGGTGCTGAAAACGGTGCAATTCCAGATAATGTGGAAGTTAACATAACCGTACTCATTAATACAGATATTCTTTTTACTATTCCTTTACCCACTTTCATTTACCTCCCCATTTTTCATCCCCAAATGCCGTATTTTCTAATATTGACTATTTTACTTGAGAGTCACCACCTCCAAACAATATGAAAACCCTTACATTTTGTTGTTTACTCAAAGATGAAATCTTGGTTATTTTAATAGAATTGACTAGAGAAAAACAGATAGATATCAGAGTTTAATGTTTAAAAAACAGTGAAGTTTGATTTACTATAGAGTATGTAAAGATTTAGGTTGCAAGTAAAAGGGGATAAAGCTCTCAAAATTAGCTTTATCCCCTTTTGCTTGAACCAATTGAACCTACTAAAGGATTTGTCAGACACTTTTGGATCAGTAGCATCTTTATTAAAATTGTTATTGTGCTAAAATACTTTCAGCTTGCTGTCTAAATTGTTTTGCAGCATCTTCTGGTTTCATAACTCCATAAGCCATTTGATCAGCGAAGTTCTTTAGAAGATTTATCACTTCGCCTGCTTCAGTCGGATCTGGTCCATTATAAGGTGAACTATGTTCCCCAGCCCAAGCGACATAGTTGAATACTTGTTTTTGTGACGGAGTCAATAACGGCAATAATGCTTCTTGGACTTTCGGAGAGCCAGGAACACCGCGATCACCAAGCATTAATTTATTCGCCTCAATATCGTTCGTTAAGAAGTCAATAAATTTAGCAGCTTCAGCTTTATGCTTGGAGCTTTCAGCAACAGACCAAAACAAACTCGGCTTTAGGAATAGGCCTTTATCTGCATTTGGTCCTGGCAAATTAGTCATTTCAAGTGGACGATTTGATGCTTCTTGGATCCCGACAAACTGATTAGACCACTGAATAAGACCAATAGATTGTTGTTTAACAACAGGATCATCCTCTAGTCCTTTAACTTGTGCGCTTGCATCAGGTGGTTGAATCGCCTTTTCTTTCACTAAGTCAGAATACATCTTAAAGAAATCCACAAATAACTTGTCATCATCATAGCCCAATGCTGTACCCTCTTCACTATAAAGTCTTTTTCCATTCGTTCTTAAATAATAATTAAAAGATACATCTGGTGCCGTTCCTGGTCCATTTTCAAAATAAAGTCCTTCTTTAGCTGCCTTTTTAGCCATGTCGATATAATCATCCCATGTCCAATTATCAGGAATTTTGTCTTCGCCAATTTTTTTTAGCAATGCAGGATCATATTGATAACTAAGAGCATTTACCCCACCGTTAAGTCCATAATATTTATCACCAATTTTTCCACCATCGAGAAAGTCCTGGCTGAGATCTTCGGTATTAATTTCTTTACCTAAGAATGGTTTTAAATCAGCTAGTTGATTGTTATTTGCATACTGTGTAATATAAGAAAGGTCCATTTGAATAATATCAGGAAGCTTATTCGCTGTTGCTTGAGGAGCCATCTTCTTCCAATAATCATCCCAGCTTGCATATTCAGGTTGGATTTTCACGTTAGGATGCTGTTTTTCATACATTTCAATAATTTTTAGTGTATAATCATGTCTTGGATCTGATCCCCACCATGCCATACGAAGTGTAATTTTTTCATCTTTACTAGCCCCTGAATCCGAATTTGACTCACTAGACGTACTATTACTATTACAAGCTGCTAACGAAAACACTATGATTGCAGATAAAACTAACAGTAACCACTTTTTTATTTCTAACTCCCCCTTGTTCTTTTTTAATCCCCTTACATTTAATTTAGATTTATCACCTCCTCTAAAAAGCTTTAAAACCTATTGATTTTCTTTATGTTCATAATCCCTTATATTTACCTCTACTATTTTAAGCGCTTTCATAATATTTTTTATAAAATGAGACACAACTTTCTCTTATTGAATAATTCAGCACATCATTTTCCTTGTCTTTCTTATAGTTAATTTAATTTATTCAAGAGTTGAAAATATCATGCGTAACACCAAATTTCTTAACTATGTTTGCAAAATAAAAATCCCAAGTAGTAACCCAGCTTTATAGCTTGATTGTTGATTTTTGATATGACTTTTAAACTATTGATGTATATGAAATATTGTAAATGTAATGTTTATTTGAATTATAAATTATTGAAGGTTCGATGCTCAGAGACAGGGAACATATAGTGTAGGTTAATGTAGATGATTTTTTATCTTAAGTAGATGTGAAAATTAATGAAAATGCGCAAATTTATATGCTATACTGCAGCAACAATGAGAAAAGAATATATTAAATTGGAAATGCACCACTTTGATTCTAACAAAGAAAAAGAGGCTAATATCAATATATGCCTCCTATTACATCCTCATCTTTAAATCATATATTTCAACTCTTTTCTAATTAAAACCAAATCCTTGTTTACTTAGCCATGCTTGACATAAATCTGTCCATTTATTAACGATTGGATCTTCCTCAGCAAGACCTAAGCCATGACGTCCGCTCGGGAAAATATGCATTTCAAATGATACCTTTTGTTTACTTAATGCTTGTGCGAACATAAGGCTGTTCTCAACAGGAACTGCTGCATCATCAGCTGTATGCCAAAGAAAAATTGGCGGTGTAGCTTCAGAAACATTTCTTTCACTTGATAATAAAAGTCGCTGATCTGTACTAGCATTTTCTCCTAATAAGTTAATGATTGACCCTTCATGATACGATTCCATAAAAGAAATAACCGGATAGCAAAGAACCGCAAAATCCGGCTTGCTGCTTTCCTTTTCAATCAAATCACTTGCACTTTTGTTACCGCTATCAAATTGAGTAGCTGCTGTTGAGACAAGGTGACCCCCTGCAGAAAAGCCAAGTAATCCAATTTTTTGTTTATCAAGATTCCATTTCTCTGCATGATAGCGCACATATCTGATTGCGCGCTGCAGGTCATGTAGTGGAACAGGATGTTTATAAGGCGCAACTCGATAATTTAGAACAAACGCAGATATACCGAGACGATTCAACCATTTTGCAACAGGCTCTCCTTCATGATCAGCCCGTCTCGCATATCCTCCTCCTGGACAAACAATAATTGCGCCATGTTTTCCTTGCTTCTCCAATAAATAAGCTGTAATAATTGGTTCCTCTTCCCCATTTTCCCCTTGATTATAAGGCACGTTATCCTGCCATAATTTATGGATCAAATGAAGCCCCCCTTAACAAGTTTACTTTTCATAGAAAAATCCTTTTACTCTATAATTCTATTTATTTCAGATTTCCCCTCTTTCTTTTCGTTATCTGCCTTAACAATTAATCCGAGTTACCTTCAGTACAACAGAATTTGTCTTCAAAGCAGCTATTTACTAATGACAATTGACAGTTTATAGTTTACATATTTATTTAGCCCTTTTAAAAATTCATCCAATTGTTCATTTGAAGGAAATTTACACTCAAGAAGGTAACAGCTATCTCCGCCAATTTTATAATTATTTATTACATACTTCTGATGCTCTTTTAAATATGTATAATATGGATCATGGACTGCACTTTTTGTATAAATATGAATAAATGCATGAATATTAAGGCCAAGTTTTATATGATTGACCTTAATTGTATACCCCTCAATGATTCCGTTATCTTCTAATTTTGCTACACGAGCTGAAGTCGCTTGTCCTGTTAAATGGACTTTTTCACCCAATTCTTTCATTTTAATACGACTGTTCTTTGATAGCTCTTCGATAATTCGTAAATCAGTGTGATCTAACATGATAAACTCCTTTCATTAATCAAGTTAAATGCCAAAAAGACTTGATTTGATCTATGTATCTCGTAATTGGTCCTAGTATAAACTATACGTAGTTCAAAGAAAAGGAGTACATGAAAATGAAAATACAACTTATTCGAAATGCAACACTTGTTGTCCAATATGCAAATAAAAAGTTTTTAATTGATCCATTTTTAGCTGACAAGGGGGCATATCCGGCGTTTCCTAATTCAATAAGACAGGGGCAGAGGAATCCTTTGGTTCAATTACCAATACCAATTAACAAGATTATTCATCAGGTAGATGCTGTCATTGTTACTCATCTGCATTTAGATCACTGGGATGAAGTTGCTAAGGAGGTGCTTCCAAAGGATATCAAAATGTTCATCCAAAATGATGATGATGCTAAAGAAGTACAGAACGCTGGTTTTCAGAATGTAGAGGTTCTAGAAGAAAATACTGTTTTCGAAGGAATTCATTTAACGAAAACAAAGGGTGAGCATGGTAGAGGAGACATCTTAAAATTAGCTGGTCTCGTGTGTGGTATTGTCTTTCGTCATCAAAGCGAAAAAACGCTATACGTTGCTGGAGATACTGTTTGGTATGATGGCGTTCAGGATGTGATTGAAACACATCATCCAGATATAATTGTAGTTAATGGTGGAGATAATCAATTCCTCGAAGGAGGATCACTAGTAATGGACAAAGATGATATTTATGAAGTGTGTAAAGCTGCACCTCATGCAAAAATTATTTCTGTTCATATGGAAGCTGTTAATCATTGGACATTATCAAGAAATGAATTAAAAAACTTTATAAAAGAAAAAGGGATCTCTTCAAATGTGTTAGTGCCTGATGACGGAGACTCTTATATTTTTTAATGAAGAAATCGATAGAAAGTTAGCTTCCTAACTTAGCTAGCTTCTTATTTTATCTAACTAGAAGTGCCTCACAAAATATAGTATGGCACTTCTAGTTTTATTTTACCTTTTCACTTACAATTGTGCACCATTAGTAGCAATTACTTGTTTATACCAGTCAAAGGACTTTTTCTTTCTTCTTTCTAATGTACCATTACCGTAATCATCTTGGTCGACATAGATGAAGCCGTAACGTTTTGACATTTCTGAGGTTCCAGCACTGATTAAATCAATACATCCCCAGCTTGTATAGCCCATAATTTCTACTCCATCTACGATAGCTTCTCCCATTTGATCAATATGAGCACGTAGATATTCAATACGATAATCATCATTGATAGAACCATCTTCTTCTACCTTATCATAGGCACCTAATCCATTTTCAACAATGAATAATGGCACTTGATAACGGTCATACATTTTCTTTAAGGTGATACGTAAGCCCTTAGGGTCGATTTGCCATCCCCAATCAGATGTTTCTAAATAAGGGTTTTTAATTCCACTGAAGAAATTCCCTTTTTCCTTCCCCTTATCAGGTGAGCCACTTGCAACCATTGACATATAATAGCTGAATGATAAAAAGTCTACAGGATGTTGCAACAATATTTCTTCATCACCTGGTAGCATATGAATATGAATATTATTTTTCTCAAAATAACTTAACATATGGCTTGGATAGTAGCCACGAACTTGTACATCTGTAAAGAATAAATTCTTTTGGTCTTCTTCTAATGCAGCTAAAACATCATCCGGACTGCACGTTTCCGGGTAAACTTCCATGCGAGCAAGCATACAACCGATTTTTGAATCTGGAATGATTTCATGACATGCTTTTACCGCTCTTGCACTTGCCACGAATTGATGATGAAGAGCTTGATAAATAGCCTGTTCCTTATGCTCTACACGGTCTACAAGTATTCCGCTGCCGATATACGGAGAAAATGTTGAAATGTTAATTTCATTAAATGTTAACCAGTATTTAACTTTGTTCTTATAACGATTAAAAACAGTTTCCGCATAATGAACAAAGAAATCAACTAAACGACGATCAGTCCAGCCATTATACTTTTGTACCAGATGTAATGGCATTTCATAATGAGATAACGTTACTAACGGTTCAATATCATATTTTAATAACTCATCGAATACTTTATCATAAAATGCCAAGCCTTCTTCATTTGGTTCATGGTCATCCCCGTTTGGAAAAATTCGTGGCCAAGAAATAGACATCCGGAATGTTTTAAAGCCCATTTCCGCAAATAACGCAATATCTTCTTTATAGCGATGATAAAAGTCAATTCCACGGCGCTTTGGGAAATTATCTCCACCTTTGCCTGCTAAAAGCTCCACTAATTCCTGTTCACTTTTAACATCCATTTCGAAGTTTATGCCTCTTTCGTCTTTAGGCACAAATGTAACCATATCGAAAATCGATAATCCTTTACCACCTTCATTGTAGGCGCCTTCTAATTGATTGGCAGCTGTTGCTCCACCCCATAAAAACCCTTCAGGAAAACGACTATTTTTCATTTTTTTACCTCCTAGTCAAAAAGTTTGGCTATTTTTGTATACTTTGAACTTTTTCAATATCCCACTCATAAACAGTGTTGAATATCATTGCAAATGCGAAAGCGGACGAGTTCATTAGCCTCTTTATTCTTTACTGTGCTCGCTATAAAGGTACATTCAGGTACCTTTGACGCTTGTTTCCCTCACAAGAGTCTCTTTGCTTGCACCCCAATCAACCTCTGCTTAAATTAAGGGAAAAGCTTTAATATAAGTTCATCATACTACTGGAAAACAATAAAAACTGGTCTCTTTTAGACCAGTTTGACGGCTAGTTAGGACTATGTTCATGCTGAAAACGATATGTCAATACATCAAATATCCGTAAAAGCGTATAGCTGCTAACACTGCTATTTTCAACTTTTCCGCATTGTAATATTTCATCAAATATTCCCAATTCTCGAGGTTTATGTGAAAAAGTTATTAGCAATTTATGTCCTTTAGCTTTTTTTATTTTTTCCACGATTGGAGAATTTTTCGAAACGAGGTTTCCTTGAATCGAAATGGTGATAATCATATCTTCATCAGAAATTTTAGCTAACGTATCAATTTGTTTAAATAAATTTGTTCCACATTCACAAAGCTTTCCTAAAAGAAATAACTTCTTTTGCAGCTCCACCGCCTGAACCTGATGTTTTTCAAAGCCTAATATAACGATTCTTCTCGATTGCTTTAGTTGATTGACAATCCTATCAATTTGTTCTATAGGTATTTTCTCAATTAGCTCAATATTTTCATTTAATTGTTTCAAAAAAGTATTTGTATGTAACTCTGAATCATGACTTTCATGTATGGCCATTTCATTTGAAAAGGCAATGCTGTTTCGCAAGGAGGAAAAATTTTTAAACCCGATTCTCTTGCAAAAGCGGTTAATCGTAGATGGAGATACATGACATGCCTCAGCAACGCTATCTAATGAAAAACTCTCTAACTTATCGATATGTTTTAAAAAGCTTTTAGCTAAATCATAATTAATATCCTTATTTAGGGAATTATTTAAATATGCTAAAAGTGTATATATCAGTTGATCCAATTTCCCCACCTCTAATGAATGATTAATCATCACTGAATACCAAAATTTATACTATTATTTACTAGCATTACTGTATTGAATATATAAAATCTTATAAAAAATTGTAGACAATAACTCTTTGTTTGATTTGTTAAACTTTGTTGTTGATTTCAGCACGAGGCATTCGTTTTCCGCGGGAGCTTCGGGAGCCTCCTTGTAGCTGCTTTGACATTTGGGTCCCCTTTTACAAGCTACTCAAAGCAGGAGTCTCATGGTTCACTTTACTCAACAATAATCTTTAATATAGCCTTTATTTAAAAGCTAAATCCAAAAAATAAAGATAATTCTAGGTTTCATTCACTATCTACCTATAAAAATTATCATACATATAAAGTAACTACTAGGTTTAATTTGAAGATAATAACTCATAATAAATATGAGCATTACCCTTGACAAAATATTAATGTTCATATAATAATAAATATTGAATTAGAATTATTATTATCAAATACTAAAATTTATTATATCAGGAGGAAGATATTATGTCTTTAATTGGAAAAGAAGTATTACCATTCACAGCACAAGCATTTCACAACGGTGAGTTCATCGAGGTAACTGAGGAAAACTTCAAAGGTAAATGGAGCGTTGTTTGCTTCTACCCAGCTGACTTTACATTTGTTTGCCCTACTGAACTTGAAGATTTACAAAACGAATATGCAACTTTGAAAGAACTTGGAGTTGAAGTATATTCAGTATCAACCGATACACACTTTACACATAAAGCATGGCATGACCATTCAGAAGCAATTGGCAAAATCGAGTACATAATGATCGGTGACCCTTCTCAAAGAATTTCTCGTAACTTTGATGTTCTTAACGAAGAAGAAGGATTAGCAGACCGTGGTACTTTCATCATCGACCCAGATGGTATCATTCAAACTGTTGAAATTAATGCAGGTGGAATCGGCCGTGACGCAAGCACACTTGTAAACAAAATTAAAGCAGCACAATATGTTCGTAACAATCCAGGTGAAGTTTGCCCAGCTAAATGGCAAGAAGGTTCTGAAACACTTAAGCCAAGCCTTGATTTAGTAGGTAAAATTTAAGGAGTGCAATCAATGATTTTAGAAGCAGATATAAAAGCACAATTAGCCCAATATCTCCAAATGATGGAAGGCGATGTGTTACTTAAAGTTAGCGCGGGAGACGATAATGTATCACGTGACATGCTTGCTTTAGTTGATGAATTAGCTACTATGTCACAAAGAATTAAAGTTGAACACGCACAATTACAGAAAACACCTAGCTTTAGTGTAAACCGTATCGGAGAAGATACTGGTGTAACTTTTGCAGGTATTCCACTTGGTCATGAATTCACTTCATTAGTACTTGCTTTACTGCAAGTAAGTGGAAGAGCACCAAAGGTTGATCAAAAACTTATTGACCAAATTAAGAACATTAAGGGCGAATATCATTTTGAGACATATGTTAGCTTAACTTGTCACAACTGTCCTGATGTCGTTCAAGCTCTTAACGTTATGAGCGTTCTTAACCCTGGTATCACACATACAATGATTGATGGTGCAGCGTTTAAGGAAGAAGTAGAAAGCAAAAATATCATGGCTGTACCTACTGTATTCCTAAACGGCGAGACGTTCGGCAGTGGTCGTATGTCATTAGAGGAAATCCTTTCTAAGTTAGGTAGCACACCAGATGCATCCGAGTTTGCTAATAAGGATCCTTATGATGTACTTGTTGTTGGTGGCGGACCAGCTGGTGCTAGTGCAGCGATTTATGCAGCACGTAAAGGTATTCGTACTGGTATCGTTGCTGAACGCTTCGGTGGTCAAGTTATGGATACGATGGGCATTGAGAATTTTATCAGTAACAAATATACTGAAGGTCCTAAACTCGTAGCAAGTCTTGAGGAACATGTCAAAGACTATGATATCGATGTCATGAACTTGCAACGTGCTAAAGGCTTAGAAAAGAAAGACCTCATTGAAGTAGAGCTTGAAAATGGTGCAGTTCTCAAGAGTAAAACTGTTATCATTTCAACTGGTGCACGCTGGCGTAATATCGGCGTTCCTGGTGAAGCTGAGTTCAAGAATAAAGGTGTGGCATACTGTCCTCACTGTGATGGTCCATTATTTGAAGGTAAGCATGTTGCCGTTATCGGCGGAGGTAATTCCGGTATTGAAGCAGCGATTGACCTTGCTGGAATAGTCAAGCATGTTACAGTACTAGAATTTATGCCAGAATTGAAGGCTGACTCTGTATTACAAGATCGTCTAAATAGCTTACCAAATGTAACTGTCCTTAAGAACGTTCAAACGAAAGAAATTACAGGTACTGATAAAGTGAACGGTATTTCTTACGTTGATCGCGAAACAGGAGAAGAACATCATATTGAACTTCAAGGTGTATTTGTTCAAATCGGTCTTGTCCCTAATACTGACTGGTTAGGTGACACAGTTGAACGTACGCGCTTCGGTGAAATTATTGTTGATAAGCATGGTGCTACAAACATTCCTGGAGTATTTGCTGCAGGTGACTGTACAGATAGTGCTTATAAACAGATTATTATTTCGATGGGATCAGGTGCTACAGCTTCCTTAGGAGCTTTCGATTACCTAATCCGCAATTAATAATCTTTCAATAATAATAAATAAATATAATCATAAAGTCACTTTACTGTAAAAAGTAAAGTGACTTTTTTATTAGGTGCTGCTTTTAAGCTAAACTTTGTAAAGATTGATTGAAGCGAAAGTGCAAGACTCTTGCTTAAAAAGCGATTCAAGGGTAGACATGCGGAGGAAGGCTCCTGGACCACCCACGGAAGTACTCCTGTAGCAGAATAAACAACTAAGCTTAACAGCACCTTTAATGGAAACAAACTTCACTTTTCAAAACAAAGTGCTCCAATTAGTGTTATAATCACAAAATAGCTTCAATAGTAAACGATGAAACAATGAAATTTACTAATTCAATACTATATCCTTGAACTAATGACGCTATTGTTATATATTGGGCTTCGTCATCTTATATAACTTATGACAATTAAATAATTGAACGAACAATAGAAAGGTGTATGTATAATGCAAGAGAATCCAACATTAAAACAACGGCTGGGATTAGCGTTTTTGCTAAGTATGCTTGGCGCTTTAGGCCCGCTAAACATTGATATGTACTTACCATCCTTCCCTGATATTGCAAATGACTTGGAGGCTCATGCTTCGCTCGTTCAAATGAGTCTAACAGCATGCTTAATTGGACTTGCGACAGGACAACTAGTAGTAGGACCAGTCAGTGATGCTTATGGTCGTAGGAGACCATTGTTAATTTCAATTACATTATTTGTACTTGCTACATTACTATGTGCCTTTGCACCTTCAATTGAAATTTTGATTGCTGGTCGCTTCTTACAAGGACTGACTGCTTCTGCTGGTGTTGTCATTTCACGTGCAGTCGTTCGGGATAGTTTCAGTGGTAGAGAATTAACAAAGTTTTTCTCTCTCTTAATGGTTATTAATGCTGTTGCACCATTAGCCGCACCAATTGCTGGGGGCGGGATTTTATGGTTCCCAAATGCTACTTGGAATACAATTTTCTTTGTACTATCAATCATCGGATTGATTATCGTAATCACTATTTATTTCAAATTGAAAGAAACACTCCCCGTCGAAAAACGCATGCCAAGCTCTTTCGGACATACAATTCGTACGATGGGATCCTTAATGAAGGATCGGTCGTTTATCGGCTATGCCCTTACACTAGGCTTTGTACATGGTGGTAGCTTTGCTTATGTATCAGGTACACCATTTGTGTATCAAGGTATATACGGTGTTTCACCACAAATGTTTAGTATACTATTTGGTATTAATGGAATTGCGATTATAACGGGTAGCTTTCTTGTTGGTCGCTTAGCAGGAATTATTGAGGAAAAGCAATTACTAAAAATTGGTGTAGTTACGGCAACGTGTGCAGCTGCATTTTTATTTGCCATGACTATCATTAAAGGACCCCTTGCACTTATTGTTATTCCAATTTTTATTTATATGACTTGTATGGGAATCGTACTGACAAGCTCCTTTACCGTTGCCATAGCCAAACAAGGGCATCGCGCAGGCAGTGCGAGTGCATTACTCGGAATGCTCCCTTTATTTATTGGCTCAATCGTTTCACCGCTCGCTGGAATAAATGAAGCTTCCGCTGTGCCAATGGGAACAATTATCTTTACTACAACACTTCTCGGCTCAGCCGCTTTATTTCTATTAGGGGAAAAGTCACCTTCTCTGAGTAAAGAGTAGAATACACATACTATTTTTATAGATAAGCATATACGACAAGTGCTAAAATCAATTACATTTATAGACTGGTTTGATATTCTCAAGTGTTTTTCAACCCAAAAAACTTAATCCTGGACAAAACAAATTTGGCCATGGTTAGAGCCGAATAATATGTAGCAAAAAGCCCCGAGCTAACACACAATTCTAATTTAGAATTACACATGAAAGCTCGGGTTTTTTCGGCTGAATACTTTTATCCCAGGCACTTTGTTTATTAAACTATAATTGTTTTTTTAATAAGTACTTTTAAATGAAAAAGCATAAAAATATATTTATTAAAAAGATTTCCTTATTTATTTTTTAAATTTATTCAATGATTCTGCTAATTTTTTGTTTTGGGATTTTGAATAAAAATAAAATGCAATTATATGTCCTACCAAGGTCAATAAAATAAATAATACTACATATTCTTTTATTAAGTGAAACATGTCGGTTGAAAAAAGATACACTACTAATAAACTACCAAATGAATTGATAAGTGTACTGATAATGATATTTATTGATGCCTTAAACGTTGAATACCCCCATAAATAGGGATAAATAATACCGAATATAATCCCAGAAATCACGCCAATCCCTATTAAATTCCAAACATAATTAAATGGTATATTCAGCCCATTGTATACTAAAGTAGCTAATAAAAAAACCCATATAATACTCCCGAATGCTGCTTGGGTAAAACTTTGTCTTAAATGATTAATCATGATAATCTCTCCTTTATCATTTTTGCATAATGTCTACTAACTAAATATTTTTTATTATTTTTTGTAAATACCTCTAATCGTGCATGCTTACCAGACTTAAAAGATGTAACTTGAGATAGGTTTAAAATGGTTGAATTGTTTATTCTATATAGTCCATTCGCTTCCAAATCCTGCAACTCTTTTAGTCGTTTCTCATGTAGATATTCTTCGTTATTTGCTAATACTATTTTAGTTAGATGCCCTAAAGATTCAATAACTTCAACTTGTTGAATATCTATGCGAAGTTTTCTATTGTTCTTAGGATTTTGAACATTTAATGTTTTGTCTGAAAATAACCTATCTTTAAGTGAAGCTAACTTTTCTTTATGAACTGGATTTGATATGATTTCTATTTCATCAATTGTCCGTTCTCTATCCCAATTAAAGATTAATTTCATTATGGCCTCCTTTCTTATTTCAAGAATAACAATCACATTAAGGAATGGATATATTTAATTGTTTTGTTACAAAAAAACTACCTCTTCTTGCATTAAGCTGATTTATGAAAAATACTGATACAGTATAATTCTCATGTTCATCCCTTGTAAATGATAACGCAAGCCATATCCTTAAGGTATTCCGAACTGCAATAGGGATATGTAAAAGTGAAGCGCACAAAAGAGAAAACAAATGCCATTTATAAAAACGCAAAAATTGATGTGGAACCATTATTGGATTCTCAATTTTCTGTAAAAGGGAAAATCAGTAGAGATATGAAATGTACCCCGCGTTAATAGTAGTGAATGTAAGAAAATTTACCGCCATTAAACTAGGGATTTTGAAGAAATTCACAAACAAAATAGAGAAAGGTGAATTTGAGTACCCTCAAATTCACCTTTCTCTCTATTCGAAGCTAGTTATTTCCCAGCCTCTAACTTATTTTTAGCCATGTAAATCAGCTCTAGGTTTTATTACCTTAAAGCTGTTCTCCGTTTCTTCTACTTCATAAATCTTAGCTCGAGACTCTGGTGTACTAAATGGTTGATGTAGAATAAGCATCCAATCATCATAAAATGTTTTGAAAAGCATTCCATGTCCACTATCACCTTCAACTAATGGTTCAAGCTGTTCCCAAGGTCCCATTAGCCTCCCTGACTTTGATCTAGCGATTGTCTGGACATAGCTATCATTTTTATAGCTCGACCATAGCATTACAAGATGTCCGCCTTTTGTACGGTACAATTGACAGCCATCAGAAACATAAACAGTAGGCTTTACATCTGGCTTTCGTTCAGCATTTATCCACGGTGCATCTGACGCTTTAAATAGATGAAGAGGTTCACCATCTGCGCAAGACAAATCAGCCTTAAGCGGAACCGCCTCAAATGTCCCATCGATTACTTGAATCCATTCATGACAATATATCATCCATGGATTTCCATCCTCATCTACATACAAAGTGCCATCTAATGTCATGAAATTGCTAGGAGGAACTGGGCCATCCGTTTTTAGTAATTCAAACGGACCGTCCGGTGAATTAGATACGGCAATACTAGTACCTCGAAGATGATTGGTTTTCCAAACCTCTGGTGGCTCTGCAAGTATCTTATCTCTATTATGAAGTGTGACGAATAAATAATATTTCCCATCGTACTGATGAACCTCAGGTGCCCATGTCCCATGCTGTGGATGTGCCCACGTTCCATCCGGTACTTCAAAAATGACATAAGGACCCTCCCAGTTTAGTAGGTCTTTGCTTTTATAAACTAGTACACTACTTTTCTCTAAATCTGTTAATTCTGGAATTCCTGTCGTATAAAGATAGTAAGTATTTGTTTCTTTATGTGATAAAACAAATGGGTCATGAGCAGGAATATTTTTCAGCCTATGTCCCTTTCTAGGATATGTTGTATCTGACGCTTTGTTATACGGCATTTTAAGCATCTCCAAACAATTATTTTTATTCTTTTAGCTTCTCACCTATGTCGAAGGTTCTGTTTCCAAGTACTATTGCTTAAATGAGAGTTCTTTAAGCTCCTCTGTCCTTTCGTGTGATCACACTTCTAAAGATTTAAAGAAAGTAACAATATTATCCAACATTAATTTCAACAGATGAGCTTTCCAAGCCAACAGATGATGTTTTTAATGTAATGGTTCCTGCTTTGTCAGTAGACTTCACATATATTAATAATTTCCCATTGTAGGCTTTTCTCTTTGCTTCTTTATAATTCTGATGACTTATAGGGTTACTGCACTCAATTCCGATAATTTCACCAGGTCCCTCAATCTCACATTCAATTTGATTATCTGCATCATAGACAAGGGTATTGTTCTTATCAAGGATTTGAACTTCTACATGTGCTACATCTTGTTTGTTAGCTTTTAGTGTAATCGTATCTGAAAGTAACTCTAACTTAAAAGGCTCATCAGCTGTCTTTAATTCATATGAACAGCAAATGCTACCGTTCCTTTTACCTATAGCCTTAATTGTCCCTTTAGCGTATGGAATGTCCCAATAGATCGTTCCATCTGGAAAATCTTTACGCTTTTTTATACCTAACGATTCACCATTTAAAAGTAAGTCCACTTCAGGACAATTAGTACAACAAGCGACTCTTACACTCTCTCCTTCATTTCCCTTCCAAGCACCGACAACTTCATGGTCCCAATAAATTTGCCCTGGATTCTCTTCCTTGATAGGTGTCAAGCCGATATAGACCATGTCGTGATTAGACCATTCGCTTTGTTTAAAATAGTATAGCGGCTTTTTGAAGCCAGCAAGATCGAGCATTCCAGATGTTGCGTGGCGTACTGGCCATCCACGTGCTTCTCCCAAATAATCAATCCCTGTCCAGATAAACTGACCTGATATAAAATCATTTTGTTCGACAGCCATCCATACATCGTGATTTCTTCCATTTTCGCTTCCGTAAATCACTCTATTAGGGTATTTTTTATGGTCTTCAATATAACGAAATTCTTGATAGTTATAACCAACTACATCAAGAGCATCTGGAAACTCAGTTTCATTTGACATTATGACACTTGCTAAAGCTGCTGTTACAGGTCGGGTTGGATCATAATGCTTTACAACACTCGCCAGCCTTTTGGCGATTTCCCCCATTCTCTTTGCATCAGGTTTTTCAGCATTATAACGCTCTTCAAGTACTGGGTGTGAATAAGGATCATTCGGGTAATCAATTTCATTCCCAATACTCCAAAAAATAATCGACGGATGGTTTCGGTCTCTTAACACCATGTCCTTCAAATCCGTTTCTGCCCATTCAGCAAATTCAGAAGCATAGCCATCTAAAGCTGGTTCGCCTCTATTCCATCCCTCTACCCACTTATTTTTAGGAAATTCCCACTCATCAAATGCTTCATCCTGAACTAAAAATCCATATGAATCACACATATCTAACAATTCTGGTGCAGGGGGATTATGACTCATTCTAATCGCATTCACACCAGCCTCTTTTAAGAGCCGCAAACGACGATGCCAAACCTTTTCAGGAACAGCCGCTCCTAGACAGCCCGCATCATGATGGATACATACACCTTTTAACTTCATGCTTTTACCATTAAGATAAAAGCCTGAATCCACATCGAAATGAAATGACCGAACACCAAGCGGCGTGGTCACCACATCTATCACTTCACCATTTTTTATCATTTTCGTTTCAACACTATATAAATACGGATGATCAGGTGACCAAAGATTTGGTTGTTCAAGGAAGACAGAATGCTCCAAGTCAAGTTCGTCATTTGCTGGAATCTTCTCGATAGATGAACAGGAGAGCATTTCTTTTCCTTTAGCATCTTTAATATGATGTTCTATTTGAATTGTAGCTTCGTTTTGATATTCATTTTTCACACTTGTTTGAATATGGATTTCAGCCTCTTGTGTTGATATGTTCGGTGTCGTAACAAATATTCCATATGGCTTGATATACACATTATCCGTTATATTGATGAATACATTTCGGTAAATACCAGAGCCTGGATACCAACGAGAATCAGCAAAATCAGAGTGATCTACTTTTATAGCAAGTACATTTTCCTTTGTTTCAAAATTCACATATGGAGTCAGGTCATAATGAAATGAGCTGTAACCATATGGTCGTTTACCAAGAAAGTGTTCATTGATCCAGACTTCACTATTTTTATAAATTCCATCAAACTGAATAAATAGCTTCTTTCCCTTAATACTATTAGGTATAGTGAATTTCTTTCGATACCAACCGATCCCACCTGGTAAATACCCTGTTGAGCTTGCATATTCCTTCTTAAACGGACCTTCAATACTCCAATCATGTGGCAAATCTAATGTACGCCAAGCTGAATCATCAAACTGAATTTTATACGCATCAGAATTGTTTCCTTTTAAGAATTTCCAATCAAAGTTAAACATTCTACTTTTTACAGACAGATTCCAGTCTTGAGTTAGTACATTTGACATAATCGCTGCACCCCTTAACAAGTGATTGTAAGTGTTTATTTAAAGCGTATTTAGACTGATAGAATAAGGGCTATCAAGCAAGTATGATAGCCCTCTTTTCACTTAACTTTCATCGTTAGATTAATTGCCCTCTACAAGCTTTTTATATTCATCCATTTGCTTTTGGATTTCATTTAATACCTTCTCATACCCTGCTGCTTCTAATCTCTTACGCAAATCTTCAACAGCTTTTTCTGGGTCTCCTGCTTTACCGAAGGCAATTGCGGGTACCATTTGAGCAGTTACTTGTGATAATGCGGCAAGCTCTGCTTCTACAGGAGTACTATCGAAAACAAATTGTCCATATGGATATGGCTTCTTAATTTTATCGTACTCCGCGTAAATCTCAGACATTCCTTCCCACTTATCAGCACTTGGGATTTCAAACTTGTCAACACGTCCACCCCAGAAGTTAGAAGCGAAGGAATGCTTTGTTTCATCATAGCCTTCAGGACGAACACGTTTGCCGTCTTTTATTTCATATTGTACGCCTTCAATACCATAGTTAAATAGCTTGTAAATTTCCTCATCATTGCGAAGTAAGTCGTATACCATTAACGCCCGTTCTGGGTTTTTACTATGCGATCCAACAGCAGTAGCTCCGTGAGTAATCGACATTGAAATTAAATTGTCTCGTGTATCAGACCATGCAAACATATCGATTTCTGATCCTGGTTGTTTTATGTCCATTTGTGGACGTAATCCTGAAAATGTTTCAGTATGATGCTGGTCAGCTCCTGTCTTGCCAGCCTGGAATAATGCACGAGTATCTCCTTTGTAGTTTAATACATCTGCACGCCAGTAACCTTTATCTGCCCAATCTTTCATCAGTTTTGCATAATCTACAAAAATATCTTCGAACACCGGACTCATAATTGTATATGGATCATCATACGATTTAGCCCAATAAATCGGGAATACTCCTGTAGCGATTGGAATTTCAATCGCATCTGAATAAGAAGTTGTATACCCCCATGCAGTTGTAACATTTGTTCCTGGTGTATCCCATGGAATGACACCTGGTTTATTATCGATAATACCCTGGAAGTACTTACCTAATGTTTCAAAATCCTTAATAGGTTCTGTTATTCCAAATTCCTTTGCCCAATCTGTACGGTAGAAAAAGCCATGGTTTACCCATTGTGTAAAGGAGTCCTCAGGAATCATCACAATTTTGTCTTTATATTTTGTTTGCTCCCAATTTTCTTCAGATACTTCCTCCCATGTTTTAGGGGCATATGTTGGAAGAAGCTCAGTAATATCCATGAATGCACCTTTTTGTGCATTTCCCCAAGCATCTAACCAGTCAGTTGCTGTAATAATTAAATCAATAGGTTCTCCAGAAGCAAGAGTTAGATTATACTTTGTCATATAATCCGCCCATTCAATCCACTTTATTTCAAGATGAGCGTTTACTTTTTCTTTTAATTTAGCATTTACTTGTTCCATTACTTTTTCTAATTGACCGTTTGTCGGTTTATCTCCCAATGTCATCATCGTAATCGTAACAAATTCAGAAGTATCAATTTTCCCATCTTCATTTACCTTTGTGCTTGGATTTGAGTTTTCTGAATTCGTTTGACTAGATCCATTGCAGGCCACAAGGCTAAAGGTCAACAGCATTGCCATGAACAGTACTAACAACTCTTTCATCTTTAACATATAATTGCCTCCCTTTACTTAATTGTTAAATTCTATGAAATGAGGATGTTCCCTCAGGCCATAACCAATTATCCTTTTACTGCTCCAACCGTAATCCCTTTAATAAAGAATCGTTGTACAAAAGGATAGAAGAGAATAACCGGACCAGTTGCAATCACTGCTGTTGCCATTTTCATCGTTTCCAAAGGTATTTCCTGTGGTGCTACATTTGAAGCTGCTGCAGAATTCCTTATGAAATCAGCACTTGTAATAACGTTATAAAGGAATAACTGTAACGGTCGATATTCCATGTTCGGTGATAGGAATAGCATTGAGTTGTACCATTCATTCCAATAGCCTAACGCAATAAAGAGACCAATAGTAGCCAGAGCTGGTGTTGACATTGGAAGAATTAATCTGAGAAAAATCGTAAAATCACCTGCACCATCCATTTTCGCTGATTCTGTAATTTCATGTGGTATCGACTTAGTAAACGCTTTCATCATAATGATTAAAAACGGACTTAATAATCCAGGAAGAAGTACTGCAAGATAATTATCTTTAAGATGCAAATACTGTGAGATTAACAGATAAAACGGCACTAACCCACCAGAAAAAAGTGTTGTGAAGTAAATATAAAATGAAATCTTATTTCGATAGTGGAAGTCCACTCGTTGTAGTGCATAGCCTGTCATAGCGACAATAAACAAACCTAATGCTGTACCAACAATCGTAATTCCAAACGTTACAGCATATGAACCTATAATAAGTCTAGGATTTCTAAAAACAATTTCGTATGCAAACGTTGTGAAATCTAGCGGCCATAAGGAAAATCCATTTTCCATAATCGCTTGCTCTGATGAGAAGGAAGAAGAAACGATTAACACAAAGGGTAAAAGACAACATAAGGAAAAAATCCCGATAAACCCATAACCGATTATACGAACCATTATGGTCGATAAGTCTATATTCCGTCTACTCGTACTTTGCATAAACATTTCCCTCCTTCTAAAACAATGAGTTTTCTGGCGAGAATTTTTTAACTAGCCAGTTTGCAGTAATGACGATAATAAATCCAAATACGGATTGATATAAACTAACAGCACTTCCAAGAGAGAAGTTGAAATTTGTCATTAATGTACGAAACACATACGTCTCAATAATGTCCGTCGACTCATAAAGCATTGTATTATTTGCCCCAACTAAATTGTAGAACAAGCCGAAGTTCCCTCGTAATACTCCACCTAAAGAGAATAGGAGTAAAATGATGAAGGTCGGTTTTAGCCAAGGAATAATAATATATCGAATTCGTTGAAATGCATTTGCTCCATCAATTTCTGCCGCTTCTAAAATCGATTTGTCCAGACCCATAATGGCAGCAAAATAGACAATTGAGCCATAGCCTGTAGATTGCCAAAGGAAGGTTACAACGATGATATATGGCCATATTGCAGGATTAGAATATGTTTGAACTGGATCCATTCCGATTGATTTCAAAAATGAATTTAGCGTACCATAATCGTAGCTAAGAATGTTATATGCTAGTAAACCAATCAGAACTGCGGATATAAAATGCGGGAGAAACATAATTGTTTGTGATACTTTTTTGAACCATTTACTTCGAAGTTCGTTTAACATAATTGCGACACCGATTTGTAGGAAGTTACCGAGAATAATAAATGCTAGGTTATAAGCAACTGTATTAAAGGTTAGCTTCCATAAATCTCCTGTCATAATTAAAAAGCGAAAATTCTCTAAGCCAACAAAAGCGCTTTCAAATATCCCGAGTGAATAATCATAATTTACGAATGCAAGATATAATCCTGGCATTGGTAGATAAGCAAATATAGCAAAGAAAATAATTGCAGGTAAACACATTAGCAATAGGGTTCGGTTCTTCCACATTCTTTTAAATACAGACTCTTTCTTCTGTTTTTCAACAATTGTTGTCTGTGACTGCACAGTTACGGTTTTCATATAAATCCCCCCTAACAACATAATCTTAAATAATGTAGCAGCAACCAACTTAACAAAATAAAGCGACAATGTTATCTAGTTGATTACTAATCTCTTACCATACGCAATATTTAAAAAGACTTTCTTATATAATAGAAAGGCTTGTTATATGTATATGGAGAAGAAAAATGTAATATAAACTAGAAATGAAATGGGTTTCAAAAATCGACAATAAAAATATGGATGACTAATTGATTAACACTTTTTTGCATGATTTCTAGGAAGGATATGAAATGGGTTTCAAAAATTAATTACAGTGTTTCTTATACATCATTTTGATTTGTAATACCAACTTTGTAAGCGGTTACTACAATTCCCATTATATTCATACGACAAATAAAAGTAAATACAATTATTTTGACAAATTTCTATGAAATTTTTAGACTCTCCTCCTGGAAGGCGTGAATATTGAAACGGGTTTCTAAATGCACTCATTAGCTGTTCCCTCGCCCTACATGAACTAATCCAAGGGAACAGCTAAACTTCTTAGTATGAATGATTAAATACTCATTTGCTCATATGTGAAATCTTTACGAGAAGTTATATATCCTTTATCTGAATCCCCTTAAGCTTGAAAGAATACGAGTAGCTTTTATCAGCAAATAAAGTGAATTCTGGATGTGTTTTTTGCCCCCAGCTATCATCCCCTCCGACACCCATTTGTTTATCATTTATTCGAATAACTGTCTTAGCGCTTTGCGGTAATTTATATCCATGGTCATGTTCTTCAAGCTCAAAAGGTGTATAAGGTAAGGCATTCACCTCAACTGTAGGGCTGCCTGAAATCTTTAAGCCCACCCCTTGTTGATTAGAAAGTACCGCCCATCTTACACCTGTTTTATTTCCGCATTCCTGAGGTCTTAAATATGGGACATATTGATCTTTTACCTTACCTGTATATAATCCTATTTTAGCTCCTTTTTCTTTGTCGCAATAATTTTCATAGGGTCCTTTCCCATACCACGTGATCGTATCAAATGAACCATCTAATGTTGTCATCATTCCGACCTCAGGTATTTCCGGAAGATCCTTTCCAGGCTTTAGCTCATAGTCTACAGTTATTTCACCATCACCCGTAATAGTGTAAATAATCTCGCAAGAGGACATTGTTGTTGGCAAACTGTAGGCAGTTGTAATGATAGTTGTCGCATTATTTTCTACATTCATTAAAAACGATGTGAGAACTTTATTTATTCCAGCTTCTCTCCATACGGAGCTACGTTCCTGTAATTTATTTCCACGGTCATTATCTGTCATCGCACGCCAAAAGTTTGGCGACAATTCATTCTCAAGCAGATGTGTTCCATTGAAACTATATGATTCTAGCGCTCCATTGTTTTTATTAAAAACAACATGAAAGCATTCACCCTTTATTGTTACATCATTTTCTCCTACCTGTACTTTCGTTTCTGGAAAGTTAACTGAAGGATTTTCTAATGCTGCTTTTCCTGTAGGAATGACAAACTGTTCAAAAGCAAGCTCATGTCCCTTTTGAGCCCAAATTGTGTCATTTTTCAAATGCAAACTTACAGTTAAAATGTATTCTGCAGACTGTTTAGAGACTTCTGGAAGAGAGAATGCTAGGTTTATCGTTTTTGTTGAACATGGTTCAATCTCTATTTCAGTGGTACCTTTTTGGATAAACACACCGTTTTCTGCTAGCTGCCAAATGAGTTCGAATTCCTGCAAATTTGTAAACAAATAGTTATTTGTTACATTAATTTTTCCAGTTTCTAGATTCTTTACTGTAAAACGGACATTCTGATAACACTTTTTCACCTCAATAATTTTCGGTGATATTGTTCCATCAGCGAAAATAAGACCATTTCCAGAAAAATTCCCATCATGTGGAGTTTCTCCAAAGTCACCGCCATATGCTAAGTAAGGCACTCCATCCTTTGTCTTTGTTTCTAAAGCTTGATCCTTCCAGTCCCAAATAAAACCGCCTTGAATGATCGGATACTTTTCAAACAAATCCGTATACTGGAATAGGTTCCCACATGAATTGCCCATAGCATGGCTATACTCGCAAAGAATATATGGTTTCGGATTTTCTGCGTTCAGGGCATATTCAGCATATTTTTTTACACCCTCAGGATTAATATACATCGTGCTTTCAATATCTGAGGCTGCTTCTGACTTACGATAATGGAAAATACCTTCATAATGAACAATTCTTGTCGGGTCATTCTTCTTAAAAAAATCATGCATTTTAAGAAAATTATCTCCGCCAAATGATTCATTTCCAAGCGACCAAACAATAATTGAAGGATGGTTTTTATCTCGTTGAAACATGGAGTTACATCGATCAAGGACGTTTTCCTGCCATTCACTCTTGCTTCCAGGCAGTGCATCTCCTTCATCCTTTTGCCCATATTTCCATGTTCCATGTGTTTCAAGATTTGTTTCATCAATACAATACAATCCATATTGATCACATAATTCGTACCACAATGGATGATTTGGATAATGGGAGGTACGAACAGCGTTTATATTATGCTGCTTCATCAGTTTAATATCATGAACCATTTCATCATACCCAATTGCTCTACCCTTATCTGATGCAAATTCGTGACGGTTTACACCTTTAAAAACAATTCGTTTACCATTGATTTTCATGAGGCCGTCCTTTATTTCAAAGGTACGGAAACCAACCTTACAGCTTTCCGTCTCTAGAATGGTTCCGCTTTCATTTTTCAAAATAAAAACAAGTGTATACAAGTATGGTTTTTCTGCACTCCATTTATAAGGATTTTTTACAATTGTTGAAGCATAGAGAGACATAAAGGGCTGATTATTCATATCCACCTTTATTTGAATTGGCTTCTCCAAAATAGGATGATCATCTTTGTCATAAAGCACCGCCTCTAGCGTAACCCCTTGAACTGTCTGCTCAAATACATTTTTGATTTTTGCTTCGATATACAATTTAGCATCCTTATAATCAGAATCTAATTCTGTCGTTACGAAGAAATCATTGATATGGACCTCTGGTGTTGAATACAAATAAACATCTCGAAAGATTCCGCTCAATCTCCAGAAATCCTGATCCTCTAACCAGCTTGCATCACACCAACGATATACTTCTACCGCTAGCTTATTCTCTCCATCAATTAAATACGGAGTAATATCAAACTCAGCCGGAGTAAACGTATCCTCACTATATCCAACAAATTCGCCATTCACCCACACATAAAAGGCTGACTCTATTCCTTGAAAGCTAATATAAACAGGCTGGCCCTTCCATTCTTCTGAAATCGTAAATTGTTGAATATACTGGCCGACAGGATTATAATTTACTGGTGCAAAAGGTGGCTTTATATACTCTTTTCCTTCCCATGGATATCTGACATTCGTATATTGCGGATAGTCATATCCTTGTAGCTGCCAGTGTGACGGGACCTTGATCTCATCCCACTTTTCATCGTCATAATCCATCTTATAAAATGCTTGATTTCTCATTTCCGGATTCTCATAAAATGCGAATTTCCATCTTCCATTTAACGATTGATAAAATTCAGATGCAGTTCTATCTCCTTTTAATGCCTCCTCAACAGTCCTATATGGCATTAATGTTGCATGTGCGTCCAAACGGTTCAATTGAAAAATTTCAGGGTTGTTGTTCCACTCTGGATATCCATTTTCAGGGGGAGTATAGCTATATTTCTTCAGCTGTTTGAGCATAAAAATACCTCTCTTCCATAAATGTAAATTCCAAACACTCTCTATACCGATTTATGAAACCCATTTCATCAATACTCAAATCAAAGGAATAGAGAATTTTATCATAGTAATATTCATTTCTATTACATTATATTCCTTTTAACAAGAAACCCTTTTCATGATTATCGTACCTTACTCTTAGGTAATAAGCAATATTTTCCACATATTATTCAGAAAATAATTTACAAGAATCTCTTAATATGAGTGAAGTTGGAACAACCGTTTCTCTCTCTGCATCCCTTTCATTAATTAAATCCACTAGAACATTGATAGCAGTTTCCCCTAACAAATCATAATTTTGACTTACAGTCGTAATCCCAGGAGGGAAATGCTCTGCCAAATAAATATCGTCAAACCCAACAACAGAAACATCATCCGGAACCTTTAGACCAAACTTTGTTAGGACTTTTATTACTCCAATCGCTACAAAATCATTTGCACAGATTACAGCAGTTGGTCTTTCTTTTAAATAGAGCAGCTGTGCAGCAACCTCTTCACCAGATTCAATGCTAAACCCATTGCAAAAAACCCAATCTTTATTGACATCTAATCCTTTATTATTCATCATTTTAACAAACGTGTTCTTTTTTACATCTGTTGAACTTATTCCTTCTATTCCACCGAGGAACCCAATCTTTTTATGATTTAGATTAACTAATAATTCAACAAGCTTTTCCATTCCCGATTCTTCATCCGTTCTTACAATATGTGCATCGACTCCTGTCATCTGCCCATTCACAAAAACGACAGGTATTCTATCCATCACTTTCTTCATTTCATCTGCGTACTTTTGTTCGGTGTCAGTGTCATTAATTCTTCCACCTAAATAAATGATCCCATCCACCTGTTTTTCTATCAAGCTTTGCAAATATTTTGATTCATTTTCCGAGCTGTTCATCGTATTGCACAAAAATGACGTATACCCTAATTCCAAAGCATGTGCTTCACTTTTTTGCACTAATGTTGAAAAAAATGGGTGATTGATATCCGGTAGAATAAAACCAATCGTCTTCGATTGCTTGTGTAATAAGCTCCTTGCTAAACTATTAGGCCGAAAATTATATTTTTCAATTACATCAACGATTTTTCGCATTGTCTGTGGACGAACCTTCGCATTTCCCGTAAGTACTCTCGAAACTGTAGCAGGAGATACATTCGCTTCTTTCGCAATATCATAGATTGTTATGTTTTCTTTTTTCATAGCTTTCCTCCATCGCGTATAATTTCATTGCAATCTTGAAGGTATTTTGAAACCCATTTCATTTAATTTAAATGCAATATTATCCATAAGTCAATAAGTATCTTGATTCAACTACCTTTTAAACTATTTATCGTTTCTTTTTAACGCTCTCTTTTTTCAAATGAATGGTCATAGTCCTTGTTTCATAAATTGCCTACCTCTTGTCTATACACTACTATTATTCCTTCGATCAAGTATGTGCCATAAACTTTATACATCGGGATTACTTTTTACACCTAAAAATCTCCTACATCTAGACTTTCAATAAAGTTTTCTCTATATTAGTTTTTAAATAGGGGGTTGTTTAATGAAAAATAAAATTGATTCACGTGAAAAAATACTTCAAACTGCCTCACGTCTCTTTCAATTACAGGGTTACCACGCAACTGGATTAAATCAGATTATAAAAGAAAGTGGTGCACCTAAAGGCTCGCTTTATCACTACTTTCCAAATGGAAAAGAGGAATTAGCTATTGAAGCAGTTAAATATACAGCATTATTTATTGAAAATAAAATGAAACAAACGTTGGATAGCTGTTCTGATCCAATTGAAGCGATTCAGCTTTTTATTCGAGAAACTGCCAGTCAGTTTGATAATCCAGAAACGATAGAGGGAATTCCCGTAGGACTCGTTGCAAGTGAAACTGCACTATTAAGCGAGAATTTACGTGAAGTATGTATGAATGCGTTTAAAAGCTGGGAATCAATCTTCACTGAAAAATTAGTTCGAAATGGTTATGAGTTAGAAGAAGCCCAAAAGGCAAGCATGCTAATAAATACGATGATTGAAGGAGGGATTATGCTCTCAATTACCCATAAAAACAAATCGTATCTCTTACTAATTGAGGAGCAAATCCCACACTTAATTAGGAAAAAAGGATAATATTCATTTATCCTTTTTGATGGTATTATATAGACTGGTCTAATTAGTATGATTCCCAACTAGTCTATAGGAGGTCTTTATGACAACATTATTTAAGCACTCCCTTCAGGAAGAAAAGGTTCCTTATTTACTAAGAAGTGGTGAAGGTAAACGATATTTATTTGGCAGACAGGTTGCAACAGTTATGGCTGATGAAAAGAGTACTGGTCAGCTTTTTGAACAGGTATTAATTGCAGGAGGGAAAGGTGATCAGTTTCCTTTACATCTTCATAAATCGACTCATGAAGCAATTCTAGTTCTTGATGGGAAGCTTAGGTTGACGCTAGATGGTGAAAATCACCTTCTATTGCCTGGTGATTTTGCCAATATTCCCGCTGGTACTATTCATTGCTATCAAATGGAAAGTCATCGGACGAGATTTGTTTCATACACAATGGGAGGAAATCTTACTGCGATTTATTCAACTATCGGTATACCTTATGAAAGGATAGAATACCCTCCACACGTGAATCAAGAAATTTCAAACTCACTGTTAGAAAAGACTGAATCAATTGCAGATGTTAAACTATTTCTCAATGAGCAGCCACCATCTAAAACAGCAGTGCTTGTTGAAAATGCCACTCTACCAAGAGAAGTTGTTCCATATGTATTAGAATCTGGAGAAGGTGATCGGCTTCTAACAGGTGATCAGCTCCACCGGATTGTTGCAACACAAGAGAATACAAATGGGCAATTTATCGTCGTTGTGTCAGAGGGTCCAATAGGAGAAAAAATTCCTGAGCATTACCATGAAAAACATACTGAAACCTTTTTTTGCCTAGAGGGTCAAATGACAATGTGGGCAAATGGAGAGGAAATCAGGTTAAATCCAGGGGATTTTCTTCACGTTCCTGCTAATACCGTTCATTCTTATCGTCTTGATTCACATTATACAAAGGTTGTTGGTCTACTTGTTTCTGGTTTATTTGAACCATTTTTCCGAACATTAGGTGATCCATACGAGCATTATATTTTCCCAAGTGAGCCTCAACCATTACGATTTGATCGAGTCATTCAAAATATTGAGCAATTAGACTTAAAGGTAATCGGCAAAAAATAATTAAGTAGATTTAAGTGTAAACAAGAGACGTTTAGTAGAAACCTAATCTTTTTATGCATGTTTGAGTAAAGCTACCAATGTCTTAGTACCACTTATGTGTAAAACCAAAAAAACACTTAGATAGCTCTACAATGACCAACGTTTGCTGTTAGGAAGAGAGAGTATTTAGGCTCTCTTTAGGTCAAACATGAATTCTCTTGCAATCTATGTGAAAAAGCCTACATGTATTCTACATGTAGGCTTATCCTTATTAATCAACGAACAAGTCAATTGAACATTAAACATACAAAGAATCAATAATTTCAATTACCTTTGAAAGCTCTTTTTCCTTCATGCTATTTAACCTCATGTGAAAGGTTTCAAATTGTAGATTTTCAGTTATTTTATTAGGAACAATTACACATTTCAATCCTGCAGCAATGGCAGCCTTTGATCCGTTGACGGAATCTTCAAAGGCAATTGCCTCATATGGTTCTATTCCAAAATAATTAATGACATTTTGATAAAGCGCAGGATCTGGTTTCACTTTTTCTACGTCATCTCGAGTTTGGATGACATCAAAATAGTCAAGAAGATTTAACTTTTTTAAAAAATACGTTACCCACTCTCTATTTGAGCTTGAAGCTAACCCTATTTTCAGCCCTCTAGCCTTTGCTTCCTTTAAATAATCTTCAACACCATCTCGCGCAATAGGAGACTCAAGCCTTTTCTTATGTAGTGTATGTGATTTTTCAACGACCTCCTCCTGTGTCATTTCACCGTTTGTTGTATTCACTATATATTGATAAAGCTCTGTGGAATCAGTCCCTATATATTTAGCATATTCATTAATTGGTAAATCTCCAGAATTTATGTTTAGCAAATCACAAAATGATTCGTATAGTGCGAATTCGGTATCAATAATTAACCCATCAAAATCACAAACAATCGCCTTAATCATGTTTCTCACCTTCAGCTTTCTTCAATAGATTTACCACCGGATTATTTTGTTACTTTTATGAAGCTATCTTCACCGTATTGGTCGAGCCAGTCTTTTCTAAATTTATCAACATTCTCCTCAATTGAAGGGTGTGCAATAAGTGCCTCTATTAATTCAGGTGCTGCAGTAATTCCGTGGGCGCCTGCTAAACAAACGTTATGAATTTGTTGAACATTTTTAAAGCTTGCTGCTAATACTTTACAAGATAAATGATGGCGAGAGTATAATTCTGTAATTTCACTAACTACCTTTACACCATTTCCTGTCAAATTATCAATTCGATTCACATAAGGGGCAACATATTCGGCACCTGCTTTAGCAGCTAAATAAGCATTCATCGGAGTATATACTGTTGTTGCTAATGTACGAATTCCTTCTTGTTTAAGTAGTTTAATCGTTTTAATGCCTTCCTTAGTTACGGGAACCTTTATAATTATATTTCCAGATAACGTTTCGCAAATATATTTTGCTTCTTCTACCATATCTGTCGCATTTTTAGAAATTACTTGAACAAAAAGCTCTTTTTTATTACCAATTACAGTTCTTATTTCTTTTAATAAGGGTAAGTACGGCTTTTTCTCATTTACAATAATACTTGGATTTGTTGTAACTCCATCGATCGGAAAAAATTCAATTAACTTATTAATCTTTTCAATATTCGCTGAATCAATTACTAATTGCATACATACTACTCCCTTTCTAAGATAGAATAATAGCTTAACTCTTGCTATTCATTTTCTTTTAAAGACGCTACAAAAGTTAAGCTAGTATTCATTCATCGTTTTATGAGAAAATTTGAATTTTATCTCCTATTTTTACTTCTTTAATCTCAGTCTCTTCTAAATATAATGTTCCAGGTAATTCAGGAGTCTGCGAACCATCAAATTTTAAAGTAATATGACCTAGTGAGGATAAATTCTTTTTAACCGCGTCACCTACAGCGGTAATTCTATATTCATTGTTACCTAATTGAAGCGTGTCACCAATTTTAATGTCATCTTCAACAGCATTCACATCAATTAAAAGGCAATATTCAGCTAGTTCTGCTGGTGCATTTTCACCAAATAAAATTAACATTTTTTCACCAAGGAAATCTGATACCGATGGACCGATTTTATTAATTTGTGTTTCAAATTTAGTTTGCATTGAAAAAACACTCCTTTTCATTCATAATTTTCTTATAGGAATCGATTTCATCTTGACAGGCTCCTCCAAAAGTGGAGGAATCCTGTCCTTATTTATATTTTAGCTGCTTTAAAACTTAAGAATAAAGTGAAAATATTAACTATCGTATAAACCAAAGCTTGCTAGCCACGCTATAAAGACTGTTGGTGCACCAGTTAGGAACCTTGAATAGAGAACCGACGGAACTCCTACCTCTACTGTTTCAACATCCGCTTCTGCCAATCCAAGACCTACTGGCACGAAGTCAGCTGCTGCTTGTGCATTAATGGCAAATAGAGCAGGTAATGCTAAATGAGCTGGAATATTCCCCTTTCCAATCTCAACCCCAATAAGGGTACCAACTACCTGAGCAATAACAGCACCAGGTCCTAAAAATGGAGATAGTAGTGGGAACGAACATACTAGAGCTATGACAATTAATCCCCATATCGAACCTGCAAACGGTGATAAGAATTTCGCAAAAAGATCACCGATACCAGACTCAAGAATAACACCGATAAGCATTGCAACAAACGCCATAAACGGAAGAATTGTTTTGATTACTGTATCAATTGCTTCACGGCCAGCTTGATAAAAAACACTAGTAATCGAGCCCATTGCCATACCAACTCGTGCCATAATACCTTTTGGCTTTTGTTGTTCACTTATTTTCTTGCTCGCATCATATTTAGGCTCTTTTACTGAGCTATCATTGCCCTCTTGAACAGCAGCTACTGTTGTTTCTACTGCACTGCCACCGTCTGCCAATTGAATATTTTCAGACTTAACACCTGAAACATAGATATCCTCAGTAATATGCTTAGCTAATGGACCACTTTGTCCTGTAGGCATAATATTAATTGTTGGAATTCGTTTTTGAGGATATAGTCCACAACGTAACGTACCCCCACAGTCTATAATTACACATGCCATTTCGCTTTCAGGAACAGATGTTTTAAACCCATCGACAAGCTCGCAACCAGTTAGTTCTGCAATTCTCTCTGCGATATCTGGTCTTTGTCCCCCTGTAATATAAACAACCTTATTTTTTTCTGCTGTCGGAGTAATGACTAATGGTCCGCCGAAGCCACCTGCACCTTTTGTTATTTTAATTGATTGAAAATTTGTCATTTTTCCCACCACCTATAATTGAACTGTATCTTTTAATTTCACATTTTGCTGTTTAGCAACATACGCTGTTGTTAAATCTGTTACCCAACCCCTTAAAAAGTTTGTTACAATCCCTACTAAGAAGTAACGAAGTGCTAATTCTGTCACATCATGTCCTAATGTCGTAATCCCTGCTGAAATCCCAAGGAAAACAAATAACTCACCTGGATTTACGTGTGGAAACAATCCATTATGCGTATGACATGAGTAAGATGCTGCAGCATAGTAACTCGGTTTATATTTTTCCGGCAAAAATCTTCCAAGTGATAGTGTCATCGGATTCGCTAAGACAAACGTTCCAATGACAGGAAGAATAAAATATCTTGTAAATGGGTTTTTTCCCGATTTTCTAGCAAGTTTTTCGACCCGCTCTTCACCAACTAAACGAACAAGTGCATTCATCGCAACTAATAACATGATCAATAACGGTACAATATCTGTAACTAGACCAACAAATGTTTCTCCACCTTTACGGAATAAATCCATAAAGCCTTCTGCTAAATTAATAATAATATCCATAATTTCAACCCCTTCTCATTTCTTTCTTTTTAGGAATTAAAAAGTCTATCCAACCTTTTTTCACTTGCAGCTCTCCACCTTTAGAAATAATGTCATAACTTCTAAGAGCGTCTGCAATCGCTAGTCTTGTTAATTTATCAACACCTTGAAAATCTTCTTCAGAAATTTTCAATAAGTATTTGCCTTCAAACCCCTTTAACTCTTTAACTCGAGAAAATACGGTCACACCTTGCATTTTTGCTGCCCTTAAGATTTTATTTCTTTTATCAATGGCAAGCATAACAACTGTCCCGGCACGAAATGCCCCTGTTTTCTTTCCAATTGCTACTCTTCCCAAAGCTCGCATTTCAGCATATTTTTTGTTAAAATGTCTAATTTGCATAAATCCTAGAATACTTTGTACAAGCCATGCAGCTCCAATTAAAATAATTAAATATAAAATCATCTACTCTTTTTCCCCTTTCATGATGTTCCTTATTAGTTGCTCGACTGTTCAATCACCTGCGTAAATTGTTCATAAGTGCTTACATTCGTTAATTGATTAATAATTTCTTGGTTATTAGCAATACGTATAATTTCGTCGTAAATCTTAACAATTAAATTTTCATTATGATCATTTTGTCGTTCTGGCAGGCCAAGCAAGAAAACAAGCTTTACTTCCTTCCCATCTGCAACAACCTTTTCAGGAAATACTCCAATTGCAAGCTCAATTGATTCTGAACGATTGTTAAAAGTATGCGGAAAGGCAATATAGCGATCAAACACCATGGATCCTTGCTCTTCTCTTTCTTTCAAACGCTCTTTAAACCCAGCATCGAGATGACCATCCTCTACTAAATGTTCAATCATTTCTAGAACATTTTCTTGATAGCCTTTAGTCGAGTCTAATAAGAAAAATTTCTCCTTTGTAACAAGATGCGTAATCATGGATTGATAGTCATTAGCATTATGAATTTTCAATTTTTTCATATATGTTACTTTTTCGATTTCTCTAGAGACATTACTTTCATCAAAAATCTCATTAATCATAATAAAAGGAGCACTCGTTTCAAAGGACAGCTTCACTGTTGAAAAAACAAGATCGTATTTATCCAATATTACTTTTGTTGCTTCTTTTTCTGAGAACAGATCTATTTCTGTACTTTGATTGAGTACGCGTTGTAATTGGATCGCTACTAATTTTGCTGTTCCTCTACCAGTTCCACATACAACAGCTGCTCTTCGAAATCTTTTTACTTTTAAATCACTTTGGCCAATAAACACTCCAAAATAGAAAGCTAAATAACCTAATTCATCTTCCGGTACTTTAAGCCCATATCTATTCTCAACAACTTGACCAGCAATCTCTGCCATCTTGTAAGCAACGAAGTATTTTTCCTTCACATCAGCTAGTAAGGGATTCTTCAAACGTAATCCAAAAATTAAGCGGTTTAACATGAAAGTTAGATGATATTGGAGATCTTTAAAAAAAGACTCATTTTCATAAATAATTTCTTTCTTAAAGCCAACATGCTCAATGATTTGCTCTAATAATCTTTGCACATCCTGTGTAATTGTGATGTCTGCTAATGTCCGATTGTTTGTAGGTGTTCTTCTCCCGGCAATCGGTAGAGTGATAAACAAAATTTCAGCCTGTGGAATCTTAACGGGAAGCTGATTTTCTATTTTCTGTACAATCTCTAATGAAATTTGATAATCCATTGTACCCAATAATTTCTTATGTTTTTCATCTACTTCTGAAATTGGATGATCCTTCAAGATTCGATCCAGCATAATAATAATAAATTCCATTAATCTAGCTTGAGTTGTCGATTCTAGGTTATGCTTATTCGATATCATCTCAATTGCTTCAATAATGTCTGTATCTAGTGGGTAATCTCCATACAAAACATCATAAATATTATCAAGAATGTAGAATCGGAGATCCAATTCCTTCCCCTTCAGCTCCATACCTCTGTTTGGCTTTCCTTGAATGGTAAGACTATAAGTTTCCAAGGAAACAGCTGCCTTTTTAATCTCATTGACCAATGTTGTTCTACCAATATGCATTTCAGAGGCTAGATCATCAAGTGTATACGTCTCTTCATTATTAATTAAACGGTCGATAATAAAGGCAATTCTCCCCTTTTGAGAGTTTAGTGTATCGTCCTTTATTCTGTTTTTTGCTAGTAAAGATTCGAACACTTGTTTATCAACGATATCTAAACGGTATCCTCTACCTCTTTCATTTATAATTGAAGCTATTCCTACTAAATCAGCATTTAATTGCTTAATATAATTTCGAACAGACCTTGTACTTACGTCCAACGCATCAGCAAATTCTTCAAGAGAATGGTATTTGCTTGTTCGAGCAATTTCAAGAATTTGAGCTATTCTTTCATCAATCATTATGTCTGACATTGTTAGCACCTCTTTCTAAAATGGATGCCATTATATAGTTTTCCCCTTACGAATTGGCATCCATAGAGGCTTGATTCGACCCTTATGCCATCAACCGCGGGATTTACCGCCTGAGATATTAAATGTTGTACCTGTTATATAACTTGCACGATCAGAGGACAAGTAAGAAACGAGATCAGCAATTTCGGTAAGTTTCCCCTCACGCCCTAAAGGAATAGATTTACTATAATCTGTCGATAAACCATCTACGGTTACACCGCGAGTATATGCCAATGCTTCATTATAAGCATCTGTTCTCAATCCAGTAGTTTCAATAATTCCAGGCGCAATTGCAACAACACGAATATTATGTTTTCCTAATTCCTTTGCCCAAGCACGTGTAAATGCAATTACAGCTCCTTTTGTAGCAGAGTAACAACTTTGTCCTGCAGACCCTTCCTGACCAGCTTCAGAAGAAACATTTATAATGACACCATTACCTTTCTTTAACATCTCTTTAGCAGATGCTTGCGCGAAAAGATATGGACCTTTTTGATTAACCGCAACCATAAAATCAAAATCTTTTTCACTTAATTCATATTCAGGTTTTTCACCCTTATCGTCAACTAAAAGTCTTGGAAGATTGACACCTGCATTATTTACTAGGATATCCAATGAACCAAATAACTCTACCGTTTTTGAAACTGTTTTATCAACACTTACCTTATTTGTTACATCACATTTAATAAAGTAAGAGCCATTAGATTGTTGTCCCTCTTCTCCATTCAGATCCGCAACAACTACTTTCACACCATTGTTTAAAAGCTCATTCGTTATATTTAAGCCGATGCCAGAAGCACCACCAGTAACGATAGCAACTTTCCCTTCTAATCCAAGCCAAGAACTACTCATTTGTAATTCCTCCTTCTTTATACTTTTTATGAAAGCCATTTCAATTACAAACTCAGTATAATCATAGAGCTATGAATATTTAATACAGTCTTTTTCACACTTAAGTGAAAACGGCTGTATTATTAAGCTTGTCAATTACTAGATTAAAAAAGATTGGAATGTAATGCTGCTTTTTTCTAATATAAAAATACCGGGTTGCAAAATGATTGCACCCCGGTATTTTAAATATTAGAAGTATTCATTTACAAATCTGTTTTCTTACGTTTTCGGGCTAATGGTTTTATCAAAGCTGTGCAAAATTACTTGATTTCAGTAGTTACTAGTCTAATAGAAAGGACATAAAAATTATTACTAAGGATTTTTAGTAAACCTATTAAAGGGAGAATACTCGTTTTTTAGAATTTTACAAAACAGCTTTTTATATATTACTTCCCCCATATGCTTTCACCAAAGCGTTGTACTCATCTATTGTTATTGGCATCACACCACCATGCTTAGAATTTACAGGAATATCTAAATCCTCTTTACTTCTTGTAAACTGTGCTGATTGTAAATCTGTCGTGTAATAAGGGATATATTTCTTCTCAATCGCATAATGGTCAAGTAATAAACACCACTTATCGCCTTCTTTTAATTTGAAACAAGCGGGGCCCTCAACTCCGATAATTTCGTTTAGATTGGTCTCGAGAGTTGTGAACTCGCCTAGTAAAGAATCAGAAACTTCTAAAGTGATGCTTTTAACAGTTTCATCCTTTGAAAAACGATAATATATACCGTCCTCTTCAATAATCGTTGTATCAATAACATGATTGCTTCTTTCAATATAAATTTTTGGCTCAGTAAAGCTTTTAAAATCCTTTGTTTTTGAAAAATATATTTTTTGTTTATCAGCACCAAAGTTTTCTCTTGATGCCCAAAACACTAGAAAATCATCAGTCTCTTTATCATATATTGCTTCAGGAGCCCAAACACACCCTGCAGTTTCAGGTCCAACCTTAACTAAGCGTTGTTCCGACCAATTAATCAAATCAGTAGACTCCCACACAACAATATTCTGACTGCCCGATCTTTGTACCTCATCCCAATCCTTTCGAAAATGCATAGATAAATCTGTACCTATTATGTAAAATTTATGATCGATTGGAGAACGGACAATAAATGGATCTCTTACACCTAGTTCACCTAGCTTTGAGGTTAAAATAGGCTTCCTATCATTTAAAGTCTCCCATCTTATTCCATCCTGACTAATCGAAAAATACACCTGCTCCAGGTCTTCCCTGCTTTCATTCTCATGAATAAAATGGACAAATAAATATGCATGATTTTCAACATTTATCACTATGTTTTCTCCCCTCTGATTAACCAGTAGAATCTTAAATTCTAGGTTTCTTAAAAAGTAACAAATTTCCCACCATTCACCTCAGTGTGTAATCGTTTACAGCCTAAGTTATTATCCATTATAAGAATACATTCACATGATATCAATAATAATCGTTTATGAAAGGGAGATTCTGTACATGAATTAAACTTTTTTGTGTCGCAATTCTGAATAAAATTGTTCGTATTCATGCAATCTAAAAAAAGCATTCATCGTTTCAATAAATGAGAATGGGGTACTCACATATGACAGGAATTCTTTTAGCCATCCTTGCAGCCGTTACATGGGGCAGCATAGTATTTGTCAGTAATAAGCTTGGTGGAGATGAAGACAGCCAGACACTTGGTACAACAGTTGGTGCCTTAATATTTGCGATTGGTGTGTATTTTTATAAAATGCCTCATTTATCATCTGTCACCTGGGCAATAGGCTTTATTTCAGGGTTATTTTGGTGCATAGGACAAAAAAATCAATTCGGAGCAGTTCGATACTTAGGTGTTGCAAAAACAGCTCCAATGTCAACTGGGCTACAGCTTATTGGAACAACCTTTTTCGGTGTTTTTATTTTTAAGGAATGGGGAACAACAAAGAGTATTGTGATCGGGCTTGCTGCGCTTGCTTGTATTATTACAGGTGCGATTCTTACATCTATCAAGCAAGGGAATGATAAAGGACAAGCTAAAAGTAGAAAAAAGGGATTTCTTCTCTTGCTTATATCTACAGTAGGATATGTTACATATGTCGTATTAATTCGCTGGTTTAATATTGATGGCTGGGCAGCTATACTACCACAAGCGATCGGAATGGTAGCAGGAGCTTTCTTTATCACTTTACGGGATAAGCCATACAATAAGTATGCTGTTCGAAATATTTTAACAGGCCTTCTTTGGAGCACAGGAAACCTTGGACTATTACTTGCTTTACCGAAGATCGGCGTGGCGACAAGCTTTTCCCTTTCGCAAACAGGCATTGTTATTTCAACAATCGGCGGTCTTTTCTTTTTAAACGAGCGCAAAAGCAAAAAGCAGGTATGGCTTGTTTTACTTGGATGCTTGTTTATTATCATTGGCGGAGTTTTATTAGGCTTTACAAAAACATAAAGGAGGAATTATATGTATCCAAGTCTTGAAGGAAAAGTAGTTGTGATTACAGGTGGAGCTACAGGTATAGGGAAGGCTATGGCAGAGAGATTCAGTGCTGAAAAAGCGAAGGTAGTCATTAACTATTTCAATGAAGAGCAGGAAGCAAATGAGATCATTAAGTCGATTGAAAAGACGGGTGGAAGCGCAAGTGCGATACAAGGAGATGTCACGAAGGAAGGCGACATTAAGAAGATCATTGCCCATGCCGTAAATACATTCGGCTCATTGGATATTATGGTCAATAATGCTGGAATAGAAAATGAAGTCCCTTCTGAGGACCTCTCACTCGCTGATTGGAATAAAGTAATTTCAACAAATTTGACAGGTCAATTTTTAGGTTGTCGGGAAGCAATTGACTATATGCTAAACAATAACATAAAAGGCTCAATTATCAATATGTCCTCGGTTCACCAGGAAATCCCATGGCCTCATTTTGTCCATTATGCAGCAAGTAAGGGTGGCGTAAAACTGATGACTGAAACACTCGCACTTGAATTCGCTCCTCACGGAATTCGAGTGAACTGTATCGCTCCTGGTGCAATAGATACACCAATTAATAAAGAGAAGTTTGATGACCCTGAGCTTAAAAAGGGAGTCATCGAGCTTATTCCAATGGGGTATATCGGCAAGCCTGAGGAAATTGCAGCATGTGCAGTATGGCTTGCTTCGAGTGAAGCGAGCTATGTTACAGGTCTAACACTCTTTGCTGATGGCGGAATGACTCAATATCCTGGTTTTCAGGCAGGAAAGGGCTAAAGATGAAAAGCAGCCAAAAAAGGGAGTCTTTGGCTGCTTTAAAATATAATTTTTATTAAAGTCTAATGATTGTTTTTTTCATTTCAAAGAAAGCTCTCGTGTAAAAACTCTGATAAGCAAAGAATAGCAAGTGATTGTCCATATGGCATATTCGTAACTTTAATCTTTTTATAAAAATCTAAACTATCACCCATCCCTGTACCAACTGACACCTTTTGTAAAGCACCTTCATCATTGATTTCATTCACAATCCCTTTAATTGCTTTTAAGGCTACACCCTTGTATTCTTCACTAATATATTGTTTATGAACTGACTTTAAAATCCCATAAGCAAAACCAGCAGTTGCAGAAGCTTCTAAGTAAGAGGATCTATCATTAATTAATGTATGCCATAAGCCGCTCTCATCCTGATAATTAGCAAGTGCCTCAATTTGTCTAGTTAAGGTATTGATTAGAAACTCTCTTAAAAAGTCCCCTACCTTTAAATCCAATATTTCGATAATCTCTGGGATTGCGATTGTAATCCAACAATTCCCTCTTCCCCATAAAGCTTCAGCGTAATTATGATTCTCTTCAAATGTCCAACCATGATACCATAATCCTGTTTTTCGGTCTGTTAAGTATTTAATATGGATTAAAAATTGTTGCTTAGCTTCTTCAATATATTTATCTTTATTGAAAAGCCTTCCAATTTTTGCGAGAGGCAGCACAGTCATCATTAATGTGTCATCCCAAAGCTGGTTTTTATTTTCTGGTCCGTATGTCATATGCTGCAGTCCATTTTCCTTCGTACGTGGCATATCGTTCATGACCCACTCAGCCCATTCTTCTAAATAAGGAATAAGTGTAGGGTCCTTTGTTTCTTCATATAAAAATGCTAATGTTAATAGCGGTGCCATTGTGTTTACATTTTTCGGAGGAACCCCTTCCTCAAATCTAGCTTCAAACCAGTCATTAATAATTTTTAAAGCCCTTTGGTTATTTGTTAACTTCCAATATTTAAATATTCCATACAGCCCAACACCTTGCGGCCAATTCCATACATTCCAACTTTTATCATCAACTACAAGTCCATCGAAGTTTAATAAGTATTCTCCTGTACTGTCCTTAATTTGTGAAAGATTATCCATTAGCAGTTCAATATAAGTATTAACTTCACTTTTATTAATATGCTCGGTTTGATTCATTTTATCTTCCCCTTTAAAATGATAATATTTTTCTAGTACTTGCGCTTTCAAATCTTCATCATTCTTGAGATAGATAAGATTTTTTATCGTTCTTATTCGAATCTACCATGTAATGATGGCTTTTTTCCTTTTTACATAAATGTGCCTCAAAAGTAATTGGCCCAATTAATCCAGATGGTAAACGAGCATTATCCATTTCATTTGCCCGATTGTTTGTAACTTCGACTGTTAGTTTATTAACACCTTTTATGACATAAGCCGGATTCACTTCAAAGTGATACGGAGCCCACATTTTCACACCAACCTCATAATCATTTAAAACCACCTTTACGATTTCATATACTTCACCTAAATTCAGGAAAATCTTTTTTATAGAATCTATTTCGTCTAATGTAAATAGATTTTCATAGACGACTGTCCCAGAAAATGATTCCATTCCCTTCCAAAGATGCCAGGATTCTAAAGCGAATAATTGATGATTATTTACATACCAGTTTTTATCGAGCTCCAATTTTTCAATGTATAGATCGGCTGGTACCTCTTCCTTGATTAGAGGTTTTTGATTTATTTGAACTGCATAGACAATCGAAGCTCTTCTTTCAAGTAACATCGGAACAACTAAATTGCCTTCCTGATTCCTCAGATTCACTTTTTCAATACTACAAGTCCAAGCATCCCATTTTTCAACACTACCTTTTTCCTTTAAGACAAAGCTTCCATTGTAGTTTTCTTCTCCTTCATTAACAAAAAAATAAAATAGCTGAGAATCTTTAACGATTTTACTAACTCTTATATCCTTGCATCTTGGAGAAATCATAACTTCTTCACGATGAACGATAGATAGTGTGTCAATGACTTCTTCAGCCCTATCGATGGTTTTCACTCCTTTAATTGTTGGCGTTTCGTCTACATTTATGAGAGAAATGACTTCCCCTCCACCTTGAATGAATACTTCAAGCTTCTCTAGTACAGTGTCTTGTAGCTTTGAACTATCCTCTATTATCAAAGTGTTATATACTTGATTTTCAATCTTAATTTGTCCTTCTGTTAACAGACTTGTTGAGGAAAATAAAGAATCCTCAAGGTAATTAAATTCAATTTGATTTTCGTACAGTTGTTTTGCAATTTTCCACGGTAAATAATCTTCTCCACAAAGAATAGCGATTCTCGATTGATTTATACTATCAGTCATTAGCCAGCTAAGACGTTTCATATATTGAGCAAACTGTTTATAATGGGGCCACCATAAGTTATTCGGTCCAACGTCTGGTGGACGTTCGTGACTTCTCTTCTTTCCATCAATTGAATAATAAAAGGCATGTGGACAAAGAAGATTAACTCCTCTAACTAAGAGCCAATCGATATACCACTTCATATCACCTGGAGTAAGTGCCCACGGACTTTCTTTACTACAAACACCCAAAAATTCATTCAGATTCCGTCTTCTTCCTCTATGTCTTGCAGCGTCTGCTGAACATTTTCCGGCTGTCGAGTGTTCGCCTTCTGTCGCTTTTCCATCCTCAGGTGCAACCCAACGCCACACGACATCCTGACCAGGAATATGAAAATGCTCGAGCAAACCAATGTCACTGCTTCCTGCCGGATGACCTGTTAAGGCAATTCCATGACGTTCACACCATTTACTTATTTGCTCGTAATAAGCTTCAGTTAGTCTTGAATTGACAGCCTTTCGATAGTTGTTTCGATGTGTTTCTGTCTCTTCTCCAGTATAAAACCACAAGGAGGCTAGATGCTCTTCTTCGTTCCCATGCTGTTTAAAATAGGAGAGAAAATCTCTAGTCCAAGGCTTTAAACCAGGCTTTGACCCTCTCCCTAAAATATCTGGTTCATCAGTAAACATGGCAATGACAGTATTTCCAAAATAATCTTTCAATCTATCATAGTATCTATCATGTGTAATCTGAATAAACTTTGCCACTGCTTCGGGATTTAGTAAATCAGCAGATGCTGGTGCATGCTCTTCTCCATCGTCTTCCCCAAAATGGATCCCACGAATGCTTCCTCCAGTATATGCTTCAACAAAAACGAGAATGGACCAGTTCCCGTCATCAGGAGGATAAAATGATATTTTACCGTTATGGACCATTAACTTTTTCGAGGATGATAAATCTATTGCTTCGGGTGATAATTTATTGACTGCTTGAGCAGAAACTAATGATTCCTTTTCAAATAAATCAATCCTCATTTCTTCATTCTTATTACAAGGATACTCAATCATTTTTAATCCTTTACTTGCATATTCCGGATTATCTTTTACAACTAAACCTTTCGCTGAACCAGAAGGATACATTGCTTCATCATATAAAATCACCAGCATCCCAAGTCGTTTTGCTTCTTCAACGGCTGTGTGGACAAATTCAAAATAGGAGTCCGATAAATAAACGATTTCCTCTGGAATACCAATCCTTGGATGTAAAACAAATCCCGTTACACCTTTGTCATAGAAATCATTGATTTGTCTAATGATTTCCTCTTTCGTTAAACGATCATTCCAAAACCAGAAAGGAATCGGAGTGAATTCCTCTGGAGGGTTTAAAAATTGTTGATGCAACGTGCTCACCATTCTATTAACACTCCTTTCTAATGAAAGAGAAAAGACCATAATCCCCTCACATTTTTATTTACTAAAACATTTTAAAACTTAATCAATTCATCTACTTTTACAGCCTGACCTGTATTAAGTGAAATATTTCCCGCAATACCTGTTAAAATCGACATCGCTCCATCAACATGAGATGCAGCACGATTGAATTCGTCTTTAACAGGAGTTCCAAAAATATCTTGTAACAGAATTGGATCTCCTCCACCGTGTCCGCCTTTTCCTTCTATAACCTCAACCTCATAAGGCTTGCCAAACATTGGCATTACAATGATTGATTTTTCCTTTACTCTTCCTTCTTCATCCTTACTTCCGCCTGAATTAATGTAAGACTGTTCACGAATGCGAACTTCTATTCTTCCTTTCGTACCGTTAAAGGAAACCATGTATCCTTCCCACGGTAAATAAGCATTTAACGAATAGTTTAAGATCGCTTTGTTTTTATATGTAACTAAAACACCAAGTGTATCCTCTATGTTAATTCCATCTCCAAAAACACTTTGATCACGTTGGTATCCATCTTCTTTTTCCGCATCCAAATACATAGCTTTTAAATGATCATTTCCCTCTAAATGAATCGCAAATGGATCATTTTTAGCATACTCACTCCCATATGCACGTTGATAAAACTGTGTAACTCCTCTTGCTTCGGCATTTTCTCTACCATAAAAACGCAGTCCTCCAGTTGCATAAACCGTCTCTGGCTTTGTATCTAACCAAAAGTTTACTAAGTCAAAATGATGTGTTGATTTATGAACAAGCAATCCTCCACTATTTCGCTTATCTCGATGCCACCTTCGGAAATAATCAGCTCCATGCTGTGTATCCAACGCCCACTCAAAATGAACAGAATTTACTTGGCCAATGACATCATTCATGATTAGCTCGCGAATTTTCGTATTATGTGGGGCATAACGATAGTTAAAAGCAACGCGAACCTCTTTTCCGGTTCTTTTCGTAGCATCAATAATCGCTTGGCATTTTTCAGCGTCCACTGTCATTGGTTTTTCGGTAATGACATGGCAACCTAGCTCCATTGCTTTTATAATGTACGTATGATGTGTTCGGTCAACTGTCGTAACAACAACCGTATCAGGCTTTTCAAGCTCTATCATTTTTTCAAAATCAGTATGCACGTATGTGTTTATTTTAGGGTGATTGTATCTCTCTTCTAGTAAACGATTCGCGTAATCCATTCTTGTTTGATTCAAATCACAAAACGCCACAAGCTTACACGTTTCTCTGAAATCCCTTACAATTGCTCCATAAAAAAATTCGGCTCTTCCTCCTGTTCCAACTAAAACATATTTTTTCATTCCTATTCTCCTCCTTTATTACCGAAATAATTTCCTTATAAAATTTGAGTTTCTATAATGACCTTTTTGAAAAAATATTAGTTAATACAATATTCTCTCCTCATATCGTAAACCCTTTCAAAATGATGAGAGTTTATCTCTAATACTTAGTTTTATATTTCGAAGATATAATCCAAAATTTGAAACTTATAAAAAAGAGCTCTTTTCACCTCATTTATTGATTTGGTTCCATCTAATCGTTACCAGAAGAACCATATGGAGTTCATTCTCTCTTTCTACGTTAGTACCTTAACAAATTTCCGACAATAGTACTTTTTTGAAAAAGAGGGTATATGGGTAATATTTTTTATTATTGTAGATAAAATATAATTTTTATAGATAAGTAATAGCGGATAATCCCACTCGATTATTATTCAAGCCTTTTCAAAAGAAGCATTTGCTTTTTATATGGGAATATATATCTCCTACTCTTCATATGTACAAAATGACCCTTTATATTGCTATCTTTTAATAAAAAAGCTTCAATCCCTTTCTACAAAGAGATTGAAGCATTTAGTCTTGAAGCTGTCCAAAATAACCGTTCACTATCCAATTATCTTCTAACTTCGATTATTGGCTCCCCAAAATTAACTGTTTTATTATCATCAGGAAGAATATCATTAAAATCATTCATATTTGTTAGGATGAATTTGCTGATAATTTTTGGTGTACAGAATTTTATCATTCTAAATAATCACTATTTTATTTTAATTTACAAGTAAATAGTAACTCTTCTCTTCCTATTTCACCCTGAGCATTTTGGTTAATATTATCCACTTTCTCATCAGTATTCGTGATAATGATCGGGGTAACAATTTCTTTATTTTCACTTTGTAAATATTGAATATCAAAGTTTATTAAAGCATCTCCCACTTTAACACTTTGTCCTTTTTTAACAAATACTTCAAAACCTTCACCATCGAGCTCTACCGTCTCTAAGCCAATATGAATTAATACTTCTAACCCATTAATAGATTTTATTCCAATCGCATGTTTAGTGTGGAATACTTGAATAATTTCCCCTTCAACCGGGGATACTAGCACTCCTGATGTAGGAATTATCGCCATACCGTCACCCATCATTTTTTGTGAAAAAACCGGATCAGGTACTTTTTCTAACCGAATCACATCGCCTTGAAGTGGAGAAAATATCTCTTCTTCTTTCACTTTCTTCTTGAAAAATTTCTCTAGCATTTTACCAATTTCCCTTCTAAATAATTTTAAAATACGTTCCAATGCTTGAATATTAGATGAATAAAATGATTTTTTTAATGAGACAAAACCTATATTGATTATTGATATTTTTCTAATATTACTTTTCCAATAAATCCACTAGGCTGAAGCACTCGATATTGAGATAAAAAACCTTTTTGCTCTGTACCTAATGTGTTTGTTACTTGAACTTTAAGGTTGTTTTTCCCCTTTTGAACAAGATTGGTAACATCAAATTTGTATGGTTTTTGCTATTCTCGTTCCAACACTTTCATTATTCACAAAAACCTCTGCAATCTCATAGACCTCACCTAAGTCCAATTGATAGCTGCTTAATTCATCATGTTCAAGGTCAAACTCTATCTCATATTGAATTGTACCAGAGAAATTAGGATACAATGAAGGATTTGATATGTTTTCTAGCTCTTTAATAGTGAAATTATTTGTAAAAACAGGATACTCATTTGCTGTAGCTAATGATACCTTCCATGTTCCTTCGTTTTCTACTTCCTCAATAAGCTCTTCGATCCAATTAAATTGAATAGGAGTTTAAACTTATAAAACGTAAGTTTCTTAGGTATTGATTCATAAAACATTTCAAAAAATGGCCAGCTTCGAGAGTGAATACTTGGAAGCTGGCCTTTAGTAAGGTATGAATATTAATTTTCTTTCATTCTTCTTACACTGAACACAAGTACGATACCTGCAGCAGCTATAATTATTCCAAATAATAAAATATTGTATATGCTTGTAGCAGTACTAGGAAGTTCTTCCCCCATATCGATTCTTGTTGGATTCTTACCATTTACCTGATTTGTCGGGTTCTCTCCTTCACCCGGTTTTGTTGGATTCTCTCCCTCACCTGGCTTTGTCGGGTTCTCTCCCTCACCTGGCTTTGTCGGGTTCTCTCCCTCACCTGG
>JAPSLL010000041.1:0-15389 GCA_031180805.1 Bacillus sp. (in: firmicutes)
AGGAGAGCTTACAGCAACCCATAAAATGCGATTATTCGGAATCCCCTTTTTACTAATTCATTACAGTATAATGCAAAGTGAAGTAGCCAGTTAATTTGGTGTTTTAACAGTAAATAATTGTTGAATTAGGGGTAGCTATAGCTACTCCTATTGTGGGATAAGAAGTGGTAGGTCGTAACAATTTCATAAATGATTTATTTCCCTTCTAAAAATAAAAATAAATCATATAAATGAAAGGAAATTACTTCTATTTTCAATGGATGAAACTTGATAAAGGGTATGAAATTTTTCGGATCCTTTCGTGGAGGGACGACAATGTTTTATCATGAGGTTCAAGCTGGTGATTCCTTATTTACAATAAGCAGGAGATACGGGGCTGCGATCGATCAGATTCGTCTTGTGAATGGTTTAGCGGAAGCGAATATTGTTCCGGGTCAAGCTTTGCTCATTCCTTTATATACGTATATCGTCCAACCGGGGGATACTTTGACGAGGATTGCTAGAAGGTCCTTCATATCTGTAGAGCGGCTAACAAGAGCAAATCCGACTGTTACCTCTGCTACATTACAACCAGGGATGAGATTAACGATTCCTACTATGAATTATCTTGCCTCTACATTAAGCTTCTACGTTGTTCGAAGCCCAGAGCTGGACCGGGCTTTAATCAGTGATTTTGCCCCATATAGTACAGCTATATCCATTTTTGAATATCATATTGCTAGTAATGGTGATATTGCAAATACGTTAAATGATTTAACGGCCATACAAACAACATGGAGCCATCGGGTCAGACCTCTTGTGACGATCACGAATTTAACAGCAGAGGGCTTTAGTCCTGAACTTGTTCATCAAGTATTAAACAATCCAACAGCAAGGGCGAACCTTGTGAATAATATTGTTTATTTAGTGACGAACAGAGGCTATGGTGGTGTGAATATTGATTTTGAACGGGTTATGGCTGAAGATCGGGATCTCTATACAGGATTTTTACGTGAGTTGAAGGAACGGTTGCAGCCACTTGGAAGCACGCTAACGATTGCTGTTCCTGCAAAAACGAGTGAAGACATTCCATGGCTAAGAGGATATGATTACGGAGGAATAGGCTCTGTTGTCGACTTTATGTTTATCATGGCTTACGATTGGCACCATGCGGGAAGTGAGCCAGGACCTGTTGCTCCCATAACCGAAGTACGGAGAACAGTGGAATTTGCTATAAGATATGTCCCTCGTAGAAAAATTATTGTTGGCACACCTTTATATGGATACAATTGGATGATTCCGTACACACCGGGAAGGGCTGCGCCAGCAATTTCAAATCAAGATGCGATAGATACTGCGATGAGACATCAATCACCGATACAGTATTCAAATGAATTTGAATCACCATTTTTCCGCTATACAGATCAACAAGGAGTAACACATGAAGTTTGGTTTGAAGATGTGAGAAGCATGGGGGCAAAAATGTCCCTTATTCAAGAATATGGGTTAGAGGGGTTAGGGGCATGGCAGCTAACATTGGGCTTTGCACCAGGACCTTGGCTTTTAACGAAATTTTTTACAATTAGAAAGGTATAAAAATGAGAACTATAAAGAAGCCATGGGTTTCATCCAAAGGATTTCGTTTCAAGCTGCTTTTCTAAAAAATTGTACTCAATTGACAGTCGTTTTGGCATTGTAATTAGCATATAACAAAGCAAAACTCGCTATATTCTGAATTGAACCAAAAAAGTTAGACATATAAATATTCACTTTTATGACCTGATAGCAGTATTCTACTGGTCTCAGGTCATTTAATTTTTTCTTCAATATTGATGTAGTAGTAAATATAATCGTACAATCCCTATATAAAATGCTCAATACCCACAAATTCTCTGGAGATAGAGGAATTCTGTCTTAAGGATGCCTTCGAGATAGTTCCCTATCTGGACATGCTTGTAATATTCCGGTCCTGGTACTTAGCCATCTGATCTGAGTGAGAATCCACTTACCCTCATTTAAAACCTCTAATGCTTGTTCAAATATGTCTCCTACTAAATCAAAAGAGGGAGAAACTTAACTGTATATAAGACGCCTCACTATTATAGATAGATAGAGTTTCTGTCCGAAAAGACTAAACAAAGAAAAGGTTCTTTTAGAATAACTTCCCATGGTTTAAGAGCCATTTCATAATTTTTTAAAGCTATCCATGTTACTAAACCAATAGGATACAAAGAAAATCGATAAAAAAATAAAAAAGTCATAAATTGTGGACCATCCTTTTGGATTATAAAAATCAATCAATGCAAAAAAATTCATGCCTCCGAAAGCTGCAATTGCAGCAAATATTAAACCTTTTAAAAGTGGCTTATCTCTTGGTTTAATTTGAAGAACTAACATAACTGAAACAGGAGCTAAAGATAAATGATAGGGGAGAAATAATACAGGAGATATTGGTAAGAATTTCATCGGGTAAGACCACAGCCCATAGGATAAGGCAATAAGATCAATAATTAGTGATAAAATGATGGTTGCAAAGCCTCCCATTAGAAGCCGACCTGTACTTTCCTTATCTCTAAAAAGAAACCAAACTATCCAAGGAATAATAAACAGTCCGAGCCCAAACCACCATTGCCATGTAAACATAAAGTCATTAACGACTGCTTTGGACATCAATTTATTCGCTTTAATTAGTTGTTCGTAGCCAATTTCAGTTTGTTTTAATCCTTCTTTAAAGTCCATTCTTCAAATCAACTCCCTTACATCTTAAATATATTTAATTTTTTATTACATCTCTTTCATCCCTGTATTTGTATGGCTTTTATAGTATCTTTTACGAATTATTTCCTTTTTATGTATACGACAAACTTAACTGTTTGCATTCTGTCACTAGGCAAACCTTCTAACCTTCCAGAGTGGCCCTTAATCTTCAAATCGAAAAAATACTAATAAAATTACAAAAAGGAACTGTCTGGCTAAGGGACTAACAAGCATTAATAAATGGTTTTAGAAAAAAAGTGAAAAAGCAAGCAAAGAATAGTGTTATTATTCTTTTGCAAACCAAAAGTTATTTTCTTGTTACTCTAAATGGCCACTTAGTTAAACAAGAAAAAGCGATGCTTCTTAATTGAAGTATCGCACCCTATAGTTAAAGTAAATTGGATCACAATCTCTATTTTTATTACAACACCAAACACTTCCAATCAATAGAAGTGTTTGGTTTAAATTCAATTTTGTATTGTTAGAAAGGTTTCTCCATTCTTTAACAAGAACTGAATTGTATATTTATCATTTTGTATCTGTTCTTTTGTTTCCTGTAAAGATAAATATTCTTGTATCTTCACTTCAATGTAACTTCTAATTTCTTCAGATGGCTGTTTCTCAAAATCCGTTTTAATATCAACATAGGTATGTCCTTTCTTTACAATATAGGATAATCCTGTCAGTTGATAGGTAGATTTCCCTTCCATTGAATCATAGATATCAGTTGCTATAGTCCCCCAGCGTTCATCTTGTTTGCGATGTTCAAGGTTAAAAGTATTTACTTCAATATCCTTTATTGGTAAATTTTGTTCATCTATTTTCTTTTTGATATCCGCAATGATGTCAGTTGATTCTTGAATATGGTCTGGCATATCAAGTATAAGAATATTTGTAGACTTAAGTCCTGCTAATTCATAATCAGCTTCTTCAGCATATCCATATGATGTAAATACATTCTTTACAATCTCACGTGCTTTTTCAAAAAGATGGTTTATTTCTTCAATTTCTTCATCTGAATGTGTTTCAGGTATTTCAGGTGCTTCTGAAACCTTTAATTTAAATTCGTCGTAGCCATTATCATATAATAAATTTCTTACTTTCGGTTCGAGGTCATCTTTAGCTTGTTTCAATGTTGAATCCTTCAAAATGAGAGAAATATCAATTGTATATGGAGATAATGTTGTCCCTACAGAATTAACTGTATATCCTTCCTTTTCTATTAATTCAAAAAGTTGTTCGTTTATATCGGGATTACCTTGACCATTTGTATAACTTGAATTTATTGAAATTGGTAAGATTTTTTCAACTATCTTTGCCATTGTCTTCGAATAGAACGGTGATGTGATGATTAGCAGCATACATATTGCAGCAGTAATCCATCTATATGGTTTTAAATTTCTTTTTTTCCTTTTATCAACGTTAAGTAAAATTCTACTTCTAAGTTGAGTTTTTGATTCTTCTGTTATTTTAAGCTCTTCCTCTAAGCTCCTAAATTGTTCATCTGAAAAGTTCATTCGTAACCCCTCCTTTTATTAATTGATTTTTTAATTCAACTAACGCCCTTTTTAGCGTCATTTTCACTTTACTTTCTGACCAATTTAGGATGAGGGCTGTTTCTGTTGTTGAAAATTCTTTTAGCTTCCGTAATATAATTACTTGCCGATAAGATGGTTTTAATTGTTGAATTGACTTATATAATTGCTCGTTTTGAACATTCATTGTTACAATTTGTTCTGGGATGGGCTTGTCGTCTGCCTCTCTCATTGTTAAACCTAAATAATGTTGTAACGGGTGTTTTTTCCGAAAATAATCTTTTGTCACATTATGTGCAATGGAATATAACCACGTTTTCACTGATGATTTTCGTTCAAATTGGTGTTGATTTCTAAATGCCTTTATGAAAGTTTCCTGTGTTAAATCCTCTGCTTGTTGATAGTCTCGCACCATTAAAAGTATATAGGTAAGAATCGCTTGACCATATTTATCAAACCATTCCGTTATTTCCTCTTGTTCCAAATCTCTTCCCCCTTTTTTATACACTTAGACGCGAATTAAAAAAGTTCGTCACGTTTTTTAATAATTATAGATTAAAAAATATACAGTATCCTAAGCAAAAAGCGATTCACAATCTATGAATCGCTTTTTTACATTGATGGATTTTTATTCAACTATTCTGTGCCGGGGTACCAATATCGGCACAGCAAATGAGAGGTGAAATTGACAGTTGTTTTGACCTTGTTTTTTTATAATACAATACTTTGTCCAACATAAAAAAATAATGTTAATTGTTATGTTGTAATTCATTTGAGTTCGAAGAAATATTTCTTGGGCTTTATTATAAAAGCACCCGAAAACGGAGCCCTTTATATTTCATCCAAGGCTTTTTTAGCAAGAGGTGGGGTTGTATTTCGATGGAAGTTTGTAAAATAAATAAATACAACCACCATTTTGGTATATATATAATAGCTATTTCATTTAATTGTTTAACTAGATTCTCTTAAAAAGGTAATATTTCTAAGGTATATTAAAAATTAAAAAAACCAACTAACAGCCAGTTAATAGCTATTAGTTGGGTAATCATTCAAATTCTATTTTACACAGCGAACAACAAATCACTTCGTTAAAAAGTTTTCTGTATAATACGGACGAGCCTCTGAACTAAATGCGACACCGACTCCAAGCCGTTCAAAATCTTTTTGCAGGATATTTTCTCGATGACCGAGTGAATTCATCAAGCCTTCATGGGCAAAAATGCTGCTAGTTTGCCCTGTGGCAAGGTTTTCTCCAGCCATTCGATACGTAATATTGTCTTCTGTCATCCGGTCAAACGGAGATTTTCCATCTAAATTGGTATGGCTAAAATAGTTATTATCTGCCATATCCTGACTATGGTCACGAGCAGTTTCTCGTACAGATTCATCCCAGCTTAGGACGGAAAGACCATGTGTCACCCTCGCAGCATTAGTCAAATCAAACAATTGGTATTCAAAGCCTTCCTTTAATTCTTCACTTGGCACAGGATAGAAATTTTCTCGTTGATTTTCAAGCTTCTCACTAATAATTTGAATCGCTGTCACAGTATGATTCTCATGCTTATCATAAAAGATGGTTACATAATTTTGATCGATCAGGAAGGTATCATATTCCTCATTGTTTTGAATTTGATAAGATACTAATCCCTTCTGAATGCTTGTAAGTGGTTCATTTGTTTTCGCTAGAACTGCTTCTCTGGAGCTTTCGAAGGAAATTCCCAGTGTCGTTGATACTATATCCTGGTTTGTATATAAGCCGGCTACCTTATTTTCATCATCATAAGCGACCATGAAGAAATTCTGGTAATTTTCATGATATGCAACCCAATTAACCCCATATTCATTTAGGGACGATCGTTTTGCGGTACCTACTTGCTGTTCAACTTCTGATCGTGTATCACCAATTTCTACATTATGAACAGAAAATGACTGTTCTGTCGGAGCTTCTAGCTTAGGAGGATCGACAACTTGTTGCTGTTCCTCTTCCTTTTCCGGTGAAGCTTGCATCAGTTCCTGAAACATAAGCTGAATTCCATTACCCACTTTATTTACTGCAGAAATTACTTCAGGATTTTCCTTTATCTCTGAAATATCGGTACGTATTTCATTAACGACTCCTTGAATCCCATCTTGTTGAAAGGGTTCCGCATAAAAATACCAAAAACCACCCGCAACCAAAAGCAATGCAACAATATTTTGTACTTTCGGCAATCATGACACTCCTGTCTTGTATTTTAATTCATAATGAATTTAGAAAATATGTTATTCGAAAATAAAAGTAGTTCAATTTAATAACACCTTTATAAACTTCGACGTAATTAATGCTTATTATAACGTCTGTTTATGAAAATTTGATGAAAAGACTCAAGTGTTAGCCTGCACTTTCGTTAATACTATCCATAAAACAAGTAGATCTACAACTATTTCGCAGTTCTTTCTATAAAAAATTTGTTCTTGAACTAAGGTTGGCATAATTAAGAGAGCACTAATGCTTTTATTGCCTTTTTTTGTGGAATTTATTATATTTAGTGGTTGTGAGTTTGAAATTGGAAAAATTTCCAGGGTAAGAATTGATTTTAGAAAAAGGTGGAGATTTATCTTGAAGGAGTCAGGACATTCTAATGGGTTTGATACGATAATTAATGAAATTGACCAATTAATTGAAGAAGATGCAAAGGCCTTTTTAAAAATAATATACACCAGATTTAATTTATTTGAAAAGGGTAATGGAGCTTATACGAGTGAACGACTAATTGATGATGTATTATCTACATTTAAAAGGATACCTACAGCAAATGAGATAAGAGAGAAAAGGAATTTTATAAACGAAAAAAACGATATCATAAAAGGTTTATATGAGGCTCATTTGCCAGTGAGCAATCTTACAAGTTCAATAGAATTTTATAAAAAATTAGGGCTAGAAATAGCTTATAAGAGTGATAAGCTAGCCTTTTTCTGGATTAAAAAGGGAGAAAGCTGGTTAGGACTTTGGGAAACTGATAAAGTAAAAACACCTTATCATGCCTCTTTAAGGCATATTGCTTTTAAGGTTGAGTTAGAGGACATTAAAAAAGCTAAGCAATGGTTAGAGCAAAGGGGCATTCCAGTACGAACTGCCTTTGGATTTTCACCTGAAAATCAACCACTTGTTTTACCGAACAATCCTCAAGCACATGCTGCTATTTACTTTGATGATCCCGATGGAAATTCAATTGAACTAATAACCCCGTTAAGATTAGACTTTGACGAGGATTTTAGCATGATGACATTAGAGGAATGGATTAGTAAGAAGAAGAATAAATTAGAGTGAAAGTTTATGTCATTAATTTCGTAAAGAAATAAAGTTTATCAATAAACTGTTAAGGTTAAAGCTTGGTTTTATTTTTACCATAAAGTAATAGAGCAAAAGAGCGTTATACAAATTTGTCGCAAAATGCTTTAGAGGAATGTTTTTATTTAAACTATGCTCTAATAATGTTAAATCTGAGCTTGGCGCTGTCCAGGCTCTTTTACTTTAAGAAAGCAAAAACCTTTTTTGTTTTACAATCGTCTAATGTGTGAAAGGAGCAGATTGCCTTGGAAGAGAGTATTACTCAGGACATTATCATAAATGACAGAGAAAAAGTATTAGACCAATTGATGGACAAATACGGTAATTCAATATTGCACCTAGCCTATTCCTTCGTCGGTAACCGAGAGATTGCCGAAGACCTTACTCAAGAGATCTTTGTGAAATGTTATCAAAAATTAGATCAGTATCAAAAAAGGTCTTCTTTAAAATCGTGGCTATGGCGAATCGCTATAAACCATTGTAAAGACTATCTAAAAAGTTGGCATTGTAAGCATATCGTTATATCTGATGAACAAGCAAAACGTACATCAAGTGAAGAAAGAGTGGTTGAACATGAAGTTATTCAAAAATATGAAGATGAACAATTAGTTCATACAGTAATGGGTTTACCAGATACATATAGGGAAGTATTGTATTTATACTATTTTGAGGAACTAACAATTAAGGAAATATCCAATTTAATAAATGTGAATCAAAATACGATTAAAACAAGGCTGAAGAAAGCAAAGGAAATTTTAAAAGATCGCTTGGAGGTAAAAGCATGGAAGAGCGTTTAAAGCAGCTAAAAAATGCAATGCGAAGTACAGTATTAAAGGATTTAAAATTTACCGAAGAACATAAAAAAACGATTAGACAGCAAATAAGACAGCTACCTGAAACTACAGAGGATGAGCTCCTTTTTGCCGTATTTCAGCTATTAAAGCAAAAGCGATCAGGTTTTGAGTTGAGTAGACTAATCCGTGCAAGGGGGATTGAAAAGTTCGAAAACGATGAGGGCTTTCTATATATGTATTTACATAAATTCGAGCATAAGGGTTACTTAACTACATACTGGAAAGAACCTGATGTGAAGTATTATCAGCTTAATAACAAAGGGGCACAATTATTGAAAAAGCTTGAAAATAAAAGCGATGGCAAAGCTTATTTTTTAAAAGAGATATTGGAGAGGTAATAAATATGAGTCATTTTAAGGAGCGTTTCTTAGCGGAAGTATTGCAATACATAAAATCAAAAGAAGCGAAAGAGGTAGTTTACAAGGAGTTAAACTATCATGTGAAAATGTCCAAGGCAGAACTTGTCGCAAAGGGAGAAAGTGAAACTGAAGCTGAAGAAAAAGCAATAAAAAAAATGGGGAGTCCAACAGAGCTAGGAATACACTTTAATAAGCTATATCGTCCTATTTTTGATTGGAAACTTTTTGGACTTTTTATCATTATTATTTTAATGGGTTTACTCCCACATGTAAGTGTAGACGATCACTCGATAAATCTACTGTTTAAACAAATGATCTTTATTGTAATGGGGATTATCACAACAATCCTTGTTATGTTTATTGATTATAGAAAAATAAAAAGCATAGGCTGGCTTTTTTTTATAGTAGCGTTTGGATTATTGCTTGTTCTTAACTATTTGCCAAATGTAATAATTAATGGAGTTGGGTATTTTAGAATTGTTGGCTTTGCTTTGATTAGTGGGAGTTCGCTTTTGCCGCTGTTTCTAGTATATTGGGCTTTCTATTTATCTAAGGAGAAGCCTAAGCTGCTCGTAGTATTAGGTGTTTACCTACCTTCTGTATTTTTGTTTTTGCGCTTAGCAAGTTTTACGGATGCATTTATTTACTCAGTCATGGTACTAGCTTTATTGTTTTGCAGTTCAATTAGTAAGAAGGCAATTTATTTATCCATTGTCGCTTTTTTAGGTCCAATTATGACCGGTGCTTATTTCTATTTGTTTGCCAATGGATATCAAAAGCAACGATTGCTCGGATTTTTAAATCCCCAAGATTACTCTCAAGGTCCGGGTTATATGTATATCATGTTAAAGAATTTACTATCAAAAGGTGGTTTGTTTGGAAATCAAGAGCAACCCGATTATACGGCTGAAATGACAGGAGATTTAGCTTTTGCTAATATTACATATTTTTATGGGTGGATATTAGCTGGGTTCCTCTTGGCTCTAATCGCATTATTATTATTTAGATTAATCGTTGTTTCAACGGAAATAAAAGACCCATTCGGTAAACAACTGATATTAGGAATATGCTCATTACTCTCCGTCCAATGTGTGTACAACGTTGGAATGATTCTTGGTTTTTTACCGATTATATCGATGTCACTACCTTTTATTAGCTATGGATTAAACCCAACTCTTTTAAATTCTCTACTTATAGGAATTGTATTAAGTGTGTATCGGAGAAAGCATTTAGTTGTTGATTTATAACAATGTTTCGACATTGTGTCCAGAACGGTATTCAAAAACGAATGCCGTTTTTTTGTGTATCTTGTGAAATAACCAAACAGATAAAGTAAGGTATGAATTTGTTGGATATGGTATAATAAGGAAAAATGTTTTTTTTACTTAGATGATAAACAATGATTTTCGAATTATTGCATAGACGCTATCCATCATTTAAAAGGTCAATTAAGTGGCTAATATGGGAATGGGGGAATAGATGTGAAGAAAGAAAATCGTGAGAAAAGCAAAATTGATACTGATGATGCCTGGAATCGAACATTTTATGGAACCCCAACAATAGGTGGATTTCTTGTTGTAATTATTATTGTTCTTTATCTGTTATTTAATTAATGACATTCAACTAGTATGGCGTTAATCTAACTTGATTGACGCTATTTTCATAGAGTGATTGTAAAAACTTAAAAAAGGAAACAAGGATTACATACGGATAGGTTAGGAGGGATTCGTTTGTATTTATATCATGCAGTAATCGAGCAAAATAGCGATATCTACATAAGTCCACAAAATGCTTTAGATGAAGGCTTAAACAATCGTACTGCAACATGGAGGTACACAAATGGTGGCGATTTATTTCCTGAAATCACTGAGCTTTTGAGACCAACAACCTCTCCAAAATGGCTTGATTTTAAAATGGCATTTGGTGCAGAGCTCGTTCCACCAGCAAAACCTTATTTTAAATTTCCAGTATTTAGTGACAAAATTTTAGTATTCAATCAGGAGTTATCGGATGATTTATTTGCTTATGTTGAGGATGAATATATGAAAGCAGAGACTGGCGGTGGCTACTTTACTAGGGGACTACCTTCAAAGGAAGAGCTAGTAAAACAATATTTGGAAAGCATGATGACTGTTGATGGCTACTTGAAGGAAAAGCCATATAAGGAACCTGAAATATTAATTTTTGAACAAGTACGAAAAACATTACTTGAGTATATAAAATAAGACACATCAGACATATCAAATAGGAAGATTTTAGATGATGAGATTATCATTTCCATTATATTTCTGTACAATGTATCTGCTTTTAGAGCGTAGGCTACTTTTCTCTTTTTGATAGTTTAGGATTCTGGCAATATATAATTGCCCCAATACCACTTATCCTATTATTCTGGTTATTTGAGAGAGTAAAGCTTACCGAGAAGGAAGTTGGAAAAGGAACAGGCGTTTTAATCATTGCATCAGTACTAATCATTGGCGTAATAATAGATACGATTACTTTTACGTAATTTGCTTATTTTGCTAATTATTTCTACAATAAAAAGAGATGCTTTTTTTGGAAAATTATCAGTTTTTAGTAATGAACTCTTGATGCTAATAGGGGTTAAAGATGATAAACAAAATAAAAGCTTGGGCGAAAAGTTTAAAGCGACAGATTTTTATTCTTTACTTTGCCTGTAAGGATGAGAGAATGCCCTTGTATGCAAAAGTATATACTGCTTGTGTCGTTGCTTATGCGTTCAGTCCGATTGACCTCATACCTGATTTTATCCCGATTCTCGGGTATTTAGATGACGTTATTCTCATTCCGCTAGCGATATTGCTTGCACTAAAGATGATTCCGAAGAATGTATTATGTGACAGTGAAGCTTTGGCTGATCAAAGGTTGAAGGATAGTAAGCCGAAAAACTGGATAGTCGGCTCAATGATTATCATGATTTGGATTGCTCTTGCAGCATGGGGTGGAATGAAACTGTATTTATTTTTCAACTAATACGTCTGTTTAAGCAAGAAGGTTTGCTTTTTCGATAGGTTGAGGTAAGCTAAGAAATTAGTACTACAATGAAAAAGTGAAGGTGTTATTATGAAGCTAGATGAGTTTGCAATTGGTCAGGAGTTTAAAACAAAATCAATCAAATTAACAAAAGAAAATATTATAAAGTTTGCGAAAGAATTTGATCCGCAATATATGCATGTAGATGAGGAAAAGGCAAAACAGGGAAGATTTAATGGAATCATTGCCTCAGGTATCCATACTTTAGCGATTTCTTTTAAGCTTTGGATCGAAGAAGGTAAGCATGGTGAAGATATTATTGCTGGAACGGAAATGAATCAGATAAAATTTCTAAAACCAGTGTTTCCAGGGAATGAATTATATACGATCGTAAAGGTTCTTAATAAGAAAGCGAATCGAAGTCAAACAGGAATTCTTACTGTATTGTTATCCACATACAATGAAAAAGATGAAAAAGTTTTTGAAGGTGAGCTTTCGGTATTGATTAGGAGATAAAGCTGTTTTTCCTTCTCTCTAAACTACTGTACATAAGAAATAGTTGGAAATAGCTAAGTCCTTTAGTTTCCTAATAAAGGGTTCTGTTTTGAGGTGTTTTTTCGAACAATAGTTCTGAAATGACAGTTGGTTTGACTATTAATTGGCTTCTAATAAAGCAAAACTCGCTACAGTATTAGCGAGTTTTCTTTATTAGATTACTAAGTTATATTAAATGACTGATATAGCTTCTTTAAGATAAAAAAAGCTCTCTATCTAACCCATATTGCAATAGATTTTCTTGTTGGTTAAACAATTTAAAACATTTTTCTTAAACATCCCTTTAATTCAGCGTTCCATATTGAAGAAAAGATACCCTACACACTTCAGAGGATCTAAATAAGAGGTTTTGTAGCCTTACTATGAACCAATTTATGACTTATTAAATAAATAACTAGAAAGATTGGGAAGGACCAAATCGAATTCCAACCTGGGTATTTGTAATATCCTAGCCATAAAAATAAGGGTTCAGCTAGGAATGCTGTCATAGCTGCAAAAATTAAACCTTTAATAATTGGACTAACCTTAGGCTTAAACTGTAGAAAAAACATAATCGTAACTGGCATAAGTGAAAAATCCCATGGAATATAATCTGGCATAAGTGGAACCAGTTTATTATAGTATTTCCATAAGCCCAATGTTACCCCGATGTAGTCCAACCATGAAGATACCAGCATTGCCCAAAGGCCACCTAATAGTAGACGAGTTTGGCTATCCTTATTTCTAAATATAAACCATACTATCCACGGAACCACTGTTAAAAATAAACTTGTAAACCAACCAAAAGAAAGCACTATATGATCCGCCCATATTTGACTCAACCTTGTATGGGCATCGTCCAGCGTTTTGTATTTTTGGTCAATTAATTCTTGTATATCTGAAGGAACTATCATTACATCAACCTCCTTTCCCTTATTATGTCCAACTTTTAATTACATACTTGTCATATTTGGATAACCACCCAATTTATACAGTTAGTTAATAGGTACCGAAATTTATGTTTAGACTTAGAGAAAGTTCTACATATGGTATTTTGAAACAATCTTTCTAGCTTTACCTAATAAGAAATGCCCTCTAAAATGTTATAACATTCAAAATATACATGAAGAAATACAGCTTGGAGGATTGAGAGGATGAACACAAAACTATGGTTAACAACTGAGGAAAAGATTCCGATTGTTCATAGAATTATGCTCGAGGCATTCGAGGAGTATCGGTTTCTAGATGTTCCTTCAAGTGCATTAAATGAATCGATAGAGAGGCTCCAAACTGTATTTAATAGTGGTATAGAACAGGCGTTACTGTGCTCAGTAGATGGGGTACCACTTGGTTCTTCAAGATTTACAAAAAAAGTTGATTTCTTATGTTTTTCTAGTGTATCTGTAACACCTATTGCTAGAGGAAAGGGAGTCGCAAAGGCAATGCTATTGTGGCTTGAAACATATGCTAAAGAAAATAGGATTATGTAGCTGGAATGTCGAGTTCGAGCATCACTGCCTAAAAATATTCGTTTATATGAATCACTAGGTTATAGAGTCACTAAAGAGGAGGCTGTAATAAACCCGAATGGATTTTTAGTTAAAACCGTTGTAATGGAGAAGCAGTTGTAAAAAAGTTATTAGTTAGGCAATGTTGAGTCTTCTGTGAAGAAGCGTGTCAAATGGAGATTCTACCGCGGAAGGCGAATGCTGCAAGAGGGCATAAACAACTAAGATTAACAGCTATTTAGTTAAAAGAACAATTTTATGCAACCTCCTTCATTTTGGGAAAAATGTATATTTTCACTAAATAACTTGAAGTAAAAACCGATAATAACTACGAGTAGTGGATATATTCTAATAGTTTATTCATTGTGTAGTCTTTACTTTGAAAATGAAGTTGAGCCATTACTCACTAATGAAAAGTGAATTAGGGGGAAGTGATGTGAAAATTGATCTTAGTTACTATGGTGCCATTGCTGCTCGTAACGCGATGAACAGCACTCCATTGAATCCACAAAAAGATTCTTTAAGTGGAAAAGAAATTCATGGAATTCGAAATGGGGAAGCGTATAAACTAACAATTTCTGATGAATTAGTCGAGTTCCAAAAGGAGACGATGGCTGATTTTATAGCTAGTGATATTAACGTTCAAAAAGCCGATCCATCTGATATTTTTTCGTATCGGCCACAGGATCAATGGCTTGTTTTTAGTCAATATTTACATGAGTCAGATTATTTCAATTCCTTTAGTAAAGAGGAAATAGCAAGTATCGAGTCTGTATTACAACATATAACAGATGGTCTAGATAGTCTAGTTGAAAACCAAGGGATAAATTTCTTTGGTGGAGTTAAAACACAGTTAAATTCTTATGAAGCACATCTTGAGCTAGCTTCATCAACATCTGCACTACAGTTTTTCAGTAATAACTTTTTAAGTGGAGATATAAAAAACGGTTTTGACCAGCTTATTACCGAATATGTTAAACATAATACTGACAAAGTAAGCAACCATCAATCGATAGAGGAAAAATTCTATACTGCAAGGTCAAAAATAAATCCGCTAAATGCATCACTGTCCCGTGAACAAGCACGTCATTTATCAATGACGAATAAACTGGGCAGAACAACCTACTCAGACAAAGAGGTTGAATCGATAATAAATAGTTATTCGGAAATGTTCAAAGGAATCAAAAGTGAAGATGACTTATCATATGTTCTATTGAAAGCTCAAGAGGAGTTAATTCAATTTGTTACAAAAGGTATATCATCTAAGGACATTGATTACAAATCGGCAAAGGACTTTATTGCTGAGCAATCTAGTGATACGTTCAATCGTGTAGCTGATTACTGGAAAATACTATTGGAAGAAAAATAGTATAGACGATCGGCAGTACACTATTTTTATCTAATCTTTCCAAATCACCCTTTTAAAGCAATTGCTTTAAAAGGGTGATTTTGTTTACACATAAAAAACATCTGATGTTAAAGTTCAACATTTTTTCACATATTCTATCAAAAGCTAGTATATTTTCGTTTTATACTTA
>JAPSLL010000041.1:15489-27479 GCA_031180805.1 Bacillus sp. (in: firmicutes)
AATCACCCTTTTAAAGCAATTGCTTTAAAAGGGTGATTTTGTTTACACATAAAAAACATCTGATGTTAAAGTTCAACATTTTTTCACATATTCTATCAAAAGCTAGTATATTTTCGTTTTATACTTATAGTAGGGAAATGTAATGAAGAACGGAGAGGGAAAATGTTACCAATTGAAAGACAACAACAAATTTTAACATGGCTGGAAAACGAGGGGACTTTGCGAGTTTCAGAAATTAGTAAAAGACTAGAAGTATCGGAAATGACTGTTTATCGCGATATTAAACCTTTAATTGCCCAGGAAAAGGTTTTAAAAACGTCAAATGGCATTACCCTTGTGACACAGACAGATTTTTCTGCAAATCGATGCTCTTACTGCTATAAAGATGCACGATCAAGATTTTCCGTCCAATTGATAAAAAAGGATCACCGCATAGAGCAAGCCTGTTGTCCGCATTGTGCTCTTCTACGATATAAGGCTATCGAAAATGATGTCTCACAGATGATTTGTCATGATTTTTTAAAGGATACAACAATAAGTGCGAAAACGGCCATCTTTCTTTTGGATGCAGATCTTCATTTGAATTGCTGCAAGCCACAGGTCATAGTTTTTGAATCAATGAAGCAGGCTAAACAGTTCCAAATGGGATTCGGTGGGAGAATCTATCATTTTGCCGAAGCTATACAAGTGCTTATGGAAGATATGCAAAGTGAAACTTGCTGTCATAAAAAGTAAGGAGGGAAAAGCATGGAGTCTATGAAAGTTGATGCAGCTAGTCATAATCAAGAGAAAATGAATAAAAATCATGCAAAAGCCTCCCTATACAAAGCGGTGTGGAGATGGCATTTTTATGCAGGAATTATTTTTGCTCCATTTCTTATTATTCTAGCAATTACTGGTTCTATCTATTTATTTAAGCCGCAGATTGAACAAGTCCTATATCAAGATTATTACGAGGTTACCCCACAAGGAGAGCGAATAACGGCTGCAGAGCTAATTGAAGAAGTAAAAAGGCTATACCCTGATGCAGTTGTAACAACATATCGTCCTGGTGAAAATGCTGAACGTTCAAGTGAAGTAGGAATCATTTCAAATAATGAGTCACTGACAGTCTTTATGAATCCATATACAGGGAAGTCTCTCGGAGAATTAAATAATGAAGATCGCATCATGGATAAGATTGAAGAATTTCATGGCGAGTTAATGGCTGGGACGATAGGTGATAGAATTGTTGAATTAGCTGCCTGCTGGGCGATTGTCCTCATTGTTACTGGTCTTTTTTTATGGCTTCCAAGGAAGAGAAAGGATTTATCAGGTGTTCTGTACCCAAGACTAAATAAAGGGAAAAAGATTTTCAGAAGAGACCTTCATGCTGTACCTGCATTTTGGATAACAGCAGGAATGCTATTTCTGATTATGACAGGATTACCTTGGTCTGGTCTTTGGGGAAATCAATTCCAAACAATCGTCACCAATTCTGGGGCAGGATATCCACCATCTGTATGGATTGGCGATGCACCTGAATCAATCGTAAAAACAAAGGATATCGCAGACGTTCCTTGGGCTGCTGAAAACTTGGAAGTGCCTAAATCAGACATTCAAGGCTTTGTACCAATTTCAATTGACGACGTTGTTGATATCGCTGATCAAGAGGGGATGCATCCAAGCTATACGGTTATTTTCCCAAGTGAAAAAGAGGGTGTCTTTACCTTATCAGCCTTTCCTCCAAGAGCACAAGATGAGGCAACAATACATATTGACCAATATTCTGGTGCCGTTCTTGCTGATTATCGATATGACAACTACGGTTTAATAGGGAAAATCGTTGCCTGGGGAATCACGCTACATAAAGGCACTCAATTCGGCTTCATTAACCAAATCATTAGCCTGCTCATTTGTTTAGGGATAATTCTTGTTGCAGTTAGTGGATTTTATCTCTGGTGGAAACGAAAGCCGAAAAAGGGATTAGGTGCACCTAAAGCTATTAGTGCAAAGAAAATGAAGCTCTTCCTCATAATGATGATCATTCTCGGAATCGTGTTTCCTTTAGTTGGTTTATCACTTCTCGTTGTTTTTGCGATAGACTGGCTAATCATTAAAAGAATCCCTAAAGTTAGGAGCTTTTTAAATGGATAATTTCATATGTAAAAGGTGGCTTTCGCAGTGAAAAAAAATAGATGTATTCTGCTCATCGTTATCCTAAGTACTTTACTAAGTGCTTGCTCCCTTAAACAGGATGTTGAAAAGCTATATAAAGAAGAAGCACCACTTCAAGCGGAAATCATCATCCCGAACACTTTTTCGGCAAATGAGCAAGAAACGATAAAGGCCATTCTTACTCAAAACGGGAAAAGAGTGGAGGATGCAGACTTTGTTCATTTTGAAATATGGAAACAGGATGGCTCGATTAAATATTCGATGGAAGAAGCGAATGAATTAGGAAACGGTATTTATAGTATAAGCAAGGATTTTGATCATGATGGCCTGTATTTTGTCAAAGTACACGCAGGTCATAATGGCTCCATTATCTTGCCTAAAAAGCAATTTGTCGTGGGAGAACTTTCTGAAAGTGAGTTAGACTCCCTACAAAAAGGGACACAAAGTGAAAATGAGGTTCAAGAGCATCATCATTAAAAGTAACTTCACTAACCTAAGAATAGTCTTGCTTCAATAAAGGAGCAAGGCTTTTTTTATACAGGCATCTAATAGTATTCATCCATGACACTAACTCTTTTAAGCGTTTAATAGATATGGAAGGATTATGAGACTCCTAATAAAAGTAATTTTTGTGTTTAGTTGTAATTATAATAGTTTTAAATCTAGAAATCATTTAAACTTGAAAATAAGCAAAATTAGAATAGGTGGTTAATCGATGGAGTTAGATGCATTATATAAAACGTATCAGCCGTTTCTTTTTTCCATTGCGTATCGGATGGTAGGTACAGTTGCCGATGCAGAAGATATTGTACATGATATATTCCTGAATCTTAAGCTTGATACTGATAAAATTAAAGATTTGAAGGCATATCTTGCGAAAGTTACAACGAATCGCTGTTTAAACTATTTAACATCTGCCCGTAAAAGAAGAGAAATTTACACAGGACCTTGGCTGCCAGAGCCATGTGTCAATTACACCGAACAGCTTTTAGATAAGATGATAACAGACGAAACTGTTTCATATGCATTTCTCGTTTTACTTGACCAATTGTCACCGATTGAAAGGGCGGTATTTGTTCTTAGAGAAGCATTTGCTTATGACTATAAGGAGATTGCTGGAATACTGGAAAAGACGGAAGTGAATTGCAGAAAGATTTACAGCCGGGCACAGCGGAAATTAAAGAATGATCAGCCTGTTCGTTTAGAGAATACCGATCAAGTTGAACAAATAGTGAAAACATTCATCAATGCTTCGAGGACAGGGGATTTTGCGGAATTTATGACAATCCTTACTGATGATGTTGTACTTGTTTCCGATGGCGGAGGAAAAGTTCGTTCTGCAATAAATCCAATTGTAACCAAAGAGCGAGTATTTGCCTTTCTTGAAGGAATATCCTCTAAGGGAAGTTTCTTAGGAGAATTGCATCCAGTGATGGTCAATGGTCAGAGAGGAATTTTGCAAGTAAGGGATGGCAAACCTATCAAGGTCATATGTTTTGCGTTAGATGCAAGACAATTAACGATAAAGAGAATCTTTATGATTACAAACCCGGATAAATTAAAGCATATTCATGTGATAAAATAATGAAGAAATCAGCAGAAAAGTTTTATGTTTATGTCACAAATAAATCCTCTATTTTGTCTTATAAGTGAAACGATAAAACAATTTCATTTGGAGGAGATAGACATGGAACAACGTATTAACTATATAGGGACAAATAAGGAAGTTTATCATTTAATGAGTCAATTCGAGAAGTATATGAAAACGACGGGAATTGATCACAAATTAATCGAGTTGATAAAAATTCGTGCTTCTCAAATCAATGGCTGTGCATTTTGCTTAGATATGCATACAAAGGATGCTCGGGCAAATGGTGAGACTGAACAAAGAATTTACTGTTTAAGTGCTTGGCGTGAGACACCATTTTATCAAGAGTCTGAAAGGGTAGCATTAGAATTAACGGAAGCAGTCACAACCATTTCAGTAAACGGTGTCCCAGATGATTTGTATGAGCGGGTTCGCCTTCATTTTGATGAAAAGCAATTTATTGATCTCATAACAATCATTAACACAATTAACTGCTGGAACCGATTGGCTATTTCATCGCAAAGCATACCTGGGACCTACAAGCCGGCACAAGTAAAATAAGCTTGCAAACATAAAAACTCATGTGTTTAGAATATATTGAAGTGAATCTAGTGTTTTCTAATGAACAGTTGTACGGCCTGAGCTTGGTCATGAACCATGCGCAGGCCTTTTTTTAATATCCATTTTTTAGGGAAGCTAATTGAGAAATCGATAGCATATCTGGAAAACTTCAGCCTAAACAATCTATTAATGGTAAAATATTGGTAGGTGATAAACTTCTTTAAATATAGTGTAAGTGGGGGATAATGATGAAAGTAAAAGAGTTAATTGAAAGGCTGCAAGGAATTGACCAGGAAACCGAGGTCCGTATTTCCCTTAGAAAGGGTTGGCGTCCAATTGGGACAAAACCAATTAACTCTTTGGAACCCGTCATTGACCAGGATACAAATCGACTTGGCTTTTATGCAATCGATGTAAATACTGAGTTTGGAGCAGAAGAGGAATCTAAAAGTTTATCATAAATATAAAACAGCCAATCAGGACTTTATAAACATCTTGATTGGCTTTCAATCTCTGTATTAAAACTGCTATTCCATCAATTTAAGAAACTCTTTGAACGCTTGTTTTTTGCTTCATAAGCTTTGATTTTGTTAAATAGCTGGCAACCAATAGGAACGGTACTCCTAAAATCGTAACGAAAAATAAGGATCCAAATAAATATATCGGTTGATTTGCGCCGAAATGGTCTAGCAAAACTCCGCCGATCCACGGTCCAAAAACACTTCCTAACTGTGTGAAGCCCATTGCTCCAAAATATGTTCCCTTTAGCTCGTCTTTGGCGATATTATCAATCAGAATGTCTGTCATTGAAAACATAAGAATTTCTCCGATTGTAAACAGCACGATCATCACAATAAGGAAAGGTAGGTTCGTAATAATTGCAAAGCCTATCAAGCTTATGCTCAAGACGATATTGCCAATAATGATCGACACTAGCGGTGAATATTTTTTCCCGATATTTATTAATGGATATTGTAATAAAATCACGGTAATGGCATTTAAAGAAAGCAGGTATGAAAATAAGCCTACTCCATTTTTAAAGTCAGGTGAAATCGAAAAGTACTGTGGTAATGTTGATGTTAGTTGTGAGTAGCCAGTAATGCTTAAAATGAGTCCTACTATCGCTAAGAGAAAGATCGAATCTTTCCTAATGATAAAAAAGGCATCCTTGAGCTGTACTTGATTCTTTCCGTTAGAACTTGTTGATAGTTCATTTTTTGATAGCGTGTAAATTAACGATATTCCGTAAATAATGTATGTAATCGCTGCTAGCAAAAACGGTGTTGTTGTCCCTGCAGAGCCGAGCTTTAGACCAATTAATGGTCCAAACGTAACACCAATGTTTATCGCGGTATAACGTAAATTAAATATGACTAACCGATTTTTTTCATCCGTTAAATCTGATAGAACAGCTCTTGATGTAGGCTCAAATATTGAACGGCATAAGCCATTTAACGCATTCAGGATGAAGAAGCCGACAACTGTATCGATAAAGGCAAATCCTATAAAAACGAGCGCCCAAGCAAAAATTGATAGAAGGAGGATTTTTTTTCTCCCCCATCTATCTGACAAATACCCGCCAAAAAAGCTTGAGCCGATCCCAACTAAGGAGCTAATCGCGATAATCGCACCAGTAGTCCCGGGGGATACATTTTTTACTGATGTTAAATAAATCGCTAAAAACGGAATACTCATCGATGTCGCGATTCTGCCAAACAAGGTTCCGATCAGAATGTTCCATGTAATCGGGCTAACATTTGCTAATTTCTCTCTCATACTTTCACCTGCATTCACTCAAATAGAGCAAAAAAATGATCCATTTATCATGTATTTTCCCCTATGATTTTTTTACTAATATTGTAAAGTGTTAGATTTGAATATTGTATTGTATTTTTAAATGATGTACAAGGATTATTTTCCAGATGATAATACCTTAAATTATCGGTATCCTTTAAAAGATTGCCTGTTAGGATACATAATGCGGATTCCTCTTTATCAATTATTTGCTTTGACACCAAATGACGCAGCCCTGCGATTGTCGCTGCTGAAGCAGGTTCACAGCCAATTCCACTCTTATCAACGATCGCCTTCGCATCAAGAATTTCTTCATCTGTGACCGAGATGGTGATTCCATCTGTTTGCTTTAGCGTTTGTAGTGCCTTTTTCCAGCTTGGTGGATTCCCGATATTTAACGCAGAAGCTCGAGTTTTTGGAAAGGGCTCAGGAGTTAGTTCCTCTTTTTCCTCGGAAACCATTTTATGAAATGGGCTTGCTCCCTGTGCTTGAACGATTGCCACTCTAGGTAGCTTATTGATAAATCCAAGTGAATATAAATCATATAATCCTTTCCCTAGTGCTGTAGCGTTACTTAAAGCTCCACCTGGAACAATAATCCATTCAGGTAATTCCCAGTCTAAATATTGTGCGATTTCATAAATGATGCTTTTTTGTCCCTCGATTCTAAATGGATTGATCGAATTACATACGTATAATCCAAGCTCACGGCTATGCTTCTCCAAAAATTGAATACCATCATCATATGTCCCTGGAAAACTAAATACGTTTGCACCATAAGCCAATGTCTGAAGGACTTTATTCATTGAAATATCTTTATCTGGAACAAAAACATAAGAATTTGCATTAGCAATTGAAGCGTACATTGCTAAAGACGATGAAGTATTACCTGTTGAAGTACAGGTGAATTTTTCATATCCTAATGATTTACCGTGAGACACAGCAACAGTCATACCATTATCCTTAAATGAACCACTTGGGTTCTCACTTTGCGCCTTTACGAAAACCCCCTTTAGCCCAGTATATTTCTCGATTAATTCTGAAGCATATAACCCTGTATTTCCTTCATATTTTGTAACAATATGCTCTTCAGAAAGCTCAGGGAAAATTAATTCCTTGTATCTCCATACACCACTTGCATAAGGGGTCATGCGTTCAGAAAGTCGTTCCTTAAATAATCGCTTCAAATATTCAGCGTCATATCCTCGGAAATCATGAACGATATCAAGAAGCCCTCCACATGTGCAATGATAGGAAAACTCACTCGATGGTAATTCTTTACCACAATCAATACAGACAAATTTCATCATTATTAGGGATCTAGTCCCATTCACCTCTCAAATTATAAAATAGATTGCTAATTAATGATCGTAATCTTAGAATAAAAGAGACTTTTTAATAAATCTAATATATATTTCTTTGCTATTAATAATTATTATTTATGAATTGAGGGAAAACGATGAATCTTCACGCTTTAAGGCTCTTTCATATCGTCGCTGAAAAAGGGAATGTTACTCGAGCTGCAGAAGAGCTAAACATAAGCCAGCCTGCAGTAACAGCACAAATCAAAAAATTGGAGGCTGAGATTGGTTTGGTCTTATTAGCTCCAAAGGGGAGAGGGATTTTATTAACTGAAGCTGGTATTCAGCTTGCTAAGCAAACGAGAAGATTATTTTCTCTTGAAGCGGAAATTGAACAATATATTGAACAATATAAAAAGGGACATATTGGGAAATTACGCATCGTTGCAACATTTCTTCCAGCAAACTTTTTATTGCCGAAATGGTTAGCGAAGTACAAACAACGATACCCAGATGTTGAAATCGAACTAACAACGACTAATTCGAGCAAAGCAATTGATCAATTAATCAATTATGAAGCTGAAATAGTTTTTATTGGTGGAAGAAGAGAATTCCATCCATTCATCAACAGGATGGAATTGTTTGAGGACGAAATGTGGTTTGTTGTACATAAAGACCATAAGTTTGCTTCGAAAAAGGTTTCCTTAGCAGAAACTGTTCGTGAGCCATTTGTCTTTCGCGAAGAAGGCAGCTCTGCAAGAGAGAAGCTCGTTTCGTTATGTAAAATAAACAACGTCCATCTGCCTACAGTAGGCTTACAAATTAATGGATTAAATGAAACGATTAGAGCTGTTATGGAGGGATATGGGGTTACATTTGTTTCCTCACTAGAGGTTAAAGATTATATTGCTCGAGGTGAGGTTGCGAAAGTTCATGTAGATGAAATTGAATTGAGGAACCCGATTTCGCTTTGTACTAGAAAAGAAAATGAACTATCAATGCTTACGTCCAATTTAATTGAAATGGTGATGGAGGAGATTAATCATTGAATCACAGGTTTAACTTAAATGGAGGACGATAAGATATGATAATGCCCGTCGTTTTTCAAATTCCTTATCATGCATAAATCCTTTTATTTATTCAAACAATACATATATTGATGAAAAAATAGAGGTGGACTGACGATGGCATTTTCAATCATTGTATATATAGCTTGGCTAAGTATTTCGATATTTTATGCGATGAAGAAACCATATTCTAAGCTGGAAAATTCCGCACTCCTTTTTTGTTTGTTATTTGTAGATATTAACCGAAGCTGGATAACGAATGAGGAACTTAAAGTGATTACATATTCAACAGCTCCGCTAAATTATTCAGCATATATTATTCATCGTACCTTTATTACTCCAATGATAATATTAATTGGCATCAATAGTATTTCTAGAAATTCTACAGTGGTGAAGAAAGCTATCGCCATTCTCATATCTTCCTTTGTTTTAATTTTAATAAAGATTGTTTTACTTGAATTTAATGTCGTCACTTTCCATCAATGGAATTTGTTTTACGATTATCTGTACTATGTTCTCTTACACTTGTTTGGCTATCTTGTACTATATTGCTACAACTCATTCGTGTTAAAAGGAGTGAAAAAATAAATGGTGTGGATTGGCGACTTTAGTCTAAATGAAATATCGTTAATTATTTTTATTCTTATCGGTTACTCCTTAATGTTTTTTTTACCGAAAAAACTAAGCAGAGAAATAGCATGTATCGGTATACTGGCAGGTTTAACAACTGGTATGTTGTTCGATTTTACAATTGGTGGAGGCTTCCTAGACTTTTACAGACAAAATGATACGAATCATTATGAGCTTTTTGATGTAGTCTATTATGCCTCATTTGCACCGTTTGGGTATTTTTTTATGTATTTTTATCACGTGTTGCGGATAAATAAAATAACGTTTATCTATTATATTACTGCCTGGACTATTATCGGTCTTACTGTTCAATGGATATTTACTCTACTAAATATCCTTACGTATCAAAATAATTATAAATTATTGCATTCTTTACCAATCTTTTTGCTTATTCAAACATTGTTAGGCCTCTTTTACGTATACATTACAAGTAATAATAGTGAAAAACTAACGTGAGCGTTATACCCGAAGGATTTAGTATGTTTATAAGAAGATGATAAAAAATGCATAAAAGAACACTTCATTTTGATTGATCCTTTCTAAAATGAAGTGTTTTTTACTATATAGGGATTTTTTCAATAAACTTGCAAGACCAACATCTTTAATCGTAGTAACTTAGAGATCTCTTATTTTGACTTCAATTCTTGTTACATACTCATCAACCTTTTTCGTTTCGTGAAAATCAATGATATAGGTTTCAAGAAAATCACCTTCAATGGCAAAACTATTTTTTCCTATATACTCTTTCAGCTTCATTAAATACCTTTGTGTTTTCGTATAATTCCCTTTATAACATATCGTAGCATATGTTCCTTTAGGAATGGTTAGCGTCTGTGAGATTGCTTTTTCAATAAAATAAAATACACGGTGCTTTAACGGGAAATTATCATGTGTATCGTTGAAATAGAGAAAGCTTCCGAAAACGTTTTGATCTAAGTAAGGTAGTTTACTTTCATATTTTTTATAAAGCTCTTTTAAAGATACGTCGACATGTGAGCTTTCGATATCTTTTTCAAGGCTTGCTATGACATACCTATCAGGATACTCAACTAATGTAATTTCGCCCTCCTTTATTTGATCAGTATGTGCAAACAATTCGATTCTCTCAGAGATTCTTCTTTGTTTTTCCTGCAAGTCCTTTAATTCCTTTTCAATATAGTCATTTTGTGTTTTTAGAAGGTTTATTGTTTTATCTACTGTACGATTTTCTAAATAATCTTTAATTTGTTCTAATGACATATTCAATTTTCTTAAGTCGCGAATAATATTTAATTTTTGTAAATGTTCTTCCGTGTAAATGCGATAGTTATTATTTCCTCGCATAGGCACGACTAAATCAATTTCTTCGTAATAGCGCAATGTATGTGAACTTATATCATATAAATTTGCAACCTCATTTATTTTCCAATTCATTTCGATTCTCTCCATAACTTTAACTTTCTTGTTTGACCTTAGGATGACTAGAAGGTTTATACTTTAACTGTTGAATGAAGTGTTAATGCTTAAAGACTATTATAGTTTAAAAAAATAAAATAGAAAGTGGGATAAAGATGATTAGATTTGCTACACAAAAAGATGGGAAGGAGATTGCTACCCTTTTATGGGAAATATTTGAGGATATGGAATTGTCGCTTCTTAAGAAAATTTCGAAGGACAAATTAATTGAAATGGTCGCAGAGGCAGTTGCCGATCCTACCTATCGATATGGGTATAAACGTGGCTTAATATATGAATTAAATGGAGAAATAGCTGGCATTATTTTTGGCTATCCTGCAGTAGATGAGTTGATTATTGATGAACCGTTTAAGAAAGTCCTAATAAAATATGGCTATGATCCGAACGAAAAGCTATTTGTTGATAGAGAGGCATTCCAAAACGAATGGTATATCGATTCAATCGTCGTAAATCAGAAATACCGCGGAATGGGGATTGGTTCCATTTTACTTGAGGAAATGGGCCGAATAGCGATTCAGAAAGGATACCGTACGATTGGGTTGAATGTGGATATTGCCAACCCAAAAGCAAAGAAGTTATATTCTAGATTAGGATATAAAAAAGTCGCTAATACGATAATAAGCGGACACCAATATGAGCATATGTGTAAATCATAGATAATAGAAAAGAGGTACATGGGAAAAACGATGAACGAGACGATTGAAGAATATTTACAAAGTATGGGGAAAAAGGCTGTTGAATATGCGAAATCCTTTGATGTAGTCTTTACCTATTCAGAAAAGGATGTAAAGGATTTAGAAGAAATACTAGATTATTATTCAAATGATTTAAAAAATGCAAAAGATAAGCCTTCAAAAAATCAAATTTATTCGATGTCTTTAATCTGGGGAAGCTATTTAGGTGAGCTCATAATAAAATATATAAATCCTAAGCTTTCCTGGGGAAAAGAGGACGTATTCGGTGATGGTGAAATCATTCATCTTCAAGACGGAGATACGAGAATTTTTCCAATCGATAAGGTTTATAAGCGATTAATAAATGGAAAAGAGGACAGTATCATTTCTTTCTATGATGTCATGAAAAATGATTTGTATGGATGATGAATCCGATAAATAGGATTGCTTCACGAGTAGGTGATGATGAATGGGAAAGTTTATTCTAAACGTTCATTGGAGCGGTGTCACATCTGATATTTCCTATTATGATGGAAGTAAACCGGACACGATTATAGAAGTAACAGGAGAATTTCGTTTTGAAGAATATTTAGACTGGTAGTAGGCTGTGTGAATTGTGAATGTTGCTCAAATGATCATTGTAAGGAAGTGAGAGCTTGTGGATGCATACAAGTACATATTGAGCTTCTATTATGGAATCAATATGATTGACATAAAAAAGCAGCAAGGTGGTTGGGCAGCTCTTGCCTATGAGGTTTCTGAT
>JAPSLL010000041.1:27579-36511 GCA_031180805.1 Bacillus sp. (in: firmicutes)
TTTATAACATACATATAGGTGGTGTTCCATCCAATTTTTATTTTTTCCATCCCAAGGAACAAATTTGTCTTTTCTTCCAAAGGCTTCTCTCCCCTCAAAACTCCAATCTTCTTGATGATAATATCCTATCCTTTGGAGAATTTTTATGACAGCAGGAAGAACGCTGTAATCTTCTATTACAACGTCTATATCTAGAATTGGCTTTGCTCCAAGTCCTTTTACAGATGTACTTCCAATGTGTTCCACACAAATAATTAAATCATCCAGATTACTTTTCAGAATCTCTTCTATTGATTGAAATATTTTTCCCCATTTTTCATCGTAAGGTAATATTTTAATATCAGTCAGATTATTCTCTTTTAATGACATTAGACATACCCTCCAAAACACGCAGATTTTACCTTGAAATAATTAAACTTCGTCAAATAATTAAAGAAATCCTTCTCCACTAATCTGCCCCTTACATAAGAAATGCGATACCTTTTGTAAAAGTATCGCACCCGTAGTTCAATAACAATTGAGTTAATAAATATATCTAAAAGTCTCATATTTCCCATACTTGATGACAGTTTCAAATACTTCCCCACCATTTTTATCTTTTAACAAAGCATCCATCTTATCATCTTTAATATTGTAATGTCTCTTATTTAAAAAGCCTACACTTCGGATTGTTGGATGGTTTAAAATTGGTGTTAAGTCACCATCTAACACATTAGTATCAACAAATCGAAAGTCAATTAGATTAGGAAATTGATATAAAAAATTCAAATTTTCAAGATTACCGCAAGAATTAAGACGTAGAACCCGAAGATTTTTCAGAGAAAATAATTCTTCATTTGGTACAAATTTCTTTGATTGATTAATATGTAAATGTTCTAGCGTATCAGCTAATCCAGACAAACCAAAATCATTTTGTAATTTAGTACAATAATGTAATTCTAAACGCTTTAATTTATTCATTTTTTCCATCCCACGGAATTCTTGTATATTGGACCAGTTTAATTCTAAATAGAGGAGATTTACTGGAAAACCAACAAAGTTACCCAGCTTATTCTTTTTATGATGCCAAAGAGTTAAATATTCAATGTTTTCAAGCTGCATCTCATTAAATTTATCTTCTTTTAAGTTTAAGTAAGCCTGAAGATTATCTGGTATTTGTTCAAACCAAATCGTATTATTTCTCCAGTTATCCATTTTGAATCGCCCCTATATTCGCCATTATTATTTCAATCTTATCATGTGGACTTATTAAACTAAACTCCCTCAATAAAAAATGCGATACCTCTTAATTGAAGTATCGCACCTTTTAGTATAAGTACATTTATTCACAATGTTACTATTTTAATAAAGGGAAGCTAATATCATTAATTCAATATAAAACCTGTCAGGTAGTAGCCAAATGGTAGAACATCTATTACTACAAAATTAACTTAGCTATAATAATGAAAAGTATTGATATAGAAAAAAAGCCTATGAAGAAATATCCAAAATATTTTAATGGCTTAGGCAATTTCTTTAAATCTACATCTGTCGGATAACCCTCAATGTTACTCATATGCTCCATTGCATCATTAATAGGCTTTCTATTTGGCATTTTCATCTCTCCTGCATTCCAATTTACTTCTTCATCAGTAGTGGGAAATATAGCGACTCCTTTAGTAATTAACCATCGTTGGTAAACACTTTGAACTAAACTCTATTGAAGAATTTAGAAAATATTGTAATTTGAGTATACTATATGTTGGTGTTTAATTGAATCCATCATTAACTATTCTGCCACTATACTTCAATAAGAACGTGCTAGAATCTATATTGACATCTCTTCATTTAATTTAAGTAGAATCCTCTCTCACAAAGTTTACTTTATCATTGAATAAATACAGTGTCAGTTAGCTTGCTACCATCTGCGGATAAATCATCATTTCTTAAGGTTCCTTCTAGTTCAAAATCTAGTTTTTCTGGGATCGAACGACTTTTAAAGTTTGTTGATTCACATCTTATTTCAATCCTTCTAAATTTTAGTTGCTGAAAGCCAAGGTTAGTTAACTCACTTACTGCTTCTGTCATATACCCATTGCCACTAATAAATTGGGAGTTAATATAGTATCCAATTTACATTTAGAAATCTTCCAATTAATTCCGTGAAGGCTAACAGTTCCGATAAAATCATTTGTACCCTTATGAAAGATATGGTAGCGAAAGCATTCTCTTTTCAAAAAATCAATATGGGCAATTCTTAGGATAATTTCTGTTTCTTTAAATTATCGAACTTTGTTTTAAATTAACACTATTAATATTTTATTGAGTTTTTAGTACTAAGTGGAGGCGTTTTTTTATTATATTAAAGGATTGTTTGAAAAAATCTTGAAATTAACCTGTGATAATAATGATTCAAAAAAATGGGAGTGGTTTGATGCCGTTAGTTAAGGTTTATATGAAAAGTAGACAGGATATTGATAAGAAAGGTATTGCACATAGTTTAAGAGATAAGTTGCAAACGATTTTAAAAGTGCCGAAACAAGATGGGCCAGTCACCTTTTTAGAAATTGATTCAGCAAATTGGTTTATGCCAGAAGGATGGGAAGAAGAAATGGTTTTTGTTGAAATTTTAATTTTTTCTGGTCGAAAAAGGGAAACAAAAGAAAGATTAATTAATGAATTTGCCGAGGTATTATCCCAGTCATTATCAATAAGTACAAATTCTATCATTACAACTATTCATGAACCTACTCTTGATAATTGGGGAATTAGAGGTGGGAAACAAGCATCTAGTATAGGTATTCCCTTTCATTTAGATGTCTAATTCCTTTGATTTTAGCTTCCCTAATCGCTTTTTCAAACAGGAGAGAATATATTGACTGCATTTCATTAATTTATATTTAGCTTCATTCAGCATTTTTGCCGTTTTTTAGCAATTTATATTTAATTGTAAAGGAACCACATCCGTATGCATGCATTTCATGAATTATTTCCTGCATGTTACTACAAGCCTCCTACCACTTACCTGATTTTCAACGATCTTAAATATAAAATCACATACAATTTACTTAGAAGCCAGGAAAGGAGGCTGTTTAAACTAGCAGACATCCATAATTAGAATGACTATACTTTTAAATGAAAAGAGGTGTCTGAATCTTGAAATTATACTTGAATGTTGATAAGGCGATTAAGGAGACGACGATTACAATTGAGACTGATCAGTTAGACGAAAATGTCCAGGGAATCATCAATTTTATAAACGGCATAAAAGAGGAGAAAATTGAATTTTTAGTTGGGAAAAAGGGAGAAATGCAATATATTCTTAAGCCGGATGAAATTCATTATATTCATACTGAAAAAGAACAAGTAATCGCGGTGACTAGTACGAGTTCATATATGTTAAAAGAGAAGTTATATGAGTTAGAAGTATTGCTTCCATCTAAATTTATCCGACTTTCTAAATCTGTCATTGCCAATCTCCATGAACTGAGCCGTTTTGAAGCATCCTTCAATGGTACGCTCTGTGTTTACTTTAAATCTGGGGCTAAGGAATATGTATCACGCACCTATGTCCCTGCGATAAAAGAGGCTTTGAAACTAAATAGGAGGAAAGCTGAATGAAAAAATTTATTTTACGCAGTTTAATTGGTATTTTATTTGGAGGCTTTATTGCTGTGTTATTTACCAACTTAAATATTCTGTTTGGAAACTTTGAAACAATTGATAGTAACTTATTCTTGAAAAATTCTCTAGGTAGTATTTTTTGTGGCTGGTTCTTTACAGTAGGTCCGCTATACTTTGAGAATCATAAATTGAAGCTTCATCAACAGACGATCCTTCATTTTTTCACGGTTATGATTCTGTACTTCATCTTAGCTTTAGCAATTGGCTGGATTCCATATACGATAAAAAGTATCCTGTTAACTCTTGCAATCTCCATTGTCGTATATGCCTTGTTCTGGTTCGCTTTCTATCTATACTTCAAAAATCAAGCAAGAAAGTTAAACGAAGAATTAACCAAGATATAGTGCTATGAAAATATAGTTAGCAATGTATTTATTAATAATACAAAAGGATAGATGAAAGCAAAATGTTTTCCCTGGTCATCTATCCTTCACTTTTCTATAGTGCTTCTTCTTTAATATTAGGGATTAACGGAGTTCTAACAGAATTTATAAAGCTCTTTCCAGATCCCCAGCCAATATCAAATATCCCTTCACCATTTCCTGTCGAGATGCATTTCATCACTGTCTCACCGTCAAAATTATCTATCGTAACAGTTAAAGAAGCAGTACTTGAAGTTCTTAAGAAATATTTCTCGAGGACAAAAATACAAATTTGTTCATCCTCTTTTCCTGTTACTTTATAATCATAAAAGACAATTAAATCCTTTAATTTACAATCCTCCGTTATTTTTAAGGCAGCATCAAATGGTTTTATATTAAGTTTAAATTCAGCATATTTTTTCAAAATGATTCCCTCTCTTTTTGACAAAACTTCTACTCTTGTTTTCAAATTTAAAAGGTTATCTACTGATTTGTAAATGGAACATGACACTAGCTTCAATAACCCATAAGCTATATACGAACAAGAAGCTTAAAAGGTTTCTATATAATGAGCAGTGAAGTATAATTTAACAAAAAAATAGTAAGAAAATAAATGGAAGTATGCTAATATATAAGTTATTAAATACCAAAATGGATTCGATTCGGAGGAGCCTGTCACTAAGGGATTATTATGCCTTTTAGTAACAGGCTTTTTTTAATAGCAGTTAACAATAATGTGGGGGATGAAAATGAAAACAAAAAATAAGCTTGTTCGGATATGGAAAACACTGTCGATGGCTTTTGTTATATTCCTTAAAATTTATTGGTTTAAGATTCGAAGAAAGCCTAAAAAAGAGTGGGAAAAACTTTGGGGAGAAATAGGAGAACGATTTCGTAAAACACTGTTTGAACTTGAAGGTTTGCTCATTAAAATTGGACAGATTTTAAGTACTCGTAGTGATTTGTTGCCTGAAGCTTTTATACGTCAAATAGAAGATCTTACTGACCAGGTTCCTCCCTCTGATTGGCAAGAAATTTACGAAATTCTTAAGAAGGAATGGGGTGATCCTTATCAACATTTTCTTGTCATTGAAAATACCGCTATTGCCTCTGCGTCCATTGGAGAGGTATATAAAGGAGTTTTAATAGATGGAAGAGAGGTTGCCATTAAAGTAAAGCGTCCAAATATTGATTCGATTATTGAAACAGACTTCCGTATTTTAAAAATCATTATTTGGTTTATGGATTATCTTGCTCCAATTCCAAAAGGGTTTATCAATTTCAAAGTGTTGTTTCAAGAACTAAAACAAGTAATTGAGCAGGAACTTGACTATTCAAAAGAACTTCACACAATTCTGCTATTCAAGGAACGATTTAAAGATATGGATGACGTAAAAATTCCGTCAGTATACTCTGAACTTAGTACAGCAAATGTCCTTGTCATGGAATGGGTAGAAGGGATTCGACTTACTGATATAAACGGATTAGCTCAAATAGATGTGAGTAGGGAGGAACTGGCTAAAAAGCTAATAAACGTCTTTCTTCCCCAATGGCTTGAACCAGGATTTTTCCACGCAGACCCACATACAGGCAACATTTTAGTATCAAAGGAAGGAAAAATCATTTTGCTTGATTTCGGAATGATAGGAGAAATTACTAAAAAGGATGCAACTTATTTTCAGGAACTGATTGAAAGCATTTTAACTAAAAATTATCCTAAAGCTGTCGATTGCCTATCACATTTAGGCTTTTTGCTCCCTCAGGCAGACATAAAAACAATCGAGCGTTTATTAGCTGAATTCCTCTCTTTTCAACCCGAGCAGTTAAAAGAAATGGATCTTATTGCACTAAAATTGGAAATAAACGACTTGATTCAAGCACTTCCGGTTCAGGTTCCAACAAGATTTGTCTTTTTAGGGAGATCTTTCGTAACGATAGAAGGTATTGTCAGTCATTTGGCACCAGATGCAGATCTCATTGATTTAAGTAAGCCTGTTTTTATCGAATGGATGAACAAACAAGGGAATAGTAAATGGTCCTTTGTTTGGACTTGGCTTCAATCACATCCGATTTTTAAATTCTTTCATTCTGCCACTGAATTTTTAAATGCTCCAGAAAAATTAGAAAGGATAAAGGAAGTTGAACAAAGAAGACAATTTCAATTTAAAATTTACGAAACGAATAAAAAGCAATTCTTTCAACTAACAATGCTTGGATTTATAGGAATCGCAGCGGGTATCTATACTTCTCATGATCTCATTTTGAATTTGTCAGTTGGATTATCTGCTTTATCGATAGCCGGATATCTTTTTAGTAGCTATAAACTAAAAAAATGGCTGAAGTACATGCCTGAAAAGCGGAATTGATAAAGGGAATAATGATATTCAAGGCAAAAAAGGCTATCGTTCATGTTAGGATAAAATAATTAAAGCGAGTATGTTTGGAAAATGGTAGGAGGATTACAATGGATATCGTGTTAGAAACTAAAGAATTTGTGAAGCAAAAATTATCTGGAGAAGAATCTGGGCATGATTGGTGGCATATTGAGCGTGTTTATTCGAATAGCCTTCAAATTATGAATGAAACCAATGAAGTACTCAATAAAGAAATAGTGGAACTCGCTTCTCTTCTTCATGATATTGCAGATTGGAAATTCAATAATGGCGATGAGACAGTTGGGCCAAGAGTGGCGAGAAAATGGTTAGAATCCCAACACGCTGAAAAGGATGTGATTGATCATGTCTGCCAAATCATTAAAGATCTTTCATTCAAAGGTGCAGGCACAAAATCATCAATGAAAAGCTTAGAAGGGCAAATTGTACAGGATGCTGATCGATTAGATGCGATTGGTGCTATCGGGATTGCGAGGGCATTTGCTTATGGTGGATATAAGGGACAGGAATTATTTAACCCAGCAATTGAGCCGAAAATGCATCAAACAGCTGAACAATATAAATCACAGCGAACAACTACGGTTAACCATTTTTTTGAAAAGCTTTTATTACTTAAGGATCGCATGAATACTCCTGCTGCTATAAAGATAGCAAATGAACGCCATCAATATATGGTAGACTTTTTGGGGAATTTCTTGAGAGAAAGTACTGGTGAGGAGTCTGTACATTATAAAATATTATCTTCATATAAAGAAAAGAGCTAATGATTTAATTTATAAGGATGAAAAATGAAAGCAAAAACTCGTTAAGCTGGATATTATCCTAAAAATTGACAAACGGAAATAATTTGTCGCTGAACCCCTTTTTGAGATAAAGGGTGAGATTCTTCTATATTTAAAGTCACATTATTAAATTATTAATATAGATTAAGAAGAAATACACTTAAATAACGAGTGTCATAGCTTAACAAATAATAAAGATTTTATATTGTAAATTGAGATATTATGTTTAACGAGAAACATGCTTTAGTACATCAAGAATTTATCGTAAGGGGAAAGTAATGAAGATACGTGAAAAGTTTACATGTCCGTTGGAATTAACACATGACGTCATTAAAGGAAAATGGAAACCTATTATTCTATGGAGACTAAGACTGGGGGAAACTTCATTATCAAAGTTAGAAAAGGACATAGAAGGAATAACTCAAAAAATGTTATTGGAACAACTTAAAGAATTAATAGAATTTGGCTTTGTAAATAAAAGGGTATATGATGGTTATCCTCTACAGGTGGGTTATGTTTTAACGGAACTACAAGGTAAGAGAATGATCGAAGCATTAAGTATTATGCAACAAATTGGAGTAGATTTCCTACTTGATAAAGAATATGCGGTGAAATTTCAAGAATAACCATCATACCCACCAAAAAGTAAGTAATACACAAGAGAAAGATTCCTCTATATAATCATTTTTGCGAATGGATGTGGATAAACCAAAATGTAGAGGAGGAACAAAAAAATGATCGTAACAAGTACTGGTATACATAATGGGAAATTTGATGATAAATATGGAAAAAGAGGAGAGCAATTTAATCAAAATGGTATCCCAACATATTCGATTCCATTAAGGTTTGAACAAGCACCAAAAGAGACAGTTTCTTTTGCGTTAGTTTTAGAAGATAAAGATGCTTACCCAGTAACCGGAGGGTTTTCGTGGATTCATTGGCTTGCCGCTAATATTACAAGAAATGAGCTATATGAGAACGATAGCGTTTTATCAAATGATTTCGTTCAGGGAGTAAATAGCTGGACAAGTATTCAGGGGGGGAAACAAAGCAAAATTCTATCTAGTTATTATGGTGGGATGACACCGCCTGATTCTCCGCACCTATATGAAGTTCATGTGTATGCATTAGACACGAAACTAGAGATAGAAAACGGATTTCTCTTGAATGAACTTCATAGAAAAATGGAGAACCATATATTAGACCAATATACCCTTAAAGCATACTATGATAATTAATTATTCTTATTCAGCAGAAGGTGGTTGTTACGGACAATGCTATCTTTAATAAAGGAGTTTTGAGGGGGAAATTTAAAACATATATGGTTTTAAAAAAAAGAGTTTTTGTTTTTAATTAGAGGGTTATAAAGAAGTACATTTACCAGTCAGTAATCTTGAAAACTCTATTGAGCTTTATAAAAAATAAGATTTGGAAAATTCATACAAACAAGATAGCCTAGTATTTTTCTGGATTTATAAAGGAAGAAGCTGGCTAGGATTGTGGGAGACAGATAAAGTTAATACTCCTTACCATCCTTCATTAAGACATGTAGCCTTTTCAAATCGATAGAATAGATTTGAAAAATAGTAAAGAGTGGTTAGGAAAGAGGAATAGCTATCTCAACTAGCTTTGGATTCCCTCCTGAAAAACTACCATAAGTATGGTCTAATAATCCACATTAGCTATTTACTTCAAAGACCCTGATGGTAATAGTATTGAATTGATTGCTCCT
>JAPSLL010000042.1 GCA_031180805.1 Bacillus sp. (in: firmicutes)
AGAAGACGTTACGTCTTCTTCTTTAAATTATATGAATATTAGGGTTTGTTTGTTGATTTCGCTTAATTTTCTTTTCCTTTAAATCAAAGGCTCTACTTAATTTTGGTAGTGTTAATGCATAGAATAAAGCAACGATAAGAATAATCACTGCCATACCATAATATAAGTAATCAATCGATGCAATGACTTTTGGAAACAGAATAGCAATTAATCCTAAAGTTAACGATTGAGCAAACATCATCAAAGGATCTATCCATCCACTTACTCTCCCCATTAGCTTTGGATGGACGATTTTTGGCATCCATCCACCAATTGCGATATTAATTGGACCTAGACAGATACCGATAATGAAGACAATTGCTAAAAATAAAGTTACGCTGTTTGTAAAGCCAAGGAAGAAAATCAGTAGGCTTGCAATAAAGATAGGAAAAACCATTAGCTGATACGGTTTGAATTTTCCTGCAATAACTGTACCTATTCCACTCCCTGTTAATAAGCCTAAGCCTAAAGAGAGAGCAAAAAGTGATGCATACCATTCATAGTTGTCTAAAGTTAGCTCATATTTCATAGTAAACATTGGTAATACAGCAAATGCTCCATTGACAATTCCGAAAATGAAAAAACCAAATACTAAAGATGCTAAAAGACGGTTTTTAATAATATAAACAATACCAGCTTTAAAATCACCTATTGAAGATTTAAGACTGATATCCTTCCACTTTACCTGTCCATTCGGAAGTCGTGCAGAAATTGGGATATTACATGATTTAATTAACAATGCTGAGATAATAAAGCTAATAAAATCAACAATAACTGCGCCATGAATTCCTACAGTTTTATAGATAAATGCACCGATACCAACACCAAACACCATAAATATGCTAAACAGCATTTGATTTAGGCCAGCTGCTTGTGCGTACTGTTCTTTATTCAATATTCCTTGAACAAGGCTATTTTCTGCGGGGAAGAAAAATTTTGTTACCGCACTTCGTAAAAAGAGAATAAGAAAAATAATTGGAATGGAATTTAAGAATAAAGCTCCAAATAATACAATTGTTAACCCTGCTCGAATCCAATCACAATTTTCTGCAACCTTTTTTCTGTCAAATTTATCTGCAACAACACCTACAAGAAAGAAGACTAAAATTGTAGGTAAAGAATACATAAGCTCAGCAATCGTAGCATATGAGGGTTGATTACTAAAATGGTCTAATAAATAGAATGCAAATGTCATATTGCCAATTGTTGTTCCCATTTGTGAAAATAAAGCTGCGTAAAACAACTTTACAAAATTTTTATTATGAAAAATTTTCATTTGTTCGCTCCTTAAGTGTCGATATCCACTATTACATTTGTCATTATAAGGGATTTATTGTTTGTTGAATACGCAACTTACAAAATCTTAATAAAATCTTAAGGTCTTATTAAAACTTTTGTCCCGTTTGGAACTAGTGAAGAAAGCTCTAATACATCTTTATTAAACATTCTTATACATCCATGAGAGACTGCTTTACCAATAGAGGAAGGGTCATTTGTTCCATGAATACCGTAGTGTAGTTTTGATAAACTTAACCACATTGCACCAAATGGCCCACCAGGATTAGGCTGACGATTAACAATGACAAAATCTCCTATCGGTGTAGCAGTAACCATTCTTCCAACTGCAATAGGGTATACTTTAACAACTTGTCCGTTTAAGTATAAAGTTAAACGTTTATTTGAAACGGAAATATGAATACTATATGGAATTGTTTCAGGATCAGGTAAGTTTGGGATGACGATTTTTTGCCCGATGTAAACAAGATTTGGATTTGTAATTTGATTAGCAATTAATAATTGATTTAGCGGAATCCGATAATTTGCAGCAATGACAGATAACGTTTCACCTTGGCTAACAGTATGAATCATAGCAATCCTCCTTAAAGGTTTTTATAAACAATGTCTTTAAATGAACAATATAGATTTTCTCTGGAGGTATGAATGAGGGTTTGTTGTGTAAGTGATACTCATTTTTCAGACGAATATTCGGGAGTTTTATTAAAATAAGAGACTCTTTATAACGAAGATGCTCACCGCCCACTCCATAGAAAGCTTAGCATCTGCATGGAAATTAACCATACGATACTACGTCAGTAGCAATAAAGTTTTTTGAATGTAGCCAAATATAAAAATCCCAGTATACGATATGATGGATTGTGGTATAATGTACCTTATTTTAGAGGATTAGTTCGTATACTGCTCGTTTTATTTTGATTAAGTTACTTGCATTTACAGTGAACTCTTTTAAATTAGAATAAAAGGAGCAGCTCATCAAAAAGAATAGGGTGTGAGAACAATCGTGGATCAAGGAAAATATGCAATTGTTGATATTGGCTCAAATACAATGCGACTTGTTATTTACATGAGAGAAAAAAGTGGACGATTAACGGAAATCGAAAATGTGAAAGCAGTCGTCAGACTTCGCAATTATTTGACAGAAGAGCAAGTTTTGGAAAATGTTGGCGTGAATTTGCTTATTAATACACTTCATACTTTTCAGGAGGTAACAAGGCATTATAAGTTAGATGATGTAAAATGTGTTGCAACCGCAACAATTCGTCAAGCAATTAACAAAGAAGAGATTTTAGAGAGAGTTAGCAAGGAAACAGATTTTGCAATGCGTATCCTATCAGAATATGAAGAGGCGTACTATGGCTATTTAGCAGTTGCTAATTCCACATCAATTGAAAACGGCATCACCATTGATATTGGTGGAGGAAGTACAGAACTGACTTATTTTGCAAATAGAAAGCTAGTTAACTTTCATAGTTTTCCATTTGGAGCACTTTCTTTAAAAAAGCAATTTGTAAAAGGGGAAACACCAACTCCAGAAGAGCTAACGAACTTACGGAATTTTTTGTCAACACAATTCTCCAAATTAGACTGGCTAAAAAATAAGGAATTGCCGATTATTGGTATTGGCGGTAGTGCACGTAATATGGTACAAGTCCATCATGAATATGTTAATTATCCACTTGCGGGTTTGCATCAATATATGATGAATGTTGATGAAGTCCATTTAATTAATACATATTTACAATCTTTATCATTTGAAGATTTGCAGCGTGTTGAAGGATTATCAAAGGATCGTGCAGACCTTATTATTCCTGCAGTTGAAGTATTTGAATCATTGATGGGATACGTGGGTGCAGACAAATTTGTCTTGAGTCGTAAGGGATTGAGAGATGGAGTGTTTTATGAAAAGCTAACGAAGGAATTTGGAGCTACCTTGTTTCCAAATGTTATCGAGGAAAGCTTTTATGAGTTAGCAACTGACTTTCAAATTAATGTTAATCATGTTTTCAATGTTACAAAGACAGCACTTACAATAGTTGAATTACTAAATAAATCTGGATTAGTCACAATAGATAAAAACGATGTGAATTTATTAAAACGTGGTGCACATGTTTATAATATCGGAAAATACATTGATGCAGAGTCTAGCAGTCAACATACGTTTTACTTATTGGCTAATCGGACAATAGACGGTTTAATGCATCGAGAACGTTTAATTATAGCTTTAATTGCATCCTATACAAACAAATCGTCTTTTAAACAAAATATTCGCCTATTTAATCAATGGTTTACAAAGGATGAGCTAACAAAATATCGCCTATTAGGTGCAATAATAAAGTTTGCTTATAGTTTAAATGCAACGAATCGTAATATCATTAAAAATATGGAGTTGCAAGTTAATGACGATAACCTTAGTTTTTTCATTGTTTGCAGAACAGATTTTAAGCCAGAACAATATCAAGTAGAAAAGCAGAAAAAGCATTTAGAAAAAATAGTGAAAAAAACAATTCAAGTCCATTTTTCTTATCAACAATTTTCTTAAGCTACTAATAATGGTAGTACTTTTAGGTGATTTTTAAGTGTCGGCATTTACAAAATAATAACAAAACATTTACAATAAATTTACATTCTAAATATTTGTAAATGCTATTATTAAACTAAGATGCAGGAAATTGTCGATTAAAGGGTGGCTAGAAGGATGAATATAGCAAATATAAATAAAAACAGCGTAGAACTTAATAGTCCAATGTATTACAACAATAGAGAGCTTAGTTGGCTCGCATTTAACGAGCGAGTTCTTGAGGAAGCGTTAGATGAGCGTAATCCGTTGCTAGAAAGGTTCAAATTTCTATCCATTTTTAGTTCGAATTTGGACGAGTTTTTTATGGTTCGTGTTGCGGGGTTAAAAGATCAGGTAAAGGCAGGCTTTAATAAACCTGAAAATAAGGCCGGGATGACACCTAAAAGACAATTAAATGAAATTGCCATTAAAACTCATAGATTAGTAGATTTGCAATATAAAACGTATAATGATGTACTATTGCCTAAACTAAGGGAAGAAAATATTGAATTTAAAAAAATGAACGAATTGTCAATGGATGAGATTGGAAAACTGGAAACATATTTTGATGAGCATATTTTTCCCGTTTTAACACCGATGGCGGTTGATGCCTATCGTCCATTCCCAATGCTATTAAATAAAAGTTTAAACTTAGCAATCGTGATTGAAGATAATGAGTATGAGGAAAATCAATTAAAAACTGCAATTGTCCAAGTTCCAGCAGTTTTAGAACGTTTCGTAAAGATTGAAGCGTCTGATAATTCGGTGAATTATGTTTTTTTAGAAGACATTATTAGTTATTTTATTGATAAATTATTTAAAGGCTATAAAGTTGTATCTGTTTCTATATTCAGAATTACTAGAAATGCAGATATGACCATTCATGAAGAAGGGGCTCGAGACCTTCTAAAGGAAATCGAAAAAGAATTAAAAAAGCGCAAATGGGGAGCAGCTGTAAGATTAGAAATCCAAAGTAAGGATTTTGATCAAAGAATTTTAAACTATTTAACAACTGAATTAGAAATACATGAGAAAGATGTATATGAAATAGATGGTCCATTAGATTTGACAGTTTTCTTCGTATTTTATAAAGAGATAGCCAAGTTAAAGGAACATTTAATCTACGAAACACTTATTCCACAACCTCCTCGTGATATTGCATCACACGAAAATATATTTGATAAAGTTTCTGAACAGGATGTTTTTTTGCATCATCCATATGAATCCTTTGAACCTGTAGTGGAATTTGTTGCAGAAGCAGCAGATGATCCAGACGTATTAGCGATTAAGCAAACATTGTATCGGGTAAGTGGTGATTCACCCGTTATTGAAGCATTAAAAAGAGCAGCAGAAAACGGTAAACAAGTAACAGTGCTAGTAGAATTAAAAGCAAGATTTGATGAAGAGAACAATGTACAATGGGCAAAAGAGCTAGAAAAAGCAGGCTGTCATGTTATTTACGGAATGACCTATTTAAAAACTCATAGCAAAATTACACTTGTTGTAAGAAGAAGAAATAATCGAATAGAACGGTTTGTTCATTTAGGTACAGGTAACTACAATGATCAAACAGCAAAAATATATACTGATATGGGTTTACTTACGTCAAAGCGTAAATTTGGTATTGACGCAACTAATTTCTTTAACTATTTAAGTGGCTACACGGAAAAACCATATTTTCATCACCTATCTGTAGCACCTTTTGATATTAGAAAGGATTTTATTCGCTTAATTGACGCAGAGATGGAATTCCATAAGCGATATTCAAATGGTCGAATTATCGCAAAAATGAATTCGTTAACTGACAAGGCCTTAATTATGAAGCTCTATGAAGCATCTAATGCAGGTGTTAAAATCGATTTAATTATCCGTGGTACTTGCTGTTTGCGTCCGGGTATTAAAGGTGTTAGTGAGAATATTAAAGTGAGAAGCATTGTCGGTAGATTTTTGGAGCATAGTCGAATTTACTTTTTCCATCATAACGGGGAGGAAAAAACTTTCCTTTCTTCAGCAGACATGATGACGCGAAATATGGAAAAGCGAGTTGAAATTTTATTTCCAATTTTTGATGGTGCGATTAAAAAAAGAATCAATGGTATTTTAGCTGCTGCACTAGCTGACAATGTAAAGGCACGTGAGCAGGATGAAACTGGTGAATATCATTATGTCACACGTGAACAAGGGGAGCCTATCATTGATAGCCAATTACTATTATTTGATAAAGCCTATCATGTATTAGAGGATGAGGAATAAAAGGATGGAAGAAACGATTTTACTTAATATGAGTAAATCGTCTCTTCCTTTTTATTTTATCTTAAATTGTATCTCACAATAATCATAAGTGTACTTTTATTTCATAAGAAAGATTGTTACTGTAATAATAGAATTTACTTAGAGGTGTATGGAGTATATGGTATTAAATTTTACAATTGTAATAATTGCTTAGAAAGCAGGTTTGAAAGTGAAAAGGAAATTATATAACAGTCTTTTAGTTGCAGCAGGGGGTGGCATAGGTTCATCTTTACGCTATATTGTTACACTTATACCTGGAATTGGCATTTTTTCAACATTAAGTGTAAATATTATAGGCAGCTTATTATTAGGATTTATTACATCTTTATTAATTAATAAACAGAAACAACTATCGATTAAATTGTTACTTGGAACAGGGTTTTGTGGAGGTTTCACAACAATGTCGACCTTTAGTTTAGAAATAACAGAACTTCCAATTGAACTTGCTTTAGGATACATATGTTTATCTCTTATTTTAGGAATCGGATTTGCTCTTATAGGAATGAAGCTTGCAGTTTTCGTTAGAAAGGAAGAGAGTTCATGATTTATGTTGCACTTGGTGGGGCAGTTGGTGCGGCTATGCGTTATTTCATTTCAGATTATTTAGGGGAATATACAAAGGAAATGAAGCTACCATTACCGACTCTAATCATTAATTGGATAGGCTCATTATTATTAGGGGTATTCGTCGTATTCATCGAAAAAGACCATACTTTACTTCTTTTAGGAACAGGATTATGTGGAGGCTTTACAACCTTTTCAACATTTTCTGTCGAAGTGGTACAACTACTTCAAAAGAAGAATTATGTAGTTTCGATTCTCTATATTTGTATAACGATTTGTGGATGTGTAATAGGGATTTATCTTGGGGAATTCATGAAATCATTTTAACGAAAGGCTATTTGCTTTTTATTAAGTTATTGTTTTGGTGGAATTCCTCATGCAGTACTCGCTTTTCACGCGGTGGGCGGTGTGTATTTTTTAGTGTAAACACCTGCTTAACATGAAACTGTACCATTCATCTAAGTAGAATTCTCGCAATGCGCGACAATCAACCTGTATAAATAAGTGCTTTAAAAAACTACAAGCTGTTTAGAAAAGAGCATAGCGAAAATAAAGGTGTTTAATTTAAAAATGTGCTGAATGTCATCTGAAGTTCCAAATGACAATTCAGCGCAAAAGTATTATATGCTACAAATTTATTAAAGTAAGTTTTTTATTTAACGGGAAGTAAGCGTAAAGACAGTTATTTCTGGAATAGATAAAAAGCGAAATGGCAATCTTGTTGTTCCAAGTCCACGATTTACATAAAGCTGCATTTCACCAATTGAGTACATTCCTTCTGAATAAACAGTTGCATAGGGCGGGGTAATCAATGGGCCGTAAAAAGGAAGTTGAATTTGCCCACCGTGACTATGACCTGATAATTGCAAATCCACAGGAAATGTTTTCGATTTAACTGCTGCATCCGGTTCATGTGCCAATAATATATTAAATCTCTCTTTATTTAAATTGCCTAAAGTAGCTTCATAGCTTGGTTTTCCTAACATCAAATCATCGAGTCCTGCGATTCCAATCGTTTGATTATTTTTTATTATATTCGAAACCTCATTTTGGAGAACTTTAAACCCCGACATCGTCATAACATTTTTATAAATGTCTGTCCCATAGCCACCATGATCATGATTTCCATATATCGCATACTTTCCATACGGAGCTTTTAGCTTTTCTAAAATAGGTACAATTTGATTTATTTTTGTATATTGATTAGGCTCATCCATTAAATCTCCAGTAAAAATAAGTAAATCAGGTGAAAGGTCATTGATTTTAGCCACAATCGTATCTAATCTATTTAACGTGAAAAAATCAGATAAATGTGTGTCACTAAACTGAACGATTTTAAATCCTTTGAATGCATCAGGTATTTTAGAACTCACAATTGTTTTGTTTACGATTTCCAATCTTGAAGGCTCAATATATCTTGCATATAAATAACCACTAGCTGCTGTCAATAACCCTGCAAATGAAATGGTAAAAATTCCTTTAATAAAGGACCTTCTAGAATATAATTTTGTCATGTTAACCAACCAATCTTAAGAAGTATGTTTTAGAGACTAACTTTCAACTAGAGAAGAAAGTATAAATGTCTACATCATTACTTTATCAATGGCTCTTTTCTAAAATATTGTTGTTTTTATACACATTGTAAAGGTTGTTTGGAGCGTAGCAGGTGTTCACATAGAAGGATTACGAACCACCCGACAGAAAGCGAGCACAAACGCGGGAAACAACCAAAACGTCTGCTAATAAAATGCAACAAAGATTACGAAATCAGCCTTATCAATTATCACTTCAGAACTCTAACTGTCATTAGAAACGAGCTTGGAGGGAGCAGAGTAATCTCTTAAAGTTGATATGAGCTATTAGTCAATCTAGGAGCTAAGTAATCTGCCATGAAAAGTATTTAAGTAAAAAGAGGTTGTAAAAGTGATACTTGCCCATATAGTTTACATATAATCTTATTAATAAAATACTTATGTTTATATTTTTGAAATTTTCCTAGTTTAGTATAACATGATTCAATTTCTTACTTCTATGAAAAACAAATATGTAAACGGATCTTCATATATTTGTTAGATTTTAGTCAAATATTTATGTTAAAATAAAATGAATGTTCATTCATTATTTTGCTGATGTTGGTAATTTAAGACGAAATAGGGGGTGCTTTGCATGTTAAATAAAGTAATTGTTGTCACAGGTGGTTCAAATGGGATGGGGAAAGCAATGGCTAGCCACTTTGCAAATGCTGGAGCCAAAGTTGTAATTATCGGGCGCACGCTTGAAAAACTAGAAGCAACAAAGCTAGAAATCGAAACATATGAAGGGCAAGTATTGGCTGTACAGCTTGATGTTAGGGACCCACAAAAAATTGAGGAAATGATTGAACAGGTAGATCGAAATTTTGGTCAAATTGATGTATTGGTCAATAATGCAGCTGGGAATTTTATTTGTCCAGCGGAAAAGCTATCGATAAACGGTTGGAATTCTGTGATTAACATCGTTTTGAATGGAACCTTTTATTGTTCTTCCGCTATAGGTAAGTACTGGATTTCTCGGCAAATTAGAGGGACGATATTGAATATGGTCGCAACATATGCATGGGATGCTGGTGCGGGAGTCATTCATTCTGCTGCAGCAAAGGCAGGCGTTTTGTCGCTAACAAGAACTTTAGCTGTTGAATGGGGCAGTAGATATGGAATAAGAGTAAATGCGATTGCACCCGGACCAATAGAGAGAACAGGTGGGGCTGAGAAACTATGGGAGTCAAAAGAAGCAGCAGATAGGACTCTACGTAGTGTACCATTAGGAAGATTAGGCACCCCTGAGGAAATTGCCCATCTTGCGTCATTTTTAATATCTGATGAGGCATCTTATATTAACGGAGAATGCATAACAATTGATGGGGGACAATCATTGAGGCAACACCCTTTTTAAGCATTGTACAATCTTATGTTAAATCATTTCAAGAAATAGACAAAGTAGGATATAACTTTATACGGTTTTAACTAAGAAGGTTATATTCGTAAACGTAAGGATTGAAAACAGTCTATACCTAACAAATTAGTTGTTCAAAACGCTGTTTAGAAACACGAAATCGTATAGGATTTATGATATAATCATTCATACTTAGATACATATAGGGTGAGGGGATTGTCATGGATCCATTAGATATTATGTCAAATATGGAAAAGGTTATACCATATTATCAAGCCATCTTTAGTGCTGATGAACAAAGGGTCATTGGTTATGAAATATTAGGTAGAATCGAGCTTAATCAAAATGAAATTAAAAGTCTAGGTTCATTTTTTCAAGATGATAATATACCAGATGATTTTCGAGTAGAGGTAGATGATTGGATCGTTAATAAAGCGCTAGATGAATTTTTGCAGCTAAAAGATTCAGAACTTTTAATCTTTATAAATCGTGATGCTAATCTTCTCATGCTTGATCACGGTGAAAGCTTTCTCGAAATTCTCCTCGAAAAACAGAATCAAGGTTTGAAGTTAAATCAAGTTGTAATCGAGATGAATGAACATAATTTCCGTGGAGATGTTGATCAGCTTTATCATTTATTAATGTATTACAAAACATATGGAATCAAAATTGCAATCGATAATATTGGGAAAGCAAGCAGCAATTTAGATCGAATAGGCCTGCTATCACCTGATATTTTAAAAATAGACTTACAGCCGTTGCGTATGACATCACCTTTACAATCTTACTATGATGTTCTTTATTCCATTTCACTATTAGCAAGAAAAATCGGTGCGACCTTGCTATATGAGGATATTGAAGTGAACTTTCAACTTCAATATGCATGGAAAAATGGTGGGAGATATTATCAAGGTTATTTTTTAGAGAAGCCAAAAAGACAATTTATTCATCGAGATGATTGTAAGGAAAGGTTGAGAAATGAATTTCAGCTTTATATTTCATCTGAAAAAAAGAAGCTTGAAAAACTTCACCATTTTACTGAGAACTTTCATGAGCGAATCCACCAATTAATAGCAAAATTAGGGAAGCAATATGAAAATTATGATGAATTATTAGCTGAATTAGCAGTTCATTTAGATGATTGTAGTTTTAGAATTTATATATGTGATGAGGACGGTTTTCAACAATCAGTGAACATATATAAAAAAGATGAATGGGAAGTTCAACCGGAATATTATTTAAAAAATTGGAGTTGGCGTCCTTATTTTTTAGCTAATATTATGAAAATGCGTTTTGATAAAAAAGGTTTTTTAAGTGATGTATATAGTGATATTGAGAAGGGGGATTTAGTTCGCACTTTTTCCTATCCTTTGAGTCAGGATCATTATCTATTTATTGATTTGTCCTATGAATTTTTGTATGAACAGGAAAGTTTATTGTAAGGGCTATACTTAAGAAGGAAATGAAATCCAAAGCATATTCCTAATCATTCTGAGGTATCTTACGTATTAAGGGGTGAAATGGAATGAGCAATTTTACAACGATTCTTTTTGTACTAGCTCTAATAATTTCCTGTGTTAGTTTAATCTATACGTTTAAAGTTGGACGGACTGTAAGTGACAGAAGAGCGAAACAGGATAGTCAAATAAGCGAAAAAGTTCAAGCACATCCATATATAAGAAATCCGGTTTTTTTAGCATTTTTAATAGCAGGTATTCTATCTCTAGCATATATCTTTTATCTTGCTTATACAATCAGTTGGTAACAGCGGAAGAGTTCCGCTGTTTTTTTATGAAGGCACTGTGGAAATTATCGTTAATCTTTATCTCTACGTTTGACTTTATTTATCACGGCTTAAGTTACTATTAATAAATACTATAAATTAATAGAAAAAAGTTAGCTAAAAAAGGTTGACATTGAAACTGATAATCATTATCATTGTAAATAAGAACAATAACTTTTCGATTTCTTGGTCAAATATATTTATGTTAGAGGATTTAACCCGAGTCTTCAATTAACCAGGAATTTGATTAGTCATGCAACTCTCGATTTTCCCCCAAACCCCTTTTAATAGAAAGTGAAAAAGCTTGGCTGGTCACCAAGCTTTTTCTATGTTTTTGCTTTATTTTATCTCCAATAGCTCCTCAAGTTTTTGCAAATCAAAGCCTATGACAATATTATCATCAACTGTCACAGTTGGCGTTGAAGTAGAAGATAGTTCATTTACTAAAATATCGCGAGCTTTCGAATCTATGCTTACGTCTTTTTCGCTGTATTCTATTTGATAATGATTTAAAAATTGTTTGACAATTTGACATGGTGGACAGCTTGGTTGTGTATAAACAACAACTTGTTTTTTCATTACAGTTCTCCTTTTGTATAATTCCAATAAAAACGAATTAATATACGTTTAATATTGTTAAAAATGATGCCGAGATAATGAATAAAAATCGACAATTTTTTTATTTTGTAGAGAATAATAAAAGTTTTATTTGGTAATCCCTTAATACATAGTGTAAAATTGTAAAGGCACAAAGTAAAGATACTTATTATTGAAACATTATTTCGTGGATAAAATGTATGGTAGAGTATAACAATACGAATAGGAAACAGTTTTCCGTTAACTCTTCCGGAAGGGGGATATTTAGTGTCACAATTATTAGGAATTATTACAAGACTACAAAGTTTACAAGAAAATGCAGGTTCTGGTGAGCCTCTACAACGTTTTTTTGAGGTTGAAGGTGAAAAGCGTTGCAGTGTGAAGTATTTCGATAAAACTAATACGTTTGAATTAGAGGTTTATCAAAAAGGCGAAAAACCACAATCATACCAATTTGATAATATTGATATGATTGCGATGGAGATTTTTGATTTACTTCAATAAGTATTAAGTATAATGTTGTTCGATTTAAGATGGTTCAAAAAACACGAGAGAAGGAGTCTATCATGAGAAAAGATCCTAAAGTTATTTGCCCATTCTGTCAACAACAACAATCACTGTCAAAGACGTTAACAGCTCAATCAAATCAAAATGTCATCTTTACGTGCTCTCATTGTCATGAGTCAATTAAAAACATTGAGACAAGTAAAGGATAGTCATTCCAATTATGGGATGACTATTTTTTATTTTAATAAAAATAAAATTGAACGTGTTTACGCTCCTGTTTTCTTCAGATTCAACTCATATTTCAACTTATTGAAATCATATAATGCAATGAAAGGCAATTTTGACAAAAGCGGTTAATGATAAGGAGTAATGATATGAACGAATCTTTCACCTTTTATAATGTCTCAGAAAAGCGAATGTCATTTGCAACAGTAATCGAGCGTATAAAAGGCTTTTTGCTAAAAGATCCACGTTCAGAATATGTCCTATCGATTGGTTCTGATTCCCATGTTCATCATCAGGAGACAAAGTTTATAACAGCGATCCATATCCACCGTGTTGGTAAGGGAGCTTGGGGTTGTTTAAAGTTACATAGTGAAAAGAGGCCAATAGTAAGCTTAAGAGAGAAAATTTCGATGGAAACGGCTCTTAGTCAAGAAATAGCAGCTTATTTTATATCTGATCATTTAAATGATTTAACAGACCTGTTAATTCCGTTTGTTCATGAAGGTGCTAATTTATTGTTTGAAATCCATCTTGATATCGGAAGAAAGGGTATGACGAAGGAGTTAATACAAGAGATGACAGGAAGAATAGAGGCGATGGGAATTGAAGCAAAGATAAAACCTGAATCATATACGGCTTTTAGTTATGCGAATCGATTTACAAAATAAAGGTTATGGAAAATTTTAATTTGTGGAGGAAACATGGAAACGACGCTAAAAAAATTAACCTTAGACGATAAACAATTATTAGCGGAAACGTTAATTAGCCAACAATATGCACTTGAAATCATAATCAGTGAGTTGAATGATATAGAATCCGGGATAAAAAGGATGGATCAATCGAAGTATTTACAACTACTTACTCTTTATGAGAAATTAAGGATTCGGTAAAAGAAATTTTGAATGTGAAAAAGATGATCATGACGAATTTAAAGATTAAATTATTACAAAGATACCAGTTAGGTATCATTTTTTTTCGATTTCAAGTAAAGGTATATTTGTAAGTGTTTTCACACGAAAGAATGAATACAATATGTTATGATAGAAAAGGGTATTTTAATTCAATGATGATTGATTCGTTTCACTTTCACACACTTTCTCGGTTAATGAATTAGAAAATGGTGAAGAGATATTGAAATGAAGAGAGGAAGAAACAGCAATGATGAATATTAAAACAGAAGAGTTAATGAATGCGACAATACAAGATTTAATGATACCAGGAGATAAAGTAGCTCATGTTCAAATTGGCAATAACCTACAACATGCGTTACTTGTATTAACGAAAACCGGCTATACGGCAATTCCAGTATTAGATCCAACTTTTAAATTACATGGTTTAATAGGAATGAATTTAATTATGGATAGCATATTTGGATTAGAGCGAATCGAATTTGAAAAGCTAGAGAAAATGAAAGTAGAAGAAGTAATGAATACGAATATTCCAAGATTATTTTTAGATGATACATTGGAAATTGGCTTAGACCTTGTTGTTAATCATCCATTTGTATGTGTTCAAAATCAAGATCATGTGTTTGAAGGTATTTTTACAAGACGGGCAATTTTAAAGCGCCTAAAGAAACGGGTATACCAACCTGACAATGGATAAAGAACGATGAAAGTCGTTCTTTTCGCCATTTTCAATTACATATTTTAAACTGAAAAGGAATTGATTTTTCTTGGGACAAGTATTATTTCAGTCTAAACAAAAAACAACAAAAAGGCCTTTTGTTCTCGTAACAGTGATGTTAGCCATGTTCATGGCTGCGATTGAAGCGACAATTGTAGCTACAGCAATGCCGGCAATTGTCGCTGAATTAGGAGATTTCTCGTTATATAGCTGGGTTTTTTCTTCATATTTATTAATGAATGCAGTCACGGTATTAATCTATGGAAAATTATCTGATTTATTCGGCAGAAAACCAATATTAACAATAGGTATTATACTCTTTCTAATTGGCTCCATTTTATGTGGGCTAGCAACGTCAATGGAATGGTTAATTTTTGCTAGATTTGTACAAGGTTTTGGTGCCGGTGCAGTAATGCCTATCGCAACTACGATAGTTGGTGATATATACACAAAGGAAGAAAGAGCAAGTATACAAGGCTATTTGTCTAGTGTATGGGGGATTTCTGCAATAATGGGCCCTGCCATTGGTGGACTTTTAGTTGAGTTTGTCAGCTGGCGATTTGTTTTCTGGATTAACGTTCCTCTAGGAATATTGGCAATTATAGGTTTATATCTTTTTTTACATGAAAATATTGAGAAGAAAAAGCCACAGATCGATTATATTGGAGCAATCCTTCTTACAATTGCAGTTACAGCCTTTATGTTTGTTTTAGTTGAAGGGGGAGTTCGCTGGGCATGGATCTCATTTCCAATTATTTTCCTCATCGGAATATCAATTATATCGATAATAGCTTTTGTTATCTATGAAAGAAAAATTGATGAACCGATGATGCCATTTGAACTTTGGAGTGAACGCTCAATCCTAATTGCTAATCTCACTTCTTTAACAACAGGTGTCATATTAATTGGACTCTCTTCATTTTTACCAACCTTTGTCCAAGGTGTTATGGAGCAAAAAGCAATTATTGCTGGTTTAACTTTAACAACAATGTCAATTGGTTGGCCGATTGCCTCGATGATTTCTGGAAAAGCAATTTTAACAATTGGATTTAGGTCAACATCACTCATAGGTGGCTTATCGTTAGTTGTTGGTACTACTATATTTATCTTTTTATCTAGCGAAAATAGTCCTATTGTGGCAGCTGCAGGCTCTTTTTTTATTGGAATCGGAATGGGACTCACATTAACAGCATTTATCGTGTCAATCCAAAGTACCGTTTCCTGGAATAAAAGGGGGGTTGCAACTGCAACAAATATGTTTATGAGAAATGTAGGTAGTACAATAGGTGCAGCATTGCTAGGAGGAATTTTAAATAGCAAAATCATGCAGTACTTTTCTGATCATGGAGTTAAGGATAATATTAACCTAGATTCAACTACTACTTTACTTGACCAATCAAAAAGAAGTGATTTGTCAGAGGAAGCAAGAAATCTTTTGCAGAATGGTCTAGAATTTGCTTTACATCATGTCTTTATATTTATTTTTGGTTTTGCGATTATTAGCTTTTTGCTTATTTTATTTTTACCTAAATCAAAAAGGGCTGATTCTTAGCATCAGCCTTTTTATTTGGAATAATCTAAAGATGAACTATTTGAATTATGTTGAAGAAGGTGTTTTTTATGCAAACGTCAGAACTGCAAATCTTAGTTGTATTGGCTGAAGAAATGAATATGAGAAAGGCATCAGAACGATTGTTTGTTACTCAGCCGGCATTATCACAACGATTACAATCAATTGAGAAGTCCTGGGGGTTTCAAATTTTTATTCGTTCTCCAAAAGGTTTATTGTTAACACCTGCTGGGGAGAAAGTGATCTCATTTGCAAGAGAGGTCGTGGAAAAGGAAGAAAAGGTGAGAGAGCAAATTTCTGAACTGGAAAATGAGGTGCATGGGACATTGAAGCTAGCTGTTGCCTCAATAATAGGGCAGCATTGGTTACCTGAAAGATTAAAAAAATATGTTCAAACATATCCGCATGCGAAGATTTCACTTATAACAGGATGGAGTAGTGAAATACTAAAAAGCATGTATGATGATCACGTTCACCTAGGAATAATTCGAGGAAATCATGATTGGAAAGGGATAAAAGAACATCTTCTAACAGATACTTTATACTTAGTTGATACAGAAATTAGCCGGGTCGAAGATGTCCTACATACTGAAAGACCCTTTATTCAATTTAAAAGTGATTCAAGCTATTATCAGGAAATACAGGATTGGTGGCATCGCCAATTTCAAACAACTCCCAAGCGCACGATAGTTGTTGACCAAATTGAAACGTGTAAACAAATGGCTTTTAATGGTATTGGCTTTGCGATATTACCGTCAGTCACTTTAAAGGAAGACGAGCAAAATATATATAAAATACCACTATTAGACGAAGATGGTCAGCCAATAGAACGTGACACATGGTTATTAGGGTTTGAATCTTCTTTTGAACTAAAACAAGTAAAAGCATTTATTGATATTATTCGTAATGAAAAGTAAATTGGATAGGGAGCTAATTTATGGCTGATAGCATTAGATGCATTTTTAAGAACTCAAAGTGTTAGAATATGGTTGCATCTTAAATATGTTTAAGTGGTTTATAGCGTAATTTTGTTTCAGTGAAAAAATTAAGCAAACATAGCTTGTCAACCGAATCATCCTTTGATACAGTAAAGGATGATTGACATATCGAACAGGAGGTATATACATATGAAAATGATGGATGCAAATGAGATTATCTCATTTATACAAAACAGTAAGAAGTCTACACCTGTAAAGGTCTATGTAAAGGGTGATTTAGAAGGGATTAATTTCGGTGAATCAGCTCAAACGTTCTTAACAGGAAATACTGGAGTTGTATTCGGTGAATGGTCAGATATTCAAGAAGCAATTGAAAATAATAAAGAGAAAATTGAAGATTATGTAGTTGAAAATGACCGACGTAATTCAGCTATTCCTTTATTAGATCTTAAAGGGATTAAAGCACGTATTGAGCCAGGTGCGATTATTCGAGACCAAGTTGAAATTGGTGATAATGCTGTCATTATGATGGGAGCTTCTATTAATATTGGTAGTGTAATTGGTGAAGGTACAATGATCGATATGAACGCGGTTCTTGGTGGACGTGCGACTGTTGGGAAAAACTGTCACATTGGTGCTGGGTCAGTATTAGCTGGTGTTATTGAGCCACCTTCAGCAAAACCAGTTGTTATTGAGGATGATGTTGTCATCGGCGCTAATGTTGTTGTTTTAGAAGGTGTGACTGTAGGAAAAGGTGCGGTTGTTGGTGCAGGAGCTATTGTAACAAAGGATGTTGAACCATACACAGTTGTAACAGGTGCTCCAGCTAGAAAAATTAAAGACATTGATGCAAAAACAAAGTCAAAAACTGAGATAATGCAGGAATTACGACAATTATAAGAGGTGGGCGTGGATGATTTAATCCGCGCCTTCAGTATATGGTGGTGAAAAGATGCAAAAGGAACAGTTAATCCAAATCCGGAGGGACTTACACCAAATTCCCGAAATTGGCTTTCAAGAAGTGAAAACACAGCAATATTTATTAAACATTCTTAACCAGTTTCCTAATGAACGATTAGAAATAAAAACGTGGCGAACTGGTATTTTTGCCCTTGTCAAAGGAACAAATCCGAAGAAAACGATTGGATATCGTGCTGATATTGATGGATTGCCAATAACTGAGGAAACGGGATATGATTTTCAGTCAACACATCCAGGCTATATGCATGCTTGTGGTCATGACTTTCATATGACAATTGCACTTGGAATTCTTTCGCATTTTATTGAAAATCCGATTGAAGATCATGTGCTATTTTTATTCCAACCTGCTGAAGAAGGTCCTGGTGGAGCGGAACCAATGTTAAACAGTGAAATTGCAATGCAATGGAAACCAGATATCATTACTGCATTACATATTGCTCCAGAGCTTCCGGTTGGAACAATTGCAACAAAGCCTGGCTTATTATTTGCTAATACTTCTGAGCTATTTATTGATTTAAAAGGGAAGGGAGGTCATGCAGCATATCCGCACAATACAAATGATATGGTTGTTGCCGCATGTTCCCTTGTGACACAGCTTCAATCAATTGTGTCTCGCAATGTTGACCCACTTGATAGTGCTGTGATTACAATCGGAAAAATAACTGGAGGTACCGTTCAAAATATTATTGCGGAAAATGCTAGATTAGAAGGTACGATACGTACTCTTTCAGTAGGATCAATGGAGAAAGTAAAAGAAAGAATTGAAGCTCTTGTAAATGGACTTGAAATCGGCTACTCCTGTCAAGCAGTAATTGATTATGGTGCAATGTATCATCAAGTCTATAATGAGGAAGCATTAACAGCTGAATTTATGGAATATACTGCTGAACATACAGATTTTGATGTACAGTTATGTACTGAAGCGATGACAGGTGAGGATTTTGGTTATATGGTTAGTCAAATTCCAGGCTTTATGTTTTGGCTTGGGGTTGGTTCACCTTACGGATTACACCATGCGAAATTAACTCCAAATGAAAAGGCTATTGAAGTTGCGGTAGAAGTTATGGCAAAATACATTACCTTCAAATCAAAACAAAAGTAGTGAATCATTACTTTCGTTTAAAAAATGTTGTGCTTTTTAAAAAGTATACTTTAAAGTAAGTGATTGTTTAGTAAAAAGTATATTTTATCTACCTATGTACAAAATACATGTAGGAGGTGGATAAACTATGCCAAAAATTGGTGTGGAACAATCATTGTCAGATGTGACAGCAGCACTGCAACAAAAGGGTTATGATGTTGTCCAATTAAAAAATGAAAATGATGCACAAGGCTGTGATTGCTGTGTGATAACAGGGCAGGATAATAACATAATGGGTATAAGCAACACAGTGACAGCGGGATCTGTAATTGAGGCAAGTGGATTATCTGCGGATGAAATTTGTCAAAGAGTTGAAAGTAAATTTAATCAATAAAAGAGAAAAGAGGTTGGATTTTTTCCAACCTCTTTTATTTGTTTGAAAATAGTAGTTTAAAGATCATTTTCATCAAGAGTAGTTTTTAAAAGCTTTCGTAAATTTCTCTCGACAGCCCACTGCTGCATATTTTCTGTTTTCGCAATGACTCTTATAACAACATCAGAAGATCCAAGTGCTTGTACACCTATAACATTTGGTCCTTCAACAATTGAAGTTTCCTCATTCCGGTATTTATCACAAGCATCTTGTAAAACAGCTATTGCCCGATCAAGATCTTTATCATGAGGTATACTTATATCGACGAGAGCCCGCATATTACCTCGGGAATGGTTGCTCACTTTTTTTATTTCACGATTTGGAATAAAATGAAGTGTTCCGTCAAATCCTCTAACCTGTGTTGTACGAAGTCCGACTTGCTCAACGATCCCTTCAAAGTCAGCAATTGTTACATAATCTTCAACATCGATTTGTTTTTCAAGTAAGAGAAAAAAACCTGTAACAACATCGCTAACTAACCCTTGAGCACCGAATCCTATGGCTAGTCCAACAACACCAGCTCCTGCAAGTAATGCTGTCGCATCATATTCGAAAACTTGAAAAACCATAACGATAAACATGAATAATAATACATATGACAAAACATTTAAAGATAAGCTTTGCAATGTTAAAGAACGTCCAGCTGAAATATTATTCCGTTCTTGAAAACGTTGAAATAACTTTTTAACAATTCTATTACCAATAGCTCTGACAATGAAAAAGGCGATGGTAATACCAATTAATTTTAAAATAATGATGCTTGCATTTGTTAATAATAATGCCCAATTTACATTTGTTATGAAATCCATAAATAACTTCCTTTCAAAAATTGTTACAAACCATCTTAACGTTTTTGTTTAGTTACCTTACCTTTCAATAGTTAAACATAAAATAGAGGAAATATACAATGTTTGTTAAGTAAAAAGAATAATATAGGAAAATAGCATTATCATTCAATCTTTTTTAAGGTTTGTTATCGTTTATTACTTTGTGCAATGCTTGCTTTTTAGGGGGGCGAGACTCTCAAGGTGTAAACACATGTTGCTCTCCTATCCGACGCTTCCTGCAGCAATCTTGCACTAACCGTTACAACGTTAAGCATACAAACATTAATATTTTCGAAAAGAGCCTTTTTAAAAGATAGTTCAAAAAGTCTTTTTAATATTCTATTTTGCCTTGTATTGACTGCACAAGATGTCTCCCATATAATGTCACTGTAAAAAGAATAGAGCGGTTATTTGGAATGATAAATTTTCCAACTAACTTACATAGATTTCTGTAAGCGCCTTTTTCTTCATTTTACAATTGACACAATGTGGAGGGAAATTAAGATGAAATTACGCGAGCAGATGCCAGAGCTTACGGGTGCTACGGTGTGGTTAAATGGTGAAGTTACTAAAGAACAATTGATTGGAGAGATACCAACACTTTTGCATTTTTGGTCAATTAGCTGTCATGTTTGCAAGGAAGCTATGGCACAAGTAAATCAACTTCGTGATCATTACAGAGGTAAATTAAATGTTGTTGCAGTACATATGCCGATTTCTGAAGATGATTTAAATATTGTTGATATTGAGAAAATTGCAGAAGAACATAGTATTTTTCATCCTATCTTTGTTGATAGTAAGAAAAAATTAACTAATGTATTTGAAAATCAATATGTACCTGCGTATTATCTGTTTGATAGAGAGGGGAAGCTTCGTCATTTCCAAGCTGGACTAAGCGGAATGAGAATGCTAGAGAAGCGGATCAAACGTATTGTAACTATGCTTTAACAGTTTAAAATCATATAATAAAGTAAAGCTTAAAAAGTTGGTTGCTTATTTGGTAACTGACTTTTTTCATTGTATAGATGCATAAAAGAGCATGTTAAGATGATAGAATGAAAAAGAAGTTATCTTTTTATATAGTCAATGTTTTTACACCCGTGTCATTTATCACAGCAGTTTGAGCTAAAAAGCGGTAAAATTACTAAGGAGCTGATCGCGACTTGGAGAACATGATTGGCGTATTGTTAGCAGGTGGCCGTTCACAACGATTTGGACAGCCTAAAGCATTTGCACAATTTGAAGGGAAATGTTTTTGGGAACATTCAATTGATGCAATGAAAGAAGAAACAAATAAACAAATCATTATTAGTCATCCAGATATCGTACATTTTTTCGAAGAAACATCAAGTAATGAAATTTTAATGGACGAGACTAGTGTTAGAGGGAAAGGTCCACTAGCTGGGATATATACAGCGATGAAGTATGAAAAGGCGGAATGGTATATGATTTTATCGTGTGATATACCGTTAATAAATAAACAAATTATTCGCTGTTTGGTAGATGCTAGAGAACAAGGAACTTTAGCGATTATTCCTAAAATTAATAATAGAATTCATCCGTTAATTGGCGTTTATCACTATAATACTTTTGAATATATTGATGAGGCACTTCGGAATGAGCGATATAAAATGATGAGTCTACTTGAAAAGATAAACGTAAAATATTTGTCGGACAATTTCATTCTTGCTAATCAGGATGCTTTTTGTAATATAAACTCACAGGAAGATTACATTGCTTTACAAAATAGTGATACTATAAAAGAATTATAATAAAAAAGTTCTTGTGACGGAGTGATTTAATGATAGAGAAAAGAAAGCCTTTAGCTGTGAAAGAGGCCATTAATAAAATTCTAAAGTTCTCAAAAAATGGGACTAGTGAATATGTTTCTTTACAAGATAGTAATGGGAGATATTTAGCAGAGGAATTAATTGCTGATCACCATGTGCCGCCATTCGATCGGTCTCCATATGACGGATTTGCTATACGGTCAGTCGATACAAAGGAAGCAAGTTCTGAAAACCCGGTAGAATTTGAAGTTATTGATGAAATAGGTGCAGGATCAGTAAGTAATTTTACGTTAAGGAAAAATCAAGCGATCCGGATTATGACTGGTGCGCAAATACCTAGCGGCTGTGATGCGATTGTTATGCTTGAATTAACAAAAGTATATAAAAAGAATGATAAGATATTTATGTCGATAAAACGGCCATTTAACAGTGGGGATAATATTTCCTTTAAAGGTGAGGACACTAAAAAAGGGACAATCCTTGTAAAAAAAGGAACATATATTACACCTGGAATCATTGCTCTGCTTGCAACGTTTGGATATTCAAAAGTGGCTGTAGGAAAAAAACCAAAAATTGGGATCATTGCAACAGGCAGTGAACTGTTAGAGATTGATGAACCGTTAGTGCCAGGAAAAATTCGTAACAGCAATTCCTATATGATCGAGTCACAGGTAAGAAGATGTGGTGCAGAGCCTATTTTTTTTGGTAAGCTAGTGGATGATCTTAATACATGCTATAAAGCTGTGAAACAAGCATTGGAAGAGGTTGATTTTTTAATCACAACCGGAGGGGTTTCTGTAGGAGATTTTGATTATTTACCCGATATTTATAAACTTCTTGGGGCGAATGTTTTATTTAATAAGATAGCAATGAGACCAGGAAGTGTTACAACCGTTGCTGAATATAATGGGAAATTATTATTTGGATTGTCAGGTAATCCATCAGCTTGTTATGTTGGATTTGAATTATTTGTTCGGCCAATCGTAAGAACTTTTCTCCATTCTAATTATCCACACCTTCAAAAGACAAAAGCTGTATTAGGAAAGGATTTTTTAAAGCCTAACCCATTTACTCGATTTGTAAGAGGGCGGATGAGCTTTTCAGATGGAACATTAATAGCTACCCCTGTAGGCTTAGATAAATCGAATGTTGTGACTTCACTTGCAGATGCGAATATATTTATTGTTTTACCTGGAGGAACAAGAGGGTATCAAGCTGGAGATTTAGTAGAGATCTTAATGATAGAAGATCAAAATGGAAGTGATATACCGTGGGCAGAGTCCTTCAAGTAATTGGATATCAAAATAGCGGGAAAACGACATTTGTTGTTGATTATATTAATGAGGCAGTGAAAAATGAATTAAAGGTTGGAACTATTAAACATCATGGTCACGAAAGTGCAATTTATCATTATGATAAAAAGAAGGATACAGGTAAGCACCGTGAAGCAGGTGCACTTGTTTCATTGATTGAAGGGAACGGTTCATTAATTCTTAATTCAGAATCCATCACCTTTTCATTGAAGCAGCTTGTAAAGCTGTATTCTCATTTTTCGCTGGATGTCATTGTTGTTGAAGGGTATAAAGCTGCTGATTATCCGAAGGTAGTTTTAATAAGAACTACAGAGGATGCTTTTATACTGGAAAATTTAACGAATGTATTGTGTATAGTATCAGAGGTTCAACTTCCAGAAGAAATAGTAAATACATATAAACTATTTGCAAATAAGCGAGAATGTATAAAATGGTTAATTACAAATGAAGCGGGTGAATCGATTGAGTAAGTCGTTATTTGAGATTGTAAAAGAACCAATAGCATTAGAAGAAGTGACAAATAAAGTTATTCGCAGAGAAGCTGGTGCTATAACAACCTTTATTGGAACTGTGAGAGAATTCACATATGGAAAGAGAACATTATCGTTAGAATACCAAGCTTACGAAAAAATGGCTGTAAAAATGCTAGAGCGGATCGGAAATGAAATCAAAGAAAAATGGAAGGAAGCGGAGGTAGCCATTACTCATCGGATTGGAACACTAGAGATATCAGATATTGCTGTTGTCATAGCTGTATCAACGCCACATAGAAAAGATGCATATGAAGCTAATGAGTATGCGATAGAACGGATTAAACAGATTGTTCCGATTTGGAAAAAGGAAAAATGGGAAGATGGGGAGGAATGGATTGGAGATCAGTTAGAGAAAGTATTCTATCCAGAGGGAAAGCCATCAGAGGAGGCAATAAATGATTAAACTATTATTATTTGCACATTTACAAGAAAGAATAGGAACTGATAGTTTTGAATTGAACATTTCGAACGTTTCAGTTGGACAATTAAAAGCTATGATTTCGGAAAAATATGATGTAGGCTCCCTAGAGCATGTTATGGTTGCAATAAATGAAGAATATGCATTAAATGATGACATTGTCCGTGAAGGTGATGTGGTAGCCTTTATCCCTCCGGTTAGTGGTGGGTGAACGATATGCTAACTAAATATCGCTTTCTATTACTACCATTTTTATTGTTTATGCTTGTAGGTTGCACATCAACTGAATCTGTTGAAAAGAAAAGTGAAATAACAATATCTGCAGCTGCTAGTTTGAAAAATGTGTTAGAGGAAATTAAAGTAAATTACGAAAAAGAGTATCAAGTAACAATTAATCTTAATTTTGCAGCAAGTGGAATGTTAAGTAAGCAAATTGAACAAGGAGCACCAGTTGATTTGTTTTTTTCGGCAGATGAACAGCATTTTACTAGTTTGGTAGAAAAAGGGATGATGAAGAAAGAAGATACTACACCATTGTTGAGGAATGAGCTTGTCTTAATCACTCCTAAGGAGTCAACGATGTCAGCATTCAATGATATTCACCATATTAATAAGCTTGCAATTGGAATTCCTGATACTGTCCCGGCAGGTCAGTATGCAAAGGAGGCTTTAGATAACCTCAATATATGGCAGGATATAGAGGGGAAAATCATTACAGCGAAAGATGTCCGACAAGTTTTATCCTATGTAGAAACAGGTAATGTTGATGCGGGAATAGTATATAAAACAGATGCTTATACGACTGATAAAGTAAAAAAAATTGCCACAATAGACTCGTCATTACACTCCCCGATAATTTATCCAGTAGGCATTGTTGCTAAGACAAAAAATTTTAAGGAAAGTAAAAAATTTTTTGATTACTTAAAGAGTGAAAATTCTTTAAAACTTTTTGAAAAATACGGGTTTAAAGTAGTAGATTGAGGGGTAAAGATGAGTACAGAGTTTTTGGAACCGATCATTTTATCGATAAGAATTGCCATAATCGCGAGCGTTATTGTTATGATAATTGGAACCTTTATCGGGAAAATAATGGCGAATTTAAAATGGAAGGGGAAGATATTTCTAGAAATCCTTTTTATCTTACCATTAGTTCTTCCACCTTCTGTTGTTGGTTTTTTCCTAATTATTATTTTTGGAGTGAATAGTCCTATCGGTCAGGGCATTCAATCTATTTTTGGTTCACCAATCATTTTTACTTGGTGGGCAGGTGTCATATCAGCTGTTGTTGTTGCTTTTCCATTAATGTACCAAGTAGCAAAGGCTGGCTTTGAAATGATTGACAATAGTATAGAGGATGCAGCAAGAGTCGATGGTGCGAATGAATGGGCAGTTTTTCACTATATTTCGTTGCCTTTATCATTTCAATCGATTGTAACAGGCTTTATTTTGAGTTTTACAAGAGCATTAGGAGAATTTGGAGCAACACTTATGTTTGCGGGAAATATTCCTGGGAAAACCCAAACGGTATCAACAGCTATATATGTTGCAATTGATAGTGGTAACCTGGAATTAGCATGGCACTGGGTAATCTCAATTATTTTGATCTCTACTAGTCTATTATTTATTGCTCAATTCATAAAAAATAAATCATTCACATGAGAGATGATTAACGGTATGACAAGGGGAAGTAAATGCTTACATTGACAATTAGAGGATAATAGGTTACAGTAATATAGTGCTTATTATAAGAAATTCATTAAAAATAGTGCGTTGTGGATGCTTTTTCTTACTGTTGGTTAGTAATAACTATTAAGCAGATACGTTAAATCAATTCACACTGGCACGGTCTAGGAGCCGTAAGGACGAAAGAGAGGTAGGGCTTTCGTTGTTTTGAGCTTTTGCGATTTCAATTATATAAATAAGAGTGATGAAATAGATTATTCGATAGTAATTTATTTTTTGAACAAATTTGGAGCTATATAATTCACATATTATAGAGATTATCTACTCCTTAATTTGATACTCTCTATAATATGTGAATTTTTATTTACCGGAGTAAATATAGAGTAACATATTAAAAAATCTTTGGAGGTTTCTCTCATGAAAACAACTGGTACTGTAAAATGGTTTAATTCAGAAAAAGGTTTCGGATTTATCGAAGTTGCAGAAGGAAACGATGTATTCGTTCACTTCAGTGCTATTACTGGTGAAGGTTTTAAAACATTAGAAGAAGGACAAAAAGTAGAATTCAACATTGTTGAAGGTAACCGTGGTCCTCAAGCTGAAGACGTTGTAAAATTATAATAATAAGCATATTGGTGGCTGACAAAATTTATTTTGTCAGCCTTTTTAATTTGTTGAAACTATATAACAAGTTTGCTCGCAGCTATGCTTGTTCACTTTCTATGCGATGACATAGAAAGCGGTTTTAAACAGAAGTTTCTTGTAAACTTTTCAAATCTATACTTGCTCTTTATTGCGGTCGGATGTAAAGAAATCAATCCGCATCTACATACTCATTAATAAGTTGTTGGCAATATACATCGATAACCTTTTCTTCATCATCATCTAATGCGAAGTCTAATACTTGTTCGGTTTTCTTTTCGATAAAATCATATTGGACAATTTTAGATTGAGCTTCGTCAACAGCATAGATGAGTTTTATCATAACTCCATTTTCGCTATATAGTTCATCATCTTCTTCAATATCTAACGTAAGGAAAATTTCAAATCGTTCCCCTGATAAGATACCAAATGGATCTTCTAACTTTTCAATTGTTGCATCAATAATTTCCATATTTGCTCCCTCATTTCTTATGTACATTACATATTATCCTTTTAACAGTATGCCTTTTTCAATAGCTAATTAAAAAAATTGAACGATTTTATTTGAGATTTAAGCATACATTGCCCTGTAAATACTTTGGACAAATTATTCTTGGAGGTAATTCAATAACTATTATAGTCTTTTAAAGGAGGGCAAGCCAAATTTTTGAGTAGGTTTATTATATGAAATTGCTAATAAAGCAGGACAAAATTACTATAGTATCCCGATATGGGCAGTTAATTTGCTAATGGGCCATGTCTAAAAAATGTTAGTATCTTACAAAATGAAATGGATTTATTGAATGGAACGGAAAAATATGGTGATTAGAAAGAAAAAATATTACAATTCGCTCAATGTATGTTAGAAAATCTAACGTACTATTTTCAGAATTTTAGTTAAACTAGTTGACACTTTAGAATTATCGTATAGAATAGTAAATAAGAACAAGATGTTATATTTCCTTACATCTTATGATAGTAATAATTACAGAGGAGGAAGTAAAATGGATGCTACTTTTTTAATGAATAGCCTTTGGGTTATGTTAGGTGCAATCTTAGTTATTTTTATGCAAGGTGGATTTATTTTACTAGAGGCTGGTTCAACAAGAATGAAAAACGCAGGACATATCGCTGGTAAAACAATTTTTACATTCGGTCTTGCATCATTAGTGTTTTGGGCAGTTGGCTACGGCTTTATATTTGGAAGTAATGGTAATTTTTTTGTCGGCGTATCTGATTTCTTTTATTCGGGTGGCCAGGCGGACGGAATGGCATTATCAACATCAGTATTCTTCCTATTCCAATTAGCGTTTGCAGGAATTTCGATTACGATTGCATTAGGTGGTTTTGCAGAACGTGCGAAATTATCAATCTATTTAGTGTTCACAGTATTATTTTCAGCGCTCGTTTATCCAGTAGTTGCTCATTGGATTTGGGGTGGCGGCTGGTTAGCGGAACATGGTAAGCAAGACTTTGCAGGGTCGACTGTTGTGCATTTAACAGGTGCAATGGCCGCATTTGCTGCTACTATACTATTAAAACCTCGTATTGGAAAATTCAATAAAGATGGTTCGGCAAATAATATCCAAGGGCATAACCAGGTTTTCACAGCTTTAGGAGTAATTGTGTTATGGATTGGTTGGTTCGGATTTAACGCGGGAAGTACAGTATCAGTAGATGATGGTTTCTTCGGATTTGTTGCTCTTAATACGAACTTAGCAGCAGGTGCAGGAGCTGTTGCAGCACTTATTATATCTTGGATGGTTCTAGGAAAATCAGATATTCCTACAATGCTTAATGGTGCTTTGGCAGGATTAGTTGCAATTACAGCTTCTTGTGCATTCGTTGATACATGGGCTGCTGTAGTTATCGGTTTCATCGCAGGTATTCTTGTATTCTATAGTGCTAGATTTTTTGAAAAGAGAAAGATTGATGACCCAATCTTCGCATTATCGGTACATGGTGTTGCAGGTGTATGGGGGACATTATCTACAGGATTCTTCGCTACTCCTGAATTAGCTACAGTTGGGTTACCAGGGTTATTCTACGGTGGTGGATTTACACAATTAGGTGTTCAATTCATGGGAGTTGCAGCTTCAGCGGCTTATGCATTTGTCGTATCATTTGTTATCTTAGCTGTTTGTAAAAAACTAATGAATGGGTTAAGAGTAACAGAAGAGGAAGAAATTATGGGCTTAGACATTAGTGAACATGGAAGCTACGGCTATCCAGAGTTAATAGACAATAAGAAGGAAAATCTAGGTTCATAATAAATGTTAACAGGCCCTGGTTTTTTAAATACAGTATAATAAAACCAACTATGAAAAGTGGAGTATGCACTAATGCTGCTCCACCTTTCCTTATTTTAAGTGAGGGAGTGTCTCTCATGTTGAATGAAATTGATTCGTATCATTCATTAAAAAAGTGGAAGGATATCCATATTTTATCTAAAATTCACGATACAACTGCATTAAATGAATTCCATGATGAAGTGATGAAGGCAGTATGGAAAATTGCGACAACACACTTTGAAAAATCATTTGGTTCACCTCCTTGTTCGTTTTCTTGGTTTATAACTGGCAGTGGGGGACGCAAGGAGCAGGGCTTATATAGTGACCAAGATCATGGAATTGTATATTACGATGATACAAAAGAGGCCAAAGATTATTTTCAAAAACTCGGAATTGAAATTTCAAAAGGTCTCAAGCAACTTGGTTATCCGTATTGTGATGGAAAGATAATGAGCTCAAATCCAATGTGGTGTAAATCTGTAGAAGGGTGGAAGGAGCAGTTAACTCAATGGATGTTGGATAAAAGCTGGGAATCTATCCGGTATTTACAAATCTTTTACGATTCCCGGACGCTTATTGGAGATCAAAAGTTCCCAATTGACCTAAAAAAAATGATCTTTCATTTTCATGAGCATGATAACCAACTACTACAGCGTTTTTTAGATAATATTCAATTTTTTAAACATGCAGTTGGGCCGCTTGGTCAATTATTTGTACAATCTAGCGGGAAATATGAAGGGTGTATTGATTTAAAAAGGACTGCATTTTTACCATATGTCAATGCAATTCGATTATTAGCGATCAAGGAAGGAATCGTCGAAACGAGTACAATATCGCGAATCGATGAGTTAAGTAAGAAAGAGGATTATCGTTTATTACTTGCTGAAGTTAAGGGAAATTTCAAAAAGCTACTTTCATATAGGTTATCGATGTTTTCTTCTGCGGAATCATATGAGGATGTTCATTATTTATCAGTGAAAAATTTAACGAAATATGAAAAAAGAGAAATTAAGACAATATTAAAGGGTGGAAAAAAGGTTCATCAATTAGCCCAAGCAATAATAGAAAAAGGTGTTTATCATGACTTTTGATCCATTTTTTTTTATGAAGGGTTTTCCTGGTAGAGCTGGGGCGCAGAGTAGTCAGCATGTTGCTTATTTAAGACAGTTACAGCGTGAAATGAGAGTTGAGGAGACCCTTCATATCCCACTTACCCAATTAAATGTAATTGTATTTGATATTGAGACAACTGGTTTTTACCCCGATCAGGGAGACCAGATTATTTCAATTGGTGCAGTAAAAGTAAAAGGGGATGAAGTAAAAGAGGAGGAAACCTTTTATTCTCTTATAAAATCCGAAAAAAAATTATCTGATGATATTAAACAATTAACAGGTTTAAAAGATGAACAATTACAAGAGGCACCTTCGTTGTCAGAGGTTTTATTTCAGTTTTTTCAATTTGCAAAGGACTATACGTTAGTTGCTCATCATGCAAATCATGAGAAAGTGTTTCTCCAGCATGCTTCATGGAAACTGTATCGAGCTCCATTTAAGCATAGATTAGTTGATATGTCGTTTCTTTACAAAATTGCCGAGCCTGATGTAAAGCTAATTACACTTGAGGAATGCTGCGAACATAATGGGATTTTACCGTTTGGTCGGCATCATGCATTATATGATGCGAAGCTTACTGCAATGCTATGGAGCATTTATGTAAATAAGCTTACACAAATGGGATGTACAACGTTAAAGGATCTCTATGAGCAATTAACAATAAAATAAATTTAAAAGAGGTAACGGTTTGGAGTCCATCTTTAACGTTACCTCTTTGTTTTTTTGCAATTAGATAAAAAAGTCATCTCTAAAATTCCTGATATTTCCCGATCTATTTACATAAAATCTACATAATACTACAAAAACCTTTACATTGGCTTTGTATAATTTATATGTAGATTATTAGATAAAAATGGAAGGTGGAAACAAGGTGAGGAAAGATAATCATGCAAAAAAACGCAAGCTTCTCTATGGAACAATCGCTACCAGTTTAATCGTTAGTATGTTCACATTCGCTCCAAAGACAAGCACTGTTTTTGCTGAAGAGCAACCTGTCACTATGGATGTTAGACTATTAGAGACTACAGATATTCACGCACATATTATGGACTATGACTATTATGGTGATAAACCGAGTACAAGTTTTGGTTTAGTTCGTACTTCTGCTTTACTAAAGCAACGTCAGGCTGAGAAACAAAATACTATTCTAGTTGATAACGGTGATTTAATTCAAGGGAATCCATTAGGTGAATACGTGTTTAGGCAAGGGTTAGATGAAGGTGAGGTTCATCCGATCATTAAAGCGATGAATCTGCTTGGTTATGATGCCGCTACCCTTGGAAATCATGAGTTTAATTACGGATTAGAGTTTTTAGATGAGACAATGGACGATGCCAATTATCCAATTGTTAACGCCAATGTTTTTCATGCAAGCAACCAAGATGATTATTATTTTAACCCATATGAGATTGTTGAAAAGGAATTCGTGGATTCCAATGGTAATGTACATAAGGTAAATGTTGGATTTACTGGGTTTGTACCGCCGCAAATCGATGTGTGGGATAAGAAGCATTTGGAAGGCAAAGTTGTCACGAAGGATATTGTAGAATCTGCAAAAAAAGTTATTCCTGAAATGAAGGAAAAAGGAGCAGATTTAATCGTTGTTATTGCACACACTGGAGTTGACACTAATGAAGGTGTTACAGGATCTGAAAATGCAGTCTTTGATTTAACTAAACAAGTTCCTAATATAGATGCAATCGTTTCTGGGCATCAGCACAATCTGTTTCCTGGAGATGCTAGATTTAATGGCGTTGATGCAATCGATAACGTAAAAGGAACTGTTAATGGAGTACCTGTAGTTATGCCTAAAAACTGGGGTAGTCACTTAGGAATCATAGATTTAAAGTTACAACTAACTACCAGTGTAAATGGTGAAGATGATTGGGAAGTTATTGATTCAAAATCAACAGCTGAGTCAATTTCTACTGTAACCGAACCTAATAAAGAAATGGTTGAAGCAGTGAAAACGGAACATGAAGCTACTTTAAACTATGTGAGACAAAGTGTTGGCTCAACAACTGCACCTATTAATAGTTTTTTTGCACTAGTTCAGGATGATCCTTCAATACAAATCGTGACGGACGCACAAAAATGGTATGCTGAGGAAAAATTAATAGGAACTGAATATGAGGGAATGCCACTACTTTCTGTAGGTGCTCCTTTTAAAGCAGGCGGAAGAAACGGTGCTGAATATTATACAAATATCCCTACTGGTGATTTAGCAATTAAAAATGTAGGAGATTTGTACTTATATGACAATACGGTACAAATTGTAAAAGTTACAGGAGCAGATGTGAAGGAATGGTTAGAGATGTCTGCTGGACAATTTAATCAAATTGACCCCAACAATAATGAGGAACAAAGTCTAATCAATAATGAATTTCCAACATTCAATTATGATGTAATAGATGGGGTTACGTACCAAATTGATGTAACAAAGCCTGCAAAATATGATACTAGCGGAAACGTGATAAATCCTGAATCAGCTCGTATTAAAAATTTAATGTATGATGGGAAACCAATTGATTTAGAACAGGAGTTTTTAGTTGTCACAAATAATTATCGTGCTTCAGGTGGAGGGAATTTTCCAGGCAACCTTAGCTCAAAAATTATTGCTCAGTATCCAGATGAGAATCGTCAAGCTGTTATGAACTATATTATTGAAAAAGGACAAGTTAATCCATCAGCAGATAATAACTGGTCAATAGCACCTATTTTAGATGAGGTTTATGTAACTTTTGAATCATCTCCATCGGCAAAAGAATTCGCAGATAAATCAGAAAATATAAAGTTTGTAGAAACATTAGAATCAGGATTTAGCAAATATTCACTTGATCTAAGTACTGATGGTGATGGACCAAATGAAAATCCTGATGGTGAAAAGCCAGGGGACGGCTCAAATGAAAATCCAAATGGTGAAAAGCCAGGAGATGGATCAAATGAAAATCCAAATGGTGAAAAGCCAGGAGATGGATCAAATGAAAATCCAAATGGTGAAAAGCCAGGAGACGGCTCAAATGAAAATCCAAATGGTGAAAAGCCAGGGGACGGCTCAAATGAAAATCCAAATGGTGTAAAACCTGATGATGGAAATGATCAAAAATCAAATGTAGAATATCCAATAAATAATAGTGATAACGGAAATACAAAAGGTAATAGTCCTAATACAAACATTGGAAATGGATTTGGCAATAATATATTGCCATCAACTGCAACAAATACTTATAATTACATTGCAATTGGGATCATTTTATTAGCTTGTGGTGCTGTTTCACTTTTCTTGATAAGAAGAAAACAAAAACAATTTCAATCATAATAGAAACTAAAGAAAAGACTTTCTTAAAGGCTTTGTCCCAATCATTTTAGGGACAGGCTTTTTTTATGTATTGTACGATCTTTTAACGTAATAATTAGTGCAATTACATCTGTTTATCGAATAAAATTTAACCGTTTACATAATTGAATTTTTTGAATATATAAATATGCATTTTCAAAATAGAAATAAAGTAGTAATATATTACTACTTTAGGATGATTCAAAATTAGTAGAATAGTTAGAAAATATACTATTATTTTGAGTTGAAAGTAAAAAAATATATTATTTATCTTTTTATATAAATAATAAGTAGATTCATGTATTAATCAAGGTTCATCGAAATAAGGAGTAATAGGTATATTTTCTCTAAAAGATATATCGATTTATAGAAGGGAAGTTAAAATAAGTATGAATAGATTAAAGATTAAGATGACAATTCGAGCAAAATTAATTATCGCATTTGCTTGCATATTGTTAGTTCCGAATTTGCTTATAGGAGGAATTTCCTATCAAATTGCAAAAGCGAAAGTTCAAGATAGTATGGATCAAACTGCATATGAAAGTGTCCAGCTTATTAACACGTCCTTAGACTCACAGCTACAGCCTTTAAAAGAGGATGTAGATTATTTTGCGAGAACTGCAAAGAAAGCAAATACAAGCTTAACGGAAGAAGATATTAAAGATATTAAACAAAGATTTAATCAATATATAAGCACAAAACCAACAGTTCAGGCGATTTATATTGGTACAGATACTGGTGAAACAATTCTCTCACCAACAGCACAATTACCTGAAAATTTTGACCCTAGAGAACGAGAATGGTATAAGCTTGCGATGGAGAACAAAGGGGAAGTTGTCCTAACTAAACCATATATAGATGCAAGTACAAACGAAATGTCGGTCACGTTTGCTAAAACTTTGGATGATTTCTCTGGGGTAATTGCGATTGATGTGGATATTGCTTCTCTAAGTAATTTAACAAATAAAGCAAAAGTAGGGAAGAAAGGGTATATTACAGTAATTGATAACACAAAAACATATTTAATCCACCCTGAGGAGCAAGGGAAAAAAGTTGAAGGTGATTGGGTCAATAATCTTTTTCAACGTGAAGAGGATAACTTTACATATACTTTCGATGGTGAAAGTAAAATGATGGAATATACAACAAATGAATTAACAGGATGGAAAATTGCTGGAACAATGTATGCCAATGAAATTCAAAATGAAATGAAGGAAATCTTTATAAAAACATGGATCGTAATAATTGCATCTTTAGTTATCGGTGCTATTATAATTATCTTTATTATCCAATCAATTATTAAGCCGATTCGAACACTTGTTACATCAACAAATAGAATCAGCCAAGGGGATTTAACGGTAGAGATTAATACTAACTCGAATGATGAATTAGGACAGCTATCTAAGAGTTTCAAGCAAATGGTAGATCATTTAAGAGCAGTTGTATTAAATTTACGTTCAGCATCAGAACGAGTCAGTGCTTCTTCTGAAGAATTAATTGCAAATAGTCATTTAACTGTAGAAGGAACAAAGCAGGTGACAGAGGCGATACAGCAGGTTGCGAATGGAGCAGACGATCAAACTAATAAAATTGCCACTAATGCAAAATCGTTAGAGGAAATAATGAATGGAATGATTCACATTGCAAATAGTTCAACCCAAGTAGCTGATATTGCTCATGATACTGTTAATGAAGCGAAGAGTGGACAAAGTTATATCCAACATAATCTTGAACAAATGATTTCGATTAATCAATCTGTAACTGAATCTAATAAAGTGATTCAATCACTTTCAAAGCGGTCAGAGGAAATAGGTAGAATTATTGAAGCAATTACGGATATCTCCGAGCAAACGAATTTGCTAGCATTAAATGCAGCAATTGAAGCTGCTAGAGCTGGAGAGAATGGAAGAGGCTTTGCTGTTGTAGCGGATGAAGTGAGAAAATTAGCTGAGCAATCAAGAGAGTCTGCCAATCAAATCGATACGTTAATAAGAACAATGCAACAGGATACAGATAAATCAGTGGTAACAATGGATGAGGTTTCAAAAAATGCAGCGGCAGGCTTGCAAATTTCTACAGAAACTGCAGAAAAGTTTGAACAGATAATGAATCGTATGGCTCACATCACACCTAAAGTGGAGGAAGTATCAGCAACGGTTCAACAGATAACTGCTGCTATTCAAGAGGTTAGCTCATCAGCAAATGAATTAAATATTATCGCACATGAAAGCTTAGCAACTTCAGAGGAGGTTGCTGCTACTACTGAACAACAGTTAGCTTCAATGGAAGAAATCACTGATGCTGCTAAGTCCTTAACGGTAATGGCTGAAGAATTACAATCATTAATTGAAAAATTCAATGTTTAGGACTTGTCATAATGGGTAGAGATGGGGGAATATTAACATATAGAGTATTTTTTAATAAGGGTGGTAAATAAAAAATGAAGTTAACAATTGACTGGACAGGTAATATGGGATTTTCAAGTACTACACCAACAGGACATCAAATTAAGATGGACGCAAGTGTTGAGGTTGGCGGACAAAATAGCGGGCCAAGACCTACAGAGCTATTATTAAATGCTGTTGCAGGTTGTACAGGTATAGATATTATTTCAATTTTGCATAAGATGCGATTAAAGCCTCTTTCTTTTCATATTGATGTAGAAGGGGTTCGTGCAGAGGAACATCCAAAAAAATTCATAAACGTAAATATTCATTATGCTTTTGAAGGGGACTTACCAGAAGACAAAGTTGTGCGAGCGATAAAGCTTTCAAAAGATAAATATTGTTCTGTCTCACATTCATTAAGTGCTACGATAACAGCAAGTTACTCAATTAATAGTGAAGAAAAAAAGATGCTTGATGAATAACAATACACAGAAAAAGCTTGAGAATTCTCAAGCTTTT
>JAPSLL010000043.1:0-19331 GCA_031180805.1 Bacillus sp. (in: firmicutes)
GATGGAAAATAAAAAATTAGCAATTGATCCCATTATGTATCTAATTTATAATATACTTAAATGTTCACGTGTGCAAAATAAAGTGTTTCCTGTTATTGTTCACGTGTGCAATTTTTAAAAAGGGGATGAATAAAAATGAAGCCATTTATGGGAGAAGATTTTTTATTGTCAAACGATGTTGCTGTTACTTTATTCCATGACCATGCAAAAGATTTACCGATAATTGATTACCATTGTCACCTTAGCCCAAAAGAAATTTATGAAAATAAACAGTTTCATAATATAACAGAGGCGTGGTTATATGGGGATCATTACAAATGGAGAGCCATGAGAGCAAATGGTATTTCAGAGGAATATATTACAGGTTCTGCAAGTGATTATGAGAAATTTTTAGCCTGGGCTAAAACAGTACCAATGACGATAGGAAATCCATTGTATAATTGGACTCATTTAGAATTACAACGCTTTTTTGGTATCAATGAAATATTAAGTGAAAAAACTGCACCGATGATTTGGGAAAAAGTAAATCAATTATTGAGTCAAGAGGATTTTTCGGTAAGGGCTTTAATTAAAAAGTCCGGTGTTGAAGTGATTTGTACAACTGATGATCCTGTAGATGAATTAGAGTATCATCAAATGTTAAGCAAAGAGAAAAATTTTGATACAAAGGTATTACCAAGCTTTCGACCTGACAAAGGATTGGAAATCAATCGAGATGGCTTTGTTACATGGGTAGAAAGATTAGGGATAGTTTCTGGTAATACAATCAATAATTATCATGATTTTTTAACCTCTCTAGAATCGAGGATTGAGTTTTTTCATGAATTAGGTGGCAGGGTATCAGACCATGCAATTGATGTCATGATGTTTGCCGAAACGACTAAGGAAGAAGTAAATCAAATTTTCTGTAAGGCATTAAGTGGTGAAAAAGTAACACTTGAGGAGGAACAAAAATATAAATCGCTTACTCTCATATTCCTTGGTGAAAAATATGCTAGATTAGGATGGGCGATGCAGTTACATATTAATGCACTTAGAAATAATAATAAAAGGAAGTTAGCAGAACTAGGGCCTGATACAGGATTTGACTGTATGAATGATGATTTAATTGCAAAGCCTCTAGTTCAATTACTTGACACTTTAGAGCAGAAGCATTTATTACCAAAAACGATACTATATTCCCTTAATCCACGAGATAATCACGTATTAGCAAGTATTATCGGCAGTTTTCAAGGTGATGGAGTTCCAGGAAAAATACAATTTGGTACAGCGTGGTGGTTTAATGACCAGAAGGATGGAATGTTGGATCAAATGAAGGCACTTGCAAATATAGGATTATTTAGTCAATTTATCGGTATGCTTACGGATTCTAGAAGTTTTCTTTCTTATACAAGACATGAATATTTTAGAAGACTAGTATGTAACTTGATAGGTGAATGGGTGGAAAATGGTGAAGTACCAAATGATCCTGACCTATTAGGAAGTATTGTAAAAGGGATATCATATGATAACGCGAGAAATTATTTTCAGTTTTCGAAGGTAACAGTATGATATTCTAGATTAAAAGGATGTTTAAGGTAGGTTTATAATAAATGGCTGTAACGATTAAGGATATCGCTAAATTAGCGAATGTATCACATACAACAGTTTCACGGGCATTAAACAATAGCCCATTAATTAAAGAAAAGACAAAAAGGAAGATAATTGAAATAGCAAAGGAGCTTAATTATTCCCCAGATGTTCATGCAAGAAGCTTAGTCTTACAAAAATCCTATACGATCGGATTATTTTTTACGAGTCTTTCTAATGGAACATCATCAAGCTTTTTAGCTGAAACGATTAAAGGAATCAATGATGTGATTGATAAAAACTATCATATTGTAATTAGAGGCACTGAGGATTATCAAGATTATTCAGCAATCTCTAGTAAGAGGTTTGATGGAATTATTTTAATGAGTCAAAGTGACGCGGACAATACATTTATTGAGGATGTTGTCAAAAAGGAGATTCCTCTAGTTGTTTTAAATCGCCATGTTGAGAACGAGAATATTGTTAACATCCTCTCAAATGATCGTGAAGGAGCTTTTCAAGCAGCTAATTTATTTATAGAGCTTGGCCATACAAATATTGCGATTATTGAAGGGACTTCTCAATTTCGTTCATCTAAGGAAAGAAAAGCTGGCTTTGTTCAAGCACTAGAAGCGAAGAAGATTCGAGTTCGAAGTGATTATATGGTGCAAGCAAATTATGATATGGAAAGCGGTTATGAGGCAATGAAGAGGCTATTGATATTGAAACAGCCTCCAACCGCTGTATTTTGTTCAAATGATGATATGGCTATTGGTGCAATGAAAGCAATTTATGAAGCAGGATTATCTGTACCATATGATATGTCGATTATCGGATTTGATGATATCGGTTTTTCACAGTATACCATTCCTGCTCTTACGACAGTAAAGCGACCTATTGAAAAGATAAGTCAAGTTGGAGCGGAAAAGCTAATGGCAATGATCGAAGAGGAAAAGTCACAACAAAATTCGTTCTTTTTACCAACTCATCTCGTGAAGCGTCAATCTGTGACAAGACCGCAAAGTTAATCAGCAGACCGTAAATTGCGGTTTGCATTCACAATATTGTTAACGTGTGCATTAATAAAAGGAGGTATTCTATTGGAACAATTATCAGCTAATATCGTACAAAACGAGTTTGAACACTATCCTGAAAAAGTTATCCAATTTGGTACAGGAAATTTCTTGAGAGCCTTTTTAGATTGGCAGGTCCATGTTATGAATCAACATAATTTATTTCGTGGTCGAATCGTTGTTGTCCAATCAACTAAAAGCGGAACAGTACAAACGATTAATCAACAAGATGGATTATATACTATCTATTTACAAGGAATAAAAGCAAATAATCCCGTGAGTGAACATGAGGTAGTAAAAAGTATTAGCAGGGGAATCAATATTACGAGTGAGTATGAAGATTATGTAGCACTTGCTTCAAATCCAGATCTACGTTTTATCTTTTCAAATACGACGGAGGCCGGTATTTCATTTCATAGTGATGATACGTTAGATAAACCACAGAGCAGTTTTCCAGGTAAATTAACGGCATTTCTTTATAAAAGATATCAAGTTTTTAATGGTGATAAATCGAAAGGCTTTATCATTTTTCCATGTGAGCTAATTGAGGACAATGGGGCTGAATTAAAAAGATTAATCGTGGAATATGCGCATTTATGGAAGTTAGATGAAGCCTTTATCTCATGGTTAAATGAAGCTAATACATTTTGTAATACATTAGTCGATAGAATTGTTCCAGGATTCCCTAAAGATTCGATTGATAAAAAAATAACAGAGCTGGGATATAAGGATGAATTAATGGTTGTAGGTGAGCAATTTCATCTATTTGTCATTGAAGGACCGGAATATATTAAAGAGGAATTTCCTGCAGAATTAGTTGGGTTAAATGTTCATGTTGTCAATGATTTACGACCTTTCAGATTGAAAAAAGTGAGGTTATTAAACGGTGCTCATACATTAATGTCACCTGTTGCTTATTTAATAGGCTTAAACACAGTTTATGAGGCTGTTACTACAGAATTGTCAAAGAACTTTATTGATCATGTCTTATATAAAGAAATTGTTCCTACTTTGCCCTACAATGAACGAGAAGTGTTAGACTTTGCTGATGATGTCATGAATCGGTTTAAAAATCCATTTATAAAACATTACTTATCTAGCATATCATTAAATTCAATTGCAAAATTCAAGGCAAGAGTCGTACCAACTTTGAAAGATTATTTAGATAAATATGAAACGGTTCCAAAAGGAATTCTTTTCTCACTTAGTGCACTCCTTTTATTTTACCGAGGTAAACGAGAACATGAAGAGATTCTACTTGTTGATGATGAATACGTAATAATGCAATTTCATAATGCTTGGGATAAATATGAGAGTGAAAAACTACCACTTGAACAAATAGTAACATTTGTTCTTTCCAATGAACGACTTTGGGGAGTTGATTTAAGTGAGATTAATAAATTAGTGGATACAGTTACAGATTATCTTAATAGAATGATAGAAAAAGGGGTTCAGGAAGCGCTTATATTATTTTTAAAGGGTGAGGTTAATGAAAGCGTTTATTAAAATACATGAGCAGGATAATGTAGTTGTTGCTGTAAGAAAATTAGAAATAAATGAAGAGATTGTTATAAATGATTGTCCTATTCAAATAAAAGAGGTAATCGAAAAAGGCCATAAAGTTGCCATTAATAGAATATTCCCTAGTGAAAATGTTATTAAATATGGATTTCCAATAGGTCATGCAACGAAAGATATTGAACAAGGTTGTTTAGTACACACTCATAATACAAAAACGAACTTATCAGGTGTTGAAGAATATGAATATCATCCAACTTTTCGACCTATTGCATATAAAAATGAACATAAGACCTTTAAGGGCTATCGCAGACAAAATGGTGAAGTTGGAATTCGTAATGAACTTTGGATTGTTCCAACAGTAGGATGTGTAAATGGCATCGCTGATCAAATCATTCGAGAGTTTAAAAATCGTGTTGGAAATATTGCACCTTTCGAACATATCCAGGTTTTAAAGCATAATTATGGGTGCTCACAGCTAGGAGATGACCATATCAATACGAGAACGATTTTATTAAATGCAGTAAAACATCCTAATGCAGGTGGTGTGCTAGTATTAGGACTTGGCTGTGAAAATAATGACATTGAAGAATTTAAAGAAGCATTAGGGGATTACGATACATCTCGAATTAAGTTTTTACGATCACAAGAGGTGTCCGATGAAGTAGAAGAAGGTGTAAATAGACTACTTGAAATTTTTCAAAATGCGAAAGATGATCATCGAGAAGATGTGCCACTGTCTGAATTAAAAATTGGCTTAAAATGTGGTGGCTCTGATGGATTTTCAGGAATTACAGCAAATCCACTTCTAGGAAAGCTTTCAGATTTTCTTGTTTCACAAGGTGCTACAACTGTATTAACAGAAGTACCTGAAATGTTTGGTGCGGAAAAAATCCTAATGGAACGAGCAATCAATGAAGATGTATTTGAAAAAATTGTTGAGCTAATTAATGATTTTAAACGTTATTTTCAAGCACATAATCAACCTGTTTACGAAAATCCCTCTCCAGGAAATAAGGCTGGTGGTATTACGACATTAGAGGATAAATCACTTGGCTGCACCCAAAAAGCAGGTATTGCACCTGTAGTGGATGTATTAAAATACGGGGAGGTCCTTCAAACAAAAGGGCTAAACTTACTAAGTGCACCAGGAAATGACTTGGTTGCTTCTACTGCTTTAGCTGCTTCAGGATGTCAGCTTGTCCTATTTACAACAGGGAGAGGGACTCCATTTGGTACCTTTGTTCCAACTATGAAAATTTCAACAAATACACAATTATATGAAGCAAAGCGACATTGGATTGATTTTAATGCAGGTACTCTTATAGAGCAGCAATCACATGATGAGTTATTACAAGAGTTTATTACGTATATTATTCAAGTAGCTAGTGGTGAATATGTGAATAATGAAAAGAATGATTTTAGAGAAATAGCAATATTTAAAACAGGAGTTACTTTATAGAAATATAAAGAAGATGGCATTTGTAAAATATCAAGTGCCATCTTTTTTGAATTTATAATAATATTATTATGTAAACTAATAATATCTAAACATTTTAAACACTTTGTGAAAGATTTTTAATTATTTTTGATAACGCTTTCAATTAGACTTATGTTTAGAAAGGGGGAAGGTAATAAAATATGAGTTTACAAAATGAAATAAACTTGCAAACTGTTCCTGAAAGAAGCAAATCAAAGAAAATGAATATGTCAAAACTACTTCCTTATCTTTTTATAGCACCTACAACGATTATCATAATTGCATTTTTGTTTTATCCAATTGGAACTGTTTTTTACTACAGTCTACAAAACTATGATTTATCAACACCATATTATAATGGCTTTATCGGATTTGATAACTTTATAAAAATTTTTACAGAAGATAAGTTATTTTTCCCAATATGTCAAAGCAAAAACCAATACTTAATAAACTGAAACGGAAGGCTATTAGTTTTTTTACATAAAGAGATATTATGTAACGGCTTAGGCTATGCAATCGATTATAAAGAAGACGAAATTGTTATAGTTTATTCTTGTCACGATAAATTATTCCACGATGATTTTGTTAAGATTGCAAACAATTTGCAGGATATGATCTAGAGGAAATTTCAGCAAACTATTACAATTTCCATTGGAGAAAAGTCAAATGAGCTAATGGATATTGCATCATCATTTGAAGATGCAAAGAATTCAATGGAACTACGGTATTTTAAAGGAAAGGGAAAGGTATTATCAAGGTTAAATGCAAGCCATCTAAATCGGTTAAAAGAGTTTGATTTAGATCATTTAGCTGAAGAATTAGCTCAAACATTTAATCTTGGCATTTCCTCTGAGCTTGATTTGTTTTTTGAAAAGATTGATAAGATGTTTGTGGAAAACTATGTCCATTTTTCAGATATACATCAGATTGTATTAAAGTTTATATTGGTTTTCCTTCAAGAAGAGAAATTAGGGAAGGAATGGGATCGTCACCAAACGCATGAACTAATTCGTTTGTATCAAGATATCATAAAAATGCAAACAGTTAATGAAATAATTGATAAAGTAAGGGGAGTTGGAACAAAGCTCATTGATGATATTCGAAAGCAAAACGAAAATCAAAAGGGCTCAATTGTCCAACAAGCAATCCGCTTTATTGAAAAAAACTATCATCAGGAGAAATTAACGTTAGAAGAAATTGCGAAGGAGGTACATGTTAGTCCAGCATATTTGTGTAAATTATTTAAATTAAAGACAGGGATAAATTTTGGTGAAATTTTTATTGAAAATCCGGATGGAAAAGGCTATGGAGCTGTTAAGAGTAAAAAGGCTGAATACGTATGAGGTAGCCGAAAAGGTTGGATACAGTAATCCTCAATACTTTAGTATTTGCTTCAAAAGATATTCAAACTATTCTCCGGCGGAGTATAAAAAATTATGTTAAAAATTAAAATCGCAGATTAGCAATAAAAAGAAAACGCTTACAAATAATGATTTTATTTTTTTATGGTAATTGTTTTGCTCTTACTTAAATAGAATAGAGATGAGGTAAGTATCAAAAATTTTTAATTAAAGAAAATACTACCTCAAAACCTCCAAAATCAATTGGGGAAATCCCAATTTCAGATAAGGGGAGTTTAGAGGTAGCTAATCTTTAGATTATTTCCACCAATTATCAAACATTGTCGCAGGAAGCTCACGTTTATGCTGTGTTAGTATATAACGTTTTTCGATTTTTTCTGCAACATCTTCAGGTACTTCTTTTCCTTCTAAGTAATCATCTAATTGATCATACGTAATACCAAGCTCTGTCTCATCAGCTTGTTGTGGAGTATTGTCGAGTAAATCTGCTGTTGGTGTTTTTAGATATAGCCGTTCAGGTGCATTTAATTCAATTAACAGGCTTTTCCCTTGACGTTTTGTAAGTCCTGTAAGCGGGAGTAGGTCTGCGCCACCATCACCGTATTTTGTGAAGAAACCTGTAACAGCTTCTGCTGCATGATCTGTACCAATTACTAATAGACCATTTTGCCCGCCAAATGCGTATTGTGTAATCATTCGAACTCGAGCCTTTACATTACCTTTATTAAAATCAGTAAGTGATTCTTTTGCTGTTTCTAAAAAGCTTTTTGAAAATGCATCAACAGTATTTAAAATATCAAACGAAATGCTCTCATCTGGTTTAATAAACGATAAAGCAAGCTGAGCATCGTCCTCATCCTTTTGAATACCATACGGAAGTCTAACGGCGATAAATTTTGCTTCATATCCTTCGTTTCTTAATTCCTCTACAGCAATTTGTGCAAGGCGACCAGCTAGGCTGGAATCCTGACCACCGCTAATACCTAATACAAAGCCTTTAGCACCGGTTTTTTTTAGATAATTTTTTAAAAAAGAAACTCGGTTTTGAATTTCTTCTTTCGGATCAATTGTCCCTTTAACATTTAATTCATTCATGATTTTTTCTTGATTACTACGCATTTTATCATTCCTCCGTTTGATATAATCCATGTTCTTTAATATATTGATAGCATGCTTCTGGTAGTAGGTAACGCGGTTCTCCACCTAGCGAAAATTCTTCTCTAATATAACTAGAACTGATTTCCATCGCTAGTCCTTTATCAATTAAATGAAATGTTTCACCGTCATCGTTATTGCGTAAAATAGGTGAGGTGCTTATTGCTTTTAACATATCAATTCCATCTCTTGCCATGACGATAAATTTATTTTCCTTTACTAGCAGTTCTGAATTTCCCCACTTACCTTTTCCGATATCTACAAGCAAATCAGCACCCATAATAAAATATATCGTATCATTTATAAATTTTTTTTTGAAATATTTCAATGTTTCGTACGTAGAAATATTCCATGCATTTTGCTTCATTTCGTAATTATCAGCGGTAAATTTATCGTTGTCTTGAATTGCTAACTGAAGCATATTCCAACGATGCCTGTCAGCTGTTTGCATTTGTTTATCCTTACGTTTATTGGAGCAAGGTAAGAATATAACTTTGTCAAGCCTGCAACGGTGTTGGATAGTACTAGCCGTCCAAAGATGAACATTTGTAACAGGATCAAATGATGAACCATAAATACCGATTTTGGCCATTGTTCCCCCTCCAAAGCAAGGATTAAAATATCAATTTAAGAAGGGAGTAGGAAGGGAAGGTTATTCCTTACTCCGTTTTGCAATCATTTCTGATACTTTTTGTCTTACTTCATCGATGTTTCGCATCTTGTTATCCCAGCACTCTTGGCTAAGGTCTACAGGATATTCTTCAGGGTGAAGTGAGCGTTTATATTCATCCCATAATAGTTGTAAATTCTCTTTTGTGTATGCTTGCATTTCATCTAAAGAAGGCGTGTCATAAACAAGTTGACCGTTATTAAAGATCTTTTGATGTAATTCTTTTGCTTCGAAATTTGTTACAAATTTACTAATAAATGTATGAACAGGGTGGAACATTTTTATTCTCTCTTCTTTTTCAGGTGTTTCATGTTGAAGTGTAATATAATCACCTTCAGATTTGTTGTTTAATCGATTAATAATTCGATATACTTTTTTTAGTCCAGGTGTAGAAACCTTTTCTGGATTTCCACTAATTTTTATCGTATCGATCATTTGCCCATTATCGTCTTCAATTGACACTAATTTATATACTGCACCCAATGCAGGCTGGTCAAATGCAGTAATAAGCTTTGTTCCTATTCCCCAAATGTCAATTTTTGCACCTTGAGATTTTAAATTCATTATTGTTTCTTCATCTAAATCATTTGATGCGATAATTTTAGTATCGTAGAAACCAGCTTTGTCTAACATTTTTCTAGCTTCCTTACTTAAATAGGCAAGGTCACCACTGTCTAGACGAATTCCTTTAAAAATAATTTTGTCTCCTAACTCTTTCGCAACTTTAATAGCATTTGGAACGCCAGATCGTAATGTATCATACGTGTCAACGAGAAATACACATTCCTTATGTCGTTCAGCATATTTATGAAAGGCAACATATTCGTCCTTATATGCTTGTATAAATGCATGAGCATGTGTTCCAGAGACAGGGATGCCAAATAATTTTCCTGCTCGTACATTTGATGTAGCATGGAAACCGCCAATATATGCAGCTCTTGTACCCCAAATCGCAGCATCTAATTCCTGTGCACGACGTGTTCCAAATTCCATAAGAATATCATCACCTGCTACATGTTTAATGCGTGCAGCTTTTGTCGCGATTAAAGTTTGGTAGTTCACAATGTTTAGTATCGCTGTTTCAATCAATTGAGCTTCAGCTAACGGTGCCTCAATTCGGATAATCGGCTCATTTCCGAATACCATTTCTCCTTCAATGACAGAATAAACGGTTCCAGTAAAACGTAGTTCCTTTAAATAATTTAAAAAGTCATCATCATATCCTAAATCATTTTTTAAATAATCCAAATCAGACTCACTGAAGTGAAAATTTTTAAGATATTGTATGATTCTTTCAAGACCAGCAAAAACTGCGTACCCATTTCCAAAAGGAAGTTTACGAAAGTAGACTTCAAAGACAGCTTTTCGTTCGTGAATACCGTCATCCCAATACGATTCTGTCATATTAATTTGATATAAATCCGTGTGTAAGGCGAGACTATCGTCAATATAATTGTTATTCATTCTACATCCTCCAGTACATTCTTTCACATCAGCTAGATAACTTGTGCGTTTAAACAGTTTTTAAAGTGATTAAGTGCCCATTCATGACCTTGCCCATTAAAGCTAGCGCATGCCTTTTCGTGAATTACAATTTTATAACCTTTATTGTAAGCATCAATTGCAGTGTGTAGTACACAAATATCAGTGCATACACCAACTAAATGTAATTCGGTAATGTTTCGTTCCCTTAGCTTAATTTCTAGATTTGTTCCAGCAAACGCACTATATCTCGTTTTATCCATCCACATAACATGAGGTAAATCTTTGTTATTCAAATATAGCTGATTTAATTCACCATATAAATGACGGCCATTTGTATCTTTAATATTGTGAGGGGGGAATAGCTTAGCTTCAGGATGAAATGGATCATTTTCAAGATGAATGTCAATGGCAAAAACGACGAAATCACCAGCTTTTATAAAATCATTCGTAATTGTTACAAGGTCTTTTTCAATGTCCTGACCAGGCTTTCCGCATGTTAAAGCACCATTTTCATCAACAAAATCATAGGTATAATCAATATTAATTAAGGCTCTATACATTTTTAGCCCTCCTATATATATCATTTAGTATCTTGCTGTATAAATTGGTTTTACTATATTTACGTCATCTATAAATTGGTATAATTGTGTTGGTGTTTTTGAGGTTCTCTGTGTTTTTTGTCCAGGAACTTCTTTAATAAAAGGTAGAGATTTGATTTTCCTTGCAAATGCTTGATCGCTAGTTATACCAGAATCATTTGTTACAGTCTTTAATACCGCCTGTAATTCAGAATACGTAAATTGGTCTGGTAAAAAGCTTTTAGCTATTGTTGTATGGAGTAAATCATGCTTTATTACCTTTATCGCATCCTCGATGATTTCACGGTGGTCAAATGCTAAATCTAGTGTTAAAACATCATCAATTGAGAACAATTTAACATCATCTGCATCATCATTTGCTTTTCTTTTAGCGAGGGCATGTTCTGGAACGATTGCATAGTGTGCATTCGAAATAATCCACCCTCGAGGATCTCTTCCTGGTTTGTCATAAACGTTATAATGTTTAATGTGGATACTGCTTACACCTGTTTCCTCCTCAAGCTCTCGTTTCGCTGCTTCAAACGCAGATTCATCTGGCTGTACAAACCCTCCAGGTAAAGCCCATTTGCCTGCTTCAATATTAGGTAACCCTTCAGCGTTTATTTTGGATCGTTTAATAAGCATCACCATCAATGTCATGAGAGGTGGTTTAAAATCTCCAATCTTTGATGAAAGGATGGTGAAAACAGCAATATCTGATGTGTAACCATCCGGTGTTCGAAATAAACTAGAATCATATTGCGTTAATGCATCATGGTTAGACATAGTTCTGCATCTCCTACAAGTTTTTAATTAACTAAGTGTTAATTGTTAATAGTATTATATGCTAACTTTTTCACAATGTCTACAAAAAATGAGAAAAAAATTGGAAAATAAGAAAAGGGGATAGATAAGGAGGTTATTTTTATTGTATGGATTTAGAATAATAATATTAAGAATACTTAGAAACAGACATATCTATTCTTAGAATAACTCCGATTACACACATGTTTGCCATGACTCTAACATGTTGCTTTTTTTATTAAGTAGAAGGAGTCGCAATATTGTTTAATAGTAAAGAGAAAAGACTGTCTCTTAAAGAGAAACAGCCTTTTTCATTAAGGATTATGAAATTTTCATTTTATGGATTTGTGGACCAAAGTCCTGCAGATTTAATAAAGACACGAGGATGAAGCTTTAATTGAGCAACAATAAATTCCGCCAAATCTTCTGGCTGCATGACTTTCTCTGGATTACCATCTGTTAGATTTTCTTTATACGCTAATTCAGTTGCAACGGTACTTGGTGTTAATGCAGTCACACGAATATTATGTTTGCGAACTTCTAGTGCAAGTGATTCAGTTAAACCTAATAGACCAAATTTAGATGCGCTGTAAGCACTAGTCACTGGTGCACCTTTTTGTCCTGCAGTAGAGGAAATGTTAATAATATCTCCACCATTTTTTTCAATTAATTGTGGCAATACGGCACGAGTCACATAATAAACGCCCATAAGGTTTACATCAATAATTCGTTTCCATTCCTCAGGTTCAAGCTCGAGGAACTTACCAAATTTACCTGTACCTGCATTATTAATTAAAATGTCAACTGCCCCTAATTCATTTTTTAGCTTCTCAACAGCTTTATTGACCTCTTCAATTGATGAAACATCTGCAGCTGCATAAGCAGTTTTTACACCAAAAGCGTCAAGTTCCTTCTTTACATTAAGTAAATCATTTTCTGTACGTGCTAATAAAGCGATATGTACACCTTCTTGTGCAAGGGCGATTGCAGTTGCTTTTCCAATTCCCTTACCAGCACCTGTTACAAGTGCAACCTTACCTTTCAAAGATTGAGCCATTTTCATTACTCCTTTCAATATGTATGTGCATATTCATTTATACCTAGTAACGATTGGAAAGTCAAAGAAACTGCTTTTCATTTTTTGTTGATAGATCAATGATAGATGTTTATCTTTATATTTATACGAAAATGATAATGAATATACAAGTTTTGCTTTATATTTCTACTAAAATCTGAGAGAAGATGTCAATTATCTTAAATGGTCCTTAGGTGTAAACGTTTTCTTCTGAAAAATTATAAAAATACAGAAAATTTTAATAGAAAGCCCTTGTCAAATAGTGTCGGTTTAAATATAATAAATTCATGTTATTTAATTAGACATTGAATGAGAGGTTTTGTGACATGGTTGAAGCGGTTATTTCAAAAGAGAAAAATGAAACAGAAGTTATAGCTCAAATAAAAGAAACGATGAAAGTTAAAAATGTAGAACTAATTCATCTACAATTTGTTGATATTGAAGGTATTCTTAAAAGTATTACAGTTACAGCTGAGCAAATCGACGATGTTGTTGAAGGGAAGCAAATGTTCGATGGTTCATCTATTAAAGGATTTTCTCCTATCAATAAATCTGATCTTTATTTAGTTCCAGACCTTTCAACTTTTGCTGTTCTTCCATGGACAGTTGAGGAAGGTTATTCTGAAGCAAGATTTATTTGTTCTGCTACTAACCCTGATGGAACACTTTTTGAAGGTGATACACGTAATGTGTTAAAGAAGACAGTTGAACGTGCTGCTGAAAAAGGTTACACAATTTCAGTAGGGCCTGAGTTAGAGTTCTTCTTATTCAAAACAGATGAGAACGGAAATCCAACAATTGAATTAGGGGATAACGGCGGCTACTTCGAACCTTCACCAAAGGATTTAGGTGAGCGTGTAAGATTAGAAATCTATCGTGCCTTAAAAGCGATGGGCTTTACAATCGAAGCTTCACATCATGAGGTTGCAGAGGGTCAACATGAAATTAATTTTAAATATGCTGACGCTTTAGGTGCAGCTGATTTAGCTACTACTTATAAATGGGTTGTTAAAACAATTGCACAACAATTTGGTTTACATGCGTCATTTATGCCTAAGCCAGTTTTCGGAATTAACGGCTCCGGAATGCATGTAAATATGTCATTCTTTAAAGACGGCGAGAATGCATTCTTTGACCCAGCAGATGAATTACAATTATCTGAAGAAGCATATCAATTTATTGCTGGACTTGTTGAAAATGTAAAGAGCTTTGCTGCTATAACAAATCCATTAGTTAACTCATATAAACGTTTAGTTCCTGGATATGAAGCTCCATGTTATATTGCATGGTCAGCATCTAACCGTTCAGCGTTAATTCGTATCCCAGCGAAAAAAGGAATGGCAACACGTGTTGAGCTACGTTGTCCAGATCCATCTTCAAATCCTTATTTAACTTTTGCTGTAATTGCTTCAGCAGGGCTTGATGGAATCGAAAAAGGACTAAAAGCTCCAGCTTCAATAAACGATGATATTTTCCATATGACTGAGGAACGTCGTGCTGAATTAGGTATCGAAAACCTGCCAGGAAGTTTAGAAGCAGCAATTGCTGAACTAGAAATGGGAGAAATCGGCCGTAAAACTTTAGGTGACCACGTTTTTGGAGAATATGTAGCTGCAAAAAAAGCAGAGTGGGATAGCTATCGTACTGCAGTTCACACTTGGGAACTTGTTAACTATCAATCTAAATTTTAATATTTATGATGACTCAACATATGTTGGGTCATTTTTAGTTTTATTTGATATTGAACAGAGTAATTTTCCAACTTGTATGTTTAATCTTCATCAAAAGAAATTCCTCAAAATTGAAAACTTCATGTAATACTTTCCCTTCTTACTTATTTTTCTATTATTAACGTCTAAACAATTAAAAATCTTATACATACACTAATCTAGATTCTCAACTAAGAGGGTGTTAATATGGGATTTCAATTTAATAAAAAAAAGGACGGTTCACTAAAAAGGACCATTTCAATGGAAGTAGGAACGGGAGAAATTGATCAGGAAACTAGATGGGAAATTGAATCTCCCAAAATTTCATCTCCCTTTACAATACGAAGGGATACAGAAAAAAAACTTTCGGTTATTATTCCGGCTATGAATGAGGAGGACACACTTGAAGATGTCTTAATTGAAGTAAAAAAATTAATACCAGATGAAATTGTTGTTGTAGTTAATGGTTCTACAGATAAGACTGCATTAATCGCAAGAAAATATGATGCAAAGGTTATAGAGTTTCATGATCGAATTGGCCATGATGTTGGCAGAGCTGTTGGTGCCCTTCATACAGATGCAGATATTTATTTGTTTACTGATGCGGATATTCCGATTCCGGCTGAAGACTTGTATCCATTTATCGAGGCGATTGAAAATGGAGATGATCTTGCATTAAATTCGATTTGTTGGGTAACCAGATATCCAAAACCTGATGCGCCTACAATTGATCGTTTTTTTATTAATATGGTTCAAGAACGAGATGATTTAGGAGTTGAAAATGTCCTTACGATACCACATGCTTTTAGCAAAAAAGGCTTAGATACAATTAGTAAGGAGGCGCTTGCTAATCCACAATTAGCAAATGCACTTGCGATAGATAAAGACTTACGAATATCTGTACCTATTGAAATAAATGTTTTGCGTAGTAATAAGCGTCGTTCCAATCATAAAAAGGATAAAGGCGAAATTATGTCTAAAGCGTATCAGCGCATGCATGGAGATACGATCGAGGCCCTCCAATATATATTAGATGAGTATGGGGAAAGGGGGATATATAAAGATAACTTAAAATTTAAAGCGGTAAATGTTGAAAGTTTAATTACGCAATGGAAGCAAATGAGTATCTCGAGAAATATTTCAATTGTTTTATCGATTTCTCCTTACACTGTTTGTTTAAGAAACTTACTTGATGAACTTGTTCAATGTGGTGTAGAAATTATTCCGGTAGTTCAAATGCCGAATTCGTTAATAGTAAGGGAATTGAGAAGATATGAACTTCCATTTGTTAAGATAAATCAGTTTATAGGGCAGCAATCAGTATTTGCTCTAGGTGCTCAACTTGCCCAAGGAGGTATTATTGTTTTTCACGACACAAGCGCACCTATAAGACCTTGGGAGCTTGCCCCATACTATGAGGAGATAATGCAAAATAAGTTAGACATGACGATAAATAATCAAGGAAGATATCTTGGGAAAATGGAGTCTATGCATACAGCACATATCGGAAATTTGTTTATGAATATTGTCGGTTCCAAAAATGAAATTGCTACCTCGTCAATGCTTATTCCACCATTTGGATTAACGAGAGAAGCTTTAGAGAGGTTAAATCCGATTACGCTAATGAGTCCGATGGTTGCCCATATGAAGGCTATCCATCTTCGTTTTTCTATAAAGCCGATTCATGAGATTGACTATATTGGGCGGATCACCAAGCAATATCGACCTATCATTCTCAATGAGGACAGATTGAAAGGAGATATTTTGGAAGGTCTTGCTTATTGGAATTCACTTTACGGAATTCGTGGTGGTTTTTTTGATGAGGGAAGAAATCGCGAACTACTTACAGGTAGTAAATATCTTAAAACGAATTTTCAAAGCTTTACAAAAGTCTATGAAAATCATGATATCTCCCTATTAAATGATATAACTGTCACGAAATAATAGGTTTTCCCTATTAAATCAATAAAAATAGTGTTCTGTCCCTTTCGAAATAGAGGTAATCATCATAATTTGTAAAAGAACTTTTTAGAAAGGGGCAACAATGTGAATCAAAACAACACTCAAAAAATAGCAGTAATAGGATTAGGATTTGTTGGGCTTCCTTTAGCATGTGTTTTTGCAACTAAGGGATTTAATGTAATTGGGATAGATGTCGATGCTAATAAAATCGCATCTTTAAATGAAGGAAAAAGCTATATAACGGATGTTAGTGACGATACTTTAAAAGAAGTTATGGAAACGAAGAAATTATTTGTCACTACTAATCAAGATGAAATGAAACAAGTGAATACGATTATTATTTGTGTACCAACACCAGTTAACAGTGATAAATCTCCTAAATTAGACTATGTTACTAGTGCAGCGGAAGAAATTGCAAAGAGACTTCAACCTGGTCAATTAGTTGTATTAGAAAGCTCAACATTTCCAGGAACTACCCGCGATATAGTGAAACCAATTCTTGAAAAAAGTGGTTTAAAGGCAGGAGTTGATTTTTATTTAGCCTATTCACCTGAGCGCGTTGATCCAGGGAATGATAAATATCCGATTGAGAGTATCCCTAAAGTAGTTGGTGGAATTAGTGAGAAATGCAAACAGGCGATCCAAGATTTATATGCAAAAGTCTATCAAACAATTGTACCTGTTTCTTCAACTGAAGCGGCTGAGGTAACAAAATTATTAGAAAATACGTATCGATTTATAAATATATCGTTTGTAAATGAAATGGCGATTTTGTGTGATGAATTAGGTGTGAATTTATGGGAAGTAATTGAAGCAGCAAGCACGAAGCCATATGGTTACCACCCATTTTATCCGGGCCCAGGTATAAGTGGTCACTGTATACCAGTAGACCCACTTTATTTACAATACGTCTTTGAACAAAAAGGAATTACAAGTCGGTTCATTCAATTGTCAGATGATATGAATAAGGAGGTTGTTGAATTTATTGTTCAACGTACGTTAGAACTTGCTGATAAAGAGAAACCTTCAATTTTTATTTATGGATTAACGTATAAAAAAGATGTAGCAGATATTAGAGACTCAAGGGCGGTTGATATTTTTAAACAACTTATCTCAAGAGGAGCGCAAGTTGAATATCATGACCCATTAGTTCCAGAAGTTAAGATTAACAATGAAGTAAAACGTAGTATTACACTCGATAAGCAAGTGTTAGAGCGTGCTGATGTCGTTCTTATTTTAACAGACCATTCAATCATTCCTATAGATTTTATTGTTCAACATGCAAAAGCAATTTATGATACACGTGCTGTTACAAAAGCAAATCATTTACAAGACAAGGTGTATCAGCTAGGAAATGGTGTCAAATGAGAGTACTAGTAACAGGTGGAGCGGGATTTATCGGATCCCATTTAGTAGAAAAACTTGTATTAAAAGAGCATGAAGTCATTGTGATTGATGACCTTTCGAATGGGCTTATCGATTATTTAAATCCTATTATCCACAAAAATAATTTAACGTTTATTAAAGGCTCGATTCTCGAGACGGAATTACTTGAATCTATTATCCCTAATGTTGATGTGGTTTATCATTTAGCAAGTGTTTTAGGTGTCAAAAATACAGTTGAAAATCCATTGAAGGTAATTGATGGAAATATTAATGGTACGAGGAAAATTTTGCAATTAGCTAATGATCATCACGTAAAAGTAGTTTTTGCATCAACATCTGAAATTTATGGGAAAAATGCACAGCTTCCATTTAAAGAGAATTCTGATCGAGTATTAGGACCTCCACAAACTCATAGATGGTGCTATGCAACAGCAAAAGCATTAAATGAGCATATTTGCTATGCGTATGCAAAACAGGGGCTAACAGTAACGGTTGTTCGCTATTTTAATACGTTTGGCCCAAGACAAACCGCCTCACAATACGGAGGTGTCATTCCGAAATTTATCACGGCAGCGTTAACAAATCAACCGATTACTGTTTATGGGAATGGAAGTCAAACAAGAAGCTTCCTATTTGTAAAAGATACTGTAGAGGCTACCTATCGTTGTATGTTTCTTGAAGGCAAAAGTGAAACAATGAATATTGGAAGTACCGAAACATTATCTATTATGGAGCTTGCACAAAAGATTAAGGCCTTTACACAATCAAACTCTGAAATTGTTTGTATTCCATATGAAAAGGTATATGATGATGGGTTTGAAGAAACGAAAAATCGATTACCAGACATTACAAAAGCGAAAGAGGTTATTGGATTTTCACCAGTTACCTCATTTGATAATGGCTTATCTGACACAATTGCATGGTATAAATCTAGGCTATAAAAGTGTATTTGGAAGGGTTTGTTTTTCACGAATTCTTCCAATTTTTTATATAAGTAATTTTGGGAGATTGTTGTTATCGATGCCATATTAAGTTTTGTGAGAAAACCCTAAAAACTAATGGAAACGCCGATACCATTTTATCACGATAGGAATATAGTGGAACTAGAAAATATGAAAGGATGGTATATATGGCAATGTCTACAGAATTGCGTAAAAAACTTCGAACTGAACTAAAACTAATTTCACTTCGAATGTCTATGAATTTAGCGGAACAGCTTGGAATCAAACCATATCCGCTAACTTTGCCAAAGACGTTTGAGCAAGAAATTGATACATCAGATGAGAGTATGGTTGAAGAATTAGAGAGTGAAGTTGAGGAAGAAATTCAGGAAATAGAAGAATATGATACCGATGAAGTAATTGTTGAAGATATGGACGATGAGGAAGAAGAGGAAGAAGACGAAGAGGAAGAAGACGAAGAGGAAGAGGACGAAGAAGACGAAGAGGAAGAAGACGAAGAAGACGAAGAAGACGAAGAAGACGAAGAGGAAGAAGACGAAGAAGA
>JAPSLL010000043.1:19431-35647 GCA_031180805.1 Bacillus sp. (in: firmicutes)
GAAGAAGACGAAGAAGACGAAGAGGAAGAAGACGAAGAAGAGGAAGAAGAGGAAGAAATAGAGGAGAATAGTCTTACAATAAGTGAAGATGAAAATGATGTTGTCGAAAATCGTTCATATCGAATGAATAAGAATATTAGTGGATTAAGAAAAATACTTTTGCCGATGGTTAATACTCAAGTGCTTGTGGAAACATCCTCTGGAGATATTTCAGGTACTTTATTAGCAGTCATGAAGGATTATATTGTAGTTGGTTATACAGTATTCATTCCGATAAATAAAATAGAAGTCGTGACACAATTATAAAGGAGGGTCACATGATGTATGAAAAATTATTAATTGACGAATTATTGCGTCAGGTAGGATCTGATATTGAGGTTAGTACAGATACTGTAGAAGTTGAAGGTTTGTTAGAGGAAATAAATGGTGATATCGTTACATTAGTAGAACCTTTAGAATATGGATCAAGGGGATATCGTTATATTCCTATCGAAGCTATAAATTTTATACGAGTTCTTTGATTTACCATATTAACTAGTAGGACACCCCTTGTCTTAATAGGCAACTGAAGAAAAGAAGATGAGGGGATCTCGCATTATAAAGGTGAGGTAGTCAAGTATGTTATAAAATCATTCCATTTGGATTGATTTTTTTTTGTAATACTATTGGCATGCTGTCGGACATTGTAAATTGAAAAATCTTTATACATAACCTTTCCTTTTTCTAATAACTTATATAATACACAAACGTCCTCATACAGTCTCCCATCTTCGAATGAAATAACTGGAAATCCACCGATACTTTTTAATTTATCTGTCCGATAAATTCTAGGTCCTAAAGGATGAGGGTATGTAAATAATTCTGTATGTGAATCAATTTGTTTCCCTATACGTGACTTTTTATATTTTATTAGTGAAGGAGTGACTTCCTTCCAAATTTTTAAATTTCCGTACAATGCCGATACATCGTTCGGTAAAGAAAGCAATTGGTTTAAAAGAGTTGTTACAGTATCAGGATCAAGCCAATCATCCCCATCTACTTCTAAAATAAAATCAGAGGTTATTTTCGGCAATATGGAATTTAGTGCTCTTGCCTTTCCACCATTTTCTTTGTAAAAAATTGTAATATTATTCCTTTCAGATGACCATTTTGCCAATATATCACGTGTTCTGTCAGTTGAACCATCATCGATTACGTATATATGCTGGAATGGTTCATGTTGCAATATACATGATAAAAGTGCTGTTTCGATATACTTTTCCATATTATAAGTTGACATCATCACTGAAAGAGAAAACGGAGTATATTTTCTATCCATTTTTAAGGTGAATTTTTCGAGATACTTCCATTTATGCATATTAGCAGTATCTATTTTTTTCCTTAGTTGCCTTACTCCTACGTAATGAGAAGATGATTTTAAATTTTGGTTTATAAGCCACCCTACAAAGCACGCTTCATTAAAAGGAACAAATTTAGAGGAGAGTAAAGGGTATTTTTTTAATAAAGAAGCATTGATAATAAATGGTCTTTTAATTGATAGGTTCCTAACAGTTATCATGCTGGTCATAATGAAACTATTTTCCTTGGAAGAAAGGGAGGGATGATCTATTTCGGATGTTAGGATTTCATCTGAATACAAAAACATTATATAGTCAGAAGTACTAATATTAACAAGTTGATTTATTTGTTCGCCAATATCTGTCATTACGATTACTTGACTATTTAAAGTCAAGGGGGTGTTTATATGAATCTTTTTGTAATGAAAGATTGTTAGTTTACATATGTTGTTTTTTATATAAGCTAAGGAGTCAATTGCCCTAATTATTCGTGATTCATTGCTGTAATCAATAAAAAAAATATCGATTGAGCTCATAAATTTCACTCCTTAAAAACAAAATCGTCTTAATTATAATTACATATTCATCCTTCAACATTTCTAGAAGCACATTTTTAATTAGGTATAAAAGGAGAAGCACGGTCATTAGTTATTTTTCATATCTTATAAAATGAGATAATGAAAAAGGAGATTAACGACATGTCAAATAATTCCAATGGCTATATAACTGCTGAAGAACTTTCAATACAAAATCACCTTTGTATGCTGCCTTGTGGAGATGCATCAGATGAATATTCATCTGATTGGACAAAGGAAGAGCTAAAATACTATCAACATTATATTGTAGAGGGAAATCCAGTTGATACAATGTTCAAGGCATTTATTTTTAATCCAATACGAGTTAGAGAAGATTATTTCATTCATTCAATGCATACTGGACTAGGAAAGTTTGCGAGAAATAATGATTGGCTACAAATTATCGAGAGACTCTTTATGGATGATGTTAATTTAGATGCACTTTATCAAAACACAAAATATGGGGAACGTACGGATGTTTGGGTAACCATCCCTTATCCAAATCCACTACAAGAAAGATTTGGTCATGTATTTGGAAATAACCTTAATTTTGTTAATGATTCGGATCGAATAAAAGCAGTTCAGTGGTGGATTGATTGTTTTATGATGAGGTGGGAAGAGAATACTAATTTGCACGATAAGCTTGTGTTAAGAGGATTTGCATGGCAGCGTGAATCAATTAATTCAGGTGATGAGGCACTTGTTAAAGCTTCAAATGAATACATTCATAAGCACCAATTATTATCAATCTGGCCATTTAATTATGGTTCAACAGGCTGTTTGAACTGGAAGGAATATGGATTTGATGCAGCAGTCGCAAATCCGAATTATTATGGTAATACAGAGGTAGATACTAATTGGATAACCAATACTTCAGTCTTTGCTAAACATTATCATACGGGTATACAAATTAATTATGGGAAAGGTTCAACTTATAACAGTACTCATATTTATGATTATTTAAATTTAGGGTTAACAAATGAATTTATCCAAAACTGTTTATTGCTTTATCAATTCCAAGACCAAACAATGAAACAGATCTATGAAGAGGATATTACGGCATATATTCAAATTTATTCGTTTATTAAAAATATTTATCAGCAATTTAGGTATCCTGGAATATTGTACTAAATTATGTTGTTGAAATGATTCCTTATTTTAAATTTTGATTTATGTAATAATAACAAATCTATTTTCAAAAGGAAATGACGTATATCGCTATACGTCATTTCTTTAAATTGTGATGGTATTAGTTTAGTTAGGTGAAATCAATTGAAATCAGAAATCACTATGGTTTCAACATAAAAAACCAAATTAAAAACTTATTATTCGTCAATTATAGAAGTGCATCGCATGTATAAATAGTATAATTTAGAAAAAGAGCAGTACGTAGCTTTAAAATAGGAGTTTGTTTAAATGAAGAACATATATTTCATTTGGATATCTATCCATTGTGTTGTCTGGCCTTTAGCTTTTTTAGAATATGCACAAGTAGTAAACGAAGGACGTTTAGCATGTATTTGTTTATTCTTTACAATATTATTTATTCTTCCGCTTTTTAAAGAAAAACCATCTGTGCAAACTGTATTATTTTGTATACAATCATTGTCAACTATAGTAATCTTTTACCCTATTGAAAACATCTTAAGTCCATATCTTATACTAATTCATGCTTTATTAATAGCTGAAGCGGTATTTTATCTACCGCGTATCAAAAGTTTTGTTGTGATGGCCGTTCAACTGGGATGTTTGATTTGGTTTGGTACAGAAGTTACCCTTCCAACGACACTTTTAGTATTCACCGGTCTTTTTTATTTGTTATTTTTATTCGCATTGATTCATTACCAAATTATACATAAACGGGAAAGTGATGTAAGAAAAAGGAATAATGCTTTACTTAACGAGTACAGAAGGATGAAAAGGCAGCTTGTAACAGAGGAAGAAAGGGCAAGGCAGGACGAGCGAATGCTGATTGGCCATGAAATCCATGATTCTGTTGGTCACAAACTTACATCACTCCTAATGCAATTTGAGGTATTCCGTTTAAATGCGGCTGATAAGGACAAAGAAAAAATCGAAAAGCTTAAAGAGCTTGCTGAAGAGAGCTTAGAGGAAACAAGACGTGCTGTAAAATCCTTCAAACAAAGAGAACTAGGGGGATTGCAAGGTGTAATCCGATTAATACGTAAATTAGAAATGGAAAGCTTTATGAAGATACATTTTTCAGTTAAGCATGGAGCATTTGCAGCACCGTTAACAGGAGAGCAGTCTTTTGCCATTTACCGTGCTGTACAAGAGGCTCTTACGAATATAATGAAGCATAGTTCTACAAGAGAAGCTCAAGTTTTGTTCGAATCCCCAGGTGGGAGTATTTTTCGATTTGAAGTGATCAACCTAGCCCCACCTAATCCTTTCTTTCATGAGGGATACGGATTGAAAGCGATGCGAGAACGATTAGAAAAAGTTGGAGGGTCATTGGAAATTGATTATAATGAGCGTCAATTCGTTGTGAGAGGAAGCTTACGATTAACAAAAACGGAGAGGATAATATGATTAAAATAATGCTGGCAGAGGATCAGGTGATGGTACGTCAAGGTCTTAAGGCGATGATTCAAACTGATGACGAGATAACAGTAACAGGAGAAGCAGGCAATGGCAAGGAAGCAGTAGAATTATGTGATAAACAAATCTTTGATGTTGCAATATTAGATATACGGATGCCTGAAATGGATGGTATTGAAGCTGCGAAGATTTTACGTTCACGTTTTCCTCATATGAAAATTCTCATGCTCACAACTTTTGACGATAATCAATATGTGATGGAAACGCTGAAACTTGGTGTTAGTGGTTATATGTTGAAAAATGGTGATACAACTTCACTGATTCGTTCGATTAAAAGTGCATTAAGCGGTGGACTATCTCTTGAGGAGCAGGTTGCTGCAAAGGTGGTACCTGCGTTACTACAAAATGAAGTGGTTAACTCAGTAGATCCGACGTTAACACCAAGGGAAAGAGATATCTTAAAGTGTATTGGAGAAGGATTGAATAATAAAGAGGTAGCCGAACGGTTAGGTTTGTCAGTGGGAACGGTCAAGAATCAAACTAGTCAAATTTTAGATAAATTACAATTAAGAGACAGAACCCAGTTAGCGATTTATTCGATACGCCATCGATTGGTATAATAAAGAAAAAGTGACAAAAGTAATATCCTTTGTATGAAAGAGTGACCAGAGTCAGTAGTGACTTTGGTTTTTTTGTTTTAAGATGCACATACAAGATAAATATGAAAGAAGGAGGCAAAATTATGCTTGAAGCATTACATTTAGGCAAGACTTTCAAAGGAACAAAAGCAGTGAAAAATGTCAATTTATATCTAGGTAGTGGAGAATCAGTTGGTTTAATAGGTCCAAACGGTGCTGGTAAATCTACTACAATATCAATGTTGTCAACTCTTATAAAACCTACTAGTGGTGAAATAAAGTTAAATGGTGTAAATATAATCGATAAACCAGGAGAGATTAGGGGGATTTTAGGTGTAGTACCACAAGAATTAGCGCTTTATCAAGAGCTATCAGCATATGAAAATCTTAAGTTTTTTGGTTCTATTTATAAATTGAAAGGTAAGGAGTTAGAAAAAAGGGTCCAAATTGCCTTGGAAATCGTGGGATTAGAAAATCGCCAGAATGATTTAGTGAAAGCTTTTTCTGGTGGTATGAAGCGTAGGGTGAACATTGCAGCAGCATTACTACATCAACCGCAAATTTTAATTTTAGATGAACCTACTGTTGGCATTGATCCACAATCGAGAAATCATATTCTTGAAACTGTTCGCATGTTAAATAGTAATAATGGAACAACAATTTTATACACAAGTCATTATATGGAGGAAGTTGAACAACTTTGTGATCGCTTATACATTATGGACCATGGCGAAATTATAGCTGCAGGTACAAAAGCTGAGTTGCTAAGTATTCTATCTACAGAGGATACGATAAAGGTTGAGCTAAGTAAGATGGAGGAGGCTTTTGCTGAGCAAGTTATGTTAATCGATGGTGTCAGTAAGGTAGAGGTTTCTCATGTGCAGATGAAAATTATTGCGAAAAAAGGAAGCGATTTGATTAGTAAACTCGTCTATCTTTCAGAGCAGCATCATATACAATTGATTAATTATCATACAGAAACTCCTAGCCTTGAAGATGTATTCTTACATTTGACAGGTCGAACTTTGCGGGATTAAGGGGGATACGTAATGTTAAGCTTTATAAAGAAAGATTTCTTAACATTTTGGCGAGACCGGAAGGAACTTATTACAGTACTTGTGCTTCCAATTCTTTTAGTTATTGTGTTAAATTTTGCGTTTTCTGGTTTGATTGGAAGCGACAAGGAATCGAATATAGATTTACAATTAGCCGTTGTGAATCAGGATGACGGATCAGAAGCAATGGCAAAATTAAAGGAAAAATTAATTGTAGATTCCTCTTTAGACGAAGCGAAAGTAGCTGAACAATTGGAACAAGCAAGCAATGTTCGTCCAGTTCAGATGTTAATTGATTATCTTAAAAGTGAGGATTTGAAGGAATGGCTTACAGTTCATGAACTTAAGGAAGAAGAGGCAGTGACAAAAGTTGAAGATGGTGATTTGGAAGGAATCCTATTTATACCAAATGGTTTTACAGCTGATAGTTTATATGCTGCTTTTGTAGGAGAACCACCAGATACCAAATTGAAATTTATGATGGAAAAGGAAACAAACAATAATACAACTTTATATGAAATTATTAATAGTTTTATTGATAATATGAATTATCAGCTCGCACTTCAGAAAATAGGAGGCGGATCTGAGGAAGAGGTTATCCCTCCAAAGGGCGGATTGGAGGAAGTTAGAGCAGGTAATAGCTTTACTATAACCCAATATTTTACTGTGGCAATGGGAGCATTGTTTGCTTTATTCCTTGCATCTACTGTAGCCACAAAAACGGGAGAGGAAATTAGACAACACGTATTCCATCGGATTTTATTGACTAATAGTCATCCAATGCTTTTTTTAATTGGGAAAATCGTATCAACGTTTTGTCTCGCTTGGTTGCAAATTATGTTCGTATTTATTTTGTCTCACTTTATTTTAAACGTTTTTCCAAATCATACAATAACATTCTGGCTTGGTACTGTCGGAATCGTTACTTTACTTTCATTGTCGATTGCAGGATTAGCTGCTGTTTTTACCTCGATTTCACTACGGATGAAAGATATCGATGCAGCAAATGGAATTTTTATGTTAGTAATATTACTCTTAGGTTTAATCGGAGGAAATTTTGTACCTGTTTACTTATTTCCTGATTGGCTACAGCATATAGGAGAATGGACTCCAAACGGCCAATCTCTAGTTATGTTAACGGAATGGGTCCAATATGAGGATATTTCTAATATCGTCATGCCGAGTATGTTGCTAATAGGGTTCTTTTTACTATGTATGGTATTAAGTTTAGCCTTATATCCGAAAAGGGGGGAAGCGTAATGAATTCAGTTGTATGGGCACAATTTACAAAAGACAAACGTAACCCTCTAATATTGCTATTATTTATTGCTGGAAGTATTCTCGCTACTCTTTTATTTGCTGGAGGTGTTAATTCTCCGACAACTGTTGTTATTTTTAGCGAAGAGGAAAACGCAGCGGAAATTGAGAAGAAATGGGAAAAGTTATTGAATTCTGATAGTACGATACAGTTTGATATAGTCGATCCATTTAAAGCGCGTGAGGATGTAAGGGATGGTAAAGTTGATGTAGCAGTAAAGTTAATGGAGATGGATTATAGATTAATCATAAAAAGTGAACTTCCAACCGTGTCTTATGTTCAGCAGCATATTGAAAAGGTATTTCAAAGGGAGGCACAAATTAGCGCGATCGAAAGCTCAGAGAGTAACGAAAATGTACGAAGGGAATTCGATAACTATCTAGCCGATGCACCAATCCAAATTGAGACACAAGGGTTAGATAAGGAAGAGCTTCCTAATTATAATATGAGTACTCAATTATTGTTTGCTTTTACATTTTTGATTTCCATGTTTATTCTAGGTTTAAAGGTTAACAATGTAACACATGATAAAGTTTCGGGCATTTGGAACCGAATGATTCTGTCACCGATAAGTAAAACTAATATGTACTCGGGATATATTCTATATAGCTTTCTTATCACTATGTTTCAATTTATTGTTGTACTTTTGTTGTTTAAATATGTGATGAATTATGATGTGGGAGATAATCTATGGATTATTATATTGATTGCAGCATTCTTCATTTTTAGTATGATTAGCGTTGCTATGTTAATTACTGGTTTTGTGAAAACTCCAGAGCAATTTTATGCTATTTATCCATCATTGATCCCACTCATTCCACTTGTTAGCGGAGCATATATGATGCCAGGGACGATTACGAATTCTGTGTTGTTGTTTGTCGCTGATTTATTTCCATTGGCTCATGCTATGGAGGCAATTATGTCTGTCATTTTTTATAATGCTGGCATTCAAGATGTGATGATGTCGTTATTAATGATGTTATTGATTGGAGTAATCACAATGGGGCTTGGGATTAATCTAATTGAGCGAAGAAGCAAGTAATTATTAAATAGGTTAAGTAAATGGTTAAAAATTAGCTCTCGATTTTTACGTACAATAGACTCGAGAGCTTTATTTAATTATAAAGTGCTAAGCTTTTTTTATTTTGTATGATTAGTATCTTTTTAGCTATAAGAGTTCTAAAAATTGATATTGTTTCCATAAGAATTTTATTTTTTTCCCGTTTTTCATCATGAAAAACTAGTTAAGTGAAATTTAAAAGACATGTGTCCGGTGATACTTTGAACACATGTCCTGCAGAATAAAGCCTTTTTAACTTTATAAATTTCAATGAACTAAGCCTTCCTATATATATTAAAATCAATAATTTTAGGATGAATGTTAGAAAAGCAATAACTATTTTACTATTAAAGATTTTTATAAATGTTAATTAAATGTTCTGTAATAATACGATGATCGTGGTACTTTTCTACATATCCTCTACCTAATATCCCTAAATTTTGCCTTAATAGAGGTTGCTCTAATAGGATCTTCACTTTTTCGTATAAAGTATCTGGATTCGCATTTACTATCGGTAAAACACTAGGGAAAGTGGAAACTAAATCAGGACGTATATAGGTAACAACAGGTTTTCCTAAGGCCATCGATTCAACGCTCAATAGTCCGTATGAGCCACAAAGTATTTGGTCGATAATGATATCCGCTTTTTCATATAAATCAATAACTTCATCATGGCTCATTTTTTCAATTCTTTGGTAGTCAAAATCATAGTTCTTTCTTAATTTATCAATTACTTCTTCGATATAAACAGTTCCTTTAAAATCAGGATTTGTTGGAGCGTGTAGCAGTAATGGCTTCTTTTTGTGTAATGGAGGGTAGAATGGTTTAAAATGCTGTAAATTAATCGCTATTGGCACGACATGGACTTTATCATAATAATCCTTTACATAGTCATAAACTTCATAATCTTGAACGATTGCCTGTTTAATATAAGGAGTTATTTTCGATAACCTTTCATGAATCACTTCATTTGCTGGTGAATCTCCAGTATAGACATAAGGGTTGTTTTCTTTTGCTTGTTCATGAAATCGTACGTCATTTCCCCAATGATGCATAATCATCTTTTTTTGTTTATTAAAGATGAGTGGAAGATCCTCATAGTTTTTGTCAAGTGTTGTACAGTAATGAAAATGAAAGATATCGAAAGAATCGATGATTTCATCCTTCATTTTCTTAATTTCGTCTTCACTCGTGTTAATTAGGTTATCCTTGTAACCAAGATAAGAATGATAAGTGTTATAACCTGTTGATTCGAAGCCTTGTTGTTTTAAACCGTCACTTAAAATACCCATTTGTCCTGCTATTTCGGTTGTACCGTGGAATATTTTCATGAATTTTCACCTCGAGTTAGCCATTGATATGTTTTTGATAAGCCTAAGAGTAAGCTGTAATGACACTCCCACCCCAGCTTTTTTAAATTTGAATGGTCGAGACATCTACGTTGAACGACATCGACGGATCTTTTTGGAAGGAATGATAACTTTAATTCCCGATTTCCACAAACTTTATTAATTTCCCTTGCAAGGTCGAGTACTGAAGTTTCTTTTTCGGTGCTAACATTGTAGACTTGATCAATTGACTGATCGTTTGTAGCGACTAGAAATATTGCATTTAAGGCATCTTCAATATAAGTAAAATCTCTAGTTTGTGTTCCGTCACCAAAAACATCCATAGATTGATTGTTCATAGCCGCTTCAAAAAATTTAGCCACAACTCCACAATATGGATTACTAATTAATTGGCCAGGGCCGTAAACATTTGATAATCGGAGAATTGTAACTGGTAATTTGTACATATGATGGAACACATGGCAATAATGTTCGGTAGAAAATTTGCTTGCAGAGTAAGGTAATTTTGTCTTGTGGTAGCTTTCAGGAGTAGGTAAAATAGCGGCATCTCCATATACTGATGCAGTAGAAGTGTATACAAATCGTTTTAAATTATGGGAAAGTTGCTCTGTTTTTTGTAATAACAATAGGCCACCGTATAAGTTTGTTTCAAAATCATCTTGAATGTTGTTGTAAGATAAAACTAAGTTTTTACATGCTAAATGAAAAACATATTCGACTTCAGGAAGTACATGCTCTAAAGTTTCTTCATCAGTAATACTTGCATGAAAAAACGAGATATTTTTTGCAATAGGAATTGATGATTTATTCCCTGTTGAAAGGTCGTCAATAATATAAATATGCTCAGCAACAGGTATCATTTTTTTGACTAACTGAGAACCTAAAAAACCTGCACCACCTGTAATTAAAATTTTTCCGAATTTCATGTTGGACCACCTTTAGATTTCATATTAATTGTATTAAAATTATTTAATGGGAGGTTTTGACTTTTCCCTGTTAGTGTAGAATTGTATAACGCGAAAATGGTTTCTAATGCTTTTTTCCCTTCTTCGCCAGAAATAAGAACTTGTTGATTATGTGTGTGGATAGATTCAATAAAGTTCTTATACATATATAACTGTTCATTTTGGTCGCTCATTAATTGTTCCAACTCGTTAATATTTGTTACTTCATCTTTTATGAACCACCTTGAGATTGAATTTAATGATGGTCCTTCCAGGGAAATACAGCCTTTTTCACCGTAAATTGATAAGTGATATCCTAAATTTTTGGGCTGTGTAATGATATTTGCTTCAATGATTCCTTTTGCTTGATTTGCAAAGGTAAGGATTCCGAGTGCGATGTCTTCTGTTTCTTTTGTTTGAGAAAACCTTGCGATATCACCATATACATTTTTTACATCGCCTAAAAACCATTGTAATAAGTCGATTACATGTATACCTTGGTTTATTAACATACCACCGTCTTTACCCCAGTCACCACGCCATGTTGCACCTGCATAATATTCTGGAGAGCGATTAAGGCGAATTGAAGCAACTCCTAAATAAGGTCTGCCGATTTTCCCTTCATCTATTACTTCTTTAATCTTTTGCATAATAGGTCTGAAACGCATTTGATGACAAATCATTAATTGAAGGTTTTTTGCCTTTGCTAGTTGGATAATGTCCTCTGCTTCTTTTAATGAAAGTGTCATTGGTTTTTCAAGGATCACATGCTTTCCTGCAATTAGTGAAATTTTTGCCATTTCTGCATGTAAACCAGAAATTGTACAAATAACGACAGCATCAACTTCTTCACTTTCAATCATATCTGTATAGGTTGAATATTTTTTCACAGTTTCATGAGTATTAGATGCTTTTTTATAATAAGTAATCGCCTCATTCATTCTTTCTGCTTGTATATCGCTTACTGCTACAAGTTTAGCATTTTGACAATGAGCGATAGAGTCAAGATGACGCTTTGAAATAAATCCGCAACCAATAATGCCAAATCTAATTGTCACTTCTGTTTTCCACCTCTCTACGTAATACCGTAACGACTTTATCTTGGTCGCTTTCAAGTAAGAAAGGGGACATCGGTAGTGCGAATAATGTTTCAGATAATTTCTCGGAAACTGGAAAATCACCTTTTTTATAACCTAAATGTGCGTAAACATTTTGCAGATGAAGACATAATGGATAATATACTCCTGTATGAATATCTTCTTTTGTTAACCTTTCGATAAATTGATCCCGTTTTTCTGAGCCTACACAATATAAATGATAGATGTGAGAGCGGTCGCTTTTTTCAACTGGAAGAGTTAAAGTAGCATTTGAAAGTGCTTGATTGTAACGTAATGCTAGTTCTCTTCTTTTTTTATTCCAGCTATCTATTTTGTTTAAAAGTATGAGTAAAATGGCTGCATGAATTTCATCTAATCGACTATTGTAACCAATTGTGTCATGGTAATATTTCTTTGATGTTCCATGTGTACGTAAACTGCGAATTTTTTTAGAAAGTTCTAAATCAGAGGTAGTTATTATACCTCCATCACCTAATGTACCGAGGTTTTTTGTAGGGAAAAATGAAAAGCAAGCTGCATCACCTAGCGAACCGACTGCTTTGTCTTTATACGTAGCACCAAATGCTTGGCACGCATCTTCAATAACGATAAGCTGATATTTTTTTGCTAAATCCATAATTTCATCCATATCTGCTGATTGACCAAATATATGAACAGGAATAATTGCTTTTGTTGCACTTGTAATTTTTTCTTCAATTTTAGCAGGTGAAATTGTATAGGTTAAAGGATCTACATCAGCAAAAATTGGTGTTGCACCAACTCTTGAGATAGCTTCTGCACTCGCAAAGAAAGTAAATGGACTCGTAATGACTTCATCCTCGTTCCCAATTCCATATGCTTCTAGAGTCAAAACTAATGCATCTGTTCCGTTTCCAACTGCAACAGCATCTAAAACACCAAGCTTAGTTGCAATACTTTTTTCTAATTCTCTAACTTTTGGACCAAGTATATATTGTCCACTATCAAGAACGTGTTCAATTTCTTGTAATATTTCAGTTTTAACAGATTGAAACTGCTTTTTTAAGTCAATTAGTTGAATCATAATGTCCTCCTTTGGTCAACTTCCTAAGTTGTCGTCACATTAACGTATGAGAGTCATAGTTTTGTCGTAACGGCAAGTAAACTAATTAACCTCTTTATTTTCAACAAAAAACCACCATTTGAATGGCAGCTTTAATTTTTTACACGTTTTTGTTTAATGAGTAATGTTCAATTTTTTCTCTAAAAGAATTTTATTTTGTAATATTCTTTCATCATTAGGACGATAAGAAAGAGCTTTTTCATTATGTTCGTAGGACTTTTTGAAGTCACCTAATCGGTAATAACAAACACACATTTGTAAATGAGGATACCAAGTATAATAAGCGGGATAGCTAAAGCTCCATTTATCCTCGGGTGGAATTAATTGAGTGGCTAAGTTATACCAATAAACAGCGGAGTGAAAATCCTGTTTTCTTTGAAAATAATACCCTATTCTACTACAAGTCTCTGCCCTTGGCGTTTTTGAAAATTCAAATGACTCGAATAAGCTTTTTAATTCATTCTCAGAGTCTCCAAGATATCGATAACAGTCAGCTTTATTTATACAAGCATAAACTTTATCTTCTATCCAGCCTTCTTTTATTGCAATATTTTCGTTATAACTTTCAATCGCTTTTTCGTAATGACCATTTTCTCTTAGCTCATTTCCATAGTAGAAATAGTCTCTTGCTGAAAACACGTCACCTCTATCAAGCTTGGTTTGATATATGTTCAAGTTGCGCCCAACTGAATGTTTTATTTTTTTGTGAGTGACTGAGATGTCAGAATTAATAATTTTCCCGTATACCTCAAGATACTGGTGGCAATCTCCTTTCCAGACAAAATTCTTTTCGCGTTTTACTAATCGATTTCTTCTATAACGGATAGTAACATTTCCATATTCATCAGTACCTGCGTCATAATACATAGATACAGAATCAACAGAGGGATCGAGTGTTTCCTTTAGTTCTAATAGCTTCTTTTGGTCTGCCTCTAATAGGACATCATCCGCATCTAGATAAAGGATGTAATCTTTCGTAGCATATTTAAACGATTCATTTCTAGCTGCAGCAAAATTACCAATCCACTCAAAATAATAGACTCTATCGGTATATTGTTTAGCAATTTCAACAGTACGGTCTGTAGAACCAGTATCAACTATATTGATCTCGTCTACTATGTCTTTTACAGTATCAAGACACCGAGCAAGCACTTCTTCTTCATTTTTAACAATCATACAAAGACTAATTGTTACCAATATTAATACACTCCTTTAGATGTGAGTAACATGCTTCTATAGTTTACTTTTGTTGAGGTCGAAATGTATGGACTGATTCCTACTTTTCAAAAAAAGGGCTTAATTATAAGGATTAAACAAATAGAGGGACTTTAAATAACGAACAAAACATTCTTTTTGTCCTATTAGTTTTGCAAATCAGTTTTTCAAAATTTTTAAAGTGTGTAGGATGTGCAAGCTTATTTGAGCTATAAAGGTTACCTTAGATTGGTAAAATATATATCCATGAATTGTTATTTTATTAGCTTTATAGGTTCCTTTAGGGTTAGTTGTTTCATAATTATGTAAGGTGAGAGGATAAAAGGAAATGATAGGAGTGGAATAATGGATGAAATAATTAGCAGTATCTTAGATAAATTTAATGATAATGATATTATACTTGCTGAAGAAACTTTAAATAAATTTCAACAGCATCTTATAAATGTAGAGGATTATTACTTTATTCAAGCATTTATAAGTATTAAGAAGGGAAACTATACGAATGCATGGTTATGGTGTTGGAGAGGAAAGGATTTATTTCCTGAAGTGCAAGAATTAAATCAACTTTATATTGTGATTGATGACTATCTTAATAAAGGAAAAAACACAATTAATGATATCAAATGGAAAGGGAAGTCTATCAAATTGAATCTTGAATTCATTAACAGATTTCCGAAATCAGCTCCTCCAAGAGTGTTACAAGGTTCAATGGAAATTGCAAACCAAATGAACACGTTATCTAAAGGATTGGATATGTTGGATGTAAAAGCACACACACTTAATTATTATCCATATTATCTAGGTTATCAATCGAATTATGAATGGAATTTAATTGGGCAAAGAAGCAATCCAGTAATCAACTCTAGATTAAGAAAACTAACAAAAGAATTAATTTCAAATTATGATATTTTTCATTTTCACTGGGGAACAACGTTAACTTTAGACTGGTCTGATTTAGAAATATTAAACGAATCTCAGAAATCGTTAATTATGCAGCATTGGGGGAGTGATGTTCGTCTATTTTCAGAAGCAAGGAAGTTAAACCCTTACGCATTAGTAAAAAATCAAAATGAAGATGATCTAAAATGGAGATTGAGTAAACTCTCTGAACATATTAAACATTGTGTTGTTTTTGATGAAGAATTGTACCACTACGTAAATAATTATTATGATAAGACAATTATCATTCCATCTATGATTGATTTAGAACAATATAAACCAACAATTGAACAAGTTAAAAATTCACGACCAGTAATAGCTCATGCTCCAACATCTCCATATATTAAAGGTACAAAACATATATTAAAAGCAATTGAAACCTTAAAGGAACATTATGAATTTGATTTTATTTTAGTACAAGGTAAATCCCATAAAGAGGCAATGGAAATTTATCAAAAGGCAGATTTAATAATTGACCAGCTTCATATAGGTAGTTACGGTCTTTTTGCCGTAGAAGCAATGGCGCTTGGAAAACCGGTTATATGTTGGATTAGTGATTTTATGAAAGAAAAATATTCTAAAGAACTCCCCATCATCATTGCAAACCCAGATACAATCAAAGAATGTATTGAATATAGCTTGAAAAATATAGATATGCTATCTGAAATAGGAAAAAAGGGAAGAAAATATGTAGAAATACATCATGACATGATAACAAATAGTCAAATGATGTTAAAGAAGTATAAAGAAATTTTACAGAATTAAGTTAAATGAAAGTAGCACAATTGAGAATTGGTTTGTGCTATTTTTTTGTTGATTTATACATAAAAGTGTTTTTAAGGAACTTTCATGTTTTATTTCGTTGTAAAACATCATATAAAAAAATATCTGAAAGGGAACTCCCTTCCAGATAGAAAAAATTAATTGCTATTTTTTTTATTAAGCTCCTGTCGGACCAGTAGGACCAGTAGGACCAGTAGGACCAGTAGGACCAGTAGGACCAGTAGGACCAGTAGGACCAGTAG
>JAPSLL010000044.1:0-33098 GCA_031180805.1 Bacillus sp. (in: firmicutes)
TTCCCTTTCTCAAAGGTGAGATTGATCATATTTAAGGCATAATTGCTTCCGTATTTTTTCACTATGTCGCGTAATTGGATTGACATCGTTATTGTTCCTCCTCAAGATAAAGCTTCAAGCATGCCATCATTTGATCTTTCGTAACACCCATCTCACTCATTTTCTCGACAAAGGTTTTAATGATTTCGGTTTGGAGAGAGCCTTTGATTTCGTTAAGAAGCTGTTCATTTTCTACAACAAATGTACCTTGTCCTCTTCTTGTTTCCACGATACCCATCCTTTCTAACTCAGAATATGTTCGCTGGACTGTATTAGGATTAACCCCCATTTGGACGGCCATTTCCCGAACTGACGGCATTTTATCGCCGATTTTTTGCTTTCCTCTAATAATATCGATAATAATTTTGTCAACAATTTGCATATATATTGGCTTGGATGATTGAAACTCGTCTGACACTGATTACACCTCTACTTTCCGTTCAAGTAATCTTGCAGCAGCTAAAACGAGGATAATAGATAAAATGACGTAATAGAGAAAAGGTAGAACAGGTATTGTGCCTTCACCAAAGTTAACTACCCAGCCTCCTTTTTCATAAGAAAACTCAGGAGTTGAGATGATCTTTACGGAGTATTTTGTCATCCAATCATTGATAATCGTTATTTTTAATAAGAGACCTTCAAAAGTGTTATAAGCAATAAACATCGCTAAAATAATTAGCCATCTAAACGGCTTTAGCTTTGGATAATGTGCGCATGCATGGTAAAAAGCCCAATAGAAGCAGATCCAGCATGAGAAAAATATCCCTAGTAGCAGTATGAAAATATTTAAATAAACAATTGCCTCGATGAAAAACCCAACACCTATTTGCTCATATACAGATTTTCCGAACCAATATAAGCTAATTGCTCCATAAATCGATAAAAGAATTTGTAGGATCACTTGATAGGTAAGGATAACGATAAATTTTGATAAAAGTAAGGTTAGACTTGATCGCGGACTATATAGCCATAGTTGATTTTTTCCCTCAATTTTTAAAACAGAAAACATCATCAATGGTGTGTAAAGGATGAGAGCTAACCCAGATAAAATAAAGATGACGAATGTTCCCGCATGTTGTTTCGCATAGGAAGAATAGCCAAAACCAGCTCCTAAAACGATAAGTAGGAGGATTAAAGATGTGAAAAACAGCCACCTAGAAATTTTAAAATCCTTTTTTAATAAACCTGTTATTGGACCCATAATAAGACTCCTTTGTATTAGTGTACTATTTGGATAGTACACTAATACAATGATATTCGTCAAGTAAGGCTTAAATTTTTTGGAGGGAATATATATAAAGAAAAAAGAATGTTTATATCTTGAAATAATTTATTGCGCAAAATAAAATCGAGAAAAAATTGGAAATTATCAGAATTTCATAATATATTGACAGTATATATCCCCTTTGATAAATTATTTTATAATAATAAGAAATTTCAAAAATAGGCTGGCAAATTTATTAAAGGTAACTAATGAGCGAAGAAATTTTGCAATCCTTTCGAATTGTGATTAGTTTCACCTGTGAATTCTGTTCGTTTCACGATATAAAAACTATGTTGGAATTCCTTCGTTATTAGGGGGAACGTTAATAGAGTGCCTTAAGCTTTATGGAATAAGGGTGGAAAAGCGAGATCATACTCGTCCCTATGCACGTACAGGGGCGGGTTTTTTAGTTGGTTAGGAAATGATCAATTGCTTAACAACAGCTTAGCGTTTAGCTCCTCCCAGGTCACATATTTGTGTTTTGTTTGTCAAAGCTATTCAAGACGCATACGCTTTAGTCTGTTTAAAAGAAGGGAAAATAAAATGAAGAAAATCGATACTGTTTTAATTGGACTTATGTTATTTTCAATGTTTTTTGGTGCGGGTAATCTTATTTTTCCGCCTTTTCTAGGATTGCAGTCTGGTACATCGTTTTGGGCTGCAATGATTGGTTTTATCGTAACGGGTGTCGGGCTTCCGTTTGCAGTATTGTTTGCAATATCGCTAGTAAAGGGTGGAGTTCAAGCAATTGGAGACAGAGTCCATCCTGTTTTTAGCACGTCATTTATGGTCATCATTTATTTATGTATTGGTCCATTTTTAGCAATTCCACGTAATGCAAATGTGGCATATGAAATGGGGATTAAGCCTTTTTTAAGTGAGACTGCTCATTCGCCGATTAGTTTGTTTTTGTTTACGCTCGTTTTCTTTGCACTCGTTTATTTTGTTAGTTTAAATCCAGAGAAAATGGAAAAGTATATGAGTCGCTGGATAACACCAGTATTACTGATCTCAATGGTTATTTTATGTGTTGTCGGCTTTGTCAAGCTTGATGATGGGTTCCAAGCACCATCCACTGCTTATTCATCTGGAGCTTTTTCAAAGGGATTTATTGAGGGATATAATACAATGGATGCCCTTGCTGCTCTCGCATTTGGGATTGTTATTTTGACATCAATCCAAAAAAGAGGAGTGTCAGACCGAAAGCAACTAACAAACTATATGATAAAGGCAAGCCTGATTGCAGGTGGATTATTGTCGCTTGTTTATATTAGTTTAGGTGTGATTGGAGCAAGAATGGCTCAAGTAGGGTCATATGAAAATGGAACAGATATTTTATCGTCTGCAGCAACGCTTTTATTAGGACAAGGTGGAAAGACATTACTAGGAATTATCTTTACGCTTGCGTGCTTTACAACAGTTGTCGGGTTAACGACTGCATGTGGTCAATATTTTTCAAATCTTATGTCAAAGGTTAGCTATAAAACGGTTGTCCGTTCAGTTACTTTAGTAGGATTGATTCTTTCAAATTTAGGTTTAAATCAAATTTTGAAAATTTCCGTGCCCTTCTTAGTTACGGCATATCCTTTAACAATTGTTCTAATTGCCTTAACGTTTTTTCATCGGTATTTTAAACATCCGCGAAAGGTATATGCGACGACAATTTTATTTACAGCAATTTTTGCGATAATAGGTGGATTGAATGCCTTTGGATTGAATCTCGGTGTCCTGCAAGTCATGATTGGATATTTACCATTCGCTACGTACGGGTTGGAATGGATTGCGCCTGCGTTAGTAGGTTTGCTTCTTGGGCTAGTCTTAAGTCAATTTAGTAAAGTAGCAAAAAAAGCATAGGTTAGGTTGATAAAAATAACGTTCTTAATTGTATAAAAAGAAATGAAACTCTCCTGTAATGGATGAGTTTCTTTTTTTGTCTTCTGGAATAAAATCGCGAATAGTTATCGAAATAAAATACTTCATAATGGATATTCTTCTAAAATGTGAATGGATATATATGTTAATATAGAATGATGAGAAAATTGGTAAGAAGAAAGAATTGATAGAAGTTAGTAATTGAGGTGTTTTAGTGGAGAGTAAATTTATAAGAGGAACTTTCTTTTTAACAGCAGCAAGCCTAATATCTAAGATTTTGGGCTTCATTTATATTATTCCGTTCACGGCCTTAGTAGGGACACAAGGATATGCGTTGTATAAATATGCTTACGGTCCTTATACAATTTTGTTAAGTATTTCAACAATAGGTCTTCCACTTGCTGTTTCCAAATTTGTTTCGAAATATAATGAATTAGGTAATTATAGAGTTGGTTTAACTCTATTAAGATATGGAATGTATTTGATGCTTATAAGCGGTATTATCTCATTTACTGCTTTGTATTTAATGGCACCATTTCTAGCAGAAATATTAATAGACGCAAATGATCCAACAGGTAATTCGGTAGAGGATGTTCAATTTGTTATTCGTCTCGTCAGCTATGCTTTGTTAGTAATTCCAGTAATGAGTATTTTCAGGGGATACTTCCAAGGGAGCCAATCTATGGGCCCTTCTGCATTAAGTACAGTGATAGAGCAGGTAGTAAGGATTGTCTTTATCTTGGTAGGTGGATATGTAGCGATAAACTTTTTAGATAGCTCGCTAACAAATGCTGTCGGGATTGCAACCTTTGCTGCGTTTATTGGTGGAGTAGCGGGATTTGGTGTGTTATTAGTCGTTTTCTATAAACGAAGAAAATTAATAAAGAAACAAAGAGATATGAGTCTAAATAACGAAGACTTAAACGTTCTTTCCATGTTTAAAGAATTGATTGGATATGCCATTCCCTTTGTTATTACAGGACTTACAATACCGATATATCAGAACATTGATACCTTTACGATTAATGAATTGTTTCGGTCGATAGGTTACAAGCTAGATGAAGCAGAGACAATTAATTCAGTTATTGGCTTAGCGCAAATTCTCGTTATGGTTCCAGTTTCATTGGCAACAGCATTCGGTATGTCTTTAATACCAGGCATCACTTCAGCCTTTACTAGTGGAAGAGTGCAAGAAGTTCAAAGTAAGATAACTCAAACTATGCAAATTCTAGTATTCTTTACTCTGCCAGCTGCAATGGGCCTATGTATTCTAGGAAAGCCAATTTATACGATGGTGTTTGGATTAGAAAACAGTCCTGAGTTAGGTGGGGGTATTTTACAATGGTACTCATTAGGTGCCGTTATTTTTGCATTGTTTACAGTAACAGCTGCCATTATGCAAGGGATAAACGAGCAAAAGAAATTAATCCTAGGAATTATTTTTGGGATTATTTTAAAGATAGCTTTCAACTTTCTACTCGTACAATATATAGGGGAAATCGGTCCAATTTTAGCTACATACATTGGGTTTATCGTCTCAATTCTATTTAACACAGTCTTCATTAAGAATAAACTCCAATACAAGGTATTGCCATTACTTCAAACATTAAAGGAAGTTTTCTTGTTAGTTTTGGTCATGTCTATCGCTGTTTGGATTGTGAAGTTTTTAACAGAGCTATGGCTACTTGAAGCTCTAGGCTTATATTCGAGATCATTTCTTACCTCAATCATTTCCATTTGTGCAGGGGTGTTCGTTTATTTAGGTATAGGATCAAGGCTAAAGATAGTAAAAGGATTATCATTGATAAAGAAACGAAATAAAAATTCAAAAGGCTAGTGAACACTCATAATTGCCCTTTTATTCGAAAAAACGGGCTAAAACTAGTAACAAAGGGACATCCTTTAGCGGATGCTCCCTTTTTTAGTATGAAACCAAAAATAATTGATATTTAAATTTTATTCATTTTCAACAAAATAAGACATTGAACAAAAAATCATGCTGGTATATAATGTGATCAAAGTTAGTTAACCGTTTAACCGGAGGAAATATGAACGCAAAAATAACAATTAAAGATGTAGCTAAATATGCTGGCGTTTCTTCAGCAACTGTATCCTATGTCCTTAATGGGGTTAATAAGGTATCAGATGAAACGAGAGAAAGAGTTTTATCAGCTATTGAGCAATTAAATTATCAGCCAGACTTTACTGCGATTAGTCTTTCGAAAAGAGAATCAAAAATGATCGGCGTCATTATGCCTTTGGTCGGTGATTCACTTGCACCGCTTTTTAAAGAAAATCATTATATTAGCGAGCTACTGAGTGGTGTCGAATATATGTGCAGGAAAAAGGGATATGATTTTCTCATATCGGGTATTTCAAAGGCTGAGGAATGCAAGACATGGGTAATGAAGCGTAATCTTGATGCAGTCATTGTACTCGGGAAGTTTCCGAAAAAAGTTTTCGATGAAATGAAAGCGTTGTCTACCCCACTCGTTTTTGTTGACTCGTTTGAACAGGATTTGGATTCATTTCATAATATACGGATTGATGATGAGCATGGTGGCTATTTAGGTACGAAGCATTTAATCGAATTAGGACATCGGAAAATATGCTTCATCTCAAATGGCAGAGTGGACTCTGATGTTGATGGGCAACGATATCAAGGATTTAAGAGAGCATTAAAGGAAGCGAACATCGAATTAAATGAAGACATGGTCATGGAGGGAAGAATTAATTCATTTGAAAGCGGTTATAAGATAGGCGGAGAGATTGCAAAGGATAAGAGAATGACAGCTTTTTTTACTTCATCAGATATTACGGCACTAGGCATCATTAAATCTCTTACCGATTTAGGAATAAGCGTACCAGATGATTTTTCGATTGTCGGTTTTGATGACTTAATGGTTAGCCGTTATTCGTCACCAAGCTTAACAACTATCCGCCAAGATGTATTCCGTAAAGGAGCGGTCGCAGCAGAGACAGCGATAGATGTTATTGAAGATAAGAAGGGGATTCCGAAGCTTACAGTGCTACCTGTTGAGATAGTTGTACGGAAAAGCACAAAGGCGATTTAAGGAGGTGATTTTAAGCAAATAAGCAGGAAACGTAGCGAATGTTAACCGGTTCACTAAATAGATAAATATTGTTCTAACAAACTGGTCACAGATCATATGATGAAAAAGAATTTATAAACTAAGATTGTCCGAATGACATCGAGTCATTCAAAATCAATGATAAAGCAATCAACAAAGGGAATGGGAGAGCCAAGCTCACGGAGGACAAGATTTCACTTTAGTAAATGTCATAGGTATCTCTTAAATAAACAAATAGATTAGGATGATGAAGAAATGACAAGAGTTACAGTTTGGAACGAAAATAGACATGAACAGAAAAATCCAGTTGTCAGCGATATTTATCCAAAAGGAATTCACGGTGCTATTGCTGATTTTTTACAAGAAGAAAATTACGAAGTGAAGACAGCTACTCTTGATGATCATGAGCATGGATTAACAGATGAGGTATTGCAAAATACAGATGTACTTGTTTGGTGGGGACATCTTGCGCATCACGAGGTTCAGGATGAAATCGTTTTAAAAGTGAAAGAGCGTGTCCTTGATGGAATGGGACTTATTGTGCTACATTCAGGACATTTTTCAAAAATCTTTAAAGAGTTAATGGGTACGAGCTGTGATCTTAAATGGCGTGAAGCAGATGATAGAGAACGAATTTGGGTCGTTGATCCGAGTCATCCGATTGCAGATGGAATTGGGGAATACATTGAGTTAGAGAAGGAGGAAATGTATGGCGAGCATTTCGATATTCCCGCTCCAGATGAACTAATCTTTACGAGCTGGTTTGAGGGTGGAGAGGTGTTTCGAAGTGGCTGTGTCTTTAAACGTGGTAACGGACGAATTTTCTATTTCCGTCCAGGTCATGAAACATATCCAACTTATCATAACGAGCAGGTTCAACAGGTTATAAAAAATGCAGTCGCTTATGTAAAGCCTGTATCTCGCAAGCGACCTGTTTACGGAAACGCAAAACCATTAGAAGCAATTTCTGAAAAATAATCTAGATAAACATACAATGGGAGGAATAGTCTTATGAGTAAATTAAGAATTGGTGTTATCGGTTGTGGAAGTATTGCGAAATATCGTCATCTTCCAGAATATGCTGCAAATAAAGCTGTAGAAATCGTAGCGGTTTGTGACATTGTTGAAGAGCGTGTTAATGAAATTGCTAAAGTCTATCAAGCGAAGGCTTATACAGATTATAAAGAACTACTTGCAAGCGAGCAATTGGATGCAATCAGTGTATGTTTACCAAACTATTTACATGCACCAGTTTCAATTGAAGCTTTGAACAACGGTCTTCATGTTTTATGTGAAAAACCGATGGCAACATCTCAAGAAGAAGCAGATGCAATGATTGAAGCTGCTAAGAATAACGGCAAAAAATTAATGATTGGGCATAACCAACGATTCGTTCGCTCACATCAATTAGCGAAGCAATTAATTGAAAGCGGTGCAATTGGGAAAATTTATAGCTTCCGTACTGCGTTTGGTCACCCAGGACCAGAGGGCTGGAGTGTTGACGGTCGTGAAAGCTGGTTTTTTGAAAAGGAAAAAGCATATATTGGTGCAATGGGTGATTTAGGTGTTCATAAAACAGACCTTGTCCGTTATTTGTTAGGTGAGGAAATTACAGAGGTTGGTGCCTTTATCGAAACATCAGCTAAGGGGAACACAGATGTTGACGACAATGCTGTATGTGCGCTGAAAACAGAAAGCGGCATCATTGGAACACTTGCAGCAAGCTGGTCTTATACAGCGAAGGAAGATAACTCTACAATTATCTATGGTGAAAAAGCGATTTTACGCCTTGAGGATAACCCAACGTATTCACTTGTTGTCCAATATACAAATGGTGAGGTTGTGAATTATGAGCTTGGTAAAATCCAATCCAATGAAGAAGATGGCCAAAATACATCACATGTAATTGATCACTTTGTTTCTTCACTTGTTGAAGATAAAGAGCCGCTCATTAATGGGGAAGAAGGAATGAAATCACTTGCTGTCATTTTGGCTGCCATTAAATCGAACGAAACAAAGACAATTGCTAAAGTGTTTGAGTGATTGTGATGAGTAAGCTACGAATCGGAATTATCGGGGTTGGCGGAATCGCTCAAGGTCGTCATATACCTGCATTTAAAGCGCTATCTGATGATTGTATTATTACAGCAGTTAGTGATGTCATTATTGAACGTGCAAAAGAGGTTGCTCAAACGTATCAAATCGATCATGTTATTGAAGACTACAGACATTTATTTAAAGAGGTAGATGCAGTTTGTATATGTACACCGAATAAATTTCATGCTGAAATCACTGTTGCTGCTTTAGAGGCAGGAGTCCATGTGATGTGTGAAAAGCCTATGGCACTTTCTTCAGATGAGTGTGAGAAAATGCTAGCAGCAGCAAGGGAAGCAAAGAAAACATTAGCAATTGCCTATCATTATCGGTTTATGAAAAACTCCCAAGCTGCGAAAAAACTAATGGAGCAAGTTGGTACACCGCTTGTTACGAGAGTTCAAGCATTACGGAGAAGAAAGGTACCAGGCTGGGGTGTATTTACGAACAAATCGCTGCAAGGTGGTGGAAGCTTAATTGATTATGGCTGCCATTTACTAGATTTAGCCATTTGGTTAATGGGAAGTCCGAAGCATATTTTTGTTTCTGGCAGTGCCTATCAAGAATTAAGCAAGAAACCAGACAGTATAAATGAATGGGGCAGCTTTGACCATGAAACCTTTGATGTTGATGATCATGTTACAGCCTATATAAAATTTGAAACTGGAGCATCACTTTTACTAGAAACATCATGGGCGGCAAATATTTTAGAAGATAAAGAGCATTTAAGTATTTCGGGTGTTAACGGTGGAATCAATGTATTTCCCCTCGAGCTTTATACAGAATCCAATGGAATGCTGCTTAATAGTCAACCAGCATGGATACCAGGAGAAGAAGACCCAGGGCTTGCACAGGCGAAGAATTTCCTTGATGCATGTCTCGGTCGTGCAGAACTCGTTGTGAAGCCAGAGGAAGCGTTACAAGTATCACAAATTATTGATGAAATCTATCAATCTTCAACTAATTGAAAAAAGGGGAGGAAATCAAAATGAAATTAGGCGTTTTTACTGTGTTATTTAATGATAAATCATTTGAGGAAATGTTAGATCGTGTAAAGGAAGCAGGTCTACATACAGTAGAAATTGGTACTGGGGGATATCCAGGGAATAAACACTGTGATTTAGATGGATTGCTTGAAAGTGAAGAAAAGCGAAAGGATTATCTAGCAAAAATACAAGAGCGTGGTTTATCAATTAGTGCATTTAGCTGTCACGCAAATCCAATTTCACCTGATAAGGAATTTGCAAAAGAATGTCATGACACAATTTTAAAAACAATTAAACTTGCATCACTAATGAATGTCCCTGTAGTGAACACTTTCTCAGGAACACCTGGTGACCATGAAGGAGCAAAATATCCGAACTGGCCTGTAACGCCATGGCCAAATGAATATGGTGATGTGTTGAAATGGCAATGGGAGGAAAAGCTGATTCCATACTGGAAAGAGGTTGGACAGTATGCACAGGAGCATAATGTAAAAATTGGACTTGAGCTACACGGCGGCTTCCTTGTTCACACACCATACACATTATTAAAGCTTCGTGAAGCAACATGTGATGCTATTGGTGCGAATCTTGACCCAAGCCATTTATGGTGGCAAGGTATTGATCCGGTTGCAGCAATCAAGATTTTAGGAAAAGCAAATGCTATTCATCATTTCCATGCAAAGGACACATATATCGACCAAGATAATGTGAATATGTACGGTTTAACAGATATGCAGCCATACGGAGAAGTACAAACACGTGCATGGACATTCCGCTCTGTCGGATGTGGTCACAGCTTAACAGAATGGAATGACATCATGAGCGCCCTTCGTACTTACAACTATGATTACGTAGTAAGCATCGAACACGAAGACCCAATTATGTCAATCGATGAAGGCTTCGACCGTGCCGTAACAAACTTAAAATCAGTACTAATAAATGAAACACCTTCACAAATGTGGTGGGTGTAATAAAAAAAGCGTAAGGGCCTCGAACAGCATAGGGCAAATAAGACGAGTGAGAAATGAAGGTGCAGTTTACCTTCAATTCTCACTTGGCTTATGACTCGAGGTGCTAGGCGCTGGAGCTAGCCAAAGAAAAGCGTAAAAGCTCTACACACCCTCTACACTTCACTCACTAAAAGGAAAGGAGACTCACTTCTTTCCTTTTTTATTTCTATCCCAAAATCTCAATTAAATTTTCCTTTTCATCGAATTATCGATATGATAGAGAATGCACATAATAAAATGACTACGATAGAATGTTTGGTGAACTATGACAAAAACAACTCGACTTAATGTAAAAAAGGATTTTGCAAAAATATTAAAATCAGGTTTTCCCCTTATTAGTAAGGATTCTATTACAGCCTACGAAGGAATACAGGAAGGGACTGTTATCGAGCTATTCGATGGTCAGCAATTTATTGGTAAGGGCTATTTTGGAGTTCAAAATAAAGGAATAGGCTGGATTCTAACGCGGAATCGTGATGAAAGTCTAGATCAACGCTTTTTTGATAAACGATTTAAGAAAGCATTTGAGAGAAGACAGGATCTTTTTAGCGATGAAACGACAACTGCTTTTCGTGTATTTAATGGTGAAGGAGACGGAATTGGCGGTTTAACGATCGATTATTTTGATGGTTATTACGTTGTTAGTTGGTATAGTGAGGGAATTTACACGTTTAAGAAGCAAGTCATTGATTCTCTGCTGTCTTTATTTGATGTAAAAGGAATATACGAGAAAAAACGGTTTGATGTAAAGGGGAAATATATTGAGGATGATGACTTTGTTGCAGGTGAAAGAGCAACGTTCCCTCTGATAATTAAACAAAATGATATTCAGTTTGCTACCTACTTAAATGAAGGTGCGATGGTTGGGGTATTTTTAGACCAAAGAGAAGTAAGAAATACAATTAAAAATAAATATGCAAAGGGTAAGCATGTGTTAAATACGTTTTCTTATACAGGTGCTTTTTCGGTAGCAGCTGCACTAGGAGGAGCAGTAAAAACAACGAGTGTTGATCTGGCAAATCGAAGTAAGCCTAAGACAATTGAGCAGTTTAAAGTGAACGGGATTGACGCTGAAGCACAGGATATTATTGTTGAAGATGTTTTTAACTATTTTCATTATGCTGTCCGAAAGAAGTTATCCTTTGATATGGTGATCCTTGATCCTCCAAGCTTTGCCCGTTCTAAAAAGCATACCTTTAGTGCAGGTAAGGATTATCCAGCTCTATTAGAACAGGCAATTGCGATAACGAAAAGGGATGGAATCATCATTGCCTCCTCTAATTGCAGTACATTTGGCATGAATAAATTTAAAGGCTTTATTGAAAAGGCATTTAAAGAAACGAAGGGGAAATATAAGATAGTTGAGGAATATAGTCTACCGAGCGATTTTCCTACGATGAAAGAGTATAAGGAAGGAAATTACTTAAAGGTAGTTTTTATTCAAAAGCTAGGATAAGACTGCCTCTGACGGGATTCGAACCCGCACTCACAATCAATGATTGTTTAGCTTAGGCTAGGGGGAACACGCTTCCCTACGGAATTTCACCGACAGGAATTCCACCTGTCTCAGCTAATTGCTTTTCGGTGCTTCTGAAACCCTTGCCTTGCGACCCGGTTCTACAATGTTTTCCGGCGCTCTTCCCTTCTGGAGCTACAGAGGCGTTTCTAATATTATATAGGAATATAAGGAAAATGAGTATTTGTTTTTGATTCTACTGTGCTGATGTTTGACAGCTTTGTTTGGCATCAGCCTTTCTTTTATCAATACTAACGCTCATAATTTAACACTTTTTTTCTATCATCATAAATAATAGAAAAAGTACGATAACGATTAAGTAACACTCTCCGTTTAGCTAAAAGCTCTTTGTATTCAATAAATAATTCGGTATTATCTCGATCTTGTAACCAAGCTGTAAAGGCCTGCTTACATTCCTTTGTAATAGCATCTATTTCAGCCTTTATTTTAGTTAGCTTTCTAACTTCTAGTATTTGTGCCACTCTTCTCCACGCCCTTCCAAATTATTTTTATATAAGAGACTTGTCGTCAGAACAAGGACTATACAATTTTTCATTTGTATTTTGCTAATACCCGGATAAAATTCGTCCTAAACAAACAAAATTGATAAGATAATAAAAAAATTAACGTGTAGAGAAAGGGATTTTCCTTAAACAAACGTTTAATTAAGCGGGGATTTTAGCAGGAGATTGTATGTTTATGACGAAATCGAGTACATGTACTGTCCCTTACGACAAATAATTGATAAATTGAAATTATTTCTGGGGAAATATGACGAAAGAGTGTGAGAAATGAAAATTGGTTTAGTAAGGCATCTTAAGGTAAAAAAGGAGAAGCCAACACAGTTCATGACAGAGAGTGAATTATTTCAATGGGTGCAGGAATATGATGTAGCTGAAATAGAGGATTATCGGGATCATATAGAAGAGTTAGAATGGGTACAATGTTATTCAAGTGATATGGATCGGGCTGTAAAAACGGCTAGCTACTTATTTCAAGGAGAAGTTAAACAGCTAAAGGAATTGAGGGAAATACCAATCTATCCATTTCATTTGCGAGATGTGAAAATGCCATTTGCTTTATGGATGTTTCTATTTAGATTTGCCTGGCTGCTAAATCATAAAACCCAAAAGGAGTCAAAAGCTGCTGTGAAACGTAGGGTTCACAAAGTAATCGATAAGATTGAGAGCGATAATGAGGGAGATACGTTAATTGTCAGCCATGGTGCTCTTATGATTTATTTAAATAAGGAACTAATTAAAAGAGGCTATATCGGACCAAAACTAACGAGAGCAAAAAATGGAGTCCTTTATTTATATGAAAAATAGGGGACAGTCCCCATAATTAGTTTTGCTTTTCTTGATAAGAAACTGTACGATAGTGATGACTTAATGAACAATGATTTAAAGCAATTGTTTTCGTAAAGGAGAAAAATATAGATGACTCAACTGAACTTAATTGAAGATGTAAAGCCGTTTATTCAAGCAAACTGGGAAAAGGCAGGCTTTGCTGAGGCTACTGCGATACAAATAAAAGCAATTCCACTAATTGCCTGTGGGAAAGATGTGATAGCTGAATCACCGACAGGAACAGGAAAGACGTTGGCGTATGTTCTACCATTATTACAAAGGGTTGAAGAAACTAAGAAAAATACGCAAATCGTAGTCGTCGCACCTTCAAGGGAATTAGTAATGCAAATTTTTGATGAAATAAAAAAATGGTCTGAAGGAAGTAGTATTACAAGTGCATCGTTCATTGGCGGTGCGAATATTAAGCGTCAGGTTGAAAAGCTAAAGAAGAGCCCGCAAATTGTTGTTGGTACACCGGGACGAATTCAAGAATTGATAAAATTAAAAAAGCTTAAAATGCATGAAGTGAAGACGGTAGTATTAGATGAAGGAGACCAATTGCTTACTCCTGAACATAAAAATACAATAAAAGAAATTGTTAAGGCGACTCGAAGTGAACGTCAAATTGTTTTAGTTTCTGCGACCTTAAATGAAGGAACAGAATCGAGAGCAAGAGATTTAATGAAAAAAGATCCTGAGATTATTCAGGTGGACCTTAATGAAGTTCCAATTGGTGATGTTAAGCATGTATACCTCGTTTGTGAACAGCGTGAAAAAGTCACCTTGCTTGAAAGGATAGCAAAGACGGTAAGAATGAAGGGATTAGGCTTTGTAAAGGATATCGGTAATCTTAATGTCATTGCTGAAAAGCTTGATTATAAAGGTGTCGATTTACATCTTTTACATAGTGACACTAATAAGGATGAGAGAGAAAGAGCGCTAAAAGCGATGAGAAATGAAAATCAAGGCCTTTTATTAGCAACAGATGTGGCAGCAAGAGGACTTGATATTGCAGGACTTACTCATGTTATTCATTTTGATTTACCTGCAAATGTATCACAATACGTTCACCGTTCAGGAAGAACAGGCAGACAAGGAGCTTCAGGTACGGTCGTTTCAATTGTAACTGAACGTGAGGAGAGAGAATTAAAGAAAATGGCGAAGGAGCTTAATATTTCGCTGATTCGAAATAGATTATATAAAGGTGAATTAGTTGAAGATTAATTAATCTATAGCAAAACACGCCACTCGGTATGAGCAGGCGTGTTTTTTTCTGTGATGTCGGTTCCTGATGTAATAATACTTTATGTTGGAAATGGCGTTGTTATACATCATTTTTACGATTTTAATCGTCTAGCTCCATTCGCATATATTTTCGAGTATTAGGACCATATATGCCATCATCAGCTAACGCAGCATACATTGATTGAAATCTTCTAACAGCATCTTCTGTATTAGGACCGTAAATACCATCAATTGCACCAGGATTGAAATTTATTTGTTTTAACGCTCGTTGAACTTGTCTTACAGCTTCACCTTGATTACCTCTTTTTAATACACCAGTAGGCAATGGGAAGTCTGATGCTGAAATCCTTTGATGATTTACTTCTTGAAGCTTATTAAGTGTAATCGGACCGACTAATCCATCAACAGATAACCCGTAATTTTTTTGGAATCTCATTACCGCATTTTCCGTTTCCTCACCAAAATGTCCGTCCGCTCCAAAGCGGGGAAGTCGATAACCGGCTTTCATTAATTCCTCTTGAATATCCTGTACAAATGGACCTGAATCACCTTCACCGATCGGCAGCTTTACTGTTGTTCCTTTTACAACAGATGCAGGTGGCTTCGATGTTGTTGGCGGCTTAGCAGGTGTTGTTGTATCTGGTGGATTTGAATTTCCGAAATTTTGTAACGCCTCAGCAACATCATCAATAAATACTGACCAAGAAATCCCATGATTACGCAAAATATTAATCGGATCAGTACGCCTTGATGGGTCTAGTGTTGCGTGTGCGATAATATCATTTCTCGGGTTTAAGTTAAACTTGTCACAAAGGTATGCATGATACCATACATAGCGGGCATAGGCTTGTTGAAAATTGATTTTTCCACCATGACATAATTCAACACCTATTGCGGCATCGTTTGCATTTACACCATATCTTCTATTATCACCTGTTACGTTTGAACGGACGTGCCAGGCTTTTTCTGTTAATGGGATAATCTCCAAAATAAATTTATCATCAATAAAGGCGTGTGCTGAAGCGGATGGTTGCTGTCTGTCAAAATAGTTGCGGTTGCCGTAAGCAGTTGAGCCCGGATTGCCGGTATCATGACTGACGATAAATCGAACAGTTCCGATACGTTGACCTGAGCGGGAGTTACCAGTGCGTATATAGTCTCGTGTAATCTCGTAAACCAACGGATAAACACCCCTGTCATTTGATTTTACAAACTATTACGCTTTATTGTATGAACGGAGCTAGTAAATGGTGAGACCCGATTTAGTAGACAAGAAGTTATCAACAGTTTCCACAACCAATTAATGTTATATGGTTTATGAACTGAATATAATGTGGATAAATTTATGTATGTACAGTACGGTTATAAACAGTTTATTCACAATATCCACAAAATTACCAGTATATTTATCCACAAAATATAAAAGGATTATCCACAATAGTTAATAAAAGTGGATAAAAGAGATTATCGATTATTTTAGGTGATACGAAAGCTAGAGTTAATAGGGGGAAAAACCCAATAACATTTTGAGGCTGTCTTATAATGGACAGCCTCAAAAATCTTATTTCCTTTTTTTCTTAGCCTTTTGACGCTGATCAGCAGCTTTTGCTCTTGCTTGTGCTTCGATATCGTCTTGATCAGCTAATTCTTGTGAAAACTCTTGATCAATTCCATCTCTTTTTAAATTTTTCGGTGTTTGTGGCAATGTATTTGTATTTTTATCACGTGAACCATGACTATGTTTATTTCCGCGACCCATGAAAAAAGCCCCCTAAAATAATATTGAACATATCGTTCAAGTTTAGGTTGGCTTATTTTCAAAAAAACATGATTGGAAATTAGTGTTGACGTTTACTTATGTATCCACCTGCACGATCAGCCATTTTAAATTCGCGTTGATATGTTACTTCTTGGCTGCTAGATAATGTTGATTTTGTTCGATCTCTTCGCTTTTTTTCATTTGCCATCGTTATCCACCTTCCAAACAAAATTATTCATCATTAGTTTGGACATTAGAGATGATTTTATTCAAAAATTTACCTTGAATTTTAATTGCTATCATTCACTCGTTAACTAGCGTGTCTTAAAAATTGTTATGCGTTTTATAAAAAAAGATGTGGCTAACATATCCACATCTTTTAAGCTTCTTTAAGTTGTTGATCATCCATTTCCGTACCTTGTTGATACGTATAAAAGGTATAACGATCCTTTGTGATCTCAAAAAGATTGTATAGATCTTCACCATTGTTAATTTGCTCAAGTAATGTAGCTCTTGTTTCATTTGCATTTACGACATATGGAAGCTTTTCTGCTGCCTTTGTTGAACGAATATTTTGTTTGCGAATACGTAAAAAGATCGTTTCAATATCTAGCTCATAAAATAATTCATGAAAAAAAGCATCCTTGGCAAGCTTGTTATAGCCTTTGCCATGGTATGGTTTGCCTAACCAAGTACCTAAAAATCCAGCTTTATCCTGAATATCAAATAAGCTTATCGTTCCGATTGGAGAGCCCCATTCGTCTAAAATGGTACGTGAGATTAATTCACCACGTTCTTCAGCCTCAATCGTTTGTTTTGTAATAAATAAATATTCATCAATCGAATTTGTTTTATGGCGCACAAAAGGGAAGACATCAGGGTGTACCATAAGTTCATAAAGTGCATGACTGTCATGAATATCACGTTTTTTTAGCATCTGGATCCCTCCAATATGAGGGCAGACCCCACGTGTATGGTTGTCTCCACCCTCGAAATTTTTTTATGAAAACTATAAAATCAAAAAATTTCGGGGTGGGAATCGAACCCACTAGAACCAGTAAAGCTGGTGGCGCACCATTTGCCTTCCCATTACTAGATTTAATTGTCTAATCATCAGTTGATCGTACTAATTCTCCTAAAGGATATAGTACCTCCTAGTTATGAACATTGATATCTTCATGAAGTATAATACGTCAATTTAAATAAAAAAGATACTCCTTTTTTGTCGAATTTCAAAAAAAAAATATGTATCTTAGAATAGTTGTTGAAATCTAGCGGATTGGTAATTTTTAGAATAATTATTTTTGGCAATTCTAGCAATTTAATGCGTTAAAAAGGTAGAGGACATGAATTGGGCAATTTACGTAATTTAGCTAGTTTCGTTATTGAGAGACCAAATGATTATAATATTAAAATAATAATTTTCTGTTAAATTTGATAAACGATTTCACCGTTAATCATCGTTAGCTGCGGCTTTGCAAAATAGTGGAAGGGGTGATAATTCCATAGAACTAAGTCAGCGTCCTTTCCGACCTCAATGCTTCCGATTCGATCTTCAACCTTTAAATTTTTTGCTGCAGCAATCGTAATTCCTTCAAGCGCCTTTTGCTCATCAAAGCCTTCACGCACAGCAATGGAAGCACAAATATTCAAGTATTGAATTGGTGTGTAAGGGTGATCTGTTGTAATTGAGACTTCAACACCTTTTTCTGATAATGCTTGATAGGTGGTCCAGCTTTTATTTTTTAATTCTATTTTTGATTTTCGCGTTAACGTTGGCCCGATACAAACCTTTACTTGTTTCCCGACTAATTCATCAGCAATTAAATGTCCCTCTGTACAGTGCTCAATCCGATAGTCGAGGTTGAATTCCTCTGCAAATCGAATTGCACTCATAATATCATCTGCACGATGAGCATGAATTCGCACGGGGATTTCTCTGCTTAAAGCCTTTTTTAGAGGGATAACCCGAAAATCCTCAAAGTCATCACTATACTTCGCTTTGTAAAAAGCTTCACGAAGCATCCCCATAATGCCCATCCTAGTAATGGATTCTTTATTTCCATGGCTATGCATCCGTTTTGGGTTTTCTCCGAGTGCAATTTTTAACCCTGCAGTCTCCTTTAAAAGCATTTTTGAGATGTTTTTTCCGCAGGTTTTAATGACCGAGGTTGTACCTCCGATTACATTTGCACTTCCTGGCATAATGTGACATGTAGTAATGCCGTATTTTATTGCATCAGAAAAGGCTGGATCTAAAGGATGAACACCGTCTAATGCCCGAATATGTGGTGTTAATGGTTCAATCGTTTCGTTTGCATCATTGCCTGCCCAGCCTGTTCCTTCATCATATAATCCGATATGAGTATGAACATCAATAAAGCCAGGGAATAAAAAATGATCCTTGCAAGGAATGACCTTCATTTCATTTGTAGCTTCTATATTGTTTGCAATTGCAATGATTTTGCCGTTTTCTATAAGGACATCTGTATCATATAAAACATTTGCCGTAACTGGATAAACAGTAGCTTGCTTAAATAAATATGTTTTTTTCATAAATAACTCCATTTCAAAGATTTTCGTTACTTTTTCTTATATGAAATACCCTGCCTATCTATTCAGTTTTTTTACTACAGAAGTTTTTTCAGTTCATGGTAAAATAGGAACAACAATTCCTATTTAAAAACTTTTATACTACTATATACCCTGTAAATGAGAGAATTCCTTGTATGTATGATAAAAAAGTACAAGGGAAGTGGAAGGAAGGTGAAGACTTGGCAATTATTACGAAAATTACTACACAAAAGCAATCAGATGACCGCTTTAATATTTTTTTGGACGATGGTAACGGTGAAAAGTTTGCCTTTAGTGTTGACCAGGATGTTCTAATCAAATTTAATTTAAAAAAGGGCAAAGAGCTTGATGAATTTGATATTATTGAGATTCAATATGGTGATGAATTTAAAAAAGCGTATAATAAAGCATTAGACTTTCTCAGTTATCGAATGCGCTCAATGAAAGAAGTCGAAGAGCATTTGAGAAAACATGAATATAATGATGCGATTATTCAAGAAACGATTGGCAAGCTAAAGGATAATCGTTATGTCGATGATTTAGAATTTGCAATCGCCTATGTGAAAACAGGATGGCAAACAAATGGTAAGGGTCCGACTGTATTAAAGCGTGAGCTAGAAGCAAAAGGGGTCGCTAGTCTATTAATCGAACAAGCTCTTGAGCAATATGACCAAGAGGCACAAGTGGAAGAAGCGATTAACCATGCAAACAAACTGCTGAAAAAGAATCATAATCTCTCAACTGTTTTATTAAAAGCAAAGCTAGAGCAGCATTTGTTACGAAAGGGTTATTCTTATTCAATTATTTCAATTGCTTTAGATGAGGTTCAATTTGAACAGAACGATAACGAAGAAATGGGAGCTTTAATGAAACAGGCTGAAAAGGCAAAAAGGAAATATAGTCATGAGGAAGGCTATCTATATAAGCAAAAAATGAAGCAGTTTTTATATAGAAAGGGCTTTTCAATCGAATTAATTGAAAAATATCTTAATGAGGGATTAAATGAGTAAGGGGATATAATAATGAATCAGAAACGATATAGTGAAATGACGGAGTATGAATTAAAAACAGAAATCGGTATGCTAAAGGAAAGGGCTCGAAAAGCGGAGCAATTAGGGATTATTAACGAATTTGCCGTGTTAGAGCGAAAAATTACGATGGCGAAATCTTACTTATTAAATCCTGATGATTATAAATCGGGTGAGGTTTATGAAATCGAAGGGGACCCTGGTGAATCGTTTAAAATTGATTATATGAATGGAATTTTTGCTTGGGGTAACCGATTATCGACACCAGATGTAGAAGAAGCGTTACCGATCTCAATGCTCGTAAAAAAATAAAACAGGGGGAAAAATCCCCCTGTAATTGGTTAGGAGTAAGGATTTTCTCGTTGTCCGGAGGCTCTCATTCGCTCCTGCGGGTGAGTATTTGTCGTTCCATCTGGTCGTTTTGAAGCATATTCTGCTTTCGCTCGCGGTTCCCCTTCTAATTTATTATCACCGTGGTAAGGGAAGCCCTTTTCCTTGTTACGCATCAAAATCCCTCCCCAATAAGTCATCAACTTCAGCAAACGTGAAGTGTACAATTAGTATGATGCTTTTATCATATGAATATAAGTAACGAATCCTTCCTAGAGGTGAGAATAATGGAAATCTATTTTGAACGATTAACAAATGAATTATTAAGTAAAAACAAAACACTATCCTATGCGCAAGCGAGAACTTGGGTTGAGCTTTTATGGGAAGATTTTGAATCAACACAGGCTAAAGCAGGAAGAAAATATCGAGGGCAGGAGATGACAGAGCAAGTCGTCAGACAGATGATTACGAATTATGGTGAGAAGCTACATGAATTTATCGCAACAAATCCAAAATATAGCCATTTATTAAATGACGATTATTTAAAGCATTAACGTTTTTTAACTAATGGCTACTGTAAAAGATGATTGTTGATTGGAACAGATGCATGAGACTTCTGCTTAGAAAAGCGTGCGGGAGGATCCTACAGGAGCTTATCCCATACGGCGCGTGAAAAGAGAATGCTGCAAGAGTAACTTAACAACAAAGTTTAAAAGAGCGTAACCAATAAAATGGGCTATCCCTAACGGATGGCCCATTTATTACGATTAATTATTCAGGGATCAGCTCTAGTTTTTTCCGAAGCTTTTCTTCACTGAAAATCCAGCCTGTATACGAGCTGACAATATTTAAATTTGGATCAAGCTGAACGATCGCGACAAATGGATAATAATTTTTGCTGCGATAGCGTAAATCGATAAAACGCACTTCATAATGGTCTGAGAATTCCTCAACCTCCCAACGATAAACTGGAGAAAACGATAAAAATGCAGATATATTTTTATCCTTTTCAGCTGCTTTTATAATATCTGTTTGGGGGACAGGGACTCGTTCGAATTCATCCAAAAAATGAATCGTACCTTCAACTGCTCTTGCTACATGAAATCGATCTTTTGTCGTAATCGCGATATGCCATTGTCTAAATTTCATTGTAGGTGAAATCGTTATTTGCTCAATGTCTTCAAGAAGCTCGTGTAATTGATGTATAATTCTTCTTTGCATAAAAAAGCGAACGATGTAATAGAAGATTAAAACGGCGTATACACCTAAAAAGGTATAACCAGGAGGTGCGCCTACTAACCAAATGATAATTCCGATGATATGTGCTATAAAGATAAAAGGGTCAAATGTATTAATCATTCCTAATGCAACCCATTTTTTAGAAAACGGCCTTAATGCTTGTGTGCCGTATGCATTAAAAATGTCAACAAATACGTGAAGGACTATCGCAAAAAGTGTCCATAGCCATAGATGCAATAAATTGCTTTCAGGGAAAAATATTGTGATCATTCCTGTGATCAGAACAGACCAAATAAAGATGGCTGGAATCGAATGGGTGATTCCACGATGATTTCGAATATATCTTGCGTTATTGCTAAGTTTAAGAATTGTATCGAGATCAGGAGCCTGAGAACCAAGAATCGTTCCAAGCATGACAGCATGTGCTGTTGGATTATCAATTCCGACAACAGGATCTAAAGTTGCAAGTCCTCCTAATGCGATTCCCATCACGATATGTGTTCCGGTGTCCAAAAATGTAACCTCCTAGTATTTACTCATAAGGTGAATAATGAGTATTAAACGAAATGGAAATTTTACTTTTTAATTGTCTCTTATTATAAAGTTTTCAATTGAATGTATATGTACTCATCCTGTCCAATGTGAGGAATTCTTATTACTTTTCATAAATTCTTGGGAAGCAATTAAATAAATTGGAAGTTTCATTCTATAGTTTGTCTGATTTTTATATTTTGTTGCTTAAAAATTTAGATTGTCAGTGATTCGTTTTCAAAAAATCTTTACAATAGACTATTTCGTAAACTTTGTGGGTTTTTGGTAGTCGTTTTGGTTCATTACCTCGTGTAGTGCTCACTTATCAAGGGAATGGGCAAGCCTTAACACCTGTGGGGTCTCGCATTTACGCTCTTTTTGACCTCTACAAAGTTTTGCTTAATAACAACATTATTTATTATCGGGGGAAAAGACATGAACGATATAAAGGAGAAGCTTCACGGCTTTTCGGTTAATGAATTTCAGCAGGATTTAATTAATTGGTTCCTTGCTGAAAAACGAGATCTTCCTTGGCGGAAGGATCAGGATCCGTATAAAGTCTGGGTTTCTGAAATTATGCTTCAGCAAACTCGAGTAGATACGGTTATACCTTATTTTAACTCATTTATAACAAAATTTCCTACAATTGAAGTGTTAGCTGACGCTGATGAGGAGGAAGTATTAAAGGCGTGGGAAGGATTAGGCTATTATTCCCGAGTAAGAAACCTTCAGGCTGCCGTTAGAGAGGTTAAGGAGGTTTATGGTGGTGTTGTTCCTAACAATCCAGAGGAATTAGGAAAGCTTAAGGGAGTCGGCCCATATACAAAAGGGGCAATTTTAAGCATTGCTTATAATATTCCTGAACCAGCAGTTGATGGGAATGTGATGAGAGTAATCTCAAGAATTTTATCAATCTGGGAGGATATCGCAAAACCGAAGGCGAGAAAGCTATTTGAAGAGGCTATTTATGAACTAATTGATAAAGAGGATCCGTCATCCTTTAATCAAGCACTAATGGAATTAGGTGCTCTCATTTGTACACCGACTTCACCATCTTGTTTATTATGTCCGGTACGAGAGCATTGTTCGGCCTTTGAAGAAGGTGTCCAAGCTGAATTGCCGATTAAAAGTAAGAAAAAGAAGCCGAAGCCATTACAAATGGCAGCGGTCGTTCTTTACGACAACGAGGGCAATCTTTATATCCATAAACGACCTTCAACAGGGCTACTCGCAAACCTATGGGAGCACCCAAATGTCGAAGTAACTCAATCAAAATCAAAAACATATAGAGAGCAACTAACCGAGTACCTAGAAAGCGAATATGAAGCAAAAGTCAACCTTTCCGAATTAATCGGAACAGTCGAACACGTCTTCTCTCATCTCATCTGGAACATATCCGTCTACAGCGGGGAAGTAAAAAACAAACCAAAAGAAACACTTAAACGCATCACAAAACAAGAACTACAACAATACGCATTCCCCGTATCACATCAAAAAATAACAAAAATGTGGGGAGAACAAGTTGGGGGTCAGTCCCCAAAATAAGAAGAATGGACAAAAAAAGGGTTCATTGCTTGGGTGGGGGACAGTCCCCAATTAGTGTGAACCCAGCAAAATCAAGGGGATACCACTATAAAGTGGGGGGAACTCAACAAAAGGGGGACAGTCCCCCAATACAAAGTGTATCTCATTTTGAGCATTCACTTAATATGGGGGACTGACCCCTAATCGTATTGAGGTTTTGTGCCTTGGGTGTAGGTGGCTTGTTTTTGGTTTAGGCCGCCGCGGGAGGTGATTTCTTCGATGATTTCTCGATGGATTGTCTGCCCTTCAGCGTTAAGGTATGGGACAACCTGCTGTAATGAGTGGTGGAAATAAGCAAGCTCAGAGTCTTCCCACTCTTTTTTTGACATCATTGATAATTCTGTCATATCCCGGCCAACGTACATGTGAACCCTCCTTGGTAATGTGTTTTTGTCCTTACATAATGTGTAATATCAATATCGTAATGAATGATGATTAGCAATTAGAAGTTTCACTATATTATCTGATACAATATAAACATCTATTCGATTGTTTTAACTAGAAGGAGCTGACAAAATGAACCAGCAAAATAAGGTAGCATTAATTACAGGAAGTAGTCGTGGAATCGGAAGAGCTGTTGCGATTCGATTAGCAGAAAAAGGATATGATATTGTTGTTAACTATGCACGCAGTAAATCTGCTGCATTAGAGGTCGTCGAAGAGATCGAAAAATTCGGTGTGAAAGCAGTCGCGATTAAAGCAAATGTCGGGAAGCCGGAAAAAATCAAGGAATTGTTTGCACAAATTGATGAACAGTTTGGCAGACTTGATGTCCTTGTAAGCAATGCTGCATCAGGAGTACAAAAACCAGCAATGGAGCTTGAGGAAAGCCATTGGGATTGGACGATGAACATTAATAGTAAAGCATTGCTGTTCTGCGCTCAGGAAGCGGCAAAGCTGATGGAACGAAATGGTGGGGGCTTCATCGTAAGCACAAGCTCACTTGGTTCGATCCGTTATTTAGAAAATTATACAACGGTCGGTGTATCAAAGGCTGCCCTTGAAGCATTAACAAGATATTTAGCAGTTGAGCTATCTCCAAAAAATATTATTGTTAATGCAGTTTCTGGTGGTGCAGTAGATACAGATGCACTAAAGCATTTCCCAAATCGAAATGAACTGTTGGAGGATGCGAAACAAAATACACCGGCAGGAAGAATGGTTGAAATCGAGGATATGGTCAATGCGATCGAATTTCTTCTCACAGACAAGGCGTCAATGATTCGAGGACAAACACTAATTGTTGATGGTGGACGCTCTCTCCTTGTTTAAAAAAATTTTTTGAAATCATGGATATAAAACAAACCTCTGGGACAATCTAAATGTCGTGGAGGTGATATCAAGATGGCACAAAATAATCGTGGTAAAACAACATCAGGTACTAACATCCAAGAAGTAAGACAACAAAACGCTCAATCAGCTCAAGGCCAAGGTGCAACTTCAGGTCAATTCGGTACTGAATTTGCTAGCGAAACTAACGTTCAAGACGTTAAAAAACGTAACCAACAAGCTGAACAAAACAAAGGCCAAAACTCTTAATTTTGTTTAAAAGACACCTCTCTCAATCGTCGAGAGGTGTCTTTTTTATGTATAGGTAAAATCTATAGGCGTAAAAAACATACTTTTCCAAAAAGAAATTTCTTAAACGACAAAACCTCCTTTCCCTCTACATAAGTAGTCAAAGGATAGAAAGAGATTATGGAGAATTAAACAGTATGAAAAATATATTCTCTTTATTTGAAAGGAGAGGAACAATGAGTTTTGAACAACTAGTTGGCGAGCAATTAAAGACGATGGATAAATTATTATATTTGCAATCAGAAATAGAGCGATGTCAAGATATAAAAACACAATTAAATGTATTACAGGATAAGGCAAAGCTTCAATCTATACAGGAAGAAATTATCGAAATGAAGAAGGAATTAAACCATATTCAACAGGTTTTTGAGAAGCAAACAGAAGAAGTGATTCGCTCGTATGAAAAGCAAAGGTTTGAAACAGTATCTTAGTATCAGATGAGAGTCATTTCTATGTAAATGGCTCTTTTATTTTGTTTTTTTTAGGACAAACGTTATAATAGAAAGAAGTACATAAAATCATTCATTAAAATTTCGTTTTACGATTCGAATAGTTGAAAGAAGGGGAGAAAAGTGGGTATTCCCAGGGAAGGAGACAAAATCCAAATTCATAGCTATAAGCATAATGGATATATACATAGAGTCTGGGATGAATCGACTGTATTAAAAGGCTCTCAGCATTGTATAATCGGTGGAAATGACCGGACTGTCGTGACAGAGTCGGACGGTAGAACATGGGTTACGAGAGAACCGGCGATTTGCTATTTTCATGCGAGGCATTGGTTTAATATTATAGGCATGCTAAGAGATGACGGTGTTTATTATTATTGTAATATAAGCTCACCTTTTGTTTGGGATGATGAAGCATTAAAATATATCGACTATGACTTAGATGTGAAAGTGTATCCTGATATGACTTATACGATACTTGATGAGGATGAGTATGAGCAGCACAGCAAAGAAATGAACTATCCTGAAGTCATTGATTTGATATTAAAGAAAAATTTAGAAACATTGCTCAGGTGGATTCGGCAAAAAAAAGGTCCGTTCGCTCCAGAATTTATTGATGAGTGGTATGAACGTTACTTAACATATGTAAAATAAGAGTAGGGTTGACTCAGGCAGTTCTTCAGTTATCCAGATAATTGAAGTGGAAGAGGGTCAGCCTTTTTACATAGAAGAATTTTAAAAAAGGAAAGCTAATGACCAAAGCTTTCTGAATGTAGAAATAAACGCCTTGCCCTTTTTGTAGTTACGTTGGGGCTGTTAAAGGCGTCTGCGCTTTTTTAGAAACGGGGGATTTATTTGGGGTCTATAAAACGATATATGGAGTTTGTTAAGCCATATCGAATTCAAATCGTGGGGACGATTATTATTGGGATTATTAAGTTTTCTATCCCACTTCTTTTACCATTGCTAATTAAGCATGTTGTTGATGACATTATTGGAGGAACAGGTTCACCAGACGAGAAAACAAGGACACTATTAACGATTATGGGAATTATGTTTGTTCTGTTTGTCGTCGTCAGACCGCCGATTGAATATTATCGGCAATATTTCGCACAATGGGTAGGCAGCAAGATTTTATACGATATCAGGGATCAGCTATTTACACATTTGCAAAGGCTTAGCTTGCGGTATTATGCAAATACCCGTGCTGGTGAAATTATTTCGCGAGTTATTAATGATGTTGAGCAAACAAAGAATTTTGTCATTACTGGATTGATGAATGTGTGGCTTGATGTTGTCACGATTGTGATTGCAATAGGTATCATGCTAACAATGGATATAAAGCTTACACTTGTTTCAATTATTTTATTCCCGTTTTACGGAATTTCAGTGAAATATTTTTACGGAAAGCTGCGCCATTTAACGAGGGAACGCTCACAGGCATTAGCCGAAGTGCAAGGACATTTACATGAGCGTGTTCAAGGAATGCCTGTTATTCGAAGCTTTGCAACTGAGGATTTTGAACAGCAACAATTTGCGAAGGAAAATTCAAATTTTCTAAAAAAGGCACTTGATCATACGAGCTGGAATGCGCGCACTTTTGCTGTCGTTAATACGTTAACAGACATTGCACCATTAGTCGTCATTACATATGCTGGCTATCACGTTATTCAAGGCACTCTCTCAATTGGAACGATGGTTGCTTTTATTGCATATATTGAACAGCTATATGGTCCGCTTCGTCGTTTAATCAATTCTTCGACAACGTTAACACAAGCATTTGCATCAATGGATCGTGTTTTTGAATTTATTGATGAGCCATATGAGGTAGTTGATAAGTCAAATCCGATTATTGCTAAAAATGTAAAGGGTGAGGTTGAGTTTCAAAATATATCATTTCGTTATAATGAGAACGAACCTCTCATTTTAGAAAACCTTTCACTCCAGGTTAAAAAAGGGGAAACAATTGCCTTAGTCGGAATGAGTGGTGGAGGAAAATCTACCCTTGTTAGTTTGCTCCCGCGATTTTATGATGTAACGGCAGGGAGAATCTTGTTAGATAACATCGATATTAGAGATTACCAAGCACAGAGCTTGCGTGAACAAATCGGGATGGTGCTTCAGGATACATTTTTGTTTAGTAACACGGTTCGTGAAAATATTTTAATTGGTAAGCCTGATGCAACAGAAGAGGAAGTAATCAATGCGGCAAAAGCTGCAAATGCACATGATTTCATTATGAAGCTTCCAAATGGCTATGATACAAAAGTTGGTGAAAGAGGAGTTAAGCTATCAGGTGGTCAGAAGCAAAGGGTATCAATTGCTCGCGTCTTTTTGAAAAATCCACCGATCCTCATCCTAGACGAGGCAACCTCAGCGCTTGACTTAGAAAGTGAACATCTTATTCAAGAAGCGCTTGAAAAGCTCGCAAAAAATCGCACAACCTTTGTTGTCGCACATCGATTATCAACGATTACACATGCTGATAAAATTGTCTTAATAGAGGATGGAAAGGTAGTCGAACAGGGAAGTCACCAACAGCTAATGGATAAACAAGAAAGTTATTATAAGCTGTTCCAAATTCAGCAGCTTGATTAACGATTTGAGGCTGGGAAAAAGGGTTTTCAGCCAAAAGAAAATCCGAACTATTATTTGAAATTCTAATTTGAATTTCGTATTAGTTCGGATTTTTTTAATGTTTTTCAATGTTCGGCTTTCTTTTGGAAGATTTTCATTATGTCCCAGCCTTTTTGGGTTGTTTTATAAGAAAAAAAGCAAAAAAGAAGCTATCGAAAAATGATCAGCCCCTCACACGGAGGAGTTTAGACCTTTTTAGATAGCCTATTTTTATTTACCCGACATCGATTTTTACTTCATTTTCTTTTTTATGATAGCTATGGAAGCTTGAAATCAGTGTTTCTAAATGCTCGATTTGTTCACTGTAATCTATAATCGTTGAGATAAGCGGTAATAGATGATGATATTCTGTTGGATGGTCTTTATAGTAGTCCATAAAGGCATCCATGAGCTGCTTCTTGTTAAATTTCCCTTCATCAATCAGCTTTGTTGACGGTTGGGTTTTAATTTTCCCGATAAACCGAAGCAGTGTTTCCTCGTGAACATAAAGTAAATATTCTAGCTCATCAAATAGCCCTTTTTGTAGGTTCTCAGGCAATTGGACAAGTTCATTTTCCAAGCGGTGAAGTCTTTTTAATGTAAAGAATGCCCTGTTTGTCGTTGTAATCATTTGTCTGAAAAGGACTAGCTTTCTTGATTTCGCATAGGATTCTCTCTTAAAATAATTTCGTTCCTCTTTATAATTTCGATAGAGGATATCTTGCTTAAGCATTTCATCCTTTAGTTTATCAATTTCATCCTTTAATATATTATGCTCAGACGATTTTCGAAGGCTGATTCGAATCCATTTTATAATATTTTCAGCATTTTCCGTAATCCGCAAATATAGCTTTTTCTCATATTTAGGTGGTATAAAAACGAGGTTTACGATAAAGGCTGCAAGTACACCAAGTAAGATGGTGAAAAAGCGAATTAAGGCAACCTCCGTAAAGTTTTCCCCAGGACTTTCTAATATCGCAATGACTGTGACAAGTGCGACTGGAATTGTATTTTCAGATTTTAGTTTAATGTTAAGTCCAATGACGATAATCGCTGTAATCCCAGTTATAACAGGGTGTGAGCCAAAGATAAGCCCGAAGCTTATCGCTAAAACAGCACCGATGATATTTGCTTGGATTTGTTCAATAATTGATAGATATGAGCGATAAATTGTCGGTTGGATTGCAAATATTGCTGAGATTCCTGCAAAAGCAATCGAAGGTAATTGAAAGGCTGTTGCTAAAATTAATGCCAGTGTTATAGCAATCCCTGTTTTGAGAATGCGAGCACCTAGTTTCATGTATGTGAATGACATTCCTTTCTTAGATATCATATTTGTCTACATGTAAATATCAATATAACGATCGATTTACTTTTAGACCAATAACGTACTATACAACCTTTAGATGCTTTATACAAGATGTAAAAATACATTTTAACAAAAAAGAAAAAAGAGTGTATTTTCAAAAAATTAAAAATGAGGATACTTGCTTAGAGTATCCCCATTTTTAGCGTTATTTGCTTATTATGCATCAATTAATTGACTAAATGCATGTTCAACGGCTTTTAGTGTTATTTCGATGTCTTCCTTAGTATGTGCAATTGTTAAGAACCATGCTTCATATTTTGAAGGAGCGAGGTTTATTCCTTGCTCAAGCATAAGCTTGAAGAATTTCGCGAACATTTCGCCATCAGTATTTTCTGCTTGCTCGTAATTTGTAATTTGTTCGTTAGTAAAGTAAACAGTAAGTGCACCTTTAAGACGATTAATCGTGATTGGAATACGATATGTATGAGCGTGCTTAAGAATCCCTTCCTCAAGAATAGATCCAAGCTCATCAAGCTGCTCATATACACCTTCCTGCTTTAACACCTCTAAGCAAGCAATCCCTGATAAAATCGATGCTGGGTTACCTGCCATTGTTCCTGCTTGATATGCCGGACCTAGTGGGGCAACCTGTTCCATAATCTCTTTACGTCCACCATAAGCACCGATCGGCAGACCGCCACCAATAATTTTTCCTAATGCTGTTAAGTCAGGGTAGACACCTAAAAAGTCTTGAGCGCCGCCATACATAAAGCGGAAAGCTGTAATAACTTCGTCGTAAATGACAAGTGCACCAGCTTCATGAACTAATTCATTTACCTTTTCCAAAAATCCAGGCTTAGGCTCTACAATCCCGAAGTTACCGACGATTGGCTCAACTAAAATCGCTGCTACTTGGTCACCCCATTTGTCTAATGCTTCTTTTAATGGCTCTATTTCATTAAATGGAACAGTGATGACTTCTTGAGCGATACTGCTAGGTACACCAGCTGAATCTGGTGTACCTAATGTTGAAGGGCCAGAGCCTGCTGCTACGAGGACGAGGTCAGAATGTCCGTGGTAGCATCCTGCGAATTTAATGATTTTATTGCGACCTGTATACGCTCTTGCGACGCGGATTGTCGTCATAACTGCTTCCGTACCAGAATTTACAAAACGAACCTTATCTAATGCTGGCATAGCCTCCTTTAGCATTTTTGCAAAGGTAACCTCAAACGGAGTAGGTGTCCCATATAAAACCCCGTTTTCTGCTGCCTTTTGGATCGCTTTTGTAATGTGTGGATGAGCATGTCCAGTAATAATTGGACCATATGCTGCTAAATAATCGATATACTTATTCCCATCAACATCCCAAAAATAAGCACCCTTTGCTCTTTCCATAGCAACTGGTGAACCGCCGCCAACAGCTTTATACGAACGTGAAGGTGAGTTCACCCCACCGACAATATGTTGTAATGCTTCTTCATGTAACGCGTTTGATTTAGAAAATTCCATAATTGCCTCCTACTTTCTTACGAGTCCTTTTCATTTTAGCATAAGAAAAGCGGATAAAAAATTTCCTTGTTTTCCGGGCAGAGCTTTTTAATAGGCACGTAAAAAAATATATAGTATGAAACATAACTTAAGATATTTGACGAAAGCCAGCGCATAGTATTTGTTGGATTTAGAAAAATTAGTTAAACTATTCGTTGTGATGAAACGTGGAGGGAAAATCATGTCAAATATTATCGAAGTTAAAAAGCTTAGAAAAGAGTTTAAGTCGTATTCAAGTCGCCAAGGGCTTAAGGGTGCGTTTCGCGATTTGTTAAACCGACAATATAAAGTTGTTCCTGCTGTTAACGATGTTACCTTCTCTGTTAAGCAAGGAGAAATGGTTGGCTATATTGGCGAAAATGGTGCGGGGAAATCAACCTCAATTAAAATGCTAACAGGGATTTTAACTCCTACGTCAGGAGAAATTCTCGTCAATGGAATGAACCCACATAAGGAAAGAGAGCGGTTTGTAAGGTCGATTGGGGTTGTCTTTGGTCAGCGCTCACAGCTTTGGTGGGATATCGCTGTCCAGGAATCGTTTCGCTTATTGAAAAAGGTATATAAGGTTTCGGACGCAGATTATAACGAGCATATGGACCATGTGATTAAGACATTGGATATTGGTCCGTTACTTGATAAGCCGGTTAGAAAGCTATCTTTAGGTCAAAGAATGCGATGTGAGCTTGCTGCTGCCTTAATTCACAATCCGCCATTGCTATTTTTGGACGAGCCGACAATTGGCTTGGACGTTTTAGTTAAACTGAAAATCCGACAATTTTTAAAAGAAATGAACGAAAAATATAAAACAACAATTCTGCTGACTACACATGATCTTTCCGATATTGAGGCTTTATGTGAAAGAGTTGTCATGCTTGATGAAGGAAAGGTCATTTATGATGGGGCGCTAGAAAAATTAAGAACCCATTGGGGAGATGGGAAGCAAATTCAATTTCAATTTGCTGACGAAGTGGCGGAAAGCAGCTTGTCTTCCTTAACGGCGAATTTAGATGTAACGTGGCAAAAGGGTGATAAATTGAATGTATGGACTGCGGTTGTTAGCGATAAGGAAGCGCAAATGTCTGAGATTATTGGCCGAATTGTCGGAGCACATCAAATCCTTGATTTAACGGTTGCAGAAATCTCAACTGAAGAGGTCATCCGCAAAATTTACGAAAAGGGAGAAGCGTTAACTAGCTGAGGTGGAATGATGGATAAATATATTGAAATGATTCGAATCCGCTTTTTAATGATGCTTGCTTATCGAACGAATTATTATAGCGGAATTTTAATTTATAGCATTAATATCGGCGCTTATTATTTCCTTTGGACAGCGATTTACGGTGGCAAGGAATCAATTGAAGGACTATCTGCTATACAAATGACGACATATGTAGCAGTTTCCTGGATGGCGCGCGCTTTTTATTTTAATAATATTGACCGTGAAATTGCTTTGGAAATTAAGGAAGGGAAGGTAGCGGTTGAACTCATTAGACCTTATAACTATTTAGGAATGAAAACGATGGCAGCCTTTGGTGAAGGGATATTTCGCTTAGTATTTTTCTCTGTTCCAGGAATGGTGATCGTCGGCCTCGTGTTTCCGATGGAGTTTTCATCAAATGGAACAACATGGCTGTTATTTGCGTGCTCGCTTTTATTTAGCTTCATTATTAATACACAGATTAACTTAATTACAGGGATGCTTACGTTTTTCTTATTTAATAATGATGGGTTAATGAGAGCAAAACGTGTGATTATTGATTTATTTTCCGGACTACTTTTACCAATTAGCTTTTATCCAATGTGGGCTCAGGAGATCATGAATTATCTTCCGTTCCAAGCGATTAGCTATATTCCAAGTATGATTTTTACTGAGGGGATAACCGGAGATGAGGTTCTATACAAGATCTTTTTACAGTGCTTGTGGGCAATTGTGTTGCTCATCCCAATTCAAATGCTTTGGTCATTGGCGAAAAAACAAATGATTATACAGGGGGGATGAGGGAATGTTCTACTTTTCAATGTTTACCCAATATGTTGGTCAATATATGAAAACAAGGCTTCAATACCGCGCAGATATGGTTGT
>JAPSLL010000044.1:33198-35515 GCA_031180805.1 Bacillus sp. (in: firmicutes)
ACACCTGTAATCGGAATTGTTTTTTTTACGATTTCTGTTCTACTTTGGAATACAGGGGTGAAAAAGTATCGTGGAGCGGGTAATTAAAAGGTGCAATAAGAGGGCTTGATAAGAAATCAAGCCTTTTTTGTCGTTTAATGGATTAGTACCTCCAACCTAAAATTATGTTCCCTTAGTCAAAATATAAGTGCTTACATCTTCTGAAAAACTTCACTATGATAGACGTAACGAAAGAGTAGATGCTGAAGGCTGAGGTGAAAAAATGAAAACGGATACAAAGATAGCGAAGGGAAGTAGCCATCTAATTATTCGAGAAACACGAAAAGGAAGGCTACGAAAACTAGCAAAGCAAGTAATCGCCCAACGGCAGCTACAAGTAATGGCATTGCTAGGTGTATTGTGGATGATTATTTTTAATTACATCCCAATGTACGGGTTAATTATCGCCTTTAAAGAATACAGTGTCATTCGGACGATTGCAGAGGCACCGTGGGTAGGGCTAGCGCATTTTAAGGAATTTATTGAGGATGATGCGTTTTGGGTCGTGCTGAAAAACACACTTGGAATTAGTGTCATTAAACTAATCATTGGCTTTCCTCTACCAATTATCTTTGCTCTATTTATGAATGAACTAACGTCGTTGAAATTTAAAAGGGCCGTTCAAACAATTACTTATTTACCCCACTTTTTATCATGGGTTGTTTTAGGTGGAATTTTAACGACTTGGCTCGCAGATGTTGGAATTATCAATGATATTTTAATAGGAATAGGGCTAACAAATGAACGTTTGAGCTTTTTGGCAGAGCCTGACTATTTTTGGGGAATTGTCATCATCTCGGATATTTGGAAGGAGCTAGGATGGTCAGCAATTATTTATTTAGCTGCCATTACAAGTGTATCTCCAGAGCTGTATGAGGCTGCAACGATTGACGGAGCAACGAAATTTCAAAAAATGTGGCATGTTACACTACCAGCAATTAGACCAACGATTACAATCTTATTTATTTTAGCTGTCGGGAATGTGTTAAATACAAACTTTGATCAAATTCTCGTCCTGCGAAATGCGCTAAATGAAAGTGCTAGTAATGTAATTGATATATATGTTTATCAGGTTGGAATTCAAAATGCCCGATATTCCTATGCAACAGCCGTTGGGCTATTAAAGTCTATTATTGCATTTATTCTCTTATTGGCAGCAAATAAAATTACTAAAAAGCTAGATGGAACTTCACTATTTTAGAAAGGAGGAGACCATATGTTTAACTTGTTTAAACGAAATAGACGAACGACAAGCGAGTATATTTTTGACAATTTGAATGTGCTAATTATGCTGTTCATTTGCTTTATTACGTTATATCCGATTTGGTATGTTCTCGTTAATTCCTTAAATGAGGGCTTGGATGCGATGAAGGGTGGCATTTATTGGTGGCCGCGAGATTTTACCTTTGATAACTATAAAGCGGTTTTTGCTAATGAAGGAATTGTGACGTCATATGGAGTGACAATTGCTAAAACCGTCATTGGGACTGTGGCTCACGTTTTTTTCACGGCAATGGTTGCCTATGCGTTATCACGTAAAGATTTACGCGGAAGAAAACTCTATATGTTTATTGGTATTGTCACGATGTTCTTCAGTGGAGGACTAATTCCACAATTCCTTCTTTATCGGGAGTTAGGTTTACTAGATAGCTTCTTTGTTTATATCATTCCAGCCTTATTTAGCTTCTTTGATTTAATCATCTTTGTCTCCTTTTTTAGAGCTTTGCCAACCTCTTTAGAGGAAGCAGCTAAAATCGATGGTGCCAGTGATATTAAGATTTTCCTTAAGGTAGTCATTCCATTATCAATGCCTGTCATCGCAACGATTGCCCTTTTTCACGGTGTCTATCAATGGAATGATTATTTTGCTGGGGTTATTTTTGTCAATAATCCAGATTTACAGCCGATCCAGACGTATTTATATAAAATCATTGCCGAATCGAGCTCAAATCAAATGATGACAAACGCTCCTGGCGGGGTTGCTAGTAAAACAGTTACATCACAGTCTATTAAACTAGCTACAATGGTCATCACGACATTGCCGATCGTCATTGTCTATCCATTCCTACAAAAGTACTTTGTAAAAGGAATGTTAATTGGTTCGATTAAAGGGTAAGAATACTGGTTGCTATAGATACTAGCTTGCCTTTCCTAGAGCAAGGGGAGGCAAGTTGATAAGGTTAAAAAAGAAAGGGGTAAAAACAATGGGGAGAATGAAACTGAGGAGAGCTTTCTATTTAGCATTTATTATTTCTATTATGGCTAGTCTTATGGTCGC
>JAPSLL010000101.1 GCA_031180805.1 Bacillus sp. (in: firmicutes)
TAATATTGTCTTGATTGATGAGTATATAATGTATCCTGATAGCCTAGAAATCTCACATTTTCAAAGTAAGCTCGATCCCCTTGAACATAAGCAGCTACCGCTTGCCCTGTACCTTGTCCAGAGTCGTTTTGAATCGTTATATTTTTTGCAATAAAATCATTTGCATATATAAACATACTTGAGCTTTTAGAAGTTCCTAACGGATTTCCATCAGGACCGGGTGTGTTTGCATTATCTTGATAAACAAGAACTGTCCCTTCCTTACTTTCACCTACTAGACTTAGATTGCTTTTTGTTTTAGGAATCGTTATTTTTTCACGGTACTCACCGTTTTTAATGTAAATCACATGTCGTTTTTCGCTATTATCTGGTACAGCGTTTATTGCCTCCTGAACCGTTTTATAGCTTGCCCCTTCCTTTGCAACTATTAACACCTTTGCCGGGGTCACTGCAATTGGTTCCGAGTCAAAGCCTTCTCCGTTTTCATTAACTGCGGAAATGACATAATCATACGTTTCTCCATTTGCTAAGCCAACATCCTGAAATCTTGCAAGTGGAATGTTAGACGCAATGACTTTATATTCTCCTTCCTTGTATGTTGAACGCTTAATGGTATAGGAATCAGCTCCATTTACCTCATCCCATTGTATTGTCACTTGAGAATCTCCAGCTTTTGCTTTTAAATTAACTGGAATATCAGGAACACCATCTTTTGAAGTTGCAATTGCTCGTAAAGGTTCAGAATTAGCACTTTTGGCCGTTTCACTATTTGCGCTAATGACGTAATAATACTCTTCACCATTCGTTAATCCAGTATCTGTATATGTCGTCTCCTTTACATCTCTTTTTACTGTTTCATAGTTTCTCCCTTTTATTTTACTGCGCTTGATTTCATAAGAAGTTGCTCCATCAACCGTTTTCCAGTTAAGTGTAATCCTTCTATCACCACTAGTAGCAGACAATTCAGTTGGTGATTGTAGCGGTGCACTTGGAATAGCTTTAACCTCCAATGAGTTTTCACTTTCTCCTCCGATATTTTCTGCTGATAAAACATAAAAATAATTCCTGTTGTTTTCAAGTCCTGTATCACGATAGCTTGTACCGTCAACATTTCTTGCAATAACCTCATAAGGCCCACCAGTTACCGTGGCTCGCTTTATATTATAGGTTACATTTGAAGCAGCTTCGTTTTCATCGATACTAAGTGCCCATTTCACTGCCTCATCAATTAACTTCCAGCCTTCTGCGGTAAGCATATCTTCCTGTCCAGCGAATAAAAATGTAGAAACTTGCCGAGCAGGAACAGGGTCTCCATTCACATTTTTTGCCCCTGCTTCATAGGCAAAAATCGTTGCCTTTTCCTCGTCGTTTGCTGCAGTCGCAATAATGATCGCTTCATCAGATGGCTTTCCAAAATTCACACTACCTGCTTGAGAATACACTTTTACTGTACCTTGAAGTCCTGCGGCAAGGGGGTGATTGCTAGTTTTTATTTGGATCGATGTTTGATTTTCATAGCTTCCAAAAGTACCAGATGTAGCTGAGCTTAAATAAACATCATCAAGTACATAAGGCTCTGCATAGATAACAGGTACTTTTGAATTGATGAACTTCTTCCCGATATAGCCTGACCCTGATGATTCACCAATAAAGACTAAATCATAATTAGCTGCATCCTCTGAAGTAACTTCATTATCCTTTTTAAAGGTTACGGAAAAACCCTTTCCTTCTAAATGAGCAATTGTTTTTTCATCAGCTGCTATGCCAGTACCAACAAACAAAATCGATTTGCTCACACCAAATTTGTCCCATGTTAAATCAATTTGACTATTTCTTGAAGTTGCAGTTAAACCTGTAGGTGCTGATGGAGGATTTGGTATTTCTGTTGGAGTGACTGAAACCTGGTTAGAGTGTTGACTTTCCCCTACTGCATTAACTGCTGATACAACATAATAATAGGTTTGATTATTCATTACATCTTTATCAACATATCTCGTTTCCGTTATATCCTTTGCAATTGTCTCGTATGGTCCACCGTCTGTTGTACTACGCTTTATTGTATAAGAGGAAGCACCTTTTGCCGCATTCCAATTAAGTTCAACTATTTTGTCACCGGATATGGCCGTTAATGCCTTCGGTGAATCAGTTGGTTCTACATAAACCTTCAAATTGTCCCAAAAAATATCCCCAACGGATGAACCAGCCGTTTGTGCCTCAACAGAGTTTAAGCTAGTCACTGCTTCATAAAATGGATAATTCCCTATATAGTTGTCATGGATATACATCTCAACTGACTGATCATTTATATCAACTAATAGTTTGAGGTGATACCAGCTGTTTCCTTCTAACGGAATATTCTTTCCTTCATAAGTGAAGGCTTTAAACGTTCCATCGCTTCCTCTATAGCCGATGCTTGAGCCTGAAATTTCAATGATGAACGCTGTTTTCCCATTTTCCTTGTCCTCTATACGTAAAGGATATGAGTTCCCTACAGCTTTTGGCTCCATCATGTCCAATTCAACGACAAAGCTTCCTTCTTGAGGTGCAAATGGTTTTGTAACAATCGTTCTAGCCCGCTTAGAGGATCCACTATCATTATCAAAAACTCTTAATCCCTTTGCTGACGTATTACCTGTTGAATCAGCTGGTATTTGATCAGTATAAACAGCACTAGTTTCTTTAGTCACTCCTTCCACAGAAGCACTATATAAATAGCCATCTGGTAAACTACCAATTTGTTGATTTTCAAAATCATCATCAATTAGATAGTGTTTAGATTGCTCTAATTCAGTTGCTACTGTCACTTTAGCACTTTGAAAAATTGATAGTAAAAGAATTAAACATAAAAAACCATTAGTTAGTTTTTTCATTCATTTCCTCCTCATAGCGTCGTAGAATCAATTTTCCCTGTGATAACATGAACTCACCCAAACCAAATTTTAGAAACCAGATAAGTGGGGGCTATAACATCCCCCACTCCATAGAAAGATTCTAAAATAAATTATTCTTGAGCCTTTTTATAAGCTTCTTCATATTCGCTAATCATCTGTTCTCCACCCGATTTTCTCCATTTTTCTACCTCTGCATCAAAGCCCTTTTCATCAAGTTCACCCATAATGTATTTAATTGTTGCATCAACGATAATTTTTTGCAGCTCTGTTCCTCTTTCATTTGCTGTAGCTGAATCTAGCGGTACTGTCGGATCGAGGACAGCAAATTCAGCATTTTCTTTAATCAATTCATTTGCTAATTGCTTAGAAGGATCTGCATCAACTAATGAATGAGTAATCTCACTAGGTCTAGAGCTTGCAAATGGTTGAACATCCTTTTGCCATAACGCATCATCTAAAACAGTAAATTCACCATTTTCACCTAGCTCATAATGTGTTCCCTCAATTCCCCCTGTCATGAGCATGAATACTTCTTCATCAATTAAATCATTGATAAATTGTAAAATCCGTTTCAGCTCTTCTTCGCTTTCGACCTCTGATTTAGGAAATGCCATTAATCCACCGACACCACTATTTTCAGACCAAATATGATATTTTCCATCTGGACCAGCAATCTTGTTTACAGGCACTAATTCCATTTGATCCTGTACACCTTTTGCCATAACCTTTAAGTTTTTAATATCAACCATTCCTGTATAAATCCCTGTTTTCCCTTGAGCAAAGTTTTGTTGCTGGTCTGTTTTCGCTGTTACAGCAAAATCCTGAGCTAGATACCCATTTTCAAATAATTTTCTTGAATAATTCATTGTGTCCTTATATGCTTGTGTTTCAAATTCAGGAGTGAATTTTCCGTTTTCATCCACTGCCCAACCGTTTGGTGTTCCAAAATACGAGCTTAATGTTTTAAAGCTACTGTATCTTAAATCACTTCTGTCACCAAAGCCTGTTGTATCATCTTTTCCGTTGCCGTCTGGGTCATCCTCGGTAAATGCTCGTGCTACCTCGTACAATTCGTCTAATGTTTTAGGTACTTCTAAGCCTAGTTTATCGAGCCAATCCTTTCGAATAATCAACCCTGAACGAGCTAAGTCCTTTTGAAATGGTACCCCATATAACTTTCCGTCAATTGATGCGGCCTTACGTATATCCTCAGAAATTAACTTTAAATTATCATAATCATCAAGGTACTCTCCAACATCCCAGAACATTCCTGACTTCAATGATTGTCTAACAGAGGAGTTCGTTAACATCGTTAATGAAACAATATCTGATAATTCACCAGAAGCAAGGGCAGCTGTAATACGCTCCTCTTTTGACGCATCCGGAACCCAATTAAAGTTAATTGCTGTATTTGTTGCTTCTTCAATCTTATCGAGAACTACATCTGTAGGTGGTGATGGTGTGTGAAGAATTGCTGTCCAGCTCACTTCAAGGTGAGAATCTAGACTATAGGAATCCTTTGAGTCACCACTTGATTTTTCACTATTGTTTGAACATGCTGCAAGCAACAGTTGAGAGGCAACTAACACATTTACCGCAATTAATTTTCCAAGTTTCTTTTTTTTCATTAATCTCCATCCCCCTTATTTATCATCAATCCATAGACTATGAGTGAACCTGATGTGACTGCTTTTTCATATTTTGCATCTCAATTCTTAGAAACACCTGATGTGTAAACCACATGACAACATAACATCCGATACTTGCACCGAAGAAGGTGAAAATGCCAGGGTTTAAAAATAGGACAAGATAAACAATTGCCAAGCTTACCAATAAGAGCAGTGTATATTGTAAATAGGAAATTCCAAATAAAACTGAGTACTTGAGTTTGTGTACTACATTTTTCAAATCATAGTGAGCCATAATCGGAAAAATATAGCATAATGAAACAAGATACACGAAGCTAACTATGATAATTAACGTACGTAATACGAAAGACTCGACAAAAAGCAAATCTACATAAAGTACCACTCCAACTGCAAAGTAAAGAATACCTAGTATTGCAGATTCGATAAAATTTTCGCGGTACGCCTTCCAAAAGGTAGAAAAAATAGGAATATCCTTTTTACCTCTTATCCAATGCCTTATTACGGTAAACATCGCTAATGTAGCTGGACCAATGCCTAGAATGACAAGTCCTAATAAACTGAATGCTATCCATAGTAAATTGAGATAGACTAGCTGTAAAATACGGATGCAAATCTCATTAAAGCGCTCCGCCATTTTCCCCATCTTTATGAACCTCCTTTCCCCACCCTGAAACCGCTATCATTTTATTGTTAATACAATCCATCCTCACCAAACTTTTTCGCTAGCTTATTAGCTCCTATGACGAGTATTAATCCAACGAGTCCTTTAAACATTCCAACCGCTGTACTATAGCTTAATTGACCGTTTTTCAATCCT
>JAPSLL010000045.1 GCA_031180805.1 Bacillus sp. (in: firmicutes)
AAGACGGTTTTTCTACCGTCTTTTTCATTTTGAAGTGTTTACATTTAATCTTGTCATCATAATATTTGTTTTCTTTGTTCGCTCAATTGTATTATAAGCAATTTTCACTTTAGCAATTGTTCCTTTTAATGCTTCTTCATTAGGTGGATAAGGTGGTTGATGAAAGACGGTAAAATCATACAAAGCTCTTGCAAGTAATTCAATTGCTTTTTCATGCTCATTCATTTGTCTATCTCCTTTGTCCATTACCGACAAGCGAATAATATCATCTACGATTTCTTGAATCAGTTTCATGCTTTCAGTAGCTGTCATCGTCTTTCCCCTTTCCTAAAAAAATTTAATCCCTTCCCATCATCCTATGAATAAAAAAAGAAAAATATGGCAAAATTTTTACCGATCATACGTTCTTTTTTCTTGAATACGAATATACGTTCGTATATAATATTATTAACAGAACAATAATGAGGTGTTCATCATGGAGCAATGTATAAAATATAGTTACATCGAGCAAAAGCCTATTGAAATTATATATTTATCAAGACAAGGTCAGTTTTCACAGAGGAAAATTACGGTAAAAAGCATTGACAATGGGCATCTAGTTGCTTATTGCTTTATACGTAAGCAAATGAGAGTTTTTTCTTTGTCGCAAATTTTGTCTGCTTCGAGGTCTACAAATAAGAGGGTATCATAAATAAATTCGTCCAATTCCGTTGGCTCTTAATTTAAAAACTACAATACATGTAATTTTCATTCGTAAAAAGATAATTATCTTATATTCAGTTTCAAAGATTGTCTTAATGTTTTACCAGTTTAAAACCGGGTAATACATAAGTAGCGCGCTATGAAAAGTTGAATATCCTAACGTGACGCTAAATTATATGTGGAGCGGCCTCGGAGCCGTAACGATATAAGAGAGGCAGGGCTTATATCTTATGCGTCAAATATATGATAGCTATCAAGATAATCGATTACATAGTTGAAATATACAATTATTAGGATGTACAATAAATGTCATTCTTGTAATTGTTCAACTACGAAGTGAGGGTGACTCAAAAGGATCTGAACTTTTGGTTTTGAGCCACCCTCTTCGCAATGATTCCTTGAATTTGACTAGTTAAACACTCTCTTCTCAAGAGATGGTAAACATAATGATAAAAAGAAAGACCTTGCAAAACAAAACATTATGAATGCAAGCCATAAACCGTTATTATAATAAACTGGGAGCGTTACCCAAATGATGATAAGAAAAATGAGCAATGCTATTCCAATGGTGTTTCTAATATCTTTCGCCTCTGTTGCACCCGAAAATATTCCTTCTAAATGTAATCCCCAGAAACCTACAAGTGGAAAGATAACAATCCAGCCTAAATATTGAAGAGCCATTTCCTTCACTTCGTTTATAGTTGTAAATATCGAAACGATGAATCCACCAAATACATAGACTAGCATGGATAGACAAATTGCAGTTATAAGCCCCCATTTTGCTGATAATCTTATCGCTTGTTTAAATTGAGATTTATTATTAGCACCGATTGCTTTACCAATTAAAATGCTTGAAGCATTAGAAAAGCCTCCAAAAAAATATGCTAAAATATAATGCAATTGCAATAGGATCGCATTACATGCTAAAGCTACCTCTCCTAGCCGAGATCCAACAGCAGTAAATGTACAGGTCATCATAAGTAAACAAGCTGTCCGCAAAAACAGATCCCGATTGACAATAAACATAGCTTTTAATTGTGATGTACTAATAACGGATTTAAGTTTAATTTTTTTGAAAATTGTTTTATTATCTCGGAAAATAAACCATCCACCTAGTAAAAAAGCAAAAACTTCTGAAATTAATGTTGCATATGCTACACCACTAACACCTAATCCATAATAAAAAACAAATAACATATCAAGAATGATATTCATAACATTCATAACGACTTGGATAATTAATGATAATTGAACTTTCCCCATACCCATAAGCCAACCAATAATCACATAATTTAACAATGTAAAGGGAGCTCCCCAGATTCGAATAGAAAAATATGATTCTGCTAATCTAGTCACATTATTAGTTGGTTCAAGTAATAAAATTGCTAAATCAAAGATAATATTTTGTGCAAGGATAAAAAAGATACCAAGAATAAAAGCAATCATCATTGGTCGAAAAAGTGACAGCATTGTCTCATTTTCATCGTGAGCACCCAGTGCCTGTGAAGTAAATCCTGTTGTACTAACGCGAAGAAATCCAAAAAGCCAGTACATCGTATTAAAAATTAAAACTCCAATTGCTACTCCACCAATAGCTGTAGGGTTCGGTAATCTACCGACAACCGCCGTATCAACGGCGCCTAATATCGGAGTAGAGATACCAGCGATAATTAGTGGTATAGCAAGAATAAGATAGTGCTTATTACTAATTCGTTCATCTTTATTTATTTGCTTATTTAATCGTTGCGATGATTCCATATAGCACCTACTCAAAACCTTATTATATCGCTTTGTATAAAAGCTTTATCTTCATTCAAGTTACAATGATATAAACAATGAACATAATCCCATATTAAACTAAGGAAGACTACATAGCATATGTACGAAATGAATTAAATATATTCCTGCATACAAATCGTTAATCGGTTTACCCTAAAAATAAGCTTATTTTGTTTCGCGATGTATTGTCATTCTTCTTAACCTCGGAGAATACTTTTTCAATTCTAATCTTTCTGGATGTGTCCGTTTATTCTTCGTTGTTATATAATTTTTGTCACCGGTTTCTGTACATTGCAATGTTATTTTCACTCTCAATTCTAAAACACCCCTAAATCAAAATTATTACGATTTTAAACTTATCGTAAAGCTGATCATCATTAATGAATTTAGCTTTTTGTATATCTTCACTTCAATATTTTATATTATATCTAATATTTACAAAAGGGTAAATCGAAATCTTTACGATTTGTATGCGAATTTAATTTAAACATATTTCTCTTATTCATGTAAAGTCAAATTCAAAAAATGAATAAAAAAGGCTAACCATACTCATATTTCATGGTTAACCTTATTTTATCATTTATCTCCATACTAACGCTTTTTTTATACCTTTTCCCCAATCGTTTCCTTCTTATCTATTACACAACTATTTTATAACCGTGAACTCTTTCGGATAGTTTGTTAATGTCTGATGTCCACCTTTTGTAATTAAGACATCATCTTCGATTCTTACTCCTCCAATTTCAGGAATATAAATTCCCGGTTCAATTGTATATACCATTCCTTCTTTAATGAGTTCGTTATTCGTCATATTCATTGAAGGATATTCATGAACACTTATCCCTAGACCATGGCCTAATCGATGAGGAAAATAGTCTCCATATCCAGCCTCAGCAATGATACCTCTTGCAAGTTTGTCTAAGTCACCAATTCGAGTTCCAATCTTACTTTCATTTAAAGCAGATAATTGAGCTTTTAAAACAGTATCATATATATCCTTTTGTTGCTCATTATAAGATTGATACATAACTGTACGAGTAATATCTGAGCAATAACCATCTAGAACTACACCAAGATCAAATAGAACAAAATCACCCTTTTGCAACTTATTTAACCCAGGATTTCCGTGTGCAAGTCCTGAGTTTTCCCCGAATAAAACCATTGTTGAAAAGGACATTTCTCTAATCCCTTTCTTCTTCAATTCATATTCGATCTTTGCAAGTACCTCTAATTCAGTTATTCCTTCCTTAAGAGCAGATACACCTACTTCCACACCATAGTCAGCTAACTCTGCGGCCTGTTTTAAAATGTTAATTTCTTTTTCGTCCTTTACAACTCGATGCTCATTCATTGTCGAGTCAACAGCAATAATTTCAACTTGATCCTTAATAATATTTTGTAACTGTTCCACGCGATAGTAGTTCGTAACTTCTTTCTCAATTGCAAGCTTATTTATGGATGTCAAATTTCTGCGTTCAAATTCAGCCTTGATTAAATTCCAAGGATTTTCGTGATCCCCATATCCAACGACATCACTTTGCCATCCAGCTGCTTTTACTTGATCCACTTCCATTTGTGGACAAATTAAAAATGGCTCACTTGATTTAAAAAAGAATAATCCGTTTAATCTTTCATGTGGTTCTGAATACATGTTAGATAAGTAAAAAATATTATCCTTTGATTGAATAAAGCAAATGTCAATATCATTATTAACAATCCAATTGATTAGTTTCTGTTGACGTTCTATCATTTTTAACAACCTCCAAATTATCTTACTATAATGATAACACATTCTATTTCTAGCTACAGAAATAAACAGCTCATTCTGATAAATAAAAGTCGAATTTATCACTTTAGGAAAGAAATCACTTTTATTATTTTTTTCACAAATTCGACAAATTCATGTCAATTGTAACAACTATTTAACATTACAAAGGTACTCGAAATAACTTTTTTCTTGTATACTATTTACTATCAAACTAACTTTACATAATTCATTCCTGATTATGTTTTTATCTTTCTTCATTGAAGGAGTGTTTTACGTGCTTCGAAGAATTAAACGTCATGTCGTTCCGATTTTATGTATTATTGCTTTGTTCGCTCCAATAATCGGAATGCTACTGATTGATTTCTATTATTATAGTACAGTATATGGTTGGACGATTGGTTTTTGTTGCTTAGTCGCATCGTACATTATTGTTAGCAAAAGACCAGACGAAGAAGATGCTGTTACTTCAACAACCGAATCTCATTAAATGTAAAATAAAGAGGACGACAAACATACGTCATCCTCTTTTTTATTACGAAAAAGTCTATAATGAAACTTACCGTCCATTTATTCCCCTCTTAATAACCGTAATCCATTTAAAATAACAAGAATTGTACTACCTTCATGGCCAATTACTCCTAATGGGAGATCTAATACTTGAATGAAGTTTGAACATATTAAAAGAGCGATTACTGCCATTGAAAAGACAATATTTTGTTTAACAATTCGATTCATTTTTTTCGATAAGCCTACTGCTTTAGTTAACTTTGAAAGTTCATTTTTCATTAAAACAATATCAGCAGTTTCAAGGGCAACATCGGTTCCCTCGCCCATTGCAATACCAACATCTGATGTTGCTAGCGCTGGGGCATCATTAATTCCATCACCAATCATTGTGACTGTTCCATACTTGTCCTGTAATGTCTTCAATTCTGCTACCTTATCTGCAGGAAGGCATTCGCCTTTAAACTCATCTATCTGTAGTTCCTTCGCAATTGCCTCAGCAGTAGCCCGACTATCACCTGTAAGCATGACTGTTTTTATTCCGTTTTCTTTCAATGTTTGGATCGCTCGTTTTGCTTCCTCGCGTACAACGTCTTTTAAGGCTAACAAACCAACAATCTCATCATTACACACAACATAGACTATTGTTTTTCCTTCACTTGATAGCTTTTCACTTGATCCATCATGATAATGGATTGCATCTTCACGACCGACAAAATCAGCCTTTCCAATTTTCCAATGCTTACCGTTCAAATCAGCACTTACACCATATCCCGATTTTTCATCAACAGAAGCAAGTTTCATTTTTTGCCCATTAGTATCATCTTGCAGCTTTGCAACAATCGCTTTTGCTAATGGATGGTTTGATTGATTCTCAATTGTTAATACAGCCTCGTTAAATTCCTGCTTATCTACTGCTTCTGATATTATAATATCTGTCACAGTTGGCTCACCCTTTGTAAGTGTGCCTGTTTTATCAAATACAACAACCTTTGTTTTGCTTAATTGCTCTAGATGTACGCCACCTTTGAATAATAAACCATTTTTAGCTCCATTTGATATTGCAGATAGTGTAGCAGGCATAATTGATGCAACAAGAGCACAAGGTGAAGCAACAACCATTAATACAAGAGCCCGATAAATCGTTTCATTCCAACTCCAGCCAAGAACAAAATGAGGCAGTACCATCATAATCGCGACAAGTGCTAAAACTCCTTTTACATAAGTACCTTCAAATTTTTCAATAAATTGCTGTGATGGCGATTTTTCAGATTGTGCTGATTGTACAAGGTCAATAATTTTTTGGAACATTGTTTCCGTACTTTTTTTCGATACCGTTACTGTTATTGAACCATTACCATTTACTGTCCCTGCATAAACTTCATCATGAATTGCTTTTTCAACCGGCATTGATTCACCAGTAATTGCAGATTGATCAATATTCGTTTTTCCAGACATAATGATACCATCTGTTGGAATCCGCTCTCCTGGCTTTACTAAAATCGTATCTCCTACATGTAATGCTGAAACATGTACCCGACGTTCATGACCGTTTTCTATTAGTAACGCTTCTTCTGGCTGCATACTCATTAATGCCGAAATTTCCCTTTGACTTTTATTCATCGTATATGTTTCAAGTGCACCACTTAAAGCAAAAATAAAAATGAGAACGGCCCCTTCTGTCCAATATCCAATAATCGCAGATCCAATTGCAGCAAAAACCATTAGTAGCTCTACATTTAATGTTTTCTCAGCAATTGTTTCTTCAATGCCCTCTTTTGCCTTCGCATAGCCTCCAATAACAAATGCAAGGATAAAAAACGGAATTGCTATACCTTCATTTCCATTTGCATCTAAAACCCATCCGATAGCAATAAGAATTCCAGCAATTATTGCATTAATAAGCTCTATATGTTCTACCCACTTATTATTTAATCGACTTTTATTTTCATGAATTGGATTCGCTAATTGCTCTGTACTATTTAATTGCAATTTCTTCACTCCTTCTAATTGAGAATAAGATTCATCATCATCATCGCTTATCTTATAAACAAATCCTTATAATTTCGTTATTTCTTAAGTATATTACCAATTATAACAAATATAAGAATACTTTCAAGAGATAATTATTATAATTACTAGATAATAATAATTATAAATAATAAAGATTTTTATTCTCATTTAGAAGGAGCTTCATTCTTTATGAATAAACCCTTTCGAAAAGCACATGTCAGCCTTCAAAATAATAAACTTCATTACAGTCTATCAATAAAAATTAAAATTTCACTTTATTTCCTTCATTAATATTTCCTTCGTTATCGGTCCATAAAATATCCTCTTCATTCTCCCACCCTTATCTATAATAAACGTAGTCGGAATCCCTATGACGCGATAATCCTTCGTTATTTCACCATCTTCATCTAATCCAATTACAAACGGTATTTCGGTGCTATTGATAAACTGCTCAACAGCTTTTTTACTTCTTTCAGTATTTGTGACATTAATCGCAACTACATTTATATCTAACGATTTCACCTCGTTAGTAAAATCAATTAGCTCCTGCATTTCCTCTTGGCAATATGTACACCATGTTGTCCAAAAATTAAGTACCATTACCTTTCCTTTATAATCAGATAGCCTAATTTGCTTCCCTTCTACCGTCTTTACTGTAAATTCGGAGGCTTTTTCTCCAATAGAATTACTTGCATAAGCTTCATTTGTTAGGAAACAAGTGATGATAAATAAACAGACAATTAATAATTTGATGTATAGCTCTTTCTTCACGTTTTTGTATCCCTCCACACTTTTTTTAGTATTCTTATCCTTTGTATAATAGAAAGAAACATTCAGAAACAATAAAAAAGGGTCTGACCCATAGTAAACACGAATATAGGAAATCCTATAAGTTGTGTTCAAGGAGTCTAACCCTTGCCTCATTCTTCTATTAATAAGATAATCTTGTTACCATAAAATAAACACTTATTCCTAATCGTTTACATATGGTTACATAATGCATGAGCATTAAAAGGACAGCTCCCATATTCATCCCAATAATAATGCCCTCCATATTTAAAAAATCAATTGAGCCTAACAAATACATCATTGCAAACGAGATGAGATGTGACCAAATATTATGAAATAAGGCATCCCTTACTAAGCCTAACCCTATTAAATATGCTTGCATTGGAATTATGAAAAAATGGAATAAAAAGTATGGCCATAACAGCTTCAAGTAGATGGCTGCTGATGTTGAGTGGAAGAATAAATGTGTTAAAGGCTCTGCAAATAGATACATGGCAATAATACTAATTGTCCCATATAAAAACGTAATCATTAACGCTTGTTTGAGAAGTCGTACTAAGCGATATTGGTCTCTCTCAGCAAAAGCTTCTGATACATTTGGAATAAGCATGGTCATCAATGAATGTCCGATAAAGGCTGGAAAAAAACCTATAGACATTGCTACTCCTGCTAACATACCGTAATGCTCTGTAGCTATTACACTTGAAAAGCCAGCACCTATTAATGCCGCTTTTACTAGGAAAGGCTGGATAGCATGTGTTAAAGAGTGAAAAAGTCGTAATCCTGTAGTCGGAAGTGACACTGAAAGTAACGCCTTTCTCACTACTTTCCCATCGAGAAACTGCTTCGGTCCCTTACCAAGCATATGAAAATGAATAAAATAAACAGCTACTAAATATGTACAAACTAAGAGTTCACTAGCGACAAGCGTTGCTAATGCAATAAAAAGTGCCATTTGCAAATCAAATTGAAATGATTGATAAACCCATAACAGCAGGAATAATTGGGCAACCTTTTTGACAAAATTTGTTAAAGCAATTTTCCCCATATGTTGAATTCCCATAAAATATCCTCTTGCAATTGACGAGAAAGAAACGATTGGGATGAGGATAATCACTAACCATTTTACGTACGGATGATATCCATTAAACACTGGAATATATGGAAGCAAAATCATTGTGACAGCAATAAAAACAGCTGTAAAACAAATTGTAATAAACAACGTATGCTTCAACATATGAAAATGGGTCTCTCTTTTTTTCTCAGCAATAAATTTCGAGATGGAAATCGGTAATTCCAAGCTTGCAATCGTAACAATTAAAAATATAATCGGAAGGATCGACATATATAACCCCATACCTACCTCACCTAGTTCTCTTGCTAAAATCATATTAACAAAAAACTCTAGGCATTCTCCAAAAAAAGCAGCAATAACAAGAAGTAATGTCCCTCGTACAAATGAATTCATGATGAAATGTCCCCTCATAATAAACTAGTCCTTAGTTAATCTTTATGAGACAAGACATCTAAATAGTATTAAAATTCTAGTAAGAAGGAGGAATATTCTATCCAAAATACCTTACCAGCTTATAACTATTCGTATAAACTAATTTCTCGCATCGCACCTAATACAATCATGTAGCCATCCGGATCTTGTAAAGCAGCATTTTTAAATTCCTTGCCACCATGTGAACCTACATAAGGTTCTACAGCAACCTTCCCACCCTTAGAGTGAACCTCTTCTACTAATAAATCTAAGTCATTCCAGCTAACATGGATAAATGTATCCCAACCAAAGTCTGGCCCTTCCCATTCAGTCGGATAATCATTTCGCTTTTTTGACGGTGAATTCGGTTTAACATCTTGAGAAGTTTTCGCTTGCTGTAAAATAAGAATCATCCCATCCCTTTCTACATGTCCCCAATCATCAACCTTACACCCTAATACATCACGGTAATATTTTTTGGATATTTTTAAATCAGAAACGAGTCTAACTTGAATCGTTTTTCCAAATTTCCCTTTTTCATTTAGTACGTGTCGCTCACTCAAAATATCAACTCCTAAAAATGAATTCATATATGTAAATTCGATAAATCGAAGCTTTATCCTTTAAAAAAGAGTTTGGACATTTAGCCCAAACTCTTTTTTAAATAAATTATTTCGCAAAGCGATGATTACCGATTGTTAGAGTTACTTTGCGTGTTTTGATCCAATCACTTTTCGCTGTTTTAGGGTTATAGAAATATAAAGATTTATGTCCCATACCACGATATGCTAATGCTTCTTTAACAGCTTCCTTAGCTTCTGCATCAGCAGGTTTATTAATCGTTCTATTTTGTACTGGGGTAAACGCATAAGCCCCTTGGACATTTTGATAAACAACATCCTTCACATTATTCGGGAATAATGAACTATCTACTCGATTTAACACAACAGTTGCGACCGCAACCTTTCCTGCATATGGCTCACCTTTTGCTTCTGCATGAACAAGACGTGCTAATAAATCTCTATCTGCTGAAGTTAAACTTTCTGGAATCGTTAATTTTTCTCCAACTAATAATAAGTGTGAAGTTTTCTTATTTACTGACATCAATGTTTTAACTGGCACTCCATGCTTCTTCCCAATTAACCATAGCGTATCTCCCGCTGTAACTTGATGTGTTGTTGCAGCACTAGCTTTTGATTGTGGAGCTGTAATCGCAACTAGCGATAAAGCTAATGTTGAAACAGCAACAAGTTTTAAAATTGTTTTTTTCATAGATTCGTAACCTCCTACGGTTCGTAATGTTTTGAAATAAGTAAGCAACTGTGTCTGTTATTTTTGCTACAAGTACTAGCCTAACAGGTTCATTTATGTAAAACATCCCTCAATTATTGGCAAGATTACCATGATTTTATGAGGAAGCTAACGGACAAAAATCACTATATATAGGAGAGATCACACAAAAAGTTGTGAAAATCTCGCTTAGATCACCTTAGATTATCAAGCATATGCAGAATGATATTACTTCCATTGATTTGATTCTTTACATTTCTTAGAAAAAAATAGATTGATATGCTCAAAGTACCGCGGAATAAAAAAGAATGCATTCTTTGTTAGGAATCCATTCATGCTCGATAAAGATTTTGAAGAATTGGAAAAAAAGTTTAAACCAATGATTTTTCATGTTATGAAAAGGCTAAATATTTATCAAAATAAAGATGAATTTTATCAGATCGGATGTATAGCATTATGGGAGGCAGCACTTCGTTTTGATAAAAATAAAGGGAAGTTTTCCTCCTTTGCGTATTCGTATATTGCTGGACGAATGAAAACTGAGCTCACAAAACAAGGATTACAGAAGAAATATCACGATCTAGTAAGGGAAATAGCGGATTGCAGAGAAGATTATCTTGAAGATTTTTCTTTTCTATACACTCATTCTATCATCGAAAGTCTTTCACCATTATTAACATATAATCAACTAAAATGGCTAAAGGGTTATTGTCTTTATGAAAAAGCCCCGACTGAAATTGCAAAAGAAGAGTCTACATCGGTAGTAGCAGTGAAAGCATGGCGTAGAGATGCTCTCAAGAAACTTCGAAGCCATCAAATAAAGGAAAGATTAAAATAAAATGCTGTAGACATATTTAGGGATTTAAAAACAAAAGCCAAGAAGTACATTTAGCTTCTTGGCTCTTGTAAATATCGGAAAAGCACACTTCCTCCCTGTTTTGCAATACCTCTAAAATGCTTAAAATCATCACGCTTCACAAGAACAGTACGAAATGCCGAAAACTGCTCTTTACTTACGTGAAATTCATTGAGCTCCCCATTTTTCAGCTTGTCTAAAATTTCATGAATTGTCTGTTCATCCATTTTTCTTCCTCCTAAACATTGTCATATATCAATCTTTTAATGTCGTTTAGCTATTTTTCAACCATTTTTCCAAACGAGTAAATTCTTTCTTTGCATCCTCCATCCCTAGTCTATACAAATCCTCAAGCTTTTTCTGATTATTTTCAATTCGCCCTACCCTAAATGGCACACTTGGTCTTATGACAAAAACCGAACCGTTCCTCTCCTGCTCTTCAATATATTGTAACGTTTCATTATACATTTCATATCTCGTTACTATAGCATTGATTAGCTTCGGATAATCTTTATAGGCTTTCTTTAATATCCATCCAATATTTGATTTCTTCTTCCGGTAGTTCCCATATCTAGTTAAAATGATGATATTTTTATTAAAGCCATCTTGTTCAGCTTTTTTAATTGGGATCGAATCAACAATTCCACCATCTAACAGATTTTTACCATTATACTGTACGATTGGTGCAATAAATGGCAGCGAGCTTGAAGCTCGTAAAAGAGTTAGGATATTTTCCCCGTCCTCTTTTTTATTATAATAAACGGGAGTACCTGTTTGGCAATCTGTAGTTACAACGACAAACTCCTCTTTCGCATCCTTAAAAGCAGCAAAGTCAAATGGCACTATTTTATTTGGTAATTCATCAAATATAAAGTCCATTCCAAACAATTGTCGCTTTTTCAAATAGTTTTTCACTGAAAGATAGTTTGGATCCTTTACATAGTCAATATTAACCTTTCGATTTCTCCCCTTTTGTCGCGACAAATACGATGCACCAAAGCAAGCCCCCGCTGACACCCCAATAACATATGGCGCATAAAAATCCTGTTCCATAAAATATTCTAATACACCGGCAGTATATATTCCCCTCATGCCTCCGCCTTCTAATATTAAACCAGTTCTCTCAATCATCTATTTAACGCTCTCCTTACATAAGTTACAATCCTTTATTCATTGCGCTCATCCTTCTCATAAGGCTTGTACCTCGAAAAACAAACATTATATTCTCTGTAGGGATCGTAACTAGTTTTTTACTCTTTATCGTTTGACTAATTATTAATGGCCGATTTCGATTGAGTCTATGTCCCGCTTCTCTTTTATACCAACTTGATTAGAAATCAAATCTCTTAGAAAAAGCACTTATTAATTGGAAATAACAAATCACTCAAATCGTCTTACTATATTATCACTATTTTTTAATATAACATGATTTCACGATAATTTTCTTAAATAACGTCTTTAATCCCACAATCATTCCACTATTTGTAATTTTTTTATGATCATTTATATGAAAGGCTTTACTTACTTTAAAAAATAGTGTTAAATAGTTCTAATGAAGGAATCAATTTCTTCATAATGTCTATGGCTCAAGGCGCCGACAAATACTTAGAAGATTTTAATCAAAAATCTTCTTAAGAATATGTAAAGGAGCGAGGCAATGAAAATCGCTAAAGTAGGTAGTATTATCGAATTTAAAGAAGGATTAACAGGTGTAGTCGAAAAGGTAAATGAAAATTCTGTTATTGTTGACTTAACATATATGGAAAATTTCAGCGATTTAGATCTTGATAGACGCACAGTTGTGAATCACAAAAATTACAAAATTATTAAAGATTCATTCTCTTAATATATGAAAAACGCGAAGAATATGTTCTTCGCGTTTTTCATATATTAAGTTCCTTTTTCATGAACATAACAATATAAGCCTCTATTTAATAGACTAAAGCAAATCTTTTATTGCTCTAACATTTATTCATTGCTTAAATACAGAAGCCAGACAAATTTAATAAAGTTTATTATTATTTGTGTCTTCTTTTTACAGGTTTACAGCATGGGTTTCGTAAATCTCTTCCACAATCATATTCCTCAACATATGTTTCTTCAACTTCAGATTGAGTTACTGGATAATAATTTTCAACTCTAACAATATTTCTATTTACATGTTCAACATGTGTTGGATGCACTCGTCTAACAGTACGTCTATTAGTTGTAGTGTTTACAATATTCTCTGTCGGTTCAAAAATTGTTTCTACATCATTATCACCATTGTCAAATGCACCTAAGACGTTGTTATTATCTTCAGCATCAAATGCGCCTAAAACATTACCGTTATTACCATTATACCCTCTTCTGCCTGCACCATATACACTTCTACGGCCCATTTAAATCTCTCCTTTTTACATAATTCCTTACAATAACATACTATTAATAATAAAATTGATTGATATAGTCATGAATCTATCAAGACGAAAATATGCTAATTCTCTAGAAGAAAAACTAAATGATTATTGGGTTATAACATAAAAATTAATTTTTCCTTTATCACAATATAACGAACGATTTTCGGATGTTAAAAAGGATGATTTCATTTATTTAATTTCTGATACAAACTATAAAAACTCTATTTCCATACTTAACGTTAAGCGTCCCAATTACGTGTGAAAAGAGGCTAAAAGCCTGGAAACAATCAGCTTAGAAAAAAAAACCAAAGACAGTCTGCACGTTTGTTTTCCAAATGATTACAGACTGTCATTTCCATAAGTAATTATTTAAATAATTGACAAATTAACTAAATAATGTAAAATTTTAATCAATTGAACTTACTTTAAGGAGGATTAGATTTGAAAAAAATACTCTCGGCTTTGCTACCTGGAATTTTGATTTTTTTGCTAATATATATAGATGAAACAGCTTTTCCTAATAGCAAAAATATATTAATAGGAATATATCTGATTTTCCCAATTATTTATATAGTTCAAGGGATCATAAGTGCTAAATCCATAATAGTACTAGTAATTGGAATCGTTGTATCTGCTGTTGCTACAATTTTACCAACGGAATTATGGTACAATATGTCGAGTTTATTCATTCCCGTCATCATTTATAGTTTACTAGCATTATTATCTTTTTACGTAACGAATAAAATCATGACTAAATAAAATCATTTTATCGGCATACTTAAGTAGAAAAAAACTCCACACCACAACTGGAAAGCCCTTCCAAAACCATGATATGATAACAAAGCACTTATTAAAATAGGCGATGCTCCAATAGCACCGCCCATTTTTAAAGTAGCCCAAAACTTCAGACAACGATCACGTTATAACAATGTGTTGGCGTAATCAATATATAATTCTTTCGGTTATCAAGTAAATTTCACTTACCGATTATCAACCTTTTCAGGATACAAATCATGATTCATCAAACGATATGCTGCCATTTCCTCATATTTCGTTCCTGGTTTACCGTAATTTGTATAAGGATCAATCGAAATACCACCACGAGGAGTAAATTTCCCCCATACTTCAATGTAGCGTGGATCCATTAGTTCAATTAAATCATTCATAATGATGTTCATGCAGTCTTCATGGAAATCCCCATGATTCCGGAAGCTAAATAAATATAATTTTAACGATTTGCTTTCAACCATTTTTATATCTGGGATATAACTAATGTAAATTGTTGCAAAATCTGGTTGACCTGTAATTGGACATAATGAAGTAAATTCAGGGCAATTGAATTTTACAAAATAATCTCGGTTCGGATGCTTGTTATCAAATGTTTCCAAAATTTGTGGAGCATACTCAAATAAATAGTTTACTCCTTGATTTCCTAGAAGAGTAACATCTTGCATTTCTTCTTGTTTTCTACCTGCCATAATCGGATTCCTCTTTTCCTTCTTAATTTAATGCTTATATATTTTTTACTACAGATGCTCGCTTTCCGAGAGGTTTGCTAATAAAGCAGGAGTCTCGAAATTAGCATCCAAGTTGAAAACCAATAATCTCTAAAAAATAGCCTAATTTAAACACCGCGTTTGTTTCCCCAAACTAACGTATGGAGCTGAGGTAACACACGGACTTGATTTAACTCTTTATCCTCGATTACTTGCTCAACTAATGATTCATATTTATTTAACAGTTTCTGTACAAGCTTTGTCGTATCAGCCTCATGTATATCTTCATTTCCAACCTGTAAGTACATTGGAATGTTAGAGTATCGATGATGGATTTCCCTTGCATATTGTAAATCCGCTTCATCAAAAATCACGACTTTTAGACTGATTGACTGTTGATTCGTTTGATTAACCAGTTTATTGATAATCTCATCTAGCTTATCAAAATCAGTTTTCATCCCGGAGCTAGGGGGCTTCGGTGAAATAGTCAAATCATCAATATCCTTCAACCACTCTTGATATTTACTTCCTTGTGTCTCAATTGCTATTTTCATCCCTTTGCTTTTTAGCAATTGAACAAACTCATCTAAATTCGCTAAGAGAGCAGGGTTTCCACCAGAAATGGTAACATGGGAAAAGCGATCGCCTCCCAATGCCTCCAACCGTTCCCAAATATCATTTGCTGTCATTTGTTTAATATCAGCTTTTGCTGAGCCATCCCAAGTAAAAGCTGAATCACACCAGCTGCATGAATAGTCACAGCCAGCTGTCCGCACAAACATTGTCTTTTGACCAATGACCATTCCCTCTCCCTGAATAGTTGGCCCAAAAATCTCTAATACAGGGATTCTTTTTTTCATTGCTGCTCCTCCTTATATTTCGGACGAAAAACAACATAGCTTGATGGCGTTTCTCTTACAAATACTTGAACACATTTTGGCTTGTTAGCTTTTGTATCTAATTCCTTTTGAACAACTTCCCAAATCGCTTTCGCAACTCCTTCAGTTGTAGGGAAATAGTTAGGATCATCCTTTGAAAAAAGCTCTGTATGATCATTAAGAATGGTATGATCAAAACGATTATGAATTAGTTTTTTGATGCTTGAGAAATTCACCAAAAAGCCAGAATCATCTAAATCGTCCCCTGCAATGGTAATATTGATAAAATACGTATGCCCATGAACATTTTGACATTTCCCTGCATCCTCATGTGGGATAAAATGTGCAGCAGCAATATGCATATCTTTATTTAATTCAAATTGATAATTGTGTTGTACTTGAGGATATAATTGTTGAATCATCGATTTTCAGCACCCTTTTTAAGCAAATATTCATCAAGACCTTTTTTTCTCAATTTACACGCAGGACATTCCCCACATCCATCAGCAATTATCCCGTTATAGCATGTCAAAGTTTTCTCACGAACAAATTCAAGTGCTCCTAAATCATCAACTAGCTTCCATGTTTCAGCTTTATTAATCCACATTAATGGTGTATGAATAACAAATGGTTTATCCAGCGCTAAATTAAGTGTCACGTTACATGATTTTACAAATGCGTCTCGACAGTCGGGATAGCCACTAAAATCTGTTTCACAAACACCTGTCACAATATGCTTTGCGCCAATTTGATAGGCGAAAATTGTTGCAAAAGATAAAAACACAAGGTTTCGTCCTGGAACAAATGTTGAAGGCAATTCACCTTCAGCATGCTCTATTTCAATATCCGTTCTCGTCAAAGCATTTGGAGCAAGCTGATTTAATAACGACATATCCAGCACATGATGTTTTACACCAAGCTCCTTTGCAATTGATGTGGCGACATCTATCTCTAAACTATGCCGTTGATTATAGTTAAACGTAACTGCAACAACCTCTTTAAATTCTTTTAATGCCCAAAATAAACAGGTTGTGCTATCTTGTCCACCACTAAATACAACGATTGCCTTTTCATTTTTCATGAAAAATTTCACATCCTTATACTCATCCTTATTTTTTTGCCGTATCTAAATAAATAATGGCAAAATAAAAAACACCTGGAATAATCCGAGGTGCTAGCATGATTTCTTCTATAAGAAAACTATTATTAATTATATATTAGTAGTTTTTTATAGAGGGTTTTGCTAAAACCTCTCCCGATAGCAAATTACTATCGGATTTGTTCTATAGTTTTTTAACTAGGAAAATATATCACGAAAATAAAATCTTTGCAAATATGAAAGATCATCAGCCAAATGTATGGTTAGTAAGATAAAAAGTTATACTTTGCCTTATTTTCCTTTTTATGCAAAGAGGTAATTATTACCATTATTTTTATTACTTTTTATCTTTATTAAACCAAAGCGGTTCTGTATCATCAACGTCCCCATTATAATTAATCAGAATTTCTTCACCAGCTTTAATATCCTTATATGCGTAAAATTCAAAAGTATGATTATCAAAGTTAATATCATACGTTGCATTCGGATGATAAGAGTGATTAAATAACATTCCATATCCTAATACGATTGCCGTATGATTAATCCCATATTCAAATACATAATCGTCTAAAATCGTTTTCTCAATATGGACATGATCCCTATTTGGGTATGGTATTACTGGCGCTTCATGAATAAGCGTCCCTTTTTCAATATCAATTGTTGCAAAAACACCACGATTAAATTCCCCTCCACTTAGTGGAGATGTTTTAACTTTAATAATTGTCATCACCTACGACCTAATAATATTGGATATCCTTTTCATTGTGAAGGTTTGTTCATCAGAAAGCAACCCTTTTATGCATCTTTATATTACAAACCTTAAAAATCAATTTGCAAAATATATTCAATACTTAAGATTTATATACTTATAAGTAAAAAGGACTTACATAATAGTAAGTCCTTAAGAAGTTGCAATTTTCTTTTCTAATAACGCCGGGTTAGGTAATGCTTCTTTTTGCATTTTTGTAATTTCTAGATAGCGAATATGATGATTTTCCATCTCAGTAACTTTGAAAGTTAGTGAACCAAATTCAACAAAGCCACCAGTTTTTATATCATAATGCTCTGTTAATACCCATCCACCAATCGTATCGACATCAGTATCATCGATTGATAAATTAAATAACTCATTGATTTCACTAACAAGAACCTTACCATCAACAATATATTTAGCATCATTTATCTTCTGAATAAGCGGAACCTCATCAGCATCAAATTCATCGCGAATTTCGCCAACAATTTCCTCAAGAATATCTTCAACTGTTACAAGTCCTGCCGTTCCACCATATTCATCAATTAGGACCGCCATATGAATACGTTCCTTTTGCATTTTGACGAGTAATTCATGAATTGGTATCGATTCGATCACTTGAATAATCGGCCTAATATACTGTTCAATTGAAAATGGTTTTTGCTTATCAAAGTGAATGAGGTCTGTAAATATTTCTTTAATATTTACGACGCCGATAATATGGTCTTTATCGCCATCCACAATTGGATAACGTGTATACTTTTCATCTTTAATAATTTCTAATTGCTCTTGAATTGGCGCATCGATTGATAATGAAACAATTTCAGTTCTTGGCACCATAATTTCTTTTGCAATACGATTATCAAATTCAAAGATTTTATTTACATATTTAAATTCAGATTGGTTAATTTCACCACTTTTATAGCTTTCCGATAAAATAATTCTAAGTTCCTCTTCACTATGAGCTAGCTCATGCTCTGAAACAGGCTTTAAGCCAAAAATTCCAGTTATAAATCGAGCTGACCCGTTTAAAGCCCAAATAAACGGGTACATAATACGATAGAAGGCCATTAACGGTTTAGAAAACCAAATACTAATCGTTTCAGCCTTTTGTATCGCAACTGTTTTCGGTGCTAATTCACCTACTACAACATGAAGGAAGGTAATTGTTGAAAATGCGATAACAAACGAAAGAACAGTTGAAATAGACCCAGGCATGTGTAATTGTTCAAAAACTGGTGCTAATAAATGCTCAATCGTCGGTTCACCAAGCCACCCTAATCCTAATGCTGTAATTGTAATTCCTAGCTGACAAGCAGACAAATATTCATCTAAATTATCTATAACCTTTTTTGCCGCACTTGCCTTTTTGTTTCCTTCTGCAATTAATTGGTCAATACGAGAGCTCCTAATTTTAATAATTGCAAATTCAGAAGCAACGAAAAAACCCGTAAGAGCGATTAAAATTGCAACAAGCAACAAATTCACTATGTCCAAATAAGCTTCCTTACTCCGTCAGTGACGGAAAAGGAGTCACCTCCTGAGAGTTATATCATATTTATCTTTCCTGTCGTTCTTCTTATAGGTTATGACTAGTTTTAGCGTCCGCTTGGAGTACAATAAGGGATGCTATTAGTCTATTCATTTTTAACTCTGCCCCATATTATCACCCCACAGATAGTATTAGTTTAATAATAATACGAATGAAACATTACCGTCAAACGTAACCCTTACTCGATTTTTTAAATAAATATGTGAAAATCTGACTAAAAATACCTTTTTCGGTAAAATATCGCGTTTTACGAGCATAAATGAATGATTTAAGCTTCAAATAAATGTTTTGAGAATGAAAGAAAGATTATTTTCTATACTATTTTCCTCTCAATTTGATTTATGAAACGTTGTACTATAGGCGAAAAGATTTCTTTATATGCAACTCTTTTCCATTACTCTTATATTTTCTGACAAGCATCATTCATTAGGTAATTTTTTCACTAATAACAAAATAAGTGCTCCTAAACAAACATAGCCGAAAATTGGGTATAATAATGTAATTAATGAACTGTAGCCGATTTTGCTAATAAACGCAGCGATACATAATATCCCACATATTATCGTCATTCTTGGTATTTTAAAGTATGAATATATTTGTTTTTCAAGCCCGTACAAATTTCCGATAACTGAAGTAAATACCTCGCCATAAATAACTGCAATATAGATGAAATAAATAGCAAGGAACGTCGTTTTCATTACTTCTGCCATCGGAATATCATATTGTGTTAAATGAGGTAAGCTTGATAGTGCAAAATGACTACTTATTAAAACAATCATTAAAAATAGCCCCCCAAGGAACCCTCCTCTTTTTAATACTTGCTCATCATTAATCTCTTTAGCTAATGGAACAAGAACAGCTGATGCCATTGTAATATTAAAAGCGGCATATGAAAATGCTGATATAATCCACTTAACAGAACTCGTCTCTTCATGTGGCAAATGTAAAATTGATTCAATGGAAAATGATTGAAAGGCAAGTAAGACACTAAATGTAATTAACATCGGGACTACTACGATATTGACACTAAACAAGCCTTTGATTCCAAACGCCATCACTAATATTGTGAGCAAAATTGTGACGATAACACCGATTCGTACTGACAATCCTAATTGTTCTTTAAAGATTGCTCCCGCTCCGGAAAGCATAATAGATGTTAATCCGAATAACACTAGCATCATAAAAAGATTCACTACCCCACCGAACTGTCTGCCGAATAAATATGTCATTAAATCCTGATATGAATTTGCTTGAATTCTCTTTGATAAAACTAACATTTTCGTTCCTAGTTTAATAAATAGTATTCCTACTAAAAAAATCCCTGCAAGTCCATATATTCCATGTCTAGTAAAAAACTCAACAATTTCCCTTCCAGTTGCAAATCCAGCACCTACTACTGTTCCAACATATACTGCTGCAACTTGTATTGAAGATATCCATTTCTTCATATTATGTACACCTCTCTAATCGTAAACAAAGCTTGTATCATTATATGAAGGAATACGGAGATGATGCTCTTTCTCTTCCTATTATGGAAAAAATTACATCCATCCTTTCATAGGCAAAATACTTGAAAGTCAAAAAAGGTCAAAGTATACTATAGTCAAAGATGGTCAAATTGGCATCTTCTTTTTATCACACATTGGTCAAACTTAGTCAAAGCCTTGAAGATTCATTCTAATCTTTAAGCGTAACTAACAGGAAATTTTAAAAAAGAAAGGGATGGTTTTCGATGATGTGTGAAAAATGTCAAATTAATAAAGCTACAATTCACTTAAACTTTCAATTAAATAATAAAAAAACGGAGGCTGCATTATGTCACGACTGTTATGCAGCCTATAAGCAATCAATTCCAACTGGATTTGCAAATGGATTTTCTTCATTTCCATTTGATGAATTATTTAAAGGATTCCAAGCAAATGGTCCTTTTAATCAACAAACTCAAGCACAAACTCAGCAAAATGGTGGTGGAGGTATTCTTGATCAGCTTGCTCGTAATCTAACACAAGCTGCTCGTGCAGGTCTGATTGATCCTGTTATTGGCCGTGATGAAGAAGTTGAACGAGTCATTGAAATTTTAAATCGTCGCAACAAAAATAACCCTGTCCTTATCGGTGAGCCAGGTGTTGGTAAAACAGCGATTATTGAAGGTCTTGCCTTAAAGATTGCAAACGGGACAGTGCCAGCAAAACTAACAAATAAAGAAGTATATCTATTGGATGTCGCTTCATTAGTTGCAAGCACAGGGATAAGAGGTCAATTTGAAGAAAGAATGAAAAAAGTCATTCAAGAGCTCCAGCAAAAGAAAAATATAATCCTTTTCATTGATGAGATTCACCAATTAGTTGGTGCAGGTTCAGCAGAGGGTTCTATGGATGCAGGCAATATATTAAAACCAGCTCTTGCCCGTGGTGAGCTTCAAGTCGTTGGTGCGACAACGTTAAAGGAATATCGCACAATTGAAAAGGATGCAGCATTGGAACGACGTTTCCAGCCTGTTACCGTCCATGAGCCAACAGTAGAAAAAGCAATTGACATTTTAAAAGGAATTCAAGACAAATATGAGGCATATCATCATGTCACATATACACCTGAAGCGATCGAAGCATGTGTCACATTATCACAAAGATATATCCAAGATCGTTTCTTACCTGATAAAGCAATTGACCTACTTGATGAGGCAGGCTCTAAAAAGAATTTACACATCGTACATGTAAGCAATGAAGAACTAAAACAACGACTTTCACAAATTACGAAACAAAAACAAGAAGCCACTGAAAAAGAGGATTATGAAAAAGCTGCTAAACTAAGAGATGAAGAAATTCTTCTAGAAGCACAACTAAACCAAGAAACGACTACAGAAAAACTGATTGTAGATGTAGAAGATATCCATGCAATCATTGAAAAGAAAACAGGTATTCCTGTTGGAAAGCTTCAAGAAAATGAACAATCCAAGCTAAAACATTTAGTAGAAAATCTTTCTAAAAAGGTTATCGGTCAAAAAGATGCGGTAACAAAAGTGGCAAAAGCAATTAGAAGAAGCCGTGCTGGCTTAAAGTCTAAAACAAGACCAATTGGATCATTTCTCTTTGTTGGACCAACTGGTGTTGGGAAAACCGAACTAACAAAAACTTTGGCTGAAGAATTATTCGGCTCTAAAGATGCTATGATTCGCTTAGATATGAGTGAATATATGGAGAAACATGCTGTATCAAAAATAATAGGTGCACCTCCTGGATATGTTGGTCATGATGAAGCTGGTCAGCTTACTGAAAAGGTTCGCAGAAACCCTTATAGTATCATTTTATTAGATGAAATTGAAAAGGCTCATCCTGACGTTCAGCATATGTTCCTGCAAATTCTTGAAGATGGCCGTTTAACTGACAGTCAAGGGCGAACAGTTAGCTTTAAAGATACTGTAATTATTATGACAAGCAATGCAGGTGTAACCGATAAACAAATTAAAGTTGGCTTTAATACACAAGCAAATACAGCCGTTGAGGAAAGTCAGCTTTTACAATCATTAGGTTCTTTCTTTAAACCAGAATTTCTAAATCGTTTTGATAACATTATTGAATTCTCTTCACTTAAGAAAGATGATTTGCTAAAAATCGTAACACTTATGCTTAAAGAGTTAGAGCATACACTATCTGAGCAACATATTGCACTTGAAGTAACAACTACAGCGAAGGAAAAGCTTGCTGAACTCGGCTACCATCCGTCATTTGGTGCTAGACCACTTCGCCGTGCTATTCAAGAACATGTTGAAGATAAGCTAACAGATTTACTTCTTGATGAAGATGAAATTTCATCCGTACTTGTTGATGTAAAAGAAAATGATATCATTGTCGTAAAAAACAATTAATATAACAAATGAATAACCCCTAGCTTTTTAGATTTAAAGACTGATTAAACAGTTTATAAATCGATCGCTCATAAATAAATTGGGTGTCTCAAAACAGTAGTTATAAGCTCTTCCCTATATAGAGCAGCTACCATTTTTTGAGACACCCATTTTTTTTACTAAACAAACATATAGTATGATAAAATTTACAACATATCAAATATGAGGGACTGTCCCCAAGAAAGGGTAATGATATGATAATCATTAGACGAATTTTCCTTCGAGCAATTAAAATGAACCATTGGCTTCTTATTTTTTCCACTTTAACTTTAGTTTTTTCTAGCAGTTATATCATTTATTTTTTAGAGCCAGAAACATTTACAAGTCCTTTTGAAGGATTATGGTGGACAATGACTACTGTTGTTACTGTTGGATACGGCGATGTATCTCCTACAACTGTTCCAGGTAAATTATTTGCGATGCTTCTTTACATAGTTGGAATTGGTTTAATGACGATTTTTATTGGGAAAGTCATCGATTCAATTAGTATTCGAAAAAAACTACAGGAGGAAGGACGCTTGAAAATTACAACCGAACAACATATTATCATGATTAATTGGACGAAAAAGGCAGAAATCGCGTTGGAAGAGCTTGTAAAAACATTTAAAGACATTCGTATCGTTATCATTGATGAAAAACTAGCAAAAATTCCAATTCTCCATGAACAAGTAGAATTTGTTAAAGGGGATCCGGCAAATGTCGAGACTTTAAAGCAAGCAAATGTCCTGCGTGCTAAATCGGTTATGGTCTTTTCACCTGATGGTACGTTATCTACTTCACAGGCAGACGGTCAAACCTTACTCATCGCTTCTATAATTGAAGGAATCGGCAAAGAATGCAAACAAAATATATATACGATTTGTGAAGTTGTTGATTCAAAACATATGCAAGCATTTGTCCATGCTAATGTTGAGGAATTTATTACCGCAAATGACACAGCAGGAAATCTTGCCGCACGGTCAATTTTATTCAACGGCTCTAGTGAAATCATTCGCCAATTAACAAGTAACAAAGGATATGATTTATATTCCATTCCAAAAAAACAAGAATGGGTCACATATACTGATGCAAGCAATGCTCTTTCGGCAATGGGGGCATTATTAATTTCTGATGGTAACGACCTATCGATTATCAACTCCCTTGATAGAGTAATCCCAACTAACGCTAATTTATTTATTATTTGCAACAATTCTACATATAACAAAATTATAAAAACTTTATAATTTAATAGAAAGTAAGACAATGCGGGAGATATAATTGGTTATATCTCCCTTTTTCGCTGTCATTGTTACCTACTCATTCACATATACATGTGATGAGGTGTATACAATGATGAAATTTGAAAGCATATATTTATTTATCTCCCTTTTCCTTTTAATTTTTAACGGTACAGCATTTGGTTTTATTTTCTATCAAGAAAGGCTCGGGGAGATTTTTGGTCTTATATTATTTGTGGGAACAAGTTTATTTGGAGCTCTCCTTGCCTCAATTGCCGACGAAGATAAAACAACCTTCTACTCTCGTTTATTTTTCTACGGAAATGTTACCGTCACTCTTCTTCCAATCTACTACTTAGGAATTTCTGCATTATTATATTCACTCTAACTGTTCATACATATCCTTTTCTTCAAACTATCTCTTAATGTTTATACTAAGGGATAGTTTTTTTACGAAATTTTTATCAAATCTAAAGAACTTCAAAGAAACCTCTAAAAATATTAAAGAACTCTCCGATATAATAAATAAGAAAATAAATAGGAAATATGGTGATTTACGATGGATAAAACGTCAATAATTGGATTAATACTTGCAATAATTGCAGTTGGAGTTGGTATGACTCTTAAAGGGGTACATCCCTCAAATCTACTAAACATACCTGCTCTACTTATTATTATTTTAGGTACGATTTCTGCTGTAACAATAGCCTTCCCAACAAGTGACATTAAAAGAGTACCTAAGTTATTCGGAATATTATTTAAAGAAACAAAGGTTCCTACCATCCAAGAGCTAATACCTTTATTCTCTGATTGGGCACAAGTTGCTCGTAAAGAAGGACTACTTGCACTTGAAGCAAAGCTTGCTGATATTGAAGATCCCTTTTTGAAAAATGGTTTACTCATGGCAGTTGATGGACAAAATGCTGATTTCATACGAGATGTTATGAGTGAAGAAATTGAAGCTATGGAAGAACGCCATCAAGCAAATGCAACGATTTTCTCACAAGCCGGAACATACGCTCCAACACTTGGGGTTTTAGGAGCTGTTGTTGGTTTAATTGCTGCATTATCTCATATGGATGATACAGCAGCACTAGGAGAAGCAATTGCAGCAGCGTTTATTGCGACAATGATGGGGATTTTCACGGGATATGTTATATGGCATCCATTCGCCAATAAATTAAAGCGTAAATCTAAACAAGAAGTAAAAGTGAAAGAAGTAATGATTGAAGGTGTTTTATCCGTATTAGAAGGACAAGCACCAAAAGCGATTGAACAAAAGCTTGCAACATACTTACCTGTAAGTGAACGAATGAAAATGAACTCTTCAGTTTCTGAGGGAGAGAGTATAAATGGCTAAAAAAAAGAAAAAGCAACATCACGATGAGCATATGGACGAGTCTTGGCTTGTCCCATATGCGGATATTTTAACATTACTCCTTGCCCTTTTTATTGTTTTATTTGCAGCAAGCAATGTTGACGCAAAGAAATTCCAGGAAATTGCGAAAGCATTTAATACAAGCTTTTCAGGAGGAACAGGTGTTTTAGAATTCCCAAGTCCTACTGAAACAGGAGAAATGGAACAACTTGATGTACAAGACAAGAAATCTAGTGAAGCAACTGAAGAAGAGCTAAAACAACTTGAGCAAGAAAAATTAGCAGAGATTAAAGAAAAAGTTGATTCGTATATTGAGGAAAAAAAGCTTGGTAACCAATTGAAAACAACACTTACAGACGAGGGCTTATTAATTACGATTTTAGATGATATTTTCTACGATTCAGGAAGTGCTGAAATTCGCGAAAAAGATAAGCAATTTGCGAAGGAAATCTCTGAATTACTTGTTATGAATCCTCCACGTAATATTATTGTAAGTGGACATACGGATAATGTTCCGATTAGCAATTCAACATATGAGTCAAACTGGGAATTAAGTGTTATGCGTGCTGTCAAATTCATTAAAGTATTAACCGAAAATAACAAATTAGACTCTAGCGTTTTTAGTGCCAAAGGCTTTGGAGAGTTCAAACCAGTTGCTCCAAATGATACAGAAGAAGGAAGAGAAAAAAATAGACGTGTGGAAGTTTTAATTTTACCAAACGAGCAAAAATAGAAAAGGACCAAATGGTCCTTTTCTATTTTTGTTTATTTAATAATTCATTCGCATGGAAACCAACCTTTTTCAAAAGATCGATTACAATACTTTTTTCTTCAGCAGTTAATACGTTTAATACCTCATTAATTTTTTCCTCATGTGCTGGAAAAATATCTTCAATTAGTTCTTTACCCTTAACTGTAATTTCAGCATGAGTAACTCGTCGATCATTAGGACATGCTTTTCTCGCAAGTAATCCCTTTTGCTCGAGTTTATCGACGACATATGTGATACTCCCACTCGCAAGTAAAATCTTTCCGCCAATTTGTTGTAATGGCTGAGCACCCTTATGATAAAGTAACTCTAAAACAGCAAACTCTGTTGGATTTAATTGGTATGTGGAAATATGTTTATTGACAACATCATTAAAAGCACGATGTGCACGTGAAAGAACAATAAATAATTTTAGTGAATCTTCTATTTGTTTTTCTTTTTCCATTTAACTCAATCCTTTAAATAAAATCTAGATATCTCGAATTCGAAACAATTCCAATATTCTTATGATAGTGGAAATACTTTGTTTAGTCAAGATTTTGTATTGTTACTTTCCAATGTTAATATTTTACACAAAGAAACGCATTGAAACAATACTTCTACTTTAAACAAGTTTGAACATATACATAGTTTATACAAAATAATTCATCCACAATAATTTTACGAAAAAATACTGTTTTCATAAACTTTGTTGCTTTTTACTTTGTTGACGGTTTTGGTTGATTTCCTCGTGTAGTACTCGCTTACCGCAGGGGTAGGTTGTAAGTCTCCTTTTAGTATATACTTGCTCACTCCTCACCTATCCCCACTGAAGTCTCACATGTAGCACCAATCAACCTTTTAGTCAAAAATGAGCAAAATGTTTTTTCTACTTTTGTCATGGACATAGTACAAAAAAGGAAAGTCCGCTATAATATATGTATTGCTCGACATGTATTACGTAAGGATAAACGGAGATATACATTTAAAGGAGAAAATTTATATGTCTAGTGTGTTATTTGGTAGTATATTATCAGCACTTTCAACAGGATTAGGAGCTATCCCAATATTATTTTTGCAAGGAACGCTTACACATCGTTGGCGGGATATCCTTCTCGCTTTTACAGCTGGTATTATGATGACAGCTGCCATGCTAGGATTAATACCCGAATCCTTTAAATATGGTGGAATTATTGAAATATCCATCGGTTTATTTTTAGGTGTTCTCACATTAACAACTCTTGAAAAACTAATCCCACATATTGATTTAGAGCACTCAAAAAGTGGCATTAAATTTGATGAAAAAGCAATGCTAATTATTGCGGCAATTACGTTGCATAACATACCAGAGGGGCTTTCTGTTGGAGTTAGTTATGCATCTGATATAAGTGATACTGGTAATTTAATTGCTTTTGCAATCGGATTACAAAATGCTCCAGAAGGATTTTTAGTTGCACTTTTCCTCATTAATCAAAGTATTAGCAAATGGAAAGCATTTTTAATTGCAACAGCTACTGGTGCAGTAGAAATTATTGCATCTTTACTTGGATTTTATCTAACAAGTATTATTAGCTTCTTAGTTCCTTATGGACTATCATTTGCAGCAGGTGCAATGTTATTTATCATATATAAAGAGCTTATTCCAGAAAGCCATGGCGATGGGAATGAACGAATTGCCACCTATTCCTTTATAATTGGAATACTATTTATGGTTATTTTAATTTATAGCTTTTAATACTAGAAACAATTATGCATGTAAAGAGGCTGACTAAAAGTTAAAACGTCAGCCTCTTTCATTTGAACATACTATTTTTTTATATTCCAATTTTTCTAGCACTGCTTGTCCAAATCAGTTGGATATAATCTTCAAATTTTCTTATCAATGTTTGCTCTTTTTCTTTTAATAGCTGGTCATAATCGTTCAACAAAACATCTAATTCTTGACTACATTTTATCGTTAATTGGCTTGTATACCCTTCCTTATCAGCTGCTTCGATCATTTCCCTTCTTTTGAAATGGATTAATTCGAGAAGCAATTTTTTCATGTTTTCATGATTCATAAGGGTTCCCTCCTAACAATTGTTCGCCCAAGAATTCTATGAAAGGTAAAAGGAATATACCTTTTACTTATTTAAATATATTCCCTCTTCCCTTCATGTTTAAACCAAGCCATACGATAAATAGTAGTCAGTTTGTAATTTTTTCAATTGCTGCAATCCGAAAATCTTTGCTCTCCAATTTTGTAATAATTTGCTCCAATTTTGCTTCAGTTAAATCTCCTGAAAGATTTAATATAATTCTTCTTAAATATTTATCTCCATTATCTAGAGTAAGCAACCCTTCTATATTTACATCCTTAACAGCTGTAACTAAGTCCTTTAAAGCACCTTTATGCTCCTTCGTCCCGATTGTTAACAAATAACCCCCTGTTTTCATTCCGAATGAATCCTCTAATACATCCATTATATTCGAATGGGTAATGATCCCAGAAAATTCATTTTGTTCATTTAAAACTGCTAAAAACGGGAGACGTCTTATTGTTATAAAGGTTTTAAAAAACGAATCATTTTCATAAATAAAGGCATCCTTGTTCGCAATTAAATCTGAAATCTTATCATCGTCTTTCCCATTTCTTTCAACAAAATGCTCTAAAAGATGAACCTTATAAATTAGCCCAACAAATGTTTTCCCATTATCCTTTAATACAGGGACAGAACGGAATCCTGTCTGGCTTAAATAATCATATGCTTCCTTTACTGTTACATGTTCCTCACAGTACTTTACATCTTCTTTTGTTACATAATTGTAACGAACCTTCATGAGTAGTCCTCCTTAAGCAAATACATGCTTTTTTTAGAATATGGAAAAACGATTAATTCATGTACGAAAACAAATTGCATTTTTCGTCAAAACTACATATACTATATATAACTATTGTACGAAAGGGTGTTTATTAGGACAATGATTTACTAATCTTTTTTTCTTAGGATTTTTTTGAATAATAAATTCAAACCTAGAGAAATTGGATTAGTCTGTCCTTTATACACCATATACGTTCATTTTATAGAAATTGCATATCTTTATGCTTATTTTTCTATATCATTTTGTATATTGGAACAGTATATCCTCTCTAAGGTTTAGGGAGGTTTTTTTATGTTTATTTTAAAAGCACGAAATATTACAAAGAGCTTTGCTGATGAAGTGATTTTAAATGATGTGTCATTCGATTTATTAAAAAATGAACGTGTAGGAATTGTTGGGGCAAATGGTGCTGGTAAAACAACATTAGCCAAAATTATTTATGGTCAGTTAGCTCCTGATTCAGGCAAAATTGAAAAGCAGCAAAACATTTCTATTGGCTACTTACACCAATCAGTTGATAACGAGATTCATGAAGAGGCTTTATCTTCAAAAGAATTTTATTTACGAACAAGTGAGCTTGGTTTACAGCAAGTACAAAATTGGACAAATGAACAGCTTGCCAATTTAAGTGGTGGAGAAAGGCTAAAAATTACTTTAGCGCAAATATGGGCCACACAGCCAGAGCTCCTTATATTGGATGAGCCAACAAATCACCTAGATTTTCAGGGAGTCAATTGGTTAATAAATGAGTTAAAGCATTTCAATGGGACAGTTCTTATCATTTCACATGATCGTTACTTTCTTGATAAAGCCGTGTCCACAATCTATGATTTAGAACAAGGATACTTAACTATTTATTCAGGAAACTATACGACCTACCGTGAAAAAAAGCAAAAACTCAATGCTGATAAACTGCACCAATATGAGATTATGCAAAAATATAAAGCGAATGTTGAGCAACAAATCAATCAATTACAGCAATGGTCAGGAAAAGCACATCGAAATATGAATAAACAAGAAGGCTTTAAAGAATATCATGGAGTAAAGGCGAAAAAAATTGATAAAGCGATAAAATCTAAAATGAAGCGTTTAAATCAGGAGCTAGAAAAGAAGAAAATTGAGAAGCCTATTGAAGAAGCACCAGTTCGCTTTCAATTTGCCGAAAATAAAAAGCGCGGCAAAAGAATGGTTGAAGCTGAAAGACTAGAAAAATCTTTTGGAAAACGAACACTATTTAAAGATAGCTCCTTTTATATTAATAATGGGGAGCGTATTGGATTAATTGGTCCAAATGGTTCTGGTAAAACAACATTACTAAATATGATTATCGGACATGAGCTTCAAACAAGCGGTAAACTCATCATCAGTCAAGCAAATAAAGTAGCCTATTTAAGCCAAGATGTAGGAGATATGCCTTTATCCATCCGGGCTATTGACGCATTGGAATTAACGGATCAGGAAGAACAATTTAAAGCAAGAACAATATTAGCGAATATGGGCATTCATGCTGATAAACTAATGCAGCCAATCGCAACATTAAGTCTTGGAGAACGAACCCGAATAAAGCTAACGAAAATCCTGCTACAAGGGTATAATCTGCTCATTCTAGATGAACCAACTAACCATTTAGACTTAGCAAGTCGTGAGCAATTAGAAGCAGCATTAACAGATTTTACTGGGACATTATTAATCGTTTCACATGATTATTACTTTATGAACAAATTATGTAATAAACTTCTTGTTATTGAAAACGAGAAAATTATCAGGGTTGAAATGAATCTCGAGCAATATGAGAAAAGAAAACAAAGCCAAAGCGAACCTAATATCCAAGGCATAAAAGAAGAATTACTCTGTATCGAAACTGAGATTACAGCTGTTCTCGGACAAATGAGTCTTATATTACCATCGTCCGAAGAATACACACAATTGGATCAAAAATTCCTTTCTTTAACAAAGAGGAAACGTGAATTAATAAATTTACTAGATAAATTTAAAAAGTAAACCCAAAATTTATTTACAAAAAGTCGGATGGAAACTCAAATAGCTTCGTCCGACTTTTTATTATAGCTGTAACTTGATATGTACCAAATTATTCAGGGAATTTTTCATACACGCTGAAATCAACCATTTTCTTTAATTTACTCCAATTATTAAAAGAATTGGAATTTTAAACACACCCTTTTCCTAGGTCGATTTATAAAATTTTTATTGACAAATATATTTATTGCTTGTTAACATGCTAATCAAGCATTCTTTTTTTAAACAATTAATAAAATATGAAACATTAACTACATAATTTTTAAAATCTCTTATCAAGAGTTGGCAGAGGGACTTGGCCCAATGACGCCGCAGCAACCGACCATACTACCATTGCAAGATGGGGTGATGATTTCACCTTGGATTTTATCCAATAGGGCACGGTGCTAATTCCATCAGAAAGCTTTAGCTTTCTGAAAGATGAGAGGTGAGAAGCAGTGACTTCAAGCCTCTTTCATTTATGAAAGAGGCTTTTCTTTTTGTAGCGATAAACTGAAAGCTAAATAAACATATAACTTACATGGAGGTCCTTACTATGTGTGCTAGAAAATCATCAGTCTATCAACCATTAACTGAATCGGATGCGATCGCTCTTGTAAAGCGACTTATGCTGTTTGAAGATACAAGTCAACTAACTTGTAATAAAATAGGTGATGGAATTTTATACCTTAACTTTCATGTAAAAGAAACGTCAACTGATAACGGATTTATTATTAAACAAGCTTTACCTTATACAAAAATTGTAGGTGAAAGCTGGCCTTTTCCAATTGAACGTACACGTATTGAAGACCATGCATTATTAAAACAAAGAGACTTAGCTCCGTCCTATGTTCCAAAGGTTTATTATTCAGATGTGAAGCTTGGTATTACAATTATTGAGGACTTGTCACATCTTCACATAGCCCGTACAGCACTTATTGAAGGTAGTGAGCTACCATTGCTCTCGACACACCTAGGCGAATTTTTAGGAAAAACATTATTTTATACATCAATTTATGCACAAAACCAACATTCGAAAAATGAATTAGAAAAGCATGTTTCAAACCCTGATCGATGTAAAGTTATTGAGGAGCTTGAAATTACAGACCCATTTTTCGAACATGAGACAATCCATAATGAACCAGAACTAAAAGCAAACGTGGAGAAAATTCAACAGGATCAATTATTAAGGCTTGAGGTAGCAAAATTGAAGGAAAAGTTTCTTACGAAGGCTGAAGCACTTATTCATGGAAATATACATACAGGAAACATCCTTGTAAGTGAGCATGAAACAAAGGTCATAGACGAAGGTTTCGCTTATTTCGGACCAATTGCGTTTGAAATCGGTCAAGTTTTCGGTCACTTTTTATTAAATGTCCTTTCACGTGACTTAGAAGATCAAGAATTCCTTTTCCAACATATCATTACAACTTGGAACGTATTTGTTGAAGAATTCTCAAAAGCTTGGCAAAAAGATGGCTCTGAAATTCACACAGCAAAAAAGGGTTATTTAGAGCATATACTTTCTGAAGTATTCACAGATGCTGTTGGCTTTGCTGGTTGCAAATTAATACGTCATACAATTGGGCTTGCCGATGTAGCAGAATTAGATACCATACAACCATATGACAAAAGAATAACTGTAAAGCAATTAGTCCTTTCATTAGGTCATGATCTCGTTATTAAGCAAAAAAATATTACAAAGCCTGTGCAATTTATTCAATACGTAAAACAGACAATTACAAATCGTTATCAGCATGTAGCAATAAAATAACAAAAGACTAGAGAGCGCGAAATTAGAATTTTTAGGAAAAAGGAGTTTTTCCCTATGAGTAATACTACAAATACAATACCTCGTTCTGTTATTTGGCAGGATGATTCACTTATATTATTAAATCAGCAAAAAATCCCACAAATAACCGAATATCTTGAGCTTACAACGATTGATGATGTTTGGGATGCGATTAATACATTAAAGGTAAAAGGCATCTCTGCAACAAGTATAACCGCAGCTTATGGGCTTGCCCTTGCTGGTTTACAGGATACATCTGAATCGTTAGAGCAATTTCGTGAATTGCTACATAAGCATAGAGATTATTTAGCAAGCTCACAGCCAACAGCATTTCATTTCATATGGGCATTGGATCGATTAGTGGATAGTATAAAAGATGCAAAATCAATTAATGAGGCAAAAACAACCATTGTTCACGAAGCAATTCAAATTCAAGTAGAGAATGAAGAGATTTGCCGTTTAATAGGCGAGCATGCTCTATCTGTTTTTAATCACGGTGATCGTGTCATGACAATTGGTCATGCAGGTTCGCTCACTACTGCTAAATATGGAACTGCAATTGCACCATTTTACTTAGCAAAGGAAAAAAATGTTGATATTCAGGTCTTTGTCTGTGAGACGAGACCAGCACTTCATGGAGCCCGATTGACTACTTGGGAGCTTATGCAAGCAGATGTCGATGTCACGCTCATTACGGATAATATGGCTGCACATACAATCAAAGCAAAAAAAATCAATGCAATTATCGTTGGTGCCGACCGAATTGCCGCAAATGGTGATACTGCAAACAAAATAGGTACATTTAATTTAGCTTTACTTGCCAATGCCTTTCAAATTCCTTTTTATGTAGCTGCTCCTTTATCAACCATTGATCCATCAATTACCAATGGTGATGATATACCTATCGAAGAACGAAATCCAAAGGAAATCACGGAAATTCAGAAAACTCAAATAGCCCCAAAGGGAGTGAAGGTTTTTAACCCTTCCTTTGATGTGACACCTGGAGAATTAATTACAGGAATCATTACCGAAAAAGGAATATTGACTGGAAATTATCAAGAATCGATTTCTTCTATTATTGCAAACTAATTAAAATGATGGGATATCTCAAAAGCTAAGTAGATATCCCAGTTATTTTTCATATTTTAATCGTATAAGCGAGCAACTCCAATTTAAGCTTAATATAATCTCTAGCAATTTAAGTGTGCCAACAAAGATCCAATACGTTCACTTCAGCTTTTCAAGAAGAATCTGTCTTTCCTGTTCAGAAATAATTCGCAGCTTTGAACAAATCGAAGTGTAGAAATACACTTTTTTTGCCTGTTTTTTAATTAACCACATAAGCTTGCCCCTTTCTTTCCCATATTCAACTTTTTTTCCTTACTCAAATTATATGTATTTTATTCAAACTTGTGACAAGTCATATGCCTATCGTAAGATCATGTTTGTCTTCTTCTCCTCTTATTTAGATGCTTGCGTTTACGATATAGGTTTAAAAGTGTTTTCCACTATC
>JAPSLL010000004.1:0-36542 GCA_031180805.1 Bacillus sp. (in: firmicutes)
AAGGTGAACACTCGCTTTGACATAGGCTTGTAAATATAGAAAGCGAGTAACCTTTATTGAATCCTTTCATTCTCTATCCTTCTAAAATACGTTCTTTCTGTTCATTATATTCTTCATCTGATAATATACCCAAATCAGCTAATTCTTTCAGCTTTTTCAGCTTTTCAAAATTATCAACCGCTGAATCTGCACGTTGTCCTTTAATGATTGAAATTTGCTTCTCAATTGATTCTTTTAATTCAATAGCAAGTTCTTTTTCGCTTTTTGAGAATTCAATCGTATTAAGAGATTTTTCGCTTTTATTTTTGTTATTGCCACAATCTAATATTATCGTTCCGTTAGAAGCAATACCAGGTTGCTTAATTGAAACATCTATAATGTTCTTATATTGGTTTAGCTTTACTTTATTAAATTTACCTAATAATCCGTGATGAATGATCTCAATACTACTTTGATACAAATAAATGGTTGTTTTACTTCCCTTTTTAAACGCAAATTCTTTAAACGCTAATTCAGCCATACTAAAAATCCCCATTTCTTTAATCAAAATTCCTATATGTACAAATATATTGTTATTTTGAAATATACACTTGAAAAAGTGACATAACCAACTATAAATCTACAATTTTGAAGTTTCTCTTTATTTTACATAATATTCGTATAAATGTTAAGGACTGATATAAAAAAATCTAATAATCGTTTTAAAAAAAGTCTTTTATTTAAGAAGTAAAGCATTAGCAGAAGAATATTATTTTACCTCTTGTGGAATATTAAGGAGAAAAAGAGGGGTAACCATGAATATATATAACGCAATATCAGAATGGAAACAAGATAGATATGATAAAAAGCTCTTTAGAATGAAAGAATTAGGAAAATGTCCCGACTGCAATGGCAGAGGTTTTATTCTAACAATGTCTAGTTTGTATATACCAAGCTTTGAATCAATTTTTGATTGCCAAGGTTGTAATGCGAGCGGACAGTATACGGACTGGGAAATTGCAGAAAAAGATGACATAATTCATTAAACATTTTAAACATAATATCTGTTTAAAAAATTTTTTTATTCATTAGCACGTAAAGGATAATTTTAATACTCATTGTATACAATAGTTATTGCTTCAAAATCGGTGAGGGGAGCTGGAACAATGAAATGGCATAAACAGTTACTTTCAAAGTTACAGGAGCGTAAAAATAAGAAAATTGTCCTCGCAATTGATACTTCTACGAATCAAACAGGAACTTTATTAATTGAAAATATAGTGAAACTGTTTGGACAAGTTTGTCCTGAGTCATTATTGGTACAAGCAGATTTTAAAATCAGAAGGATAACTTCAATAAAAAAGACTGAAATTAAATACTTTACACATGGAAAATCATCATATACTGAGGTTCTAGAATGGGCAGAAAAGGAAGATGTTGACACAATTTTTTATGTTACAGATGTTACCGGATATTTTTATGAAGAATTAGCATTTGATAAAGAAATTTTTTGGTTAGTTCCTGATAAATTTATTCCAAAGGTTCCATTTGGAAAAGCAATTTGTGTAGCATAGAAAAAGATAAATCTAAAGCTGACAGTAATGAACTGCCAGCTTTTAAATGTTTATGAATAAAGAAATCATTAGGTTTTTCTCTTTCTCTTTTAATACGATTGGTATTGTAATTGGTTGTGAATATTGGTTTACATTTACATGGTTTAAAAACTTTGGTGTTGAAATATCGGTTGTTAGACCATAATTAGATAAAAGTGTTGCCAAATTACCGGTAAGCATATTTGCAAATTCTCCAATAAATGATTCGAGTAATTCTTCTGAAATAGACATGCCAAACATCCCTTCGCCTATGTAACTATATACAGGTAGTTCTCCTTGGATTAATATTGCTCCATTACATTCACCTGATAGGTCAATTTGAACAGAATGTAACAAGGCATCTACAGGAACTGTTTCAGTGAGGTCCTCTATTAAATATGGGACTGTTAATATCATTTTAAGTGAAGCCATTGTTCCCGCTAATATTTGCTCTTTTACTTCATTATTCATAGTTGTCACTAGTTCCTCCAGCCTATTATTGTTACTTTATAATAGCATAAAACTGGATAAATGATGTATCTTTTTTTGTGTGTATGTTGTAAATCACAGATAATTTGTCATAATCTATTAATATCCTACAAGGTATTTAAATGAAAGTAGGTACTAGTGCATAATTCCTATATATCGAGGATTCGTAATATTCGTTTATTACCAATATTTATAAAATGATACAACTTCTTTGTTACGATATAATGAAAGTGCACAACAACTCCTTCAAAACGTTAGCCTTTTCCTCATCGGAAAGGGCTTTTTTATAGCTTCATTAGTGTGTAAAATTTGTGATTTGATAGTAAATATACTAGTATATGTGAAATAGTCTATTGTAAGAAAAATGGTATTATTTGTCTTAATTTTTTTTTATAATATCTTATCCGACTGAATTATCTACATTTATCTACATAATAATGGATAAAGTTACATAAATTGGGTCATAGTAACCATAACAAATGTAGAGGTGAGGTTATGGCGTATCTATTATCAATTGGTCGAGCAATTCCAACTTATCAATATTCTCAAGATGAGATAAAACAGTTTGCAAGAGAATTATTTAAAGATTCGTTTAAGGATATTGATAGGCTTCTTACAGTATTTAATAACGCAGAGATTAATAAGAGACAATTTGTTCAGCCATTAGAATGGTATAAATCAAATTATACATTTGCTGAGAAAAATCAACTTTATATAGATAAGGCAGTTGAATTAGGTGTAGAAGCAATTAATCAATGCTTAACAAATAAACAGCTTTTATTAAAATCACTCGATTTAAAAGACATAGATGCAATTTTTTTTATAAGTAGTACAGGAATATCGACACCAAGCATTGATGCAAAAATAATGAATCGATTACCATTCAAGGAATCAACAAAAAGGATCCCGATATGGGGATTAGGCTGTGCAGGGGGTGCTAGCGGTTTGGCAAGAGCCTATGAATATTGTAAAGCACATCCTCAATCTCTAGTTCTTGTTCTCACTGTGGAGCTATGTAGTCTAACCTTTCAACCTAATGATAGAAGTAAAAGTAATTTAGTGGGAACTTCACTATTTTCAGATGGAGTTGCATGTACATGTTTGGCAGGGGATAGTGTTTCTATTTCAAAGTTATCAAAGACATCACTTCTCCCAAAAATTAAGGGAACAACTTCTGCTTTTATGAAAGATTCAGAAGATGTAATGGGGTGGACGATAAGAAATGAAGGGTTTTTTGTTGTTTTTTCAAGAGATATCCCTTCTATTATAAAAAGTTGGTTGCGCCCTCAAGTAGTTCAAATGCTTAAGCAATTTAATTTAAGGGTTCAAGACATTTCCCATTTTCTTGCACATCCAGGAGGGAAAAAGGTATTAGATGCATATAAAGAAGGACTAGATTTTGTAGACAATCAAATAAAAATTTCAAAAAAAATTCTCGAGAATTATGGAAATATGTCATCGGTTACAGTTATGTACGTTATTTTAGAATATTTAGAACAGAGAATTGCCAAAAGAGATGAATATGGTGTCATTGCTGCGCTAGGTCCAGGTTTTTCTGCTGAATTACTTCTTGTTCAATGGGAGGATTTATTATGAGTGTTTTCGAAATCATGTTTAGTCTGTTAATACTGCAACGAGTGTCTGAACTAATCATTGCAAAACGAAACGAAAGGTGGATGATAAGCAGAGGAGCGATGATCCATGGTAAGAACCATTATCCGTTTATCGTAGCCCTTCACATATTATTCTTACTTTCCCTATGGTCTGAAGTAACGATGTTTAACCATGAGTTATCTAGTATCTGGATAATACTTCTCCCATTAATCGTTTTTTCACAAGTGATTCGCTACTGGGCAATATTTTCTTTAGGAAAGTATTGGAATACAAAAATTATTATTGTTCCAAATCAGATTATCGAATCTAAAGGTCCGTATAAATTTATAAGACACCCAAATTACGTAGCTGTTGCACTTGAAATAGGTTTATTCCCATTATTATTTCATGCTTATACTACAGCTATTGTTTTCTCATTTTTGAACATGCTAATGATGATGATAAGAATACCAATAGAAGAAAAGGCTTTAAAGAATCAGACCAATTATCAAAAAAGCTTTGGGATTAAATCTCGATTTATCCCTAAACGTTTTTAAGGTTTAGAAAAATGATATGAGTTAAATATAATGTTAAGTAAAGCAAAGAGACTTAAAGGGTTCCACTAATTGTGTTTCATTTTATCAGAAAAATTCGAAAAACAATATTGAAAATGATTATCATTGATGATAAGATGGATTTAATGAAAAACATTCTCAATTTTATAAGTGGAGGGTCTACTGCATATGACAATGTTATTTGTAGGGTGTACCGTTGTAGTATATAGTGTATTAGTTGGTTACATATTAAAAAATATTGATGCTCGAAAAGCATAATTTATCACTGCTCCTTAAATATGGGGCATTTTTTTATAGAAGTTAAAGATAACATAGAAGCTTGTCCTATCAGCACAGGAGCAATCATTACGGTTGCTCTTTTTCTATTTTGTCTGTTTTCGTAAACTTTGTTTTTTATTAAGTAAACGTTAAGTAACCGTTTTGGTTGATTTCCTCGTTCAGTACTTGCTTCTGTTGGGTGGGTGGTGAGCACCCTTTAGTGTAAACACCCCTGTCTCACTCATCTAAGCAGGAGTCTCACATTTTCGCTACGATATATATAAATAGTGCATTAGAAAAGAGTCTATATAAACGAAATTGAACTTCGTATTGTATTGAAGGAAATAAAATGAAGTCCAATAAATGATAAGGATAGTAAAATTTAAAAAGATTCTGTAAAATAATAAGAAGAATTTAAATGAATGATAGATAAAGGGGATTATCAATGACAGCTGCTGTAAAAACAGATCAATATATGCAAATGTTAATAAGGCTTCATGAAGTAATACAAAAAGAGGATGATAAACGAAAAATCGTTGAATTAAATGAGAAACTTTATCACGACAAGCTATACATTGCATTCGCTGGTCACTTTTCTGCCGGAAAATCATCGATGATTAATAAATTATTAAATGAACAGGTGTTGCCGACAAGTCCAATACCAACTAGTGCTAACCTAGTATTGTTAGAAAATGGCCCAAACGAGGTTACTCTGTATTCTAAACATAAAGAAGTAATAAAGCTAGCTTCTGATTATTCAATCGAACAGATAAAGGATTTCTGTAAGCAAGGTGATGAAATTGAAAGGATTTCAATACGAAAACCCTATAATCATTTAAGTGAAAATATTGTGATAATGGATACTCCTGGTATTGATTCAACAGATGTTGCTCATAAGCTTTCAACAGAATCAATGCTTCATATTGCTGATATTATCTTTTATGTTACAGATTATAATCATGTTCAATCAGAAGAGAATATCGCCTTTATCACTGAGATGAAGGAAAGGGAAAAATTAGTTTTTCTTATTGTAAACCAAATTGATAAGCATAATGAAAATGAAGTGAAATTCTCAACCTTTAAACAACAAATAATTGACACCTTTATTGAAACAGGGCTCCACGAAGATGATGTTTTCTTTACAACATTAAAGAATGACGAGCATAAGGAAAATCAATTGTCAGAAATTCAACAGATTATTCAAGCTATGGTACAGGACAAGGAAAAATATTTAGAGAAAAATGTTCAAAAATCTACAGAATATATTGTTCATGAACATCTTAGTAAATATAAAGAACAGCTACAATTAAATAATAACGGTAAAAATGATTTATTAGCTACATTAGAAAAGTATGTGAAAAAAAGCGAAATGCTTAAAGAAAAACTTAGTCAGGAAGAAGCATTTATTCTTGAAATTTCACAAGAAATGAATGATAAATTAAGTTCAATTTTACAAAGTGCAAATATCATTCCATATGAAACAAGAGAAAAAGCAAAATTATTTCTTGAAGCACTTGAGCCTAATTTTAAAGTGGGAATTCTTTTTTCGAAAGCTAAAACTGAACAAGAACGAGAAAAAAGAGTAAAGGACCTGTTTGAAGCGTTAGTAAAGAATGTTGAAACACAAATTACTTGGCATTTAACCCCACTATTTAAAGAATATATTCAAAAATATACGATTATTCATGATGAGACACTTCAGAGGGTAGAAGCATTTTCAATCAAACTTACTAAGGAGATGATAAAAGATACGGTAAAAACTGGTGCTTCATTTAACAATCAGTATATCCTAACCTTTTCATCTGACATTAGTGAGCTTATAAAACGCGAAAGCAAAAGGGAAGCACATGCTATTTTTGAAATGATTTTATCTGAAATAAATACAAAAAAACAACTTGATATGAGTCAGTTGAAAGAAGAGTTGGGTGAGGTTGTTAACGAAATTACTCAAATTGAAAATAAACTTAATAAATGGGAGAAATTCACTCAGTATGAGCAATTATTAGCAACGGCAGTATCTCAACCTGTAAATACTAAAATTCATATTGAGGAATGGCTTAAAGAAAATAATCTCTATAAACAAGTTAAACAAGAAAAATTTATTGAAAATATAAAAATTGAGCATAAGGTAATAGGTAGTGACAAGCAAGAGGAAGTAAACTATCAGTCAAATTTAAATCATAAGGATAATTTTATAACAGAAACAGAGCTTTTACTTTCCCGTCTTCAAACTATAAATGGCTTTAAACAAATTAGCGAATCGCTAAAAGAAAAAGTGGCAAATTATCGCAACCGTAAGTACACAGTTGCATTATTTGGGGCATTTAGTGCAGGGAAATCTTCGTTTGCAAATGCATTGATTGGAGAACGTTTACTACCTTCTTCCCCAACACCAACAACAGCTACGATAAATAAAATTGCTCCTCCTTCAAATGGTAAAGAACATGGGAAGGTTGAAGTAAAATTAAAATCCATTGAGCAGTTAATTGAAGAGGTTGTTGAGAGTATTCCACAACTAAAAAAAATGAATAGTATTGAAGAAATCATCAGTCAATTAAAGGAAATGGAATCAAGTAATAATGCTGAAAAAGAGGCGATTAGAAAGTATGTAATGGCTTTAGCTGATTATGAAATGCTGGCAAAAAGTGGGTTAATTCAATCGTTAACATTGGATAACTTCAAGGATTATGTAGCGAAGGAAGAAAAGGCATGTTTAGTTGAAGAAGTAATTGTTTATTATGATTGTCCAGTAACAAAGGCAGGAATTACATTAGTAGATACTCCTGGTGCTGATTCACTGCATAAAAGGCATACGGATGTTGCGTTTCAATATATGAAGAATGCTGACGTGATTCTCTATGTAACATATTATAATCATCCTTTCTCGAAGGGGGATCGGGAATTTCTCCGCCAGTTAGGTAGAGTTAAGGACACTTTTACACTTGATAAAATGTTCTTTATTATTAATGCGATTGATTTAGCAAAGGATGAAGAAGAAGTTCGACTTGTTAAGGATTATATCTATGATCAACTTTTACAGCAAGAGCTAAGAAATGTACGTTTATATGGGGTATCTAGCATAAATGTTTTAAATAAAAAACATGGAAGAGATTATAACAAATTTAGAGACGAATTTGACTTTTTTATTAAACAAGAGTTAACGAATAAGACAATTTTATCAATTCATGAGGATTTAAAACGTGCAAATGAAAGATTAAGATCGTTAATTGAAATAGCTGAGAAGGATGAGGCCGAAAAGGAAAAAACTTTAGCTAAGCAGAAGGAAGAAAAAGTAAAAGTTCAACAGGCTTTAGCTTCATATAATGGCACCCATATTGAAAAAAGTGTTAATAAGGAAATTGAAGAGCTGCTATTCTATGTTAAACAACGAATATTTTTTCGCTTTACAGATTATTTTAAGGAAGCATTTCATCCCGGTGCATTCACAAATAAGGGTGATACACAGTCGATTTTACATTTATCTTTACAGGAATTAACGAAAACTATTGAATTTGAATTATTACAAGAACTACAAGCAACATCACTTAGAATAGAAAAATTCATTATGAATACTCTGAAGCAAGAAGAAAAACGGATTTCTAATTTAATAAAAGGTTTGACAAAGTCAATTACTTTAACTAGCCAACAAGAAGTGAAAATTAACACACCAACATTAAAAGTTGAATATGCACATTCATGGGAAATTTCATTAAAACCATCATTAAAACTATTTAAAAATTCAAAAACATTTTTTGAGAAGAATGAAAAGCAAAAAATGAATGATGATTTGCAAAATCGACTTCAGGATCCTTTTCAGCTAGCATTAAATGATTATCAGGAACAATTTATCGTCTATTATAATAATGTTGTACAAAAACAATTGAAACAACTTTTAAAGTCAATTGATAATCAAGTGGACGAAGGCTATAATGCATTATTTGAAATTGATTCTATTGATATTGAACAACTTAAATTGCAGGAATATCAAATAAAGAATGTCATAACAATTCTTTCTTCATGAATTTTTTATGATACAATCAATTCACGTGATTTTTTTAAAATATAATTGGGCGCTTTAATTCCTAATAAGCATTCAATTATTTTGAAATGATTTATAAGGTAGAATTGTGAAAAAGAAATCAGCACCATAAAAATGAAATGGGGAGAGAAGATGAAGAAAGAAGCGTATCATGTTTGTGCGACCTGTATTCATTTTCGGGCTCTTCGAAGTAATAGCAAGATGAAATACATTTGCAACAGATTATTGTATGAAACGAAACCTTCCTATTCCTTTTCGTGCTGGGATCCGAAGGAACACGTTAAAAAGTTAATGAAAAAAAGAGGTGGCCATAATGGGTAATGTGCATGAAGCAATTTCTCAGCACAGTAAAAAGCAGCATCAGCATATTCAATCATTTTTAAAATTAGAGGCAAAACGTGAGGCATATATTGAAGAAGCGATACAATTATGTTTAAATTCTCTTCCCTTTGATGTGAATAAAATAAATCAAGTTACTACGGAAATAAATCATTTAGCTTCAAAAGGAATTGTACCTACTAGAAAGTTAGTAACAAAGGAAATGGTTCAGGAATTTGTAAAACGTAAATATGGCAAATAAATTGATCCAACGATTTCTAATTCAATTTAGGAGTGAATGTTACCTGAGAGTGGAAAGATAAAACTAGGTTGAATATCCAATTTAACCTTGCTTATCAAAATGCTCTGTTAAAGTTTTATCGTTGATTTGGAACGGAAACATGAGACTCCTGCTTATAGAAGCGTCTCAATAGTATACCCAACAGTCGCGAAGATTACGAGGAGGCACCCGGACCGCGCGCGTAAGCGAATGCCTGTAGCGGAAATCAACTACAAAGTTTAACAGAGCTAACAAAAAATTCAAAAGGTGTGATTTCTTAGTGGGACGTGTCAAACTTGGAAATGCAAACGCTCAACGTAACAATAATAAAAAGAAGAAAAATGGTTTTAATACAGAGTTTGAATCCTATGCTCAGCATGAAGCAATGAAAATGAGCAATCAAAAAAAAGAAGACTAATGACATTACAAACCACTATCGTTAGTAATTATAAACGATAGTGGTTTTTTTTTGGGGGGCTTTGTTCCAAAATTGTTATATGTATGTTTTATTATTAGAGCATAGTATGTTAAACTCTATCAATAACGCTTTACGATGAGTCACCTAATAAGACATGAAATATGAGACACATGTCATTCTAATTATAAAAAATTAGAAAAGAATGGTTGGATTGATATTCCACCTAATTATAAGATGAGTTATGATATGATACTAGTAGAGTTAGTTGAGAGAGGGGTATAAAATGCACAAAGAAAACAATCATTTATTAATCGTAGACGGAATGGCCCTACTTTTTCGTTCATTTTTTGCAACATCTGTTTATGGTAATTTTATGGTGAATAGTAAAGGGGTACCAACAAATGCAGTGAATGGCTTATTAAAGCATCTTATTGCTGCAATTGAATATGTAAATCCAAGCCATGTCGTTTGCTGTTGGGATATGGGGAGTAAAACATACCGTAACAATATTTTTTCAAATTATAAAGCAAACCGACCTGAAGCACCTGTAGAATTACAACCACAATTTGATTTGGCAAAAGAAGTTGTGGAAGCTTTAGATATTCCTAACATCGGTATAGAAGGCTATGAAGCGGATGATTGTATTGGAACTCTTACTAAAACATTTGAAGCTGAAATGAGAATTACAATCCTAACAGGCGATAGAGATATTCTTCAACTATTAAATGATCAAGTAAATGTTCTCATATTTCAAAAAGGGATTGGCAATTATAAGCACTACACAAAGCAATTATTCCAACAGGAATTTGATATTGAGCCGGAAATGCTTATTGATGTAAAAGCTTTAATGGGTGATTCAAGTGATAATTATCCAGGAGTAAAAGGGATAGGGGAAAAAACAGCCTATAAGCTTGTTTCAAAATACAAATCAATTTCATCGCTATTAGACAATATAGACGAATTAACAAAGGGGCAAAAAACTAAAATTGAAAATGATATAGAAATGCTTCATCTTTCAAAACAACTTGCTGAAATTAATTGTCAAGCACCGATAGAATGCAATCTAGACAATGCCCAATTAACAATAAACGAAGAGAAAGCATTTTCGATGATCAAAGATCACGAATTAAAAGGGATTCAAAATCTCTTGAAAAATATAACAAGTATAAAAGAGGCGATTTAATGCCTCTTTTTACTTTGTATTTTTTTTCTTTGCAGCATTTTCTAATTTACTTTTTGGTTCAGTTGAAAACTCAACATCGTCACCATATCCTTGAGGGTTGACTCCATGAGCGATTTTCCCACGGTTATTCCCCTTGTTTTTACTACTCATCTCTAGCACCTCCATTTTAATTATTTCCCTTATTTAGTTATTACATCCTAGGTAAAAAATGATAGAATCTATCGACATTTTTCGATATGATAAGAATATATCCTTATTATGATAGGTGGAACAAGGTTGAGTAAAACGTTTAAATCTTTTACAGAGTATATTGATTATTTATCGTCAAAAGGTTTTTCTTTTGGAATCGAGGAGATTGGATTTATCGAATTTGGCAAAAACTATACAGGAGCAACGGATCAAGTAGTCATAATCGCTTTAGAATTGACATTGAAAATTCAACGTGAATTTGATGGAGCATTTTTTATATCATTACTAGAAAAGTTTCAGCAAGAAAACATCGCAAATAAAAAACAGGCAAAAAAACATCTTGAGGAGTTAAATTTAATATAAAGAACCTCTGGAGAACCAAAGGTATATTACATACTAGGTTTTTGTTTTATTAAAAATCCCTTGATTTTTTTAAAATTAGGTAAATCTGTTACGATCATAGCAAGAAAAATAAATGTACATCCAATTAACCCATTTTGAGTTAATCGTTCATCGATAACCACATACGCAGTTATTGCTGCAAAGACGGGTTCCATTGCAAATATTAATGCTACTCTAGCAGCTGAAGTATGCTGCTGAAAAGTTGTCTGGATTAAAAAAGCAAGAGCTGTTGCAAATATAGAAGTAATAGTTAATGCAACGATAACCTCCTCATTAAAAATACTTGCGAAAGAAAATTGTGTGCTTCTCTCGAAAAGTAAAGAACTTATAAAGCTGAAAATGGATACTGTTCCTAATTGAACAATTGTTAATGGTAATGTTTTATGTTTTTCTGAATACTTACTAGTTAAAATAATATGTAAAGCGAATGCAACTGCACATAATAAAGTGAGGACATCACCGATATTCATATTTTCGATATCACCAACAGTAAGAAAATATAGACCAGCTGATCCTATAATGGATCCGAGGAAAATCACAAATTTTGGCTTCTCCCGTAATAACCAAATTGAAAGCAATGGTACGATCATCACACTAAGACCAGTAATAAAGCTTGATTTTGATGAAGTTGTGTATAATAATCCAACTGTTTGCAGTCCATAACCTAAAAATAAAAAGAATCCTAAAGATATTCCCGATTTTAGAAGTTGAAAAGAAAAAAGTGTGTGAAATTTTTTCCTCATAAAGATCATTAATAAAAGTGCTGCAATGAAAAAACGAATACAATTAAATAAATTTGGTGGTAGGACTTGTATTGCATTTTGGACAATGACAAATGTTGCACCCCAAATAAATGCTACGAATAATAAGCTACTATCTGCAACTATTGTTTTTTTCAAAGATGTCACTTCTTTCTTTTTTATATAGTATTTATTGTTGAAATATAGCCTTTCGCGCAAGTTGATCTGCCACTTTATTTTCACTACTTGGAATCCATTTAAGAAAAAATAACTCAAATTGTGTTGACAGTTTTAATACTTGCTCTAATAATGGAGCATAGGCTTTATTTTTTACAAATTGTTTTTCAAATGCTTGGTCAACAAGTTGTGAATCTGTTCGAAAAGAAACAATTTTTAATTTTTTTTGGAGACATATTTCTAAACCTTTAATTAAAGCGTGAAATTCTGCTTCATGATTAGTCATTATTCCAAGTGGTAATGAATACTGTTCATTATTGCCGTTTCCTTTTATAAAAACGCCAGCACCGGATTTTCCAGGATCACCTGCACTAGCTCCATCTATATACACTTCAATCATGCAACAATACCTCTCCTTAGTTTTTAATGTTTAATTTAAATGAAATCGATGGTAAAATAAAAAAATGCTTAAAATATAAAGAGAAATGCTAAGGGAAATCGAATATGATTATAACATATTGATAACATTAGATAATAGAAAGAATAGCTCTTTGTTTTAAAAAAAAGGATGTTTTCGTAAACTTTGTTCCTTTTTATTAAGTTACCGTTTCGGCTGATTTCCTCTGGGGATGTGCGGTGAGCCTCCTTTAGTGTAAACACCATTAACCTGTAGCACTCATCTAAGTAGAAGTCTCGCAATTCACTACAATCAACTTTATAAAATTAGTGCAAAAAACAACAATCTTTAAGAAAGAGCTTAAAATAAAGGATTAGCTGTCTGATAATTTCGTTTAAACTCTAGGAGTGATCCAATTGAATTATAAAATAGAATGGACTTACGAAACAAAAAGGAAGCATCGCACAATCCTCTCTACAGATTATCTTTCTTTAAATGAAGCAATCACATTTGCAGATGATTTTGTTCAAACTGGCAGGGTAAAAGAGTTATCAATTTTTTCAGAGGATGGCGGAAGCTGGACTCTAAAAGAATTAAAAAAATTTAGAGATATCGTGAAGGATGAACCTCATGATGTCATAGCCTATTTTGACGGAGGATATCAAAAGGATACGAGAATTGCTGGTTTTGGTGTAGTTATTTATTATACACAAAGTGGAAACCAATATCGTATCCGAACGAATGAAAGGGTAGAAGGGCTTACATCAAATAATGAGGCAGAATATGCAGCATGTCTATTTTTAGTTAATCTCCTCAAAGAATATGAAATGACAAAGCAAAAAGTGACAATAAAAGGGGATTCTCAAGTAGTTCTTAATCAGCTTGCAGGTGAATGGCCATGCTATGAAGCGGAATTTACAACATGGTTAGATAAAATAGAAAGTAAATTGAAACAATGCCAAATTACACCTGAATACGAGCCAGTTTCTAGAAAAGAAAATAATGAGGCTGATAAACTCGCTACACAGGCAATGAATGGTGTAGAGATAAGGAGCAAAATGAAATTAAATGGAGAAGCAGATGAAAATGAATAAAAGACAAACTTTACAAGAAATTAGTGAAATTTTAGATACTTATTGTGTAGATTGTTTATTAAAGAAGCATTTTAGAGATGAATATGGAAAAAGTTATGCCCATTCCTTTTGTATTAATAAATGTACTGTAGGTCAAAAAATTAAGAAGGTTGGGGAAAAGTTAAGAAATTAATAAAAAGATGACTAAAGGGTCTGAATCCACTTTTGATAATTAGATACTAGTTAATAGTAACTAACTATTTATTTTTTGGAATCAGACCCTTTTCGTGTGTGATTTATCGTATATAACATAAACTCGATACATTTTGAGTAGCTTTAGAATATTCGTTTCTAAATGACTATAAGCAGTAAGGGTTATATAACCCTTACTGCTTAGTTATGTTTATTGTTTTGCTTCTGTTAATTGATGCTCACATTGTTGAAGTAATTCCTTTTGCTTAGCTAAAAATTCTTCATCAACACCAGTTTTTGGAGACATGCTAATCAGATTTCTAGCATCTCTAATAGCATTTTCCGCATGTTCCATCGCTTCTGGGTCTAATTGCATGGTTGCTGATCCTACCATTTTTTGAGCGGCTTTTACGGACATTTTAATTTGTTCTAAGTCATTCATACCACTTATTAATCCAGTATGATTAATTTGGTCCATTTTTTAAACACCTCCATCATTATTGTCTGTCATCTACCAAATAAATATTCGTTAAAAAAAACAATAAGATTAATATATCGAAAATCTTGTTGTCATGGTAAAATGAAGAAAGACGTATACTATGTAAAAATATAACACGAATATGCAACTTTTTAACTAAAAAAATCGTCAAATTACGTACTAGAAAGGGGGAAATACAGTAATGGGAAATGATGCATTACATTTAACGATAAAGGAAGCATTTTCAGAAATATATCGTGATCTTGATAAATTAGTCTTTATAGCGAACAATGCGAATATTTTTAACCAACATGAAGTGAGTCGGATTGAAAAAGGGATTAAACAAAATATAAAAGCAATCGAATATATTATAGTAAGTCAAAAATAAGCAAAGATGAAAGTAGAATAGGGATTAGTACTTTTGAATTCCAATTAAATTGCAAACAAAAAAGAGGCGGAGTTACCTCGGCCTCTGTTAGTTTCATGCATTGTATGTTAAATCACACAAATTTTGTTGTGATTATAACTTTGTTACATTTGCAGCTTGTGGTCCACGATTTCCTTCTACAATTTCAAAAGAAACCTCTTGACCTTCTTCTAATGATTTGTATCCTTCACCTTGGATAGCAGTGAAGTGTACGAATACATCGTCCCCACCTTCAACTTCGATAAAACCAAAACCTTTTTCATTGTTAAACCATTTTACTTTACCGTTTTGCATAGTACTTAATCCTCCTAATACTGTAGCACAGGTGGTGCTAAAAAAAGTTTTTATCAAAAGCAGAATATAATATGTATGAGAATAATATTTTATAAAAACGCTATCATATATACTCAGCTTAATGATGCTTTTACTATACAACATATTTATAACACACGTCAAGGTGAAGAAGAATTTTTTAACAAAACTTTCTGAAACTTTAAATTTAAAATAATACATTTATTTGTCCAAGCATATAATGGTTAAAAAGTATGGAGTTGGATTGAATGCGTAGAATTCGATTATATGATAAAGATATTTTCATTATAAGAAGTAGAAGAGTAGATGATGAAGGTTTTTCAAAAGCTATTGATTTTGTAACAAAATCAAATCGTGAATTATTAAAAATGAAGAAGTCATCATCGGTTCTCCTACAGGACAAAGAGCGAAATTCAATCGTTGTTGAGCGCATAAATACAGATACATTTACTTTGCTAGTTCAATATGAAATAAATTGTCAGAAAGTCTTCCAAATTCAATAAAGAGTAGTTCCCTTTTTATAAAAAAAGGTTATAATAATGGTAATAACTAAAGTAGCTTTTTATAGCTGCATGAGATGAAGAGAATTATACATAATTCATCATACATTCTTGTAAGAGAAAAGCTACATTGGCTAATATGGAAGGAGAATGTCAATATGGTAGAAAAAACGTTTACGATTACAAATGATGCAGGGTTACATGCTAGACCAGCAACAGCACTTGTTAATGCTGTAAACTCATTCACATCAGAAGTTAATCTTGAAGCGAATGGTAGAACAGTAAATTTAAAATCTATCATGGGTGTCATGTCTTTGGGGATTTCAAAAGGAGCAGAAATAAAAATTACTGCTACAGGTAGTGACGAAGAGGCTGCTTTAGAAGCAGTTGAACGCGCTATTAAAACAGAAGGATTAGGTAATTAAAAAATATAAAGTGCAAGTTACTCTTTTTAGAGAGATCTTGCACTTTTTTATTATTTGTAAAGCTATTCAATTGTAAGTGAAGAAAGTTGCGACGGATCATTTCAAAAAATTTGAATGATTAATTATCTCCAGATTTATCCCATTGATCCTTATTTCGTTTATTACCTTTACTATTATCTCCTTCGATAAAATCGTTTGCGAACTCCATTTGATTATGTCCGTTTTGAGGTGAATTTTGATTATTACTACCCTTATTGACTTTTTTCGTCATCGTATTCCTCCTTTTACCTTTGCTGGCCATAAAAAAAAATCTCTATGGTTCACTACAAGATTAACAATATTACTATTCCAAAAATATTAGTAAAACATGCATTTCATCATTAACTATTATTCTAAAATGCTGTTGTTACCTTGTAGCTTTTTATTAGTAAGTCATTTTGGTTGATTTCCTCAGAGTGGGGGAGCCTCCAGCGTGTAAACACCTGCCTAGTATCAACCTCATATTGCAGAAGGCTCGCGCTTATACTCCAAAAAATCTATACATAGTTTATAAAAACAACTTATTTTAGAAAAGAGCATGATAAAAAACTACCTTTAATTAGTAAAGGTAGTTTTAACGATCTAACTATTTGCAACTATTGAACGAACAGATTTAGCAAGCTTTTCACTTAGTTGACTTGTATTGTGTACCCATCCAGTGAATGATGCTTGAATATTGTTTTCCTTATCAAATTTAACGACAGCCATATAAGGATAATGGTTTTTATTTCGAAAACGGAGGTCAATCCATCGAACCTCAATTCCTGATGAGATAGGATGGGTAAGAACATGAGTATGCTTTGAGTTTGCTAAAAAATGAATAACGTTTTTATCCTTTAAAGATTCATTTATAATGTTGCTATCATTGTTGTACTTATCAAAGTGATGATACCAAATAATTGCTTTTCCTTCGATACGACCAACATCATAACTTTTTTCCTTTTCGACGACAATATCCCACTTATTTAACCAAATTGACGGAATTAACGTAATCCGATTTAAAGGTAGGGATTCTTCTTTGCAAATCAATTGTTTTTTTCTATTGGCTATTAGAAAACGGAGGATAATATAGCCAATAATAATAAAGTAGGAGTAAATAAAAACAAATCCTGGATTAAAACCGATTATCCAAAAAGTAAACCCAATAAAATGGATAAACATGATAAACGGATCAAATAAAGGAATGATATTAATGGATAACCACTTTTTTGTAAATGGGCGACCTGCTTGTGTACCATAAGCATTAAAGATATCAAACACGACATGTACTACAACAGCTATCAACGTCCAGAAAAAAAGTTGAAAAAATGATGAATCATTGAAAATAGAAAAAGTAATTCCACTTATCAATAATGACCAAATAAATAGGGCAGGAATGGAATGAGAAGCACCACGATGATGTTCAACATACATTCCATTACCTTTGAAAAGCTTGATGAAATAGTCAAAATCTGGAGCATTCGAGCCGACCACAGTACAAAGCATTATAGCATTTGCTAATTGCGGATTTGAATCGATGGAAGGGTCTAAAAGAGCCAAACCAGCTAATCCAAAACCCATTGTGATATGAGTACTTGTATCCATGTTTACCCTCCAGGTAAGTGATAATTTTACCCGCTTCACCCTAGAGTTAAACTAATAATTAACAGAGCCAGCCATCGTATGTTTTTCTTTAATATATGAAGATTCTTTAATAATATCTTCTAAAATCAAGTCAGCAGAATGAGGAACATGAATTTTTTTTATATTCTTCTTCATCTCTTCAAGCTTTTCTTGATCAGAAAGAAGCTTGTCAACTTCATCCGCCATATCTTCAATTTGATTGACAACAATTGCCGCACGATTCTGTTCAAAGAAAAGAGCATTTTCCTTTTCTTGTCCAGGTACTGGTTTAAATAGAATAACCGGTACACCAAGTGCTGTTGCTTCAGTTAACGTTATCCCACCTGGTTTTGTGATCATACAAGAAGTTATTTGATAGAGTTCATCAACACGTTCAACATAACTATATACTTTAAAGTTTTCAGGATACATTTGTGCAAGTGGTTCAAGACTTTCCTTTAACAAAGTATTTTTTCCACATACAACAACAGTTTGAATATCCTTACGATTCGTAATAAATGTTTGACATAGCTCTTTAACATTTTTTAAAACACCGTGAGCACCTGCCATGATTAACAACGTTTTTTTATTAGGATCTAGCTGATACTTTTCATAGATTTCTTTTTGGTTTCGCTTTTCTTCAAATTGCGCACGGATAGGTATACCAGTCACTTTAATAGAGTTTGGATTGACACCTATTTCAGTTAATTTATTTTTTACATGATTTGTAGCAACATAGTATTTATCGATATTTTCATGAACCCATATTTTGTGTAAGCAGAAATCTGTTAATACATTAAAGGTAGGGATGACTGTACCTGTTTTTCTACGGTACTCCGGAACAACAATCATTGGAAAAGTATTAATAATAATATCTGGTTGTTCATTTTGAACAATTTGATGCAACCGTTTATGTCCCATTTTAAAATAAAGATTCATCATCCGTTTATTGTAAATTTTGTCTACACCGTAATAAAAGAGTCGATAAAATTGTTTGCCAATTGAAAAGCTTTTTAAATATAAATATTGAGTAATTTCAGAAAAAATTGGGAAAGATTCTGAATATAAATTACAAATTGTTACTTTTTTAAAGCCAAGTTCTTTACATTTATTTTCTAGAGTTTTTGCTACCTGAACATGACCATTTCCGTACTTCGCTGTTAATATTAATACTTTTGAATTGCTATTGCTATTCAACATTTTCACCTCAATTTAATCAAAAACGGATCATTCAACAAATACAGTTTATTTAAATCAGTTAGAACCTAATGCAAAACAGTTTACAATAATCTATTAAAATAAATATTAGTGCATTCTTTACTGTTATTATATTAAGTTATTTTTTTGAAGAGAAGACATTTTCAACATAAGAAAGTATTAAATAATATCTTAAGCTTTAGCAAGCATATCTGAATCTTGCTGTTGAAAATAAAACTGAATTTGTCTTAAAGAATACCATATAAATATTACTTTTTTATAAAGCAATTATTAATTATTTCTTAAGATGTAAAATATTGAAATAATTGATTCATGATTTTGGATTAAGTTGAAAGGTTGAAAGAAAATTACCTATTTACAAAGTGGAAAATCTTCTTACCCTCTCAATCCCAAATATATGGTGTTTCTTGATATACATAGTAATTTAACCAATTAACAAAGAGCAGGTTTGCATGTGAACGCCAGCAATGAACAGGTGTATTTGCAGGGTTGTTATCTTCAAAGTAGTTTTTTGGTATATCAATGTTTAAACCTTTTGCTAAATCTCTTTCATATTCATCCTTTAGCGAAGTTCTTTCGTATTCAGGGTGTCCCGTTAAGAATATTTGTTTCCCATCCTTAGACATAACAAGGCAAACGCCAGCTTCCTCTGAATAGGAAAGAATTTGAAGATCTGAAATTCGTTCAATATCGTCCCTCTTTACATCTGTATGTCGAGAATGTGGAACGTAATAGTGGTCATCGAATCCTCTTAATAATTTTATAGTCGGATCAATTATTTCATGCTTAAAAATCCCAAAGCATTTTTTGTCTAATTTATATTTATTTACACCGTAGTGATGGAAAAGTCCTGCTTGCGCACCCCAACAAATATGTAAAGTTGAAGTAACGTTAGTCTTTGTCCAATCCATTATCGTTTGTAATTCTGGCCAGTATAATACCTCGTGGAATTCTAAGTGCTCGATTGGAGCTCCAGTAATAATCATTCCGTCAAATTTTCTATGTTTAATATGTCTAAATGTTGTATAAAATTCTTTTAAATGTTCAACTGCTGTAGTTTTAGATGTATGCGTTTCTGGTCTCAAAAATGTTATGTTTAACTGGAGGGGAGAATTTCCTAACAAACGCAATAATTGTGTTTCAGTTTTTTCCTTTTCAGGCATAATGTTCAAAATAACAATGTTTAATGGTCGAATATCTTGAGAATATGCTCTTTTTTCGTCCATAATAAAAATATTCTCTTGTTCTAAAATTTCTTTTGCTGGTAAATGACTAGGTATGTTAATTGGCAAATCAAGCACCCCCGAAAAATGATTTCATCTTTCTGATGATTTAATAGTAACAAATTATAATAAATTGTTTTGTTTATTTATATAAAGTGATTAAAATAATTAGAAAAACGTTATTTCAGATAAAATCAGCTTTTTACTTAATCAGCTATTTATTATAGCATGCATTGATTGATTATACTTAAGTTCTAATGTTTTATTATAGAAAATTTAGAATAATAATTCAAATTGTATTTTTGTATTTAACTAAAAAAATTTAAGGAAATATTTAATAAATAGTTGAGGTAGGAGACCATTATGTTTGATCCGACAGTATTTGATAATTTAAAAGTGATTGTTGAAGGGTATATTTACGATTTAGATCTTGAGAAAATAATAGTTGTTACAGATCGAAAGGATACAATCGATCTTGCTACAATGTCAAGACTTTATTCGATCACAATAGCTAAGGAAGATAATAAAAAGCGATATGTCACAATCGATATCAAAATGAGTCAAAAACAACTTGCAGGTGAGCTGTTAAAGACAATAAAAGAACCAGGATGTGGTGTTAAGCTTTCTTTTCACGAAAAAGGAAATGGTCAAGAATATGATGAAATATTATTAAAGAAACTTAACAAACTTTGGGGGCAACATATAATTAAACTATTTATAACAAAAGAAATTACGGGTTCGACTAGCCATTTTTCCAATCGCTATTTAGTTGAATTTCGTACATTATTTGGAGAAAGGGAGGATGATATTGAGGAATTATTACATATCGTTGATCATGCAATTACCTTATTACAGGTAAATTTCGAGGATTAAGCTTTTTACTACTTACAAAATTATGGTGCGGAGAGTTTTAAGTGAAATTGAATAAAAGGGTAATTGATAAGTAGTCCCTCTTTATTTCATTAAAATGATACGCTACTTCTAATTTTCTTTGATAAATTAGATTCATTTTCTAGTTGGAAAAGTAGGGGGGGATAGATATAGAGACTCCCTTAGGGGATGCGGGAAAGGTGAGATTCAAGACCGCAATGTCCTAAAAAGGAGTCTTACCACAAAATCTCATAATGTCCAACATATAAAGCCAATAAGTTTACGAAAAAATCCTAAGTTATAGAATGAAGACATACTGAACTTGATTGAAAGGTAATGCTGATACAGCTTGTAGCTTATAGCCAATACTAATAAGCTGTGATATCGTTTCTGCGCAATTAGCTCTAGGTGGTTCTATTGGGGCATGGTAACTTTTGTATATTTGAATAAACTCATTATGGATTGAACAATTTAGTATGATGACATGTTTTCCAAACCATGGTTGACCAATGACAGGGTAGTTTGTTTGTAAATCCAATGTATATACACCCTTTAATCTAAATAATTAAAAAACAGGTTTCTTTCTTATATCATCAAGCTTTTGGAACTTTTTTAGCTCCTAGATACCTTTCCTTCCAGTATGGGTTTGATAGACTTGTAATCGTTACCCCTTTTGAAGAGCTTGTGTGTATAAATTGACCATTTCCTAAGTATATCCCTACGTGTGATGGGCCTGGCTTATAAGTCTCGAAAAATACTAAATCTCCAATCCCAACCTTTTGTGTATCGACCGTATAGTTCCAAATTTCATTGACAGTTCTCGGTAATAGAATATCTGTTTCTCCAAATACGTATTTAATAAAGCCGCTACAATCGAATCCAGAGGGAGTATTTCCGCCCCATTTGTACTTTGTACCTAGTAAGCTTTTCGCAACAGATGTAACTGATGATTGTAAATCTGTGTTATGAGCTGTCTTTACCTTCTTCGTTGTTAGAGTTAATCCCTTTTTATTTCGGTTTGAAAGTAAATGAATTTGTGTAGGTGAATTAAGCATTCCTGTTACTTCAAGATTATTTTTTTGCTGATACTCCTTAACTGCTTGTAATGTAAGTGGACCAAATATCCCATCAATTTGGCCATAATAATAATTTAAAGCATGTAATTTTGTTTGAAAGGATTTAACCTCCTCACTATTATCTCCATATTGAAATTCTTCACCAGGTTTTTGTAGAGAGGTTAATTTTGTTAATGTTTCCTTTCCAACAATCCCATCAACCTTTAAATGGTGTAGCCGTTGAAACTGCTTGACAGATTTCTCAGTTATTTTTCCATATACCCCATCAACAGCACCTTCATATAATGTAAGATCGGCAAGATTCGCTTGAATATTTGTGACAAAATAACCAGTGTGCCCATATCGAACGACTTGTGAATCCTCTATTGCTTTTGTAAAATCCTTTTGACTAGGTTCCTCAGAGGCCATAACGAGAGCAGGACCACTAAATAAAATGCCGGCAGCTACAGAAGAAATGATTAAAGCATCTTTCGTTGGTTTTACTACCTTCATCGTTGTCTCTCCTAACATGTAAAAAATATAATACAATATCAATGAAAACATACGATTTAGATAGGGGATATATGACAAAATAGGTGATGGACGTCTACCGTTAGACAAGTTTAAAACCTATTGATAGCACTCATTTAAATGACTATGTTACAATATTATTACGAATGAAAGGAGTTGCGCATTATGAAAATTAAGTCGATAGAACCTACTCCTAGTCCTAATACAATGAAGGTGCTTTTGACAGAGGAGTTGCCTTCAGGTAAAAGCAATAATTATAAAAAGGATCAGGCAAACGAAGCTCCAGGTGTAATTGGAGAGATATTAAAAATAGAGGGCGTAAAAGGTGTTTATCATGTAGCAGATTTTTTAGCTGTTGAGAGAAATGCAAAATTTGATTGGAAGGATATTTTGGCACAGGTCCGCCAAGCATTTGGTGAAAACATTGAAGAAGGATATAATAATGAGCAAAATACTGATGAAGCATTTGGTGAAGTTAAGGTATTTGTCCAAATGTTCCATCAAATTCCTATGCAACTAAAGCTTACCGATGGTTTAAAGGAAGAGCGTTTCGGACTGCCGGAACGTTTTAAAGAAGCTGTATTAGCTGCTCAACAAGCAAATGATAATATTGTGTTGGAGCGAAAGTGGAAGGAACATGGAGTAAGATATGGTGAGCTTGTTGACATCGGTAAAGAGGTTGTTGATGAAATCAGTGCAGCATATCCTAATGATCGACTTGAAAAATTAATCCAAGCGGCTTCTGTGGAAAATCATGTGGAAAATCCAATTAGTAGAAAATCATACAAAGTAACATTAGATATGATGGATCATGAAGATTGGACTGTACGTTTTTCGCATTTAGATCAAATGGACCCAACAGAAGAAGATATACCAGTCTTAGAAAAAGCGTTAGATGATGAAAAGCCATCTATCAGAAGACTTGCTACAGTTTATTTAGGAATGATTGAAAAACCTAGCGTACTTCCTTTATTGTATAAAGCACTTAAGGATAAATCGGTGACTGTTAGAAGAACTGCGGGGGATTGTTTATCTGATCTTGGAGATCCTCAAGCGATAGAACCGATGATTGAAGCATTAAAGGATAAAAATAAACTTGTTCGCTGGAGAGCTGCGATGTTTTTATATGAAGTTGGCGATGAAAAAGCTTTACCAGCCTTAAAGGCCGCAGAAGATGATTCTGAGTTTGAAGTGAGTATGCAAATAAAAATGGCTATAGAAAGAATCGAAGGTGGAGAAGAAGCTAAAGGTTCGGTTTGGAAGCAAATGACTGAGAGTAGAAAGAGCTAATCAAGTCAATACTGGATTACAGAAAAAATGATTTTTTAGTAAAAATAACGTGTAATTTAATAGAGGATTGGAGTGATTGTATATGTCAATGGCATATGAAGAATATATGAGACAAATCGTCAAACCGATGAGAGCTGAGTTAACAAATGCGGGTTTTGAAGAATTAACTTCCGCTGAAGAAGTTGAAAATTTTATGGAAAATGTAAATGGAACAACTTTAGTTGTAGTTAATTCAGTTTGTGGTTGTGCAGCAGGTTTAGCACGCCCTGCAGCAACACAAGCTGTATTACATGCTAGTAAAAAGCCTGACCAACTCGTAACAGTATTCGCAGGACAAGATAAAGAGGCAACAAGTAAAATGAGAGAATATTTTACGGGCTATGAGCCTTCATCTCCTTCAATGGCTCTGTTAAAAGGTAAAGAGGTTGTTCATTTCATCCCAAGGCATGAAATCGAGGGGTATGGAATTGAAGAAATTATGCAAAACTTAGAAAATGCCTTTGCTAAAAATTGCTAAACTGTAAATGGGTGATAGAGAAGGAAAGACCTCTCAAGTAATAGCGACCAGTAATTAGAAAATGCTATTTCATGAGAACTACGCTTCTTTCGTGTCACCCCTTTTTATATTGATAAAGAAAGTTGAGATGGAACATGATTGTTACAACCTCTGGAAGACCAAATAAATCTTCTATCTGCAAAGCAAAGGAAATAGCGATGCAATTGAACAAACCATTTATGAATAGAAGCAAAAGATCGGTAGAGGAAATGAAACAATATTATGCACAAGATGTCCTTGTTGTCGGGAAAAATCGACTTGAATTGCATATTCTTCATTCAAATGAGCCATTGTTCTTTCATCCAAATTCAGCTATGTTTAGGATTAAAAGGCTTTTAAATCATGAGGAAGACCCTTTTTGCATTGCATGTAAACTTCATGAAGGGGACACTTTTCTTGATTGTACACTTGGATTAGCCTCTGATAGTATTGTTGCAAGTTTTGTAGTTGGACAAGAGGGAATCGTTCAAGGGATAGAAGTGAATGAAATTTTAGCATATATCGTACATGAAGGATTAAAGCAATGGGAAACTGGGATAAAGAGTTTCGACAGTGCCATGAGGCGGATTAAGGTGAATACAGGCAACCACTTTGATTTTTTACGGTCATATCCCGATAATTCCTTTGATGTTGTATATTTTGATCCGATGTTTGTTGAAACAATTAGTGATTCAAAGGGGATTAGTCCATTAAGAAATATTGCGGACTATTCTCAGTTAAGTTTAGAAACTATTGAAGAAGCTAAACGCGTGGCAAAAAGGAGAATTGTATTAAAGGACCATTGGAAAAGTCATCGTTTTATAGAGTATAATTTCACAGCCACCGTTCGGAAATCAGCAAAATTTCACTATGGTGTTATAGAAATTTAAATTAAGTAGAATATAACATTATGGAGGTGTGTAAGACGATGGCGAAACGAAAATCTGATCCATCAACAACTGGTCTTAGTTCTCCAAATGTTGAGGGGCAAGGCACAACAGAACATGAATCTAGAGGGAAACAAGTAGATTCAGCAAGAAAAAAGACAAAAAGAACGTAAGTAAACAGGTGGATTGCATAAGTCCACCTGTTTATTTACGTTAAATTTTAGTAAAAAAGGAATTATAGCAAACAGATTTCTTAAATGTTAATCCGTAATTTCCACATAAATAAAGTAAGCGATCGTTAAAAAAGAAAGAATAACAAAAATAGTCGTATAACTCATTTAAATTCCTCCAATCTGAATATTATTAATATATGTATGTATCCATTATTTTAAACGTTTACTATCCTCATTTAAAGAGTTATTATACAGTATTTTCAAATTGATTTATTCTGCCTGTAATATATTTGATATATTCATATTTTAGCTAATATGTTAAAATATAGAGTATAAACGAATTGGAAGGAAGAACGACGATGAACAAATGGCTAAGGAAATCGCTTGTCATTTTATTCTCAATCGCTACATTCGGACTTGTAACACCTCCTGCATCGTTAGCTCTAACCGATAAGCCATCAGACGATTCTACTGAAAAAGTTTCGTTTTCAGATGATGTCATTGAGCAAGCTGCTTCACCCGTTGTTGAAGCGGAGCAGCCATTTGAAAAAGAACAAATTTTAACGAATATATTAAATGAGGCGGAGGAAAAGTCTTTACTAAAATTCGGGGATAAAATAGGTGGAGTAATTGAAGATGAATTTAAAGAAGTCATATTACCGAAAATGGAAGAGATTATTACATATTATTTAAATGAAGAATCTGATGAGCTTTTTGAACATCTTGAAGTATCTAAACCTTCAGGTGGAACAGGTGAAAAGATTTTTCATATTTATAATACAGAAACAGGTCAGGATGTATTAAGATTCCATGTCCGAAGAGAAAATCGTCCATTAGAAGGATATTGGTTCAATTTCCATTATCATACTTATCATGATTCTTTCCAATCTCATAAGGATTTAGGCAGCATTTATTGGGATAAAAATACTCCTCCAAATTGGATGGTATATAATTAAAAATTTTACTTAAAACCGTTGTGAGTAAAAACACTAATAAAATAAAAAGAGATAGTAAGACAAATAGGAATGGAAGTAGTAATCCTTTCATTTTTATTTGTCTTTTTGTTTGTCTCCTTTCGAAGGATTGTGATTTTAAGTGGTTGTATTGGAAAAATGTGATACATGAAGATATAAGCAGATATAAACTTATAGAAAGCTAATTGCTTCTTCTGCTAGCTAGCTCAAGTTTAAGGGGAATCAATTATTATGTTTGATAACAGCTTTCATTTTACAATAATAAGTTCAGCTTGTTAGCATTTCTCACCGTTATTATATTTTGATTGTTTTCACCACCCTATATAGGTTTTATTGGAAATTGTCTGGATATAGGATCATCTATTAAATTATGATACTATAGAATTAGTAGACTCCTATTTTGATAAATAACCTCATTTCATTTTTTCACCTTTATATATATCTTTATACATCACGAAAGGAAGTACATCATGAAGAGAGCTATTTTTTTTATTTTGTTGATCTCTCTACCTATTTTTCCGATATATCAGCTAGTAAATGCAAGTCCAAATGGTGTTAAACTTTCAACATATACTTTTCATTCAATAACATTCTCTAATCAAAAACCAGCTTTAGGTGAAATGATTTATTTACCAGAAACGGCCTTTAATGAAGCTCAAGTATTACTCATGATAAACAATCTAGAGAAAATTGATCATAATATATTAAAGCTTGCGGAAAAGCAAAAAATTAAGATTATTTTATTTCAAGGACGACTGACAGAATTAAATGGTTTAAGTAGATTTAAAGATAAAAAACCTAGGGGATATTCAGAATCTGATCCTACTTGGGATTCGGTTCCAGGTATGAGTGCAGATCGGGTGGTTTATGCTAAGATAGGTCATAGTGAGTATGGGAAAGGGCATACTTCTATATCTCTAGAATTGCATGAAATTGCTCATGCGATTGATCGATATGTTTTTAATAATGTAAGAGATAATCCACTATTTACTGAAATATGGAAGCTAGAGGTTAATCGAATTTTCCCATCTCAAGAATATTATCTTAACTATTCAGAGGAATATTTTGCTGAATCATTTGCTATGTTTTATTTTAGTCCTGAAACAAATAAAGAGCTTTTTGAAAAAGCGCCACATACATTTTCTTTTATTCAATCATTAGAAGAAGAAGCAGAAAAGCGTTTAAAATAGTATAGAAAAGTAAGCAAACATGGTAAAATATAAAAAGTATTTTTAGTTAGGGGATAGAAAAAATATGAAGCAATATTTAGATTTATGTAAACATGTTTTAGAAAATGGTGTTAAAAAAGAAGATCGAACAGGGACAGGTACGATTAGTACATTTGGTTATCAAATGAGATTTAATTTGCAAGAAGGCTTTCCTTTAATAACGACAAAGAAACTTCATACTAAGTCAATCATTCATGAATTGCTCTGGTTTTTGAAAGGTGATACAAATATAAAATATCTTCAAGAGAACGGAGTAAGAATCTGGAATGAATGGGCTGATGAAAATGGTGAGTTAGGGCCAGTATATGGTCATCAATGGCGCTCATGGCCAGCTCATGATGGAACTTCAATTGATCAAATCTCTAATGTTATTCACCAAATAAAAAATAACCCAGATTCAAGAAGATTAATTGTTTCAGCTTGGAATGTTGCAGATGTTGACAATATGGCATTGCCGCCGTGTCATTGTTTTTTCCAATTTTATGTAGCTGAAGGCAAATTATCTTGTCAATTATATCAACGTTCTGCAGATGTCTTTTTAGGTGTACCTTTTAATATTGCTTCCTATGCATTATTAGTTTATATGGTGGCTCAAGTTACAGATCTTGAAGTAGGTGAATTTGTTCATACTTTTGGTGATGTTCATATTTACCTTAATCATTTAGAGCAAGTGAAAGAACAATTGCAAAGGGAACCTCGTCCATTACCGGTGTTAAAAATAAATAAGGATGTAAAATCGATCTTTAATTTTACGTTTGACGATTTTTCTATTGAAAATTATCACCCACACCCTCATATTAAAGGAGTTGTAAGTGTGTGATATCTTTATTACTAGCAATGGATACGAATCGCTTAATTGGAAGGGAAAATCAACTACCTTGGCATTTACCAAAGGACTTAGCCTATTTTAAACGAATGACGATGAATCATAAAATCGTCATGGGCCGTAAAACCTTTGATTCAATCGGTAGACCTTTACCAGGTAGAGAAAATATTATTTTAACGAGAGATAAACAATTTTCTCGTAACGATTGCCTCATTATCCATTCAATGGATGAATTGCTTGAACTATCTAGGCAATATGATGAGGAGATTTTTGTTATTGGTGGTGCAGAGATTTTTAAAGAAATTTTACCTCATTCTGATCGCTTGTATATAACACATATTTATCATGAATTTGAGGGTGATACATATTTTCCAGAAACAAATGATGAAGACTGGAAAGTTATATCACGTGAGGTAGGGGAGACTGATGATAAAAATCCTTACCATTTTGAATTTGTCGTTTATGAGCGGAAAAATAAGTAGTTAAACAAAAAAAGGCGTTCTCACGGTTTAAAGTGTGAGAACGCCTTTTACATATTTTATATTTAAGGGAGTAAATAAAAGAAAACAGAAAAGAAATGAAATATACTGCCTGCTAATACAAATAGATGCCAAATTGCGTGATGATATTTAAAACCTCTCCATACATAAAATACTGCCCCAATTGTATAAAGTAAACCTCCGATAACGAGTAAAATCACACCAGGTGTAGGGACGTATGAAATGATATGGTTCCAAGCAAATACGATTAACCATCCCATAATGACATACATTATCGTTGAAAAGAATAAATATTTCTTAACAAAAAAAGATTTAAATATCGTTCCTGCTATTGCTAGTCCCCAAACAATTCCAAATAGCGTCCAACCGACCCAGCCTTTAACAGCAATAAATAAGAAAGGTGTATAGGTTCCTGCAATAAAAAAGTAAATTGCCGAATGATCGAGAATTTCAAAGAAATCCTTCGCTTTTCCAGCTGGAAAGCTATGGACGAGAGTAGAAGCAGTATATAGAAGTAGCATTGTTACCCCAAAAACGGTAAAGCTTACGATATGCCATGCTGTTCCATATAATGAGGAGTAGACAACCAATAAAACAAGTGCTGCAATGCTTAATATTCCGCCAATTCCGTGAGTAATGGAATTAGCAATTTCTTCACCTTTTGAAAATGTATGTGTGTTTGCCATGAAAAGCTCCTTTCAAATATATGATTTTTTATTGAATAGAAAATGGGTATTACATTTTTATTATTTGATTTTTTCTTTAAGAGAGAGAAGGAAGTCTAACCCTTCTAATGTAATCCTAGTTCCTGCTCGTCCTCTTCCTTTAGTAATATATTGTTTCTTTTCAAGGTAGTCTAGGCGATGTCTCACTTGCTGTGTTGTTAGCGGTGTTGCAAGCGATTTACTGTTTTCTGAAATTGACCTTCTACTTGCTGGTTCGCCTTTTTCATTTTGTTGCTTAATTTCTTCTAAGATAAATGCATATTCTAGTTTTTCCATCATCGTCAGTTGTAACGGACCTGTTTGATTAGTTTTTTTCTTTTTTTGTTGATTATCGTGTTTAAGTTTGTTTAAAAACTGTGGTAAATCATGGAGTTGTATGGAACGACCGTCACATACAGTAACCATAAATTTCACTGCGTTTTTTATCTCGCGAAAATTTCCTGGCCAATGGTATTGACATAAGACATCCATAACAGCCTGATCGAGTCTAATTGATTGATTTATCTCATTTAGGAAGTGATTAACAAAAAGCGGAATATCTTGTTTCATATCCTTTATTTCAGTTAAGTTAATTGTTAACACATTTAAGCGATATAAAAGATCTTTCCTAAAATCTAACGCATCATGCAATGAGCTTGAGGAGGAAGAGATATATCGAATATTCAAAGGAATTGATTTAGCATTATGGCTGCTTTTTCTTAACTGTTTCTGTTCCATAACATTTATAAGTCTAGTTTGAAGCCTTTTTGGTAATTCACCGATATTTTTAAAATATAGTGTGCCTCCATTTGCTTTTTCAATAAGGCTTTGGCTAGTTTCATCTGTTGTTCCAAAAAGTGTCATTTCGAGATAATCTTCATCCTGTTCATTACAATCAACTGTTATAAATGGTTTATTTTTTCGAGTTGAAAAATTGTGGATAGCTTGAGCAAATAAATATTTACCAGTTCCAGTCTCACCTTGAATGAGGATCGGATAGTCTGTTAAGGCGATTTTTTTTGCAATTAGTTTATTTTCAATAATAGATTGATTATTTCCAATGATATCATTAAAACTAATAGGTAAAGGAGCTTCCTGTTGTATTCGTTTATTGAAATCATTAGTTTCGCTTATAGTGGGCAAATTTGTTCCTCCTGTATTGTTCATATTTATATCATAACACCCAATTGGAACTAAATACACCCAATAAGCAATATTTCTTTTATATTCTTTATATTTTAAATTTTTGTAAAATTTCTTATCTATTCCTTTATATTTTTTATAATCGTGATATAATTTTCTATTAACAAGTATTTGAAAGGGTCGTGAACATGAAACAAACTATCGATGAGGTACATAATGTACATGTAGAAGACATTTTAAAAGCACATCATTTATTAAAGGACGTAGTAACACATACACCTTTGCAAAAAAATAAACAATTATCTGAAAAATATGATTGTAATGTATATTTAAAGAGAGAAGATTTACAAGTTGTCAGATCATTCAAAATTCGAGGAGCATTTAATAAAATTAAACAACTTGATGAAACTCAAACCGTAAATGGCATTGTTTGTGCAAGTGCAGGTAATCATGCACAAGGAGTGGCATTTTCATGCAATCAGCTGAAAATTCACGGGAAAATTTTTATGCCATCTACAACACCGCGTCAAAAAGTGACTCAAGTTGAATTATTCGGAAAAGAATATGTCGATATTATTTTAATTGGTGATACATTTGATGATGCATATCAGAAGGCTGTAGAATGCTGTGAGGAAGAAAATCGTACGTTCATTCATCCTTTTGATGATGTTGAAGTTATTGCTGGTCAAGGAACGATTGCAGTAGAAATTTTAAATGATACAGATGTCGAAATTGACTATGTAGTGGCCAGTGTTGGAGGAGGTGGCCTCATTTCAGGAATGGGTGCTTATTTTAATAGTATTTCTCCTTCAACAAAAGTTATTGGTGTTGAACCATCAGGTGCTCCTTCATTATTTCAATCGAGAATGGAAGATAGAGTCGTTGCATTAGATGAAATTGACAGTTTCGTTGATGGTGCAGCTGTAAAAAGAATAGGTGAGAAAACTTTTACAATTTGTAAAGAGGTAGTTGATAAGGTACTTTTAATTCCAGAAGGTAAAATATGTACAACTATTTTAGAATTATATAATGAAAATGCTATTGTTGTTGAACCAGCAGGGGCAATGTCAATTGCTTCATTAGACTTCCTAAGGGAGGAAATTAAAGGGAAAAATGTTGTATGTATCGTAAGTGGCGGGAATAATGATATTGGTCGTATGCAGGAAATTAAGGAACGCTCAATGATTTATGAAGGATTGCAACATTATTTTATTGTTAACTTTCCGCAACGTGCAGGTGCATTAAGAGAATTTTTAGATGAAGTACTTGGACCCAATGATGATATTAACCGTTTTGAGTATACGAAAAAAAATAATAAAGAAAATGGACCTGCTCTTGTAGGGATCGAATTAAAGCACAAAGGTGATTATGAACCTCTTGTTCAAAGAATGAAGAAAAAAGGCTTTTTCTATACAGAGGTAAATAAAGATAGTAATCTATTCCATTTACTTATTTAAGTGAAAATGTAAATGGATTGGAGAGTAAATTCAACTGATTATAATGAAACAAGCTTTGAGGTTGTCTAACGAAATAGTTAGGCAGCCTCTTTATCTTTAATTATGTTTTTATATGGGCTTTATCTATCATATTTATTTCCGCTACAGACTTTCGCTTTCCGAGAACGTTCCGGGTTCCGCGGGGTTAGCGCCTGTAGGATCTCCCTTTGACATATATAGCGCGCGACTCACGTATTCTAACTAATAAACAGAGGCTAATTTATCAACAATAAGTTATAACATAGTCTTTTTTTATAATTAAAACTTATAAAGTATAAAAAAAATCAAAAAATAAGAAAAATGTTCACAATTCATTATTGAATTGGAAATGTTTACAATTGAAACCTGTTCAATACACTGTATAATTAAGATACTATTCAAAGGGAAGTGATGAACCTGAGCAATGTGAAAGTGGTAACAGACTCAACAATTGATATTGATAAAAAACTAGTAGAAAAATATGGGATAACAATCGTTCCTTTATCGATTCAAATCGATAATCGTACATATATTGATGGAATCGACTTAAAGGCAGATGAATTTATAGATAAAATGAAAGTTGCTTCAGAACTTCCGAAGAGTTCTCAGCCTTCTACAGGTACGTTTTTGGAGGTTTATGACCGTTTAGGTGAAGATGGAAGTTCTGTTATTTCAATTCACATGACACAAACGTTAAGTGGAACAATCCAATCTGCGCAAGGTGCATCGCAAATGACAAAAACTGATGTAACTGTTATTGATTCAATGTTCATCTCCAAAGCTCTTGGCTTTCAAGTTTTAGAAGCTGCAAAAATGGCAAAAGAGGGATATGCAAAAGAAAAAATCGTAAAGAGGCTGGAAGTAATTCGGCAAAACACACGGTTATATATTACCGTCGATACTCTTGAGAACTTAGCAAAAGGTGGAAGGATCGGGAGAGGAAAGGCTTTAATTGGTTCTTTATTGAACGTTAAGCCAATTGCAAGCTTACAAGAGGGTGTTTATACTCCAATAAGTAAGGTGAGGAGTCATTCACAAGCTATTAAATATTTAGTCAAACAGTTTGCAGAGGATGTAAAAGGGAAGACAGTTAAAGCTGTAGGAATAGCTCATGCAGATGCTCATGATTTAGCTGTAAAACTTAAACAAGCGCTTATTGAGTTTGCCCCTAATTGTCAAATTGATATTTCATATACAACACCAATTATTTCAACCCACACCGGTCCAGGGGCAATAGGATTTATGTTTTTCTCTGAATAATTTAGCAAGGAAGATGATTTGTTAAAAACATGCATCTTCCTTTTGCGTTTTGGAGTATTTGTTTTACCTGTTATTGTACTGTGGTGTTTAATCAAAGTGTAAATAAATGGATGATGCTTACATATAGTAAATTAAAGAGTACTAGGTAAATAGAAGTCACAAAACCTTCACAAGCTATCCTTTAATTTCCATACTTTCTTTGATAAAATTTCATAGTGGTTATCAGCATTCAAAAAAATGTGATAAGTGAAGGGTGAATAGTAGTTGTTTAATAAAAAATCTAGGTTTTTAGCAGCAATAATTGGATTCGTTATTCTTTTACTTATAGTTGGTATCATCGGTTATCAAATGTATGGATCGGCAACACCAATAAAAAATCCACTTAACTATGAAGTGCAAAATTTCCAATTTCATAATCAAGATGGTAAATCAGTTTCTTTAGAGGATTTAAAAGGTGATGTTTGGCTTGCAAATTTCATTTTTACAAACTGCGAAACAGTTTGCCCTCCAATGACTGCTAACATGTCAAAAATACAAAAAATGATAAAAGAAGAAGGCTTAAAGGCAAAAATTATCTCATTTAGTGTAGATCCTGAAGTTGATACACCTGATAAGATAAAAGAATTTACAAAGCCTTATGATATTACATTTGATAATTGGAGCTTTTTGACTGGATATAAACAGGAGGAAATTGAAAAATATGCTAGTAAAAGCTTTAAAGCGCTAGTGAAAAAACCGGAAAATTCAGATCAAGTCATACATGGTACTAATTTTTATTTAATTGATCAAAATGGAAAAGTAATGAAAGATTATATTGGAAGTAATGCGGATACTCCTTATGAAGAAATTATTTCAGATATAAAAGCATTGGAAAATAGTAAATAGTAGTGATTATGATGGATTCCAAATTGGAATCTTTTTTACTAAGATTTAATTTTTATAAAATGATATAATTTGCCTTTAGACTAATTATAGGGTGATTGTATGTTGAAAAAAATAGTGTTATTCCTCATTTTAACTTTTGCTTTAACAGGATGTTTACAACAGCAAAGCTCAACATTAACAACTAATTCTATTAGCCTTGTTACAAAAGAGCAACCGCCTAGTTCCTTTATTCCAAAGACGATAAAAGTTGTCGCAATTGGTGATTCATTAACTGAGGGAATCGGTGATGAATCAAACCAAGGTGGCTATATAGGGATGTTAAAGGAAGAGCTTGAAGAGGAAAAAGGAATAAAAGAGGTAGAATTAAATAATTTTGGAGTTAAAGGACATAAAACAAGTAATCTACAAAAAAAACTAAAAGAACAAAAGGTTATTTCTAGTTTGAAAGAAGCGGATATCGTAATCATGACAATCGGGGGAAATGATTTAATGAATGTTGTTCGGACAAATTTATTTTCACTCGATTATGAGCCATTTCGTTTAGAACAGAAACATTTTGAGAAGAATTTGAAAGACATTTTTGCAACAATTCGAAAACACAATGCTAATGCAAAGATTGTTTATATTGGTTTATATAATCCCTTTAAACATATGTTACCTGAATTAACGGAAATTGATGAAATTATTTCTGAATGGAATATGTCGACACAACAAATGCTACAAAAGGATAAGCATAGTTTATACGTATCGGTTGAAGATATATTTATATCAGAATCCGAAGAAATGTTACTTTCAGAAGATCAATTTCATCCTAATTCAAAAGGGTATTCGTTAATTGCAGATCGGGTATTAGAGAAAATGAAATCTGAAAGTCTCTTCGTTGATATACGTTAAGAAATGAGTGGTTGTTTTGAAAAAATGGAAAATTGCTTTTATTTTTTTGGCCAGTTTTAACTTATTATGTATTCTTCTAATTGGCGGATATTTGTTTTTACCGACAAAAAAAGATAAACAAGTTTTGCCGAAAGTAAGTGATCAGGATGAAACAGTTCCTTTTTTAATAAAAAGCGATAAAGAGTCATTAACAAAATTGATAAATCATTATCTAGAGGAAGAAACTGAACAAGAAAATTTACAATATCGGGTTGATATTAATAATTATGTTAATGTTTATGGAGCAATAAAAGCGTTTAATAAAACGATTGATATGCAATTAGTTTTAAAGCCAAAAATTATTTCTGATGGTAATTTACAGTTGCAAGTAAAAGAGCTATCAATAGGTCGTCTCCAATTGCCAGTCTCATATGTATTAACCTATATGGATACACATTATGATTTACCGAGTTATGTCAAAATAAATTCTAACAAAAAGGTTTTTAATATTTATCTTAATGAACTAACTTTAAAAAATGGATTTACTGCAAGGGCGGAGAGTTTTGATTTAGAAGAGGATAATATAAACTTTTCTCTTAATGTACCGTTACCATAAAAAAGCTAAAACGGACAAAAAGTAGTTCAATGCTGCGAACAATATAATTGGTAAATTTATCTACCTGTTATTGTGAAGTTTAGGAAATAATGAATAAATGATTCTAATGGTTGACGATTGAGGAAAAATAGTTGACAATAAAAATTCATAGACAATCTTTTCCTGTTTTATTTAACGAAATGCGTTAAATTAAGCATTTATACTTATCGTCACAATTTGTTTGTAAAAATTTTAAATAGAATTACTAGAGATGTAGGGGGAATATGATTTGAAAAATAAATTTGTTATCTTTGGGTTTATTTCAATTCTGATTTCGTTATTTTTTGGAGGCGTGGCTTATCAGGAGCTTGTTGCTGAAAACATGGATGAAGTATATTTGAATATTGGTTATTGTACGTTATTTTTAAGTATTGCTGTATATATGTGGCATATAAAAGATGAAAAACAAAAGAACAATAGTTGAAAATGAGAGGGGTGAACCTCTCATTTTTTTGCATTTCTTCATGTGAAATATTTCATTCATTTTCCCTTAGCTTATACAATCACAGGGTGACGAGATGAATTATTCAGCGTTTTCTTCAGTAGTGTCTTCTTCAGT
>JAPSLL010000004.1:36642-159079 GCA_031180805.1 Bacillus sp. (in: firmicutes)
GGGGTGAACCTCTCATTTTTTTGCATTTCTTCATGTGAAATATTTCATTCATTTTCCCTTAGCTTATACAATCACAGGGTGACGAGATGAATTATTCAGCGTTTTCTTCAGTAGTGTCTTCTTCAGTTTCTTCAGTTTCAGTCTGTTCAGTGTTTGTTTCTTCTTGATCAGTCTCTTCTGTGTTGTTACATGCAGCCATTAAGAATACAGCAAGTAATGATGCTCCTACTTTTAATAATAAGCTTTTGTTCATTGTTTTTTCCTCCCATGTAACGAATAAGTGATCACTATCGAACCAGCTGGCTCAATTTAATAATAATTGAAAATAAGTGCATGTATACTCATTTTACAAAAATTGTACATAAGCTTTATAATGTTTAAATTTCCTAAAAATTGGATTAACAATCTTTACAATAAGTTATCGTAAAGATAGGTAAAAGGATAGTTTTCAAGATAAGGATTCGGTCAAAAGTCCATTAATTTAACTTTGGACAAGAGATAACTTAAAGATGAACAATGAAATGATTTTCGAATTAGTGAAACCAAAAATTCAGTCTTTTTTACATTGAAAAGTTTGTGAACGGATGAAATATTTGATACGATAGCTTTTGAAAGCCATTATAAGTTTGGACTCGGAGGGTGAAAAATGGAACGTTTTACTCAAAATGTAGGAGAGAACATGATTTCTTATTTGGATCAGGGAATTGGTGAAACTGTCGTTTTAATACATGGATTTTGTGGTAACAACAATTATTGGAAATATATCGTTCCACACCTAGCGAAAAGGAAAAGGGTTCTTACAGTTGATTTAAGGGGTCATGGTGAGTCAAGTACACCGAAAGATAGCTGTGAAATTACCGATATGGCTAATGATATTGCTATATTATTGGAAGAATTGAACATTCATCGTGCAACACTAATTGGACATTCTTTAGGAGGCTATGTTAGTCTGGCATTTGCAGAAATGTTTCCTGAAAGGTTAAAAAGCTTTGCTCTCGTTCATTCAACAGCATATCCTGATTCAGAAGAAGGAAAGCATAATCGTGATAAAGGCATTGAGAGAATTCAATCAGAGGGTATCAAACCTTTTGTAAATGATTTAATACCAAAATTGTTTTCTGATGAAAATAGAGAAAGTCTTTCAAATTATGTAAATGATGTAAAAAAGATTGGTTATAAAACATCGAACTATGGAGCAATTGGAGCTCTTAAGGCAATGAAGAATCGACCTGACCGAAATCATGTTTTAAAAAATGTAGAAGTACCTGTTTTAATCGTTGCTGGAAGAGAAGATAGGCTAGTCCCATTAGATAGGGCATTTTCAGTTGAAAGATCATTAATTACTTCAGCTATTATAGAAGACTGTGGCCATATGTCAATGTTTGAACAGCCAGAAAAACTGGTCGAAGTTTTAGAAAACTTTCTTGAGAAATAAACGAAAGCCTCCTTAAAAAGGGGCTTTTGGTTTATAAAATCAGTTAATTTATCCGAATATAAAGTTTCGTGATTTGCTAATTTGTTAGGATGATACGTTATTGGTTTAATTGTGCACGCTTAATAAACGACAATTCATCTTCAATTAGGCCACAAATACCACATTGTACTTTGTAATCTGGACCAGTGTATGGAACATGTAAAGGTCCAAGTAAAGATTGGTCAAGCTCCTCAACAACTTCACCAGTTTGTGGATGTAATTTAACAGACTTTGCTTGTTGTTCTATAATATTAAAGCGTGAGCGATTTGTTTTGCAATTTGGACATAAATATGGTGCTGTCATCAATAGTTCCTCCAATAATTTCATTCAGCTTAGATAAAATAGAATTTTTTAAGTTTTTATTTTATCTTGAACAACTTGCAACAAAATTATTCGTCTTTTAAAGATTAAATGGAAAAAACTAATTAATACAAGATATTCTCCTAAAGGACTTTGCTAAAAGTAGTTGAAGCAAATTATGGAAGATACAGACAGAGGAGTGCACTGGTATATGTCGTGACGGTTATATGTACACACAAGGAGGCTCGCCATCCCTCTATAAAAAGGTAGCGAGCATCTGATGCAAATTAATATTAAAGCATAAGTTACTAAAAAACGGCGAATAAAAAGAATAGAGGTTAGAATTATAACAAAATATGGGGGATTTTAATCCGAAAATGACGGTTAAAAGTAAGCCTATTTGTTATCCATTTTTATTAGTTTGTGAAATAAAGAAATAAAATCCTCAATTTCCTTATCAGTAAAGTCATTGAATTTTTCCAATAAAAAGTTAGTTTTCTTTTTTTCAAATAACTCCAATTTTGCTTTTCCCTCATCAGTTAAATGCAAATCAACTATTCTTCTATCTTGAATGGAACGAATTCTTGTTATCCAGTTTTTTTCGATAAGAGAGTCAGTAACAGCAGTAATATGTGAGGCGGATACATTTAACATTTTTGACAGATCTGATGATTTTTTTGAGCCCTGTTCATATAGAGTTTTTAAGATGAAAAATTCATTTCGAGACATTTCATTTTCATATACTTCGTTCATTTCATTTCGAAGTACTTTATAAACATAACGCATCAATGATTCTAATTCATACATTTTATCCTGGCGACGACTACACAATCTAACTTCCTCCGAACTAAATATTCTAAAAACAAGTGAATGATATGCACAATTAAAAGTAATAATTAGATTACTTCTTTTTTTATTAATTTATCATTAATCCAAATTTTTTGCTAGATAAAATATTATGTAAGTAAACTTTTTCCCATTCTTAAGACTAAAAAATGTTACTGTTAGTGTAAAGTCTAATAGGGTTTCATTAAGGATAATTATAGTCTATTTCATATGCTTCCCAAAACGGTTTGCTTTTCATGATTTATTCCAATGCTATATAATAAAAACAATGATGAATGTGGAGGATGGTAAATGATGAATGATAAATATGAATTAGCAACATTTGCGGGAGGCTGTTTTTGGTGCATGGTACAACCTTTTGATGAGCTTCCTGGAATTGAGAGTGTTATATCCGGTTATACAGGTGGAGAAAAGGAAAATCCTACATATGAAGAAGTTTGCTCAGATACAACTGGACATGTAGAAGCTGTACAAATTACCTTTCAACCAAATTTATTTCCTTATGAAAAGCTACTTGAATTATTTTGGCAGCAAATTGATCCAACTGATGCAGGCGGTCAATTTTTTGACCGCGGTGAATCGTATCAAACAGCTATTTTTTATCATAATGAGCAGCAAAGAAAACTTGCTGAACAATCGAAACAAGAACTAGAAGAAAGTGGCCGGTTTTCAAAACCAATTGTAACAAAAATTGTTGAAGCAAAACCATTTTATCCTGCTGAAGAGTATCATCAAGATTTTTATAAAAAAAGCGCTGCAAGATATAAGCAATATCGTACAGGATCTGGCAGAGATCGCTTTATTGAACAGCATTGGAAACAAAAAGATCAAAACAAACTTAAAAAAATATTAAACCCAATTCAATATGAGGTTACACAAAATAATGGAACTGAACCTCCTTTTCATAATGAATATTGGAATCATGATGAAGAAGGGATTTATGTAGATATGGTATCTGGAAAGCCGTTATTTAGTTCTAAAGATAAATACGATGCAGGTTGCGGATGGCCGAGCTTTACAAAGCCAATTCAAGATTTTGAAATAGTTGAAAAAATCGATACAACGCATGGGATGATCCGAACTGAAGTTAGAAGTAAAACTGCAGATTCACATCTTGGTCATGTCTTCAATGATGGACCTGGTCCAACTGGGTTAAGGTATTGTATTAACTCTGCTGCTTTAAAATTTATTCCAAAACATAACCTTGAAAAAGAAGGTTATGGGAAATACCTACAATTATTTAACTGACATTGTTCTGTGTGTTCATTTTAATGAAGAAAAAATGATTGGGTGAGGCGAGGAAAATCTAAACTGACTGGAATTGTGTTCATTATTAGATACTCTAATAATGTTGGATATTTTTTAAGAAACCTTCCCTTTCTTTTATATGAACCTTCTAAAAGGTTATTATTGAATGATGATAATAACGATTGATTTGGATAGAGCTTGTTAAGCTTAATTTGTGTAATTATTAAATAAAACTATAAAATTTAGGCAATTGCCCTATACCATTCACCCACTTCTAACATAACGTAAAGAGAAAATGAAAATTAAAAAATGAGGAGTGAATGATATGCATTGCTACTATGATCATCATTATGGATATCCTTATGGAAACGTAGGCTATGGATTAGGAAATAGTTTTGTGTTAATTGTTGTTCTATTTATTTTGTTAATTATTGTTGGAGCAGCATATGTACATTAATAAGAAGCTGATTGAGCCCCTATAACGGGGCTCTTTTTTTATTTTCAGGCATTTGTAAGTGTAGTTTTAATGTTAACTAAAATTTAAAATTGGTTGACAATTATCCTTTCCTTCTTTACGATAGTTTATAACCAAAAGGAGGAATGATAATGAATTGGAGCAAGTTGGCAGATGAAGTTTTACAAGGAAAGGTTTTATCAATGGATGAAGCTCTGACGATTTTACAAAGTGATGATGACGAGATATTACTTCTATTAAATAGTGCATTTAAGATTAGAAAATTTTATTTTGGAAAAAAGGTAAAATTAAATATGATTATGAATACTAAGTCGGGGTTATGTCCAGAAAACTGTGGATATTGCTCTCAATCTAGTGTATCCACTGCACCGATTGAAAGGTATCAAATGCTTGAGAAGGAAACGATAATCCAAGGAGCAAAAAGGGCACATCAATTACAAGTTGGCACATTTTGTATCGTTGCTAGTGGAAGGGGACCTACGAACAAAGAAATAGATCATGTTGCATCAGTTGTTAAAGAAATAAAATCTGAATTTGGATTGAAGGTTTGTGCATGTCTTGGTTTATTAAAGTCTGAACAGGCGGAAAAATTAAAGGAAGCTGGTGTCGATAGATATAATCATAATATAAATACATCTAAGGAGTATCATCCTTCCATAACAACAACACATACATACGATGATCGAATAAAAACAATTAAAACAGTTAAAAAAAGTGGAATCTCACCATGCTCAGGAGTAATAATCGGTATGGGAGAAACAGTTGATGATGTAATAAATATGGCTTTTCAATTAAAAGAATTAAATGCAGATTCAATACCAATAAATTTTTTACACGCGATTGATGGTACACCACTTGAAGGAACAAATGAATTAAATCCAAGATTTTGCTTAAAAGTACTAGCATTATTTCGATTTATTAATCCTAAGAAGGAAATAAGAATTTCGGGAGGGCGGGAAGTAAATTTAAGATCGCTACAGCCTTTAGGGTTATATGCTGCTAATTCCATTTTTGTTGGGGATTATTTAACAACAAGAGGACAAGATAGTACTGCTGATCATAAGATGCTTGAGGATTTGGGATTTGAGATTGACTTTCAACATGTTAAAACGAGTAATAAAGCATCAGTAATTTCTTGAAAAAATAGTAGCGAAATGCTCTCTTTTTTAATATTGAATAACTTTCAAATCATCTATTTAATTGAACGAAAGCTTTATGGGTTTCATTCCCTTAAGGAACAAGCTATAATAGAAAAATCTTGTCGATTGGGGGAATGGACGTGAAATCCTTTTATCATTACTTATTAAAATACCGTCACCCGAAGCCTAAGGATGACATAGCAAAATTTGCAAATGATGCATATCTTGATCATAGTTTCCCAAAGAACTCTAACGATTATAATGAATTGAGTTCTTATCTTGAAATGAGCGGAAATTATTTACCAAGTATGTCAGTTTTTGATGATGCTTGGGAACTGTATCAATTTGAAATAGCAAAACAATAAAGTGAATGATTATCAACTTACAATTAATATGTAAAGAGGAAGGCCTTATCTGTTTTCAATAGGTGATTTGCCTTCTTTTTTTAATTTGCCTATATCGAATAAAAAAAATTAGCATATACTATCATATCCAACGAATCACGACATAAAGGAGAGATAGCGAATGGAAAACATTAATCATCCAAATTATAAAATAGGAGATGTCGTCGTGATTACGTTATATGGAACTGTTGGGACAATCACTAAGGTTCATAAACTTGACCAGCACTTTGTTTATGAGGTGAATTATAGTGACATGTTATTTTTTGAAAATGTACTTCAATTATATTCAGATTATGAAGGGACAATTATCGATGTTGAAGAAATTACGATTGATATCGATTATCAAATAGGTGATACAGTTCTAGTAAATGGATATGGGAAAACCTGTTTCCGGATTGTCGGCCTACGTACAGAAGCATGGAGATATGAAGACGATGGATGGGAAGAGGTTACTTATGAATTAACTAGACTATCGGATGGAGAATGGCTTGAAGCAACAGCTGATGAAATGACATTAATAAGTAGTTCTCCCAAATCAACACTTTCAATTCTTCAAAAGCTTCAATATAAAACAAAGAAATCCAATGATTTAAAAGATTATTCCACTCTATTTACGAAGCCCATTAAATTAAAAAAGGCTAAAATAATCGATGAGAATCAGCATTATAAGAAAATGGTTGATGAGTTATTAGATATTTATAATGACTATCAAACATTGTATCAAATGTTCGAAAATCCAGAATATAAGGAAATTATGGTACTTATTATGAATAGCTTGCAAAGACATAGTAAATCCAATAATAGTTAAAATTAAAAAAAGCAAGAAAGCAACACAAAAATAAAATAAGGAACACAAAATCCAGCTATAATAAAAAATAATCCCCTAATAATTTTATTTAAAAATCGGTCAAATCCATCTCCATCGATAAATTTAAGAAAAGATCTACTTTGTTTATTCTCTTCTATAATCATTTGGAATTGTTTGTTCATCCGCTTTTTCCTCCTTAACCTTGTCTATGTATTCTATCTATATGAATCTATTAGCTCGTTATTCCAAATTGATAGATTTTTTTTTGAATAATAGTTTCCAATTTTAAGACATATGTCCCACAATACGGACATAAACAATTAATGGGGGGCGATATTGTGAAGGAAATTGAAGTAATTATTGATACAGAGGAGATTGCAGAGTTCTTTTACAATGAGCTTACTAAAAGAGGGTATGTACCTGGTGAAAGCGAGCTAGAAGAATTAGCAGACATAACATTTGACTATCTATTAAACAAATGCATAATTGATGAAGATGTTGATTTTGACAATGAAGATTAACATGTAATAGCATACTGACTGACTACCAGGAATTTTTTTACCTGATAGCTCAGTCCTATTTTTGTCTAACAAGCCAATTTTCAATGAATTATTTTACTTAAACTTGATAGAAATTTTACATCGCTTAATACATTTTTTGTAATATCAGCTTGCTTATATGTTAGGTATCGATCAAAATCTTTAATTTGATAAATGTCTTGAAACCAATCGACAGTTGAAGGTGATCTGTTTGGGATATTTCCCCATGCTACTTCAAGGGATGGGCTATATGATTTGGTTGAATTGCAACTAGTTAGTGAAAATAAGTGTGGCCAATAATCACACCTTGATGCTGTATGACGCTGATTGGTGGCAAACTTTAGACATGATTTGTAATATTTTTTAGAAAACAGGATAGAGTAGAGACATTTTCCGATATTAATTCGTTTTTGAATGGAAGAAAAATCATGTATTTCAAGACCAGCAAGGGAGTAATTAGTTGAAAATAGGTTACGCTTGTATGGAAATATTACATGAGTAAATCCTAATTTTTCTTGCATAACATATGCTAGCGTATGGAATATAGAAGATTTTATGCTTTTTGTTGAAAGCAAATGCTTTTCTATATAGTTTTGTTCATTTGTTATAAGTGAATAGGTAATAAAAGCTGAATTTTTTGTCTTGAAAAAGTATTCCCAAGCTGTATACATAAATTTAGATATATGAAGTAGCTTTAATAAATAGAAAAAGGAGCTATTGCATTGTTTACTTTCTTCATATAAGAGAAGTTGTGGGTAGGCATCTTGGAAGATAAGATAATTTGCGTGCTCTAAAAAATGAAATAAGTCCACTCTCTTTTCCTCGTCGAGTAGTCCTCCAACCAAGGTTCCCTTTAAATCAGTCATATGATAACCACCGTTGCGTGACACCATATGGGCTAAAAATGCCCAATGAATTTCTGGATGGCGGTTGAAAAACTCGAGATACGCGTTTGTTCGTGTTACATTATTCACATTATTCATTTTTGTTTTATTCTGCACTCTTTCGACTAAGTGACGTTCTTTTTGAGTGGTAACAACCGGAGAATTATCAGATTCTAAACTTTTTTGAAGTAGTGAATATATCCTTTCTTTTTCCTTTTCCTTTAAAATAGAAAAGGTTCCAGTCTTCGAACTTAAAGATTTTATGAATCCGCACATACAACATCACCAAATTCCGATCAGACTTTTATTTGATATACTATATGTATGAAAAAATGAAACTTTTATTGTTTGTCCCCGTATATTATTTATCAAATTGAAAAGAGGGATTAACAATGTTAAAGAAGCTATTAAAATCAATTGTTTCATGCCAACATTCACACTCAAGGCATTATAGCTCAAGTGATTTTAAAAAAAGTAAGTACCATTCCCTTCACCCATCTTCATACGGTCATCATCATTATAAGAGAAAGCGTAGATCGGGTAGTTTCTTTAGTTCCTTTGGCTCTTTTGGTTCTTACAGTAGTTAATGAATAAACTGATTTTAAAATGGCATGAGATAAGTGAAAGACCGTTAAGAATAAATGCCCAAATCTCACAAAAATACACGATAAAAAAGGTTTTAGGAAAAGGGAGCTATGGGTTTACTTATTTAGTAGATGATCAGCATGGTACCAGGTATGTTTTAAAGCAACTACGAAAATATAAAATGCTGGATAACCATGGAAGAGCGTCATTTCAAAGAGAAGCGGACATTTTAAAAACTTTAAGGCATCCAGCATACCCTGCTTTTTATGAACAATTTGAGGAAAATGGTAGAAGTTTTATTTTAATGGAATATAAGCAAGGATTTACGTTCGAACAGCTGATTTTCAACGAAAACCATATCTATGATGAAAAAGCGTCATTTTACCATTTGGAACGAATTTTAGAAATTGTTAAACCCATTCATAATCTTGGTATAGTTCATCGGGACTTAAGAATTCCGAATATTCTCATGAATGGAAATGAATATTATATAATTGATTTTGGATTAGCGCGAAAAATTAGTGATAAGAAAAGTAATGAGGAAGTAAATGAAATTCTTGCAAAACAACTATTTCGTGAGATCGCTTTTAAGAGTGATTTTTATGCATTAGGTCATTTTGTCTTATTTTTACTTTATTCAGGTTATGAACCAGAAACAAGAAAGAGTCGATCATGGGAGGATGAATTAAGTCTTTCTGTCACTAGTAAAAAAATATTACGAAAAATGCTTCAGCTTGATGAACCATATCCTGATATTGAACAACTTTTAATGGATGTAAAATTATTTAATGGAGGTATTTAGTTTGTCATTTTTTAATAAAATGCTTGCAAGTATTGGAATCGGTTCGGCAAAGGTAGATACGAAATTATCACATGCTTCTATTAAAGCTGGTGAATTAGTTGATGGAGTAGTAGAAATTAAAGGTGGTAATATTGAACAAAAGATTGATGAAATTTATTTGACAATTAATACGTATTATGAAAAAGAGGTCGATGATAAAAAAGTCCAAAAACAAGCTGTCATATCAACGATTAAATTAAATGAACCATTCGTCATTATGCCTGAGGAATCAAAATCTATCCCGGTTCAGTTTCAATTACCAATTGATACACCAATAAGTACAGGTGGTTCAAAAGTATGGATTAAGACTGGAATGGATATTAAAGGTTCGGTTGACCCGTCTGATCAAGATATTATTAATGTGCTTCCACATCATTTGGTCGAAGAAACGTTACAAATATTTAATCAATTAGGGTTTAAATTAAGAAAAGTAAAAAACGAAGAGGCTTCCTATAAAATAAGAAAACGATTGCCATTTATTCAAGAATTTGAATTTGTTCCGACGTCTGGCCCATATTTACGTAAATTTGATGAGGTAGAAGTGATATTTTTTCCGATCGATGACGAGAGAATAGAGATTATCGTTGAAGTTGATCGTCGTGCCCGTGGGTTTGCAGGTTTCTTATCAGAAGCATTAGACTTAGATGAAACAATAACAAGAATCACGGTTTCTCGAGATGAGGTAGCAACTCTCAAAAATAAAATTAAGACCATTTTAGAAAAAAACAGTAGGTAAAAAGATGTTTTGGATTTAAATAAGTTGTACTTATCCAAAGTATAAGAACAGAATTTTTAAAATCTAAAAATACCTTTGAAAAGACTAGTAGAATTGATATAATTTAGCCGTTAAATTTGATACATATGAGAGGCTGTGATGGGGAAATGTTTAAAAAGATTGCTGCTGATGCATTAGGGTTATCAGATATTGGTACTATTATTAAACCATCAGATTATGATAAAACTGACGCAGATGATTATGTTATGTATGAAGACAATGAAAAAATTTATTTTTTAATTAAAACAAAAGCAGATGAATATTGTTTTACAAATTTAGCGGTCATCCATGTTGATGGGGAAAGTGCGACATCTTCAAAAAGAACTTTAAAGCGTTATCCATATTCACAACATCGAATTTCTGGCGTATTGCTTGAAACTGCTGGGAAAATAGATATGGATGTTGAAATAAAATTCACGATCGGAAACAACATCTTTGATATTGATGTTAGAAAAGAACAAATTGAAGAATTAAAAGATCTTTATAAAGCATTGCTACGTATATCTGAAATAACATATGAAAATGAAGTGAAGCATAATCTTGCTACTGAAAGTTTTAATAAAGCTGTATCTGTTTTACAAAACTCCCGTACGGATGATAATCAACTTCCAGATACATTTAAAGGTTTGACAGAGGTTGGATTCCAATGGCTTCTATGTGCACATGAGCAATATCATATGAAGGATTTTGGAGAAATATTTGAAAAGTATATTAATAATTAAAGAAATTATGTAAAGCTTCATATAAAAATGTGAGGGTGGCTCAAAATCAAAGGTTCAAACCCCTCAAACACAATATATAGACTAATGATGACCGTTAGTATACTATATATCAGTGTTTGTTGGAGGGGCAGACCTTTTTGAGACACCCTCTTTTTTTTTGCTCTGCAGCCTTTTTATTATTTGAAACGTATGGAGTATAAAAAGGATTTGAAAGAAATAAAATGGGAGATATGGACAAAGCAGTCAGAACAGGAGGAATAAATATGAAAAAGTGGTTTTTCCTTTCCGTAATATTGTTTATTGGATTGGCCTTCCTATATCGTTTTGAATTAATTTATCTAATTGATGTTAAAACAACGCTCTTATTTGAAACATTAAGAACAACCTTTTTTACGAATGTTTTTTTATTCCTGACTGAAGTTGGCTCGATTAAGTATATGTTTCCTATTTGTATCTTTTTCACGATTCTTTTACTTTATAAAAAAAGAATTGTTTCCTCTCTCTTTTTATTTATCTTATTATTTAGTGTAAGGTGGATAAATAATGAACTAAAAGAATTATTTAGTAGAGAAAGGCCCCATTTTGATGCAGTTTATAAAGAGGCATTTTACAGTTTTCCTAGTGGACATTCTATGAACTCAATAGCTATTTATAGTTTTATTTGTTATTTGTTTATTCAATATATTGAAAGTGAAAGAATACGAAAAATCTGTATAACGACGACAGCAATTTTGATTGGATTAATTGGAATAAGCAGAATATATTTAGGTGTTCACTATCTTACGGACGTGTTAGCAGGTTTTTGTGCTGGATTTTCGATGTTTATAGTCATTTCCTTCTTAAATAATAAAATAAATAAGTTGTTCGACAAAATTAGATCTGTTTAGAGAAAGGACTTTTTATTTAGACCTCTAATTAAGTAAGATAATAAGCTTAATTGGAGGGTGATATGTGTGGTATATTCCTTATTATTAAAGAAACGGATACAGTCTTATGATATTACTATTTTTCAAACGCCAAGATTTGGAGAAAAAAAGGGCTACCATGAAGTGTATCGTTGCATGATAAAGGGACAGTCTCATCAGCATGTTATAGAAAAGGTCTTTCAAACATTTAATGTTGCAGACACAATGCCATCTGATTATGAAGCGAGATATTTGAGTACAGGTGATATTGTTTTAATTGATGAGGGGAAGAAAGGTCAATTTTATTATAAACTTAAGCCTGAGGGATGGAAAAGAATTAATCGGATACACGTTAGATAATCAGTGAAAATTTCATAGTTTTTACGAAATCTGGACATGTTTCCCACATAGATCTAGCCCTTTTAAATTACCTCAGTGATATGATATAGTTTATGTGCTATTGTTTTAATAACTAAATAGGAGGGATAGTAGATGAGTGTCCATATTGGAGCAAAACAACATGAAATTGCGGAAACTGTATTGCTGCCTGGAGATCCATTACGCGCAAAGTATATTGCAGAAACTTTTTTAGAGGATGTCATTTGTTACAATGAAGTAAGGGGCATGTATGGTTTTACAGGAACATATAAGGGAGAAAAGATATCTGTACAAGGCACAGGTATGGGTGTTCCCTCTATTTCGATATACATAAATGAATTAATTAATAGTTACGGTGTTCAAAATTTAATACGAGTAGGAACATGTGGCGCTATTCAGAAAGATGTTCGTGTGCGTGACGTCATACTCGCGATGAGTGCTTCAACTGATTCACAAATGAATCGTTTAACCTTTGGTGGAGTTGATTATGCACCAACTGCTAACTTTGAGTTATTAAAGAGAGCATATGATACAGGTGTAGAAAAAGGACTTAATCTCAAGGTTGGAAATGTATTTACAGCTGACATGTTCTATAATGATAATGCTGAGCATGAGAAATGGGCAAAGTATGGCATTTTAGCAATTGAAATGGAAACAGCAGCTCTTTATACAATTGCGGCAAAGTTCAATTGTAGAGCTTTATCTGTATTAACAGTTAGCGATCATATTCTTACAGGTGAAGAAACTAGCTCTGAAGAAAGGCAAACAACCTTTAATGATATGATTGTCGTTGCTTTAGATGCAGCAATAAGTAAAAATTAAATAGTATATATTGTGTTAAAATGATTATTTGAAAATAGTTTAGCTGTCGAGAGCATCTCGGCAGCTTTTTGCTTAGTACAATTATTGTAAGTAATGTATAAACAAAATAATTCCTTGAAGTAAATAATCGAGTTGGAGGTAATAATGGAAGGGAACGATCTCAATTTCTTTCAATTAGGCTCTTTTTTGAAAGATTGTTGTTTTCTCATATTTATAAAGAGGTTGATCGGAGTGCATGCATTGTGGGACTCCTGCGGGATACGTGGGATAGTTTAAATGTTTAAAGTAACTAAACTAGGCTCACCACATAGACCGTGTAAACCTAGTATTGCAAGAGGAAATCAACCAATAACGATAACTATGTAAAAGGTAACAAAGTTTACGATAACAGTCTTCAATTTAAAAAGAAAATTCGTTTAAAGTCATAATATCGCCATTTGTTTCCCTAATCACCTACTTGTTACTATGCAGATATTGTCGATATAATTGGATGAAAAGAAAGTTGTATCATGTTTTAACCTATAGGAAAAAAGGTAAAGATGAATGTAGGTTAGAAGCTTCTTAAATATCATATCGTTTCATGATAAAATTGATGAAGGATTGAGATAGATAGGGTGATGAAATGTCATATTTTGTAAAAAATAGTCTTGTACTAGTATGTTTTGTAACATTAACAGCATGTACTAGTTTTTCACTTCCAAATGCAACCCCTTTTAGTGGTGAGCAGGAAGGAGAACAAATTAGACAATCAGGGGAAAAACGGCAGTTAGAAACAGTTGATCCTGAAAATACAGAAACGAATGAGGAACAAATAGATTCAGATTTCCTCTTGGAGGGACAATATTTTAATTCCGTTAAACAAGTTGGCGGAAATCAAGTAATTGAAAATCCAACTAATGTTTTAGCAATGGTTAATAAAGAGTTCACCTTACCAGAAGATTATGAGCCAAACGATTTAGTAATACCTAATGTTGAATTTTCTTTCGGAGATGCAGATATACCTCAAGCATATTTGCGAAAGGAAGCAGCAAATGCGTTGGAAGAGCTATTTCAACTTGCTAAAAAGGATGGTATTGAATTATTGGCAGTATCTGGTTATCGTTCCTATTCAAGACAAAAAGGGATATTTGATGCTGAGAAAAAAGCAAAAGGGGAAGAAGCAGCCCTACACGCAGTAGCTTTACCTGGTCAAAGTGAACATCAATCAGGCTTAGCAATGGATATAACGAGTAAAAGTGTTAATCTTGAAATTACTGAGGAGTTTGCGAATACAGCTGAGGGAAAATGGATAGAAGCAAATGCACACAAAGCGGGATTTATTATTAGATATCCAAAGGGAAAGGAAAATATTACTGGGTATCAGTTTGAACCTTGGCATTTACGATATATCGGGAAAGAAAAGGCAGCTGTGATTTATAAATATAAATTAACATTAGAAGAATATTTTAATAAAGTAAAAAAAATCTAGCTTTGGATAAGTTTGCAGTTGTTAATATTTAATATTTGGTGATCGGATGGATCGAATTAAAGAAAATCTAGACATACTTTTTATAGGCTTTAATCCAAGCCTCGTCTCAGGTGAAGTAGGACATCATTACGCAAGTAAATCTAATCGTTTTTGGAAAATACTTTTTCAAGCAGGGATAACGGATAGACTATACAAACCTGATGAAGACGATACTTTATTATCAATGGGCATTGGATTTACTAATATTGTATCTCGACCAACTAAAAGTGCGGATGAAATTACGCCAAATGAGTACAGAATAGGAAGAAAGATTCTTAGAAATAAAATAACAACTTACAGACCAAAAATTGCCTTTTTCGTAGGCAAAGGTGTTTATTTGAAATATGCGCAAATAAGTAAAACTCATTGGGGCAGGCAAAATAAACAAATAGTTGAAGGTGTGATCGATTTTGTTGCTCCCTCATCTAGCGGATTAGTACGAATGAAAATTGAGGATGTTGTTGGTATTTATAAAGAAGTATTAACTATTATGGAATAAAAAATTGGGAGATTAGAAAATCTCCCAATTTTTTTTGCTCATTACCAGAAAAATAAACCTGCTAAAGCTATTCCTGTAATAAGACCTAATCCAATTCCATATGGATAACCGTAGTAACCATATCCACCATAAAAACCTAGTCCAAAGCCATTTCCACGACGATTAAATGGCTGAATGAAAACCTTGCTCCGTGTGACTCTACATATCTTCCCGGTATGAATATTGCCATGACGATCGTGTATTCGAACTACTTTGCCGTTATATCTGCAGCATAAATCATAATAATGTTGGGACATTTTTTTCCTCCTTGTATTTAATCATCATATCTTATGTTTTTTAAATACAAAGAGATTGTACAAATAACCTAGCTTCAATTAATTATAGGAATTAGCTTTTTTGTCCAAAAAGTATACAATATGATATCTTATTTGAATATTTTTGCGTTAGCCTTTCGTGCTCAGAGAGGAGTTCGAAAACTTCTTGTGGAATATCTTCAATAGGTGAAAATTCTGTCGTTGGTTCATTTACATCTATGAATTGAATGTCAGTCTTTGTTAACACTTTACTAAGAGGAAGATGATGATTTAAGAAACATTGTTTCCATTCTCTAATTGTATAAATTTGCTCACAGCCATAGAAGCTTTTAATTTCAAATTGTTCTTCACTAGTCAGTGTACCATCCTGTACCATTTCGATAGCAACGACAGAACCGTTTGATTTTAAAATCCTAGCTATTTCAGAAACTGTTTTTGTCAAAGAAGTAAATTGTAAAACTGATTCACATAATACCAAATCAAAGGATGCGTCTGAAAATGAAGTATGCGTAAGATCCTCAACATAATATGGAATATTTAGTTGATTTATATGATTTCTTATTGTTGCGTGTTCGATCATTTGTTTATTAAAATCAATACCAGTAACGTTATACCCCAATTGAGTTAAATAAGCTGCGGTTTGTCCTGTACCGCAACCTGCATCTAAAATCTTATAGTCAAGCGGATATTGTTCTGTTTCAAAAATTTGTTTTGTTAACAATAATCCACCAGGATGTGCACCACCTATTCCAAAGCTAGATAATAAATGTAAATAATTCAACCGTATTCCTCCCATTCTTATCCAAAAGTAGTATATGAGGATGAAAATGGTACGGTTCTTATAGACAATAAAAAAGACGATACTTTTTATAAATTTCTTTTAATTTTGGCTCAAGGATTTGGTGAATTTCGGTTTTATATATGTTAAGTAAGGCATCTTTATCAAGTAGTGTAAGAAGAAAATAATCTATTTGTTTATTTATATAAGTTACAATTTGGTTTTTATAAAAGAAAGCTTTGTTTTTTATTTTCATTTCAATATCTTGTATTAATAAATAAGCAAAACGAATAATTTCAAAGTCTGTTTTTCCAATATATTCAGCTAGTTGCATCATCAAGACCTCCTGTATTTACATGTGTGTAATAAAGTTTACAATAAATTAATAAAAAAGTATCGTAGTTATTGTCGAATGGAAAAAAATATGTGTGAACTGTAAAAATACATATTCTTTCTTAATTAAATTTGTTGACGGATGGAACATGGTTTAGACATAATAGGAACATAAATAAAGGTGGTGTAGTTGTACTGTGAAAAATAGTAAGTTAATAATTTGGATCATCATTACTGCCATATTATCTTCGGGGATAACATTTAGTTTCCTCCAATTTTATGGTGTAAATCAGGCAGTTGATGAAGGAGATCCTTTTGCAAAGCTAAAATCAACATATGAAATTTTAGAAAAAGGGTACTACAAAAATATTGAAACAGATAAACTTGTTGAAGGCGCTATTAAAGGTATGGTGAATTCGTTAGAAGATCCATATTCAGTTTATATGGATGTTGAGGAAGCAAAGAGCTTTAATGAAAATATTTCCTCATCATTTGAAGGTATAGGTGCAGAAGTTCAAGAAAGTAATGGTAACATTATGATCGTTTCTCCAATTAAGGGTTCCCCTGCTGAAGAGGCAGGTTTAAAACCAAAAGATATTATTTTAACAGTAGATGGTGAATCTGTGGAAGGTCTTACAGTCAATGAAGCTGTTTTGAAAATAAGAGGAGAGAAAGGTTCTAAAGTTAAACTTGTCATAAGACGTGAAGGAGTTGGTGAATTAACCTTTACGATAACACGCGATACGATTCCTTTAGAAACTGTTTATTCAGAAGTTATTGACGATAATATTGGGAAAATTCAAATTACGAAATTCTCTGATTCAACAACAGAGGAACTTGAAAAAGCTATAGCTGATTTACAAAAGAAAAATGTTAAAGGCTTAGTCATTGACTTGAGACAAAACCCTGGTGGTTTAATGAATCGCGCGATAGAGATGTCAGAATTATTTGTACCTAAAGGTAAAAATATAATGCAGGTTGAGAATAATAATGGTTCGAAGGAAGTTTATAAGTCTGAAAATAATCAAGTAGTTGATTTGCCTGCAACAGTAATAGTTGATGGTGGAACTGCAAGTGCGGGTGAAATAATGGCAGCAGCGCTAAATCAATCAGCAGGTATTACGTTAGTTGGAGAAAAAACCTTTGGAAAAGGGACCATCCAAACGGCACAAACATTTAAAGATAATTCTTCAGTGAAATTTACGACTGCAAAATGGTTAACACCTGATGGAACATGGATACATGAAAAAGGGATCGAGCCACAAGTAAAGGTGGAACTTCCTGAATATGCTCATGTCTCATATGTAAATCCAGAAAGTGTGCTAAAAATTGGCGTATCTTCCGCTGAAGTGAAATCAGCGAAGACAATGTTAAAAGCATTGGGATATGAAAGCCTTAATGAAGAAAACTCTTTCGATGAAGAAACAGAAAGAGTAGTAAATGAATTCCAAGCTAAGCATAAATTAACTGTTAACGGCCAAATTACTGGAGAAACTACAATGAAATTATATGAAGAAATTCAAAAGAAACTTCAAGAAAATGATACACAGCTTGAAAAAGCAATTAGTGTATTAAAGGAAAAAATGTAATAAATGAAAGGCAATAACCAATTCGTTTCGACTGATTGGTTATTGCCATATTTATTAAATTTTAGTTATGCTAAAAAATCAGAGCCCTCTTGTGAAGTGCCCCGTAAAAGTTAGACACCAATCTAGCATTTGCGGGGTGTTTTTATGGCTAAATTTACATCAGATGAAAAGATACAAAATGTTTTGAGCTATATGCAAGGGAAAGAATCAATAAAAGAAATTGCAAAAGATATTGGTGTTTACCATAGTGTTTTCAGTGCATGGAGTCGACTCTATGAACATCAAGGGGAAAATGCTTTTTTAAAACCCTATACAAGCCACTCTACTCAGTTTAAAATGGATGTACTAAAATATATGACCGAAATTGTACATCCTCTATAGAAACAGCTGCCGTTTTCAATCTTTCTTCACCTGGAATGATTCGAAACTGGAAACGACAGTTCGAACTAAGTGGAATAGATGTCCTTGTATCAAAGGAAAAGGGGCGTCAATCCATGAAAAAAGTAACTCAGAAAACAAGACCAAAGAAACCAGTACCGGCTGAAGGAACATTAGAAGCATTACAAGCAAAAATTGAACGATTAGAATTGGAGAATGCCTACTTAAAAAGTTGAATCCTTTAGTTCAAATGCAGGAAAAATTACAAACAAAATCAAAGCGCAAGTAATTTTTGAACTAAAGGGTCAGTATAAGGTCGTGGATTTAGTTGAAGTCGCTGACATTCCACGTGCTACGTATTATTGGAGGGATAAACGTTTATCTAAGGCTGTTAAGTATGAGAATGTAAAAGAAGCTATTATAGAGATTTTTCATGAACATAAGGTCCTTATGGATACCGTCGAATTTCTTTGGCTTATTAAAGTCCGAACTCCTTTATCTACAGGAACTTGACAGTATAGAGCATTTTGAAAGGGAGTTAGCTGATTATATTCACTATTACAATCACAAATGAATGAAGGGAAAATTAAAAAACCTGAGTCCAGTGGAATACCGAACTCAAGTATTAAATAATTGCATAAAAGTATTTGTCAAACTTTATTGGGTCAGATCACTTGGTGTTCTGCTTTTTTTATAGGGATACTTATAACCAAGTAGAAACTTTCTCAACATCAAGACGATAGCTTTGATGAGCAGGTTTTAGGGCTTTTCCAATTGAGATTAACATGATAGGTACATACCTTTCATCGATTTGGAATTCCTTCATAAATTGTTCTTTATTAAATCCACCTATCGCACATGAATCGTAGCCTTTTGCTTTTGCAGCTAAAATCAGTTGCATGGCAGCTAATGATGCATTAGTAAATGCAGCATCTCTTGCAAAAGCTTCACTTGTGTATGCTCGATTAATTTGTCCCGCAAGTGTTTCTTTAATCTCAGATGTCATAAATCCTTTTGAAACTAGGGGATTATAAACATCGTCAGTATTTTTATTTGCTTCCATATCACCGAGAATAGCAATGATTGCAGATGCATCAGTAATTTGACTTTGGTTAAAAGCAATTGGTAATAAAGTTTGTTTGGATTCCTTACTATGGAATATTGTAAAATGCCAATGTTGTAAATTCCAAGCAGATGGAGCTTTTGTGGCATATGATAATATTTCTGTTAACTCCTCTTTAGAGATAGAGACTGATGAGTCATAATGTCTTACAGATGAACGTTCTTTTATGATATCGAATAAATCAATAGCAGTAGTTGTAGTCAAGCTTAAATTCCTCCTAAGTTGATATATTAAGAAAATTATTCTATACTAAAAGTAATAAACTTACTTTTAGTAAGTTGATAGTAACCATATTAATCGAAGTGAAAAAATCAGTCAAGAAATTATATTGAGGAGAGATTATTATGAAGATTCAGCTTTGTCCTAAAATGGAAACAGCTTTTAGGCTTTTAGGAAAACGTTGGATTGGAATTATTATACATGTATTATTGGACGGTCCTAAACGATTTAAAGATTTAACAGAAATTATTCCTGGTATCAGTGAAAAAATGCTATCCGAACGATTAAAGGAGTTAGAACAAGCTGGATTAGTGGAAAGAATTGTTTACGATGAGACTCCGGTAAAGGTCACATATCAATTGACAAAAAAAGGGGTAAGTCTTGAAGGAGTCATGAAGGAGCTTAATAAATGGGCAAATACATTTTGTACTCCTAAGGAGGACTTAGATAATTCATGACTAGAACAGTTATTGTAACTGGTGCTGCTAAAGGGATTGGAAAAGAAATTATAATCCAATACGCAATGAATAATTATAATGTAATTATTGCTGATATTGATGAAGAAGCAGGGCTTGATTTGGAAAACCAATGTTTAAATCAAGCATTTAACGTAAAATTTATAAAGACGGATGTTTCAAAAATTAATGATATTATTTTATTAATGAATAAAGCAAAGAACCATTTTGGCACAATTGATATTTTAATAAATAATGCAGGAATATCAAAATTTGTCTCACCATATGACATTACACATAGTGAATGGGAAAAAATGATTTCGACAAACTTAACAAGCGTTATGTTTGCCTCAAGGGAAGCTGCAAAAATAATGCGAGAAAACAAACATGGTGGCAAAATTGTTAATATCGCCTCAACAAGAGCTTTAATGTCTGAAGAAAACTCTGAAGCATATGCTGCCACAAAAGGAGGAATAATCGCATTAACTCATGCACTTGCTGCTTCATTAGGAAAAGATCGTATCCAAGTGAACGCAATTTCTCCAGGGTGGATTGAGACTGGTAATTATGAAGAATTAACAGAGGAAGACCATCTTCAACATTTTTCAAATAGAGTCGGAAAACCTAGTGATATTGCAAAAGCATGCTTTTATTTAACGATGGTGGACAATGACTTTGTTACTGGTGTTAACCTTGTAGTTGATGGTGGAATGACAAAAAAAATGATTTATAAAGAATAAAAATGTAGAATTTCGTTAAATGTGGCTATTTGCCCACTCAATTAGGTGCTTATATGAATACTTTTTAGTGTAGGTAATTAATTGAGGAGGTAACCCAAATGAATCAATATATGATGAGAAATGCAATTCATCCTTACCCAAATGAGCGCTTCTTTTTTGGTGCACCATTTGTTGGTGGATTACTTGGTGGGTTAGTCGGGTCAGCTATTTTTAGACCGAGACCACCTTATTACTATCCTCCATATGGAGGAGGATTTGGCCCATACGGCTATGGAAGTCCTCCGTATGGCGGCTATGGAAACTTTTACGGTGGTGGTTATCAAGGGTTTTATCGATAAATAAGGAGAAGGCCTTCTAATTGGAAGGTCTTCTTTTTTATTTCAATATCCTAACGTTACCTATACTAACAATTACTTTTATTTTGAGATTTCTATTTCTGTGATCGAGTGTTCTTTTAATTTTATAAGCTGTATTTCAATGAATCCGTCAATATATCTTGCTTTTGTACCTTTTCGTTTTACAGGTGCAGGTAACATAAAGGTTAAAGGTGCCATATCTTCATTTTGATTATTGATAAGCATTAATTGTGTCGTTGTATGTTGGACTTTTAAAGAATTAATTTCTGAACTGTTAACAGCAAGTTTGACATATATATAGTCATTTGTTTCAAAAATTTCAGGGGTAGTTTGAGTAGGGGGATTATCTGATTGATTATTTTGCATTTCACCTTGAAATGGGAAGTTTTTTGAAAAGTCACTGCCGAAGATACTTGACATAACAGATTGGATATAGTTTTCAATTTCTTTTGGGTTCATTTGTTGAAATTGTTTTGTAAATTCAGAATGATTAAATGGAAATTGTTTATTCCAGGGAAACATATTGTCACATCCTTAATAAGAATTCGTTATTAGTAAACTATGCATGTAAGAAAGCTTCTGTTAGCGAAGCTTATAAGTTGTAGGACTACGATTAACAAGTTTATAATGGTCAATAGGTGAATAAGAAATGAGGGAATCGTATTGCATGCATCAGATGAATTAACATATAGGAAAGGAATTATCTTTACAGCTGGCTCTTATTTACTTTGGGGGGTATTACCTCTATATTGGAAAAAGATTGACAATGTAACTGCAGGCGAGATTTTAGCACATCGAATTATTTGGTCATTTATTTTTATGCTTATTTTGCTTTCAATTCAAAAAGAGTGGGGAAATATAGTAGAGATTAGCAAAAAGCTCTTTTCGCAACCGCTGGTTCTTTTATCACTTGTATTGTCGTCATTATTAATTAGCATTAATTGGTTTGTCTACATATGGTCTGTAAATCACCACCATATTCTTGAAACGAGCTTAGGTTACTATATTAATCCGTTAATTAGTGTTTTGCTAGGAATGATTTTCTTAAAGGAGAAATTAAATCTTTGGCAGAAGATATCGATGGGGCTGGCCTTTATAGGTGTACTCATTATTACACTTCAGTATGGAGAGATTCCATGGCTGGCACTTATTTTGGCTGGTAGCTTTGGTTTGTATGGATTAACGAAAAAAATGACTAAATTTAACTCGGTCATTGGTTTAACATTTGAAACATTGGTTGTTACTCCTCTCGCCATTACATACGTTTCAATTCTTGCTAGCAGTGGGGAGTCTGCCTTCTTTGAGTTCAATACTCAAATTAATTTGCTGCTAATCGGGGCTGGAGTTGCAACTGCGATTCCATTATTGCTATTTGCTAGTGGAGCAAAACGCATTCCATTGTTTTTAGTAGGAATAATTCAATATATTTCCCCGACTATTACATTAATAATTGGTATTTTTCTCTATCATGAACCATTTACACAAATAGAAATGATTACATTCACATTTATATGGAGTGCAATTTTACTCTTTTCTTTTTCTAATTCAAAAATATTTAAAAGAGCCGAATTAAAGTTAATAAGAAAAAATTCTATCGGGCTTTAAAGAAAGAGGAATCCATTGGAAGCAAAAGAACTATTAGCTGCATATAAACGATTATGGAAAAATCGAACTGTTTCAAATGGAAGTAATGAGAAAGAAACCCTATTAGAGCTTGTAAAGCAAGAATTAAAGGATGAAATGACTCATCCTCGACTACGTAAAAATCATTATGAAAAATTTCACCAATCTATCAAAAGAATCATTTTATCGTCATTACATGAGAAAGAAAAGTTAATGTTGATCAACGTTTATTCTCTATGTTTAGAACAATTAGTAGAAAATGATAAGGAGAAATAAATATGAAACCAATAACAAAACAAGAAGTTCAATCATATTTAAATCAATTTTTAAACAAAGTTGTTTATATTCATCTGGAAACGACAACAGGTGCCTATAATGCACATAAGAATGAAGGGAACATGACGGTTGTTGCTTTTATTCGTAATACAAAGGTCGTTTATAACCAAGCTAAAATTACTGGTAATGGCCCATATCGTGTAGGACTTAAACTTGATGAAGGCTGGGTTTATGCAGAAGGGTTAACAGATTGGATTTATAATGATGAAAATCAATTGCTTATGGCAGGTCATAATTCTGAAGGACAATTAGCGATTGCACTACAAATAAGTGAAACTCCGTTTAATTATTAAGAAAATAAACTAAAGGAGATTAAATAAAATGAAAGAACATGTATTAGTAATCTTACCTCATCCAGATGATGAATCATATGGTGTTGCAGGTTTAATTGCACAAAAACGTAAAGCTGGAATCCCTGTTACATATGCTTGTGGAACTTTAGGTGAGATGGGAAGAAATATGGGAAATCCACTTTTCGCGAATCGAGAGTCATTACCAAAAATCCGCCAAAAAGAGCTAGAGGACGCATGTAAAGCGATGGACATTCAAGATTTGAGAATGCTAGGTCTTAGGGACAAAACTCTTGAATTTGAAGATGATGAAAAAATTGCTGATATGATGGAAGAGATCATCGATGAAATTGAACCGTCCTTAATTGTGACATTCTATCCCGGTCATGGTGTACATCCTGACCATGATGCTTGTGGTGCAGCTGTCATTCGTGCATTAAAACGACGCCCGAAAGAAAAGCGTCCTACAACATATTGTATGGCAATTACAAATAATCGGTTTGAAGCGGTTGGTCAACCTGATGTCATTCTTAATATAACAGATGTTATGGATATTAAATTAAATGCTTTGAAAGCACATCGCTCACAAACTGAAGGCGTGCTAAAACAAATGGAAGAAAAAATCTTGAATAAGGATAAAGAAGCGATGCAATGGTTTGAAAAAGAAGTATATTGGACCTACAAATGGGACGATTAATTATGACAATTTATAATACCATAAAAGCAACAAAGATTAAGACATAAAACTAATATAAAACTAGAAAAGTGACAAATTCAAGAGATAACGTACATTAATTACTATGTTTTTTATAAGAAAGCACTTGTTCCATTAAGGAGCAAGTGCTTTTTGTTTAAATGTAAATTAGGTTAAGCTTAAAGAGAATTTCTTTTGAATAATTCGAAGTCGTATCGATAAACAAATTGCACCAGCTGCAAGACCTATTATTAATCCAATCCAATAACCAAATGCATCAAGTGATGAAAATTTTGCCAGGATAATCCCAAAAGGGAGTCCAATAATCCAATACGAGATTAAAGCCATCATAAATGTTATATTAACATCTTTATATCCCCTTAAAGCACCTTGAATAGGAGCAGCGATAGCATCTGAAAGCTGAAAGAAAATCGCATAAATAAGAAATTCCTGTGTAAGTTTTAATACATGAATATCAGAAGTATAGATAGATGCAACTTGAGAACGGAAAAAATAAATGAACGCTGCTGAGACAAGCGATAAGACTAAAGCCATTCCGATTCCGATATAACTATATTGCTTTGCGTGATGAAACCTTTTAGCTCCTACTTCATGTCCAATAACAATTGTTAATGCCGTTGAAATACTTAAAGGTAGCATATATAAAAAGGAAGCAAAATTCATAGCTGCCTGATGGGACGCAATTGTAATTGTATTAAATTGGCTCATAAATAAAGTAACGGCTGCAAAAATACTTGTCTCAAAAAAGATTGCTAGTCCAACTGGGATCCCGATGATTAGAATTTCCTTCCAAGTTTTTATAGATGCATGATAGAAAGTTTTAAAAATGTTAAATTCCTTAAAGGGATGTTTTTTAACAACTATAATAATTGCAATAAAAGCAATACACCAATAGGTTACTGCAGAAGCAACTCCTGCTCCAATCCCTCCAAGCTTAGGAATTCCTAGTTTGCCGAAAATAAACAGATAGTTAAGAATAAAATTTATCGGGAGTGATGTTAATGTAATAAACATTGTAACCCTTGTAAAGCCTAAAGCATCAATAAAACATCGGATTACAGCATAAAAAAACAATGGGAATATCCCAAAAGATAACGCGATTAAATAACCTTTAGCAATAAAGTAAACTTCTGCTTCTAAGTTCATCATATGTAATATAGGATCCAGTGTAAAAAAGCCAACTATTAACACGACAATGGAAATACAAATACTTAAATACAAACCTTGAATAACTACGTTCGGTACATCACTTTTTTTATTTGCCCCAATTAATTGTGCAACAATAGGTGTAATTGCTAATAAAATACCACTTAAACCAGTATAAACAGGAACCCAGAGACTTGATCCGATAGCAACACCTGCAAGATCATTTGGATGAACATTTCCTGACATTGTTGTATCAAAAAAATTCATCGAATAAAGACCGAGCTGGGTTATTAAGATCGGGAATAGAATCTTTAATAAAGTAATGATTTTTTCTTTATTTGTTGATGCTTCTTTCATATTAAAAATCCTCGTTTCTAAAAAGCTAACTTTTGAATTATAACATGAAAAAAACATTTTGTTACTTTTTCAGATGTCTATTCCAACTACATTATTGTCGATTTGGATGTTTATTATCTTTTTTTGTTTCTCCTTTAAACATTTGATAATAAAAGAACCCTAAAGACAGAACGCCTAATATACTAAATGTATATTGTAATATTTTTTGTGTAATCATTGGTAAAACCTCCATTTATAGTATGTTGGTTTATAATAGAAAACATACATTTTTTTCTAAGATTCGAATTGAGTGTTAATGGAATGATAAATTAAAGACCATACTAACATTAGAGGAAGGAGTGAAATTGGTGGAAAATCCGAATACGATTGGCGAAATAAAGGAACACATCGCAACCAATTTAGAACATATAATCGAAGAAGCTCAACTAATGAGAACCTCAATTGATGAAAAAGACTATTGTCTATTATGCGAGATCGCACGAATAAAAGACAGATTTAATGCCATTCAATCATCTGCTTCCTTTTATTATTTAAAAGCATATATCTCGAGTTTTACAAAAAAAACAATAGAAATTGCGAAGGCATTACAAAATTTATCAGATAATCGCCATGGTGGGCTGATTATAATTGAAAGAACTGTTCCCATAAAGGAGTATATTCAAGAAGGGGTACAAATCAACGCAGATTGTTCAAGTCAATTAATTGAAAGTATTTTCTATCCAGGAAATCCTCTACATGATGGAGCATTGCTAATAAAAGGCGATAATATTGCATCAGCAGCAAATGTTCTTCCGTTAACGACACAAAGCTTTGGCTCGAATAAGGTAGGTACTAGGCACCGTGCTGCAATTGGATTATCTGAACAAACAGATGCGTTAATCTTAGTAGTATCGGAAGAAACAGGAAGAATGTCTTTTGCTTTAGATGGAACTTTATATCCAATTAGCTCCTCGGAAACTAGAATTCATTAGTAAAATTATCATAATAATAAATACCGCATAAATAATATGGATAAAAAGACCTTCTTTGTGAATGGGATAATAAAAAATATTAATGTTTAGCTGTCTAATAATGGAACCAGTGGAGAAGGAAATGAGGTTTTCTCGTACTTTTAGCTTAATAATTTCAAATGAATAGGTAAATTGTAATAAGATTAATGATAAACGAATATTAAGTTGAAAAAGAGTGGATTTGAAAATTTCTACTCTTTTTTTAATTGAAAAGAAAATAAATAGAAAAAAACATTGTCTATTTTTATATGTTTTTGTATGATTATACTAGATTAGTAGTATAACTTTATACCTGTTTTTATCGTTTTATATCTTTTTGCTTATTATTTTGTAGTTTTTTTTCGTTTATTCTATTAAAATATGCATGTGAGTTGTGATAAAAGACTGGTAGTTTTTTAGGTTGTGATAAGGTGTTACCTTTATCCTAGGCTATAAATTGTATCGATATACAACTTGAAGTTGGAAAAATACATAGAAATTAGGAGGTACTTTTAAAAAATGAAACAAAAACTTATCGGGCTGACTGCAACTGCTGTAGTAGGTTCATCCCTTTTTGCAACAATGGCAAACGCCGAAAGTGTAAAAGTGAAAAGCGGTGATACACTCTGGGAGCTATCAAGAGAGTATAATACTACTGTACAATTATTAAAAACGACAAATGGATTAACTTCAGATTTTATTAGAGTAGGACAGGTGCTTGAAATACCTGGAAGTAAAACAACTACACCGACAAATACAAATACAAATACAAATACAAATACAAATACTTCTTCAAATACAAGTACTACAACAAAGGCTACTACTTATAAAGTGAAAGCTGGCGACTCTTTGTGGGTTATTGCGAAACAATATAATACTTCAGTAAGTGAATTGAAGAAATTAAACGGATTGTCTAGTGATTTAATTCGCGTTGGACAAGTCTTAACAGTTAAACAAGCTAGCACAACAAAACCTAATAATTCTACTCCATCAAATCCTCCTTCTAGTTCAACGAATACTAGTGGAACCAATACATATACTGTAAAAGCTGGGGATTCACTTTGGAAGATTGCAAATCAGTATAATGTTACTATTGGAGAAATCAAGGTAGCAAATAATTTAAAATCAGATACGATCTACGTCGGTCAAAAGTTAAAGCTATCTGGAAAAGAAACAATTCAACCAGATAATAATTCTTCAGGAACAAAAGAACCGTCCAGTTCTTCATCTAAAATAAATACTGTTATTTCAGAAGCGAAATCCTTAATGGGAACTCCTTACCGTTGGGGAGGGAATACGCCAGCTGGGTTTGATTGCAGTGGATTCATTTATTATGTCCTGAATAAAGTTACATCTGTATCCCGCTTAAGTACTGCAGGATATTGGGATATTATGAAGTCAGTTAATTCGCCTTCTGTTGGAGACTTTGTGTTTTTCACTACTTATAAAGAAGGTCCCTCACATATGGGAATTTATTTAGGAAATAATGAATTTATTCATGCGAGTAGTTCTGGAGTTACCATCAGTAATTTAAATAACTCCTATTGGAAAAAACGTTATTTAGGTGCTAAACGTTATTTAAACTAAGAAATAATAGTTTAATAAATCAATGACAAGAAGGGAGCCAGTTTTTTGGCTCTTTTTTTCTTATAGGTATGTTGCCTGAAATTAACGAGGAATTGAAACAACCGAATGAAATCTTTGAATAACAGATGATTATCTAGTATACTCGTTGAAGATTAAAGCATTTATCATTACGTGAAATGAAAGTAGGCAAAATGAATTGGAAAATATTAATTCTTATCAATTACCAGAAGAAATAAAATTACGTATACAGAAACGAAGCTTAGCTACAATTAATGATGAAGAAAAGCTTCTTATTGGTAAGGGAGGATATACCCCTTCAGAGGATTCAATTTTATATGATGCAATTATTGCTCTATCGTTAGGAAAAAACGTTTTATTAAAAGGTCCCACTGGTTCTGGTAAAACAAAACTAGCAGAAACTCTTTCTTATTTATTTCAGCAACCAATGCATAGTATAAATTGCTCTATTGACATGGATGCTGAGGCACTTTTAGGTTTTAAAACGATTGCGAATCGAAATGGTGAAACAACAATTGATTTTGTCCCAGGACCTGTTGTTAAAGCAATGAATCGTGGTCATTTATTATATATAGATGAAATCAATATGGCTAAGCCGGAAACATTACCTATATTAAATGGTGTACTTGATTATCGAAGAATGATAACAAATCCATTTACTGGTGATGTTATTAAAGGAAGCGAACATTTTGGAGTCATAGCAGCGATTAATGAAGGGTATGTCGGTACAGTTCCTCTTAATGAAGCATTAAAAAATCGCTTTGTTGTGATTGATGTTCCATATATACAAGGACAGGAGTTAAAACAAGTTTTAGCACAACAATCAAGTTTAGAAAACGAGCAATTAATTAATACATTTACTAGACTATCAGCAGATTTACTTACTCTTGTACAAAATGGGCAAGTTTCTGAAGAGGCTGCATCCATTCGGGCACTTATTGATACGTGTGACTTAGCAATTTATTTGCCACCACTTCGTGCAATTGAAAGAGGAATTGTCGATAAATTAGAGGATGAACGTGAAAAGGCAGCCATTCGAAATTTAGCAGAAACACTATTTGAGTGAGGTTTTCGATCTTGAGGTTTATTAAATTTAATGACGAACAAATTGATTCATTTTTATTTATGGAACTATCCGATTTAGCGAAGGCCTTGACAAAACAAAATGAAGTCGAAGTTGATTATAGTGTACAATCCTACCTTGATCCGATCGAGAAGAAAATTTATGTTAGTCATTTTTGGGATCATCGTCAAAAAAGTGAGACAATTAATGGATTAAAAAGTGATGTATTTTTACGTTGTATCGGAAATTTTCATCATACAAATTATCATGAAATAGGATTATTTATTGAAAAGACAAAACACCTAAAGTTCCCAAGCTTTGCTAGGCAATTAGCAATGCTACTTGAGGATATTCGAATTGAGGAATTGTGTAAAAAAGAACGCGCTGGTACAAAGAAAGTATTTTCAGCAAGAAGAGATTTATATCGAAAGTATTTTCAAAGTCAGTTAATTATTCATCAAGAACGAAGTATTTCAACAGATGCTCTGTTTAATTATCTTTATTTACACTTAACTGCACAATCTCCAATCAATAATCATTCAGCTTTATTTGAAAATATTCAACGGATGCTTCCTTTTCTTGAATCAAAGCTATTCCAGGTTTATGAATGTCATTCAACTAAACAAGTGCTGAATCTTGTAACAGAAATGATGGAAGTAATCGAAGAGGTCATAGAAAAAGATATGTTAAATACGTATTTTTTCTTAGCGGATTTAGCTTATGATCTGTTAGAAAATCCAATTCTCTTTGATGATTTAAAAAGAAAAACAAAATTGAAAAATAAAGATAGTTTAAAAGAAGCTAAAAAAAGTGATGAAGATGTCCATGAAAATAAACTACCAACTTGGCATAGTGAAACAAGTAAGCCAACAAAAAGCTTCTTGCAGTTCGAGCTGGAACAAGGGACTAATACAACAATAAATGGGGATGGTATTATACGTGAAGGAGATGACACTGATCAAGCTCTAGGTATGATACAAGGAACATCTAAAAAAGCTAAGAAGAATGATTATTCAAAATTAGAAGCACTCGAGAATAAGAAAGATAAACGGGATGCATCAAATGAGTTTGCTTATGGTGTTGAAAATAAATACGCTTATCCAGTCTTTAAAGATTCAACAACACCTACACCAGATCAAATAGACAAGTATAAAGCAAACCGAAATGAAGTTCAATTATTCCAGAAAAAATTAAAAATGATGATCCAAAAAACACTTGAACATAAAAAAAACCTACCAAGAAATGATCTACATCTAGGAAGATTGAACAAAAAGCTTTTAAGATTAGTAACTGATGAGAATCCGAAGCTCTTTTATAAAAAACAGGAAAAGGCACCACAGATTGATGCGGTTTTTACGTTACTTGTCGATTGCTCTGCATCAATGTATGACAAAATGGAGCAAACTAAATATGGAATTATTCTTTTCCATGAAACATTAAAGTCAGTACAAGTACCTCACCAAATTGTTGGTTTTTGGGAAGATACGAATGAAGCATCAAAAACGCGGCAACCAAACCATTTTCATACAGTCATTTCTTTTGAAAGCTCACTTAAACAGCAATCTGGTCCTGAAATTATGCAATTATCTCCAGAAGAAGATAATCGTGACGGATATGCCATTCGCCATATGACGAAACAGCTAATAAGAAGAAATGAAAAGCAAAAATTTCTTCTCGTTTTTTCTGACGGAGAACCTGCTGCGATGGGATATGAGAGAAATGGGATTATTGATACACATGAGGCTGTACTTGAGGCAAGAAAAATGGGGATTGAAGTGTTGAATGTCTTCTTAGCTAATGGAGACATTGATGATGCAACAAAAAAAACAATTCAAAATATATATGGTAAGTACAGTATTTTTGTCAATAAAATCGAAGAGTTATCAGAACAACTTTTTCCTTTGTTAAAGCGCTTGTTATTAAAGACTATATAGAGAGTAATGGTTTATTTTTTTCCATTACTCTCTTTTTTTGTGAGAAAAACTAACAAAAGACAATAAATATTGCGGAAAATACTCTAAAATAATAAATATTGTAATTTATATAAGGTAGATTTTTAAAGAAAATTGGAGTTGAGGATAAAATGAATTTTCATATGAATAAGTGTTTTAAGAGAGAGTGATCGTTCGTCAGGAATATCAGGTGAAAAAAGTATATATTTTTTTGAAAATTTTAATTAATGTGGGTTGGAATATAGCACTATCAATGTTAAAATAGCTTTGGAAGCGTTTTATTATCAAGCTACTATACACTCAATGGTAAATGATATTGTAGGATAATATTATCCTTCCCGAGAAGTATCAGAATAGTTCTGATCATTTAAGAATAGTTGGGGGTAATGTTAGATGTCAGAAGGCACACTGAAGAAGAAATTCCCTTGGGAAGACTTTCATGGTCCAAACCTCGGCTATGTCATGGAACAGTATGATCGATATAAAACCGATCCTAACTCTATTGACATAGAATTAAAGGAAATCTTTGATAACTGGGGTTCTCCTTCTATACAGACTAATGAAGTAACATTTGCAACAGAAGAAACAATTAGTGCTGATAAAATGAAAAAAGTTGCAGAAGCAGTGAATCTTGCGACTAATATTCGCAGATATGGACATTTAAATGCTGCTATTTATCCGTTAGAAGAGAATAAAACGAAAAATGAATTTCTTCTTTTAGAATCGTATGATTTAACTAAGGAAGACTTAAAAGAAATTCCTGCACATCTTATTTGTGAGGATGCACCAGACCATGTTTCAAATGGACTTGAGGCATTTCAATATTTAAAAGAAGTTTATAAAAAATCAATCGCATTTGAGTTCAGTCATGTTCACAATTATGAAGAAAAGACATGGCTTGTAAAACAAGTTGAATCAGGGGTAATCTTTAAGGACTTATCAAATGAAAAGCGTAAATCTATTTTAAAAAGACTAACGGAAGTAGAGGGATTTGAGCAATACCTTCATCGTACCTTTGTAGGTCAAAAACGCTTCTCGATTGAAGGATTGGACATGTTAGTCCCGATACTTGATGAATTAATTTCTAGTGCTGTTGAAGTCGGCACTAATACGATAAATATTGGTATGGCACACCGTGGACGACTAAATGTGTTAGCACATGTCCTAGGAAAGCCATATGAAATTATTTTTTCTGAATTCCAACATGCGCCTAATAAAGAGCTTGTACCTTCAGAAGGATCGATCGGTATTAACTATGGATGGAGCGGAGATGTAAAATATCACTTAGGTGCTAATAAGCAAATTAAAGATGAACATACAGTTCGAGCAAAAGTTACATTAGCAAATAATCCTAGTCATTTAGAATTTATTGATCCAATTGTTGAAGGATATACGCGTGCTGCACAGGAAGAACGCACAGAAAAAGGTCATCCAAAGCAAGATGTCAATAAAGCGATGTCAATTTTAATTCATGGTGATGCTGCATTTCCAGGTGAAGGAATCGTAGCAGAAACTCTAAATTTGAATAAACTTAATGGCTATCAAACTGGAGGAACTGTTCATATTATTGCAAATAATATGATTGGTTTTACAACTGAAAGCCGTGATTCTCGTTCAACAAAGTATGCAAGTGACTTAGCAAAGGGATATGAAATTCCGATTGTACACGTAAATGCAGATGACCCTGAAGCATGTCTAGCTGCAGTACATATCGCGATGGAATACCGGAATAAATTTAAAAGTGATTTCTTAATTGATTTAATTGGATATAGAAGGTTTGGTCATAATGAAATGGATGAACCTGCTATGACTCAGCCAAAGTTATACGAAAAAGTAAGAAAACATCCAACTGTACGTAAGATTTACGGAGATAAATTGGTAAATGAGGGTGTTTTAAAATCAGAAGAACTTGAAAAAATGAATGAAGAAGTTCAAGCTACTTTGGAAAAGGCTTATCAAAAAGTTCCTGATAAAAAAGTATCACAAGTACATGAAATTCAATTGCCTGAATTTGTAAATAGTGGTCTACCAAAATTGAAAACAGCTATCGATAAAAAGCAATTGCTTAAGTTAAATGAAGAGCTTGTAAGCTGGCCAGAGGATTTTAAAGTATTTCCTAAACTAAAACGAATACTTGAAAAGCGGGCAAAAGCACTTTCAGATGAAGGGAAAGTTGAATGGGCCTTAGGTGAAGCATTAGCATTCGCTTCCTTACTTGAAGATGGTACACCAATTCGGATTACTGGACAGGATTCACAACGGGGAACCTTTGCGCAAAGACATATTGTTCTTCATGATGTAGAGACAGGTGATTCCTATTCACCATTACATCGATTGCGTGATGCGAAGGCATCGTTTGCGGTTCATAATAGTCCGTTATCAGAAGGTTCTGTTCTTGGCTTCGAGTACGGCTATAATGTATTTGCCCCAGAAACTCTTGTTTTATGGGAAGCACAATATGGTGACTTTGCAAACGCTGCCCAAGTGTTCTTTGACCAATTTATAGCTGCCGGTCGTGCAAAGTGGGGGCAAAAATCTGGATTAGTCATGCTTTTACCACATGGTTTTGAAGGTCAAGGTCCAGAGCACTCAAGTGGTCGGTTAGAGCGGTTCTTACAATTAGCAGCTGAGGATAGTTGGCAAGTAGCGAATTTAACAAATGCTGCACAATATTTTCATATTTTACGACGACAAGCTGATTTGTTAAAACGAGAAGAAGTTAGACCATTGGTGATAATGACGCCAAAGAGTCTATTGCGAAATCCACAGACTGTTTCGGCTTTATCCGATTTAAGTGAAGGAGAGTTTAAGCCTGTCATTGAGCAACCAGGACTAGGACAATCTCCTGAAAAGGTAAAAAGACTTGTGCTTTGTAGTGGTAAAGTAGCAATAGACTTGACGGATAAATTAAATTCTCTTGAGGGCAATCAGGATTGGGTTCATATCCTTCGAGTCGAAGAGCTATATCCATTCCCTAAAAAGATCATCTCGTCAATTATAAGTAAATTAACCTCATTAGAAGAAATTGTCTGGGTTCAGGAAGAACCACAAAATATGGGAGCTTGGTTATTTATCGATCCAAAACTTAGAGAAATAGCACCACAAGGAGTCCCTGTTAAATATATAGGTCGAAGAAGAAGACAGAGTCCAGCTGAGGGAGATCCAAATATTCATAGAAAAGATCAAAATCGTATCGTTACTGAAGCGTTAACTTGGAAAAAGGAATAAGAGATTTTTCCTTTTTCTTGAAAAATAAGCGAAAACAAGGTTAATCTTAGAATGCATGAATAAGGATATGTGGGGATAATCTCCCCACTAACAAATTTAAGGATAAAGTGGGACTTACTTAGTTTAAAATCAAACATTTACATTTTATGTAATGTTAGTTTGGTTTTTAAAGTAAGTACTTTAAGGGGGAAAACAACATGGCTGAAATTAAAGTACCTGAGCTTGCTGAATCTATTACTGAAGGAACGATAGCACAATGGCTAAAGCAGCCTGGTGATGTAGTTGAAAAAGGTGAATATCTTTTAGAGGTTGAAACTGATAAGGTAAATGTTGAGTTAACTGCTGAGTATTCAGGTGTTCTTAAAGAATTACATAAAGATTCTGGTGATACAGTTCAAGTTGGTGAAACAATTGGGGTAATTGATGAAAATGGAGGAGCTGTATCTACTACACCAGAGAAGGGAAAAGATGAAGGTGTGGAAGTAAAAGTGCAAGAAGCACCTTCTGCATCATCCGAAACTGTAGAAAATGATCAAGACAAAAACCAACGTCCAATTGCTTCACCTGCTGCAAGAAGACTTGCACGTGAACGAGGCATTGATTTACAACAAGTAAAAACAATTGATCCATTAGGTAGAGTGCGAAAACAAGATGTTGAAGCACATGCCGAAACACCTGTACGAGTAGAACAATCTAAGCCTGTGGCAAAAGCTTCAGAACCTGTAGTTCAGCAAGAAAATCCAAGTAAACCAGTTGAACGGATAAAAATGTCAAGACGTAGACAGACAATTGCAAACAGATTAGTTGAAGTGCAACAAACAGCAGCGATGCTAACGACATTTAATGAAGTAGATATGACGGCTGTTATGGAAGTGCGTAAACGTCGTAAGGATAAATTTTTCGAAACCCATGAAGTCCGATTAGGTTTTATGTCGTTCTTTACAAAAGCTGTTGTCGCAGCTTTAAAACAATTCCCATTACTAAATGCTGAAATACAAGGCAATGAGATTATCATGAAAAAATACTATGATATTGGAATTGCAGTTTCTGCACCAGAAGGTCTAGTTGTTCCAGTTGTTCGTGATGCAGATCGCTTGAACTTTGCTGGGATTGAAAGTGAAATTTTAAATCTTGCTAATAAAGCACGAGATAATAAATTAGGTTTAGCGGATTTACAAGGTGGTACATTTACAATTACAAATGGTGGGGTTTTTGGTTCATTAATGTCAACGCCAATCTTAAATGGACCACAAGTAGGGATTTTAGGAATGCATAAAATTCAATTGCGTCCAGTTGCAATTGATGCTGAAAAAATCGAAAATCGTCCAATGATGTATATTGCTTTATCATATGATCATCGAATTGTTGATGGTAAAGAAGCAGTTAGCTTCTTAGCAACAGTAAAAGAGCTACTTGAGGATCCTGAATCTTTATTGTTAGAAGGATAATATGGAGGGGAATGATGAAAATAACATCATTCCCTTTTTTATTCGAAAAAACAACAATAGTTGACTAGGAATAAACCAGAAGATAGACAAGTTGGTTAGCGTAAATGGTGTAAAAATGTTTTGTTATGGTAGCTTTACTAATAATCTTGCTAAATTATTTTACAAGCCATAGGAATTTTTTTAAAATTTGCAATTTAAATTATTGTAGTAAAATGATAAAATGGTTATCAATATGTTGTTAAAATAGTATTGGTTATCAAATTGGTTGAATAAAATCATTTCTAATCAATCTAGCTAACACGAGAAAATTTAGAGGTGATTTTGTGAGTAACAATGTTGAACAATGGTCATCAAAACTTGCATTTATTCTTGCTGCTGCTGGGTCAGCTATTGGCCTTGGGGCAATATGGAAATTCCCATATGTTGCTGGTACAAGTGGCGGGGGAATTTTCTTTCTTGTTTTTATTTTATTTACTGTATTGGTTGGGCTGCCTCTTTTATTGGGGGAATTTATCATTGGACGGAGTACACAAAAGGATGCCATCCAATCATATAAACAAATAGCACCAAATTCACTATGGCACAATATCGGACGATTAGGAATTATTACATGTTTTATTTTACTATCTTTTTATAGTGTTGTTGGTGGTTGGATATTAATTTATATTTTTAAAGGTATAACAGGGGACTTATCTGGACTATCAGAACAACAATATAGTGAGCTATTTAATCAAAGCATTTCAAACCCAAGTATGACAATTTTCGCTCAATTACTGTTTATGGTGATTACGATATTCGTCGTTTCAAAAGGAGTATCTAATGGGATTGAAAAAGCTAGCCAATTTATGATGCCAGCCCTTTTTATCTTGTTTATTGTTCTTATTATTCGTTCAGTTACATTAGATGGTGCAATGGAAGGGATCATCTTCTTTTTAAAGCCTGATTTTACAAATATTACGTCGGAGACAATTCTATATGCAATGGGTCAATCCTTTTTTGCTCTTAGTGTTGGTGTTTCGGTTATGGTTACGTATAGTTCCTATTTATCGAAAAAGGAAAATTTACCACAGTCAGCAATTTCGATTGTTATTTTAAACTTATTAGTTGCTTTATTAGCTGGCTTGGCGATCTTTCCTGCAGTTTTTTCATTTGATTTAGCTCCAGATGCAGGACCAGTGTTATTATTTAATGTGCTCCCAACAGTTTTTAATCAAATGCCTTTTGGAATGTTTTTCTTAATAGCTTTTTTATTGCTATTTTTATTTGCGACATTAACATCAGCGTTCTCTATGCTTGAAATCATTGTAGCTCCGCTTGCTAAAGGAAATGAAGCAAAACGAAAAAAATTCTCATGGATTATTGGTTTATGTATCTTCATAGTCGGCATCCCTTCAACATTGTCATATGGGGTTCTAAGCGATGTTATGATATTCGATAAATCAATTTTCGATGCAGCAGATTTTCTAGTTAGTAATATTTTGATGCCTTTAGGTGCATTATTAATTTCATTATTTGTACCAGCAAAGATTTCAAAGGAAATGCTTTTCCATGAGGTTACACAAGGCTCTAAGTTAAGTAAAAAGGTATTTGCATGCTGGTATTTTCTCTTGAAATATATAGCTCCAATTGTGATTATTGTAGTATTTTTAGATGTACTTGGTATTTTCTAAAATAGAAAGTGAAACATAAAGAGAGGCACAAAGCATTAATTTGCTTGTGCCTTTATTTAATCTTTTGAAACCTTTGATTATTTCATACGTAATTGAAATATACCAAAAAGGATTAAATTTTTAATATTAGAGAGTAGGTAGTTAAATGGAATATGTATGGTGGGGAATCACTGTCATTTTGTTTATCTTGAGTTTTGTGGGAATAGTATACCCATTAATTCCTTCAATTGTGATGATCTGGGGTGGATTTGCTGTTTACCAGTTCCTAATTAACCCAGATGGTTTATCGATTTGGTTTTGGATTAGTATGATTCTCTTAAGTATCGTATTGATTGCAGCTGATATTATAGCCAATAGTTATTTTGTTAAGAAATATGGTGGTTCAAAAACCTCTGAGCGAATAGCTGTAGTTGCTACGATTATTGGTTCGTTTATTTTACCTCCTTTTGGTATTATCATCATTCCTTTCCTTGCTGTACTTATCACAGAGGTAATCATTCATAAGGATACGAAAAAAGCAGCAAAAATTGGTTTTGCAACTGTAATAGGGTTTTTAGGTGGTAGCATTGCTAAATTACTAATTCAATTATTAATGATTGTTTGGTTTATACTAGCAGTTATTTTCTAATTGATTTTTGCTTACTTTTGGTATAGTAATAAAAGAACGAAACAAAAAGGAACGTGGGCACAACACGCTCCTTTTTGTTTTTTATTAATTTAATACTTTGGTATAGAAGTTTATAATGCTATTTTGTACGAAAATGATATCTAAACAGTCTCATTCATTTATCTTTTTATTAAAATGGCTTCCACTTTAATTGTTGTGCTTCATGGAACCTTCGTTCTACCTCGCGCCAATTCACAATTTTCCACCAATTTTCAATATACGCTTTTCGGTCAGTTTTATATTGTAAATAATAAGCGTGCTCCCAAACGTCAAGTACTAAAAGAGGGACAATATCCCATTGGCTTAAGTTTTGGTGCTTTTCTGATTGGAGAATTTCTAATCTTCTTGAGCGAGGAGACCAGACTAATATCGCCCACCCGACACCTTCTACATTTGCAGCTGCTTCTGAAAAATGTTTTTTAAATTTTTGATAACTACCGAAAGAATTTGTTATTTCGCGCATTAGTAAGCCTGAGGGCTCTCCACCTCCGTTTGGACTCATAATACTCCAAAAAATTGTATGGAGATAATGGCCAGCACCATGAAATGCAGCCTCACGTGCCCAATGCTTTATAAGGGAAAAATTATTAGAATTACGGGCAGCTTGCATTTCCTTTTCAGCTTTATTTAAACCATCGACATAGCTTTTGTGATGTTTATCATGATGGAGTCGCATAATTTCTTCACTAATATAAGGCTCTAATGCATCATATTCATATGGTAATGGTGGGAGAGAATGTTCCCCAATTGGAACACTACCCGATTGTGGCTGAATCCGTATGAAATTTTCCTCAAGCGGGAGATCAAAATGTGAAAAATACGAATCAAATTGAAGGTATAATTCATTTGCACGTTCATAAATTTCCATTGAATCAATGTATTTTTCGTCTGAAAGCTCCTCTTGTAATTCAATAATTTGTTTCTTCCATTTTTCTAACGTATCTTTACCAATTTGCTCCCTTAGCGATAAAACATATTGATGATAGGCTTCGAGCATATCGTCACACCATTGTTTCATTACAATCTGATATTGTTCAGACATCAATAACCCTCCTCATTTTCCGTCGTATCCAATATATGCAGTTTTAAAAAAAAGGTTGAAGTTATTTATCTACTATCTAGTAAAATAAGAAATCAGTGTAATAGTAGAAAATGGCTTGGTATTAACTAAATATAAAAAATAATCATTGTTTTTGTAGATAATGAGCTAATGCTAATAAAGGGAAAATCTTATTGTAGCTATGATAATGAATATAAAACTGGCCAGGTAATCCAATACCTGTCGGATAGGACATTTCTTCTTTGTTTTTTTCATTGCTTAATAAATAGGAAATACCTTTTTCAACAGACCTTCTTTTTTGGCCACCAGCTTGGATTATTGCATCTAAAGCCCATGCAGTTTGTGAAGGTGTACTGTATGGAAGGGGTATAAATGTTTTCTTTTCACTACTTTTACAGGATTCTCCCCAGCCTCCATCGTCGTGCTGAATCGATTCTAACCATTTTATTGCTTTTTTAATTTGCGGAGAAGTTGAGGGATATCCAACTGCAACTAGACCAGTAATGGCAGCCCAAGTGCCGTATATATAACAGACACCCCATCGTCCGTACCAGGAGCCATTTGCTTGTTGGTTTGAAATAAGCCAACCAACTGCTGCTTTCACACTCGGGTGCTGTGTTGTTAAATTCGCGAAATTCCCAAAAAATTCTATTACCCTCCCGGTTAAATCAGGGGTTGAAGGATCAATAGCGGCGTCTGGTGCATTTTCTAGTGGAATGTTTGATAAAAGCAACGAATTTGCATTCTTCTCAAATGCCCCAAACCCACCATCTCTATTTTGCATAGATAATAGATAAGTTGCTCCCTTAAACCAGCTGATGCTAGTCTTATTTTGAATAAGTGCCGTTCTAGTAATGGCTCTCAAAGCGGCTGAAGTATCATCATTATCAGGATTTATTGTATTATTATGAGAAAACCCCCAGCCACCAGGGGCTATGCTTGGATTGTTAACCTTCCAGTCTCCAATTTTTCTATGTTGTTTTAATAGTAAATAGGAGGTTGATTTCTTAATCATTTTATGATGAGGGGGGACTGCTGCTTCTTGTAAAACATAGCTTATTAGCGCTGTATCCCATATGGTAGAGGTAGAGTTTTCTAAGTGAATTCCATTACAATTTGTACTAATAAGCTGTTTAAGTCCATTTATCGCCTTTTGAATGATTGGTGATTGCTTATTATATCCTAGAGCTATTAATGCATAAATCATAAAAAAAGTAGCACTTGCATAGCTATAAAGTGTTCCATCATCCTCAATCCGTTTTAACATATACTGCTCTGCTTGCTCATATCCCTTTCGATGAAAATAGTGAGGCAAATTAGTGAGTCTTTTCAGTTCTTCAATAACTAAATGATTTGATCTCGTATAAGAATCTAAATTCCATTTATCATGAGAGCGATTTGAGATAAGATGACTTAAATCAGGTAGATTTGCGTTTTGTATTGAAAATTTTTTATTTGCTGCAACGACCATTGGGATTAAATGAATTCTCGCATATGCGCTAAATTGATAAATATTGATAGGCCAGGTAGAAGGTATAAGTAGGAAGGACATTGGTATATAAAAAAGTGATGGCCAATGATATAAGCCATTGACAGCAAGCATCCATTTCGTCATAAAATGTGCTTTGGATAGTCCGCCGTTTTGGCGGATGAAAAGTTCAGCTTGCTTTAGCTTTGGATGTTCACGCGTATAATAATTTGAGCAAAGTAATGCTGTATAAGCTTGTATTGTTATTGAGAGATGACCATTTTTTTCATCTGGATGTGATGTCCATACACCACTACTAGTTTGTAAGTGGATAATACGATTTGTTAATCGGAGGATTAAGCTTTCTTCATCATTGATTTGTAATGAACGTAATAAGATGATTAAAAATGCATCTGTCATCAACCCACCTTCAAAGCAAAATTTCCACGTACCATCCTCATTTTGGAGCATTTCTAATTCCTTTATTCTAGCGGAAACTTCCTTTTTTATGTTTTCCTTGAAATTCACCATTTTGTGTTCACCTCAGCATATGGATATGCAAAAACCAGTTTGTTATGAGTGGATATAAGTTTGACTGGCAATTTGATTTCGAGTGATTTCTTTTACACTATGTGCCTCCCTTTTTGTCGGCCCATTAGAATAGCAATTTAACCGTTTATGCAACAATTTAATATATCGACAAATTGTCATAGCATTTTTACTTGCGAACTTTTTAAAAAATTGTCATATACTATTTGTCATTTTCCTTTCATTCAGGTTAAACTAGAGGAAAGAAAGGACTGAATAATATGATCCATAAAACTTGGCAAACGAAACAATCAGTGAAGAAAGTTAAATGTGTACATACTAATGCAAAAAAATATGTTGTGAAAAATGTATTAACAGTTGGAAAACAATATGATGTTCAAAATGAGACAGATGAATTTTATTTTGTCATAGATAACACTGGTAAAGTTGGCGGCTTTTATAAGGAGTATTTTGAAGAACAAGCATAATCTTAGTTCATGAAGAATGACCAAAGTGTCATTCTTTTTACATATGGATGTTTGAAAGTGAAGGTTTTGCCTACTATTTCAAATAAAAGTAGCATAATACCCTTTTATTCTCAAATGTGAAAATAATAACCTTTTTACCCGTTTTTACCATTTATCTAAGAGGGAAATTAAATTGTTCAAACATTAATTGAGAAATAAAGGTAGGACGAATGTCGGAGAGATTAACAAATGTACCTCAAGCAACCTGATATCAGCATTTAAATAAGTTATTAGATACAGGAATAATTAAAGTTATCAAAGGATGAACAGCTTCATTTATTTTTAACATTTATGACCTATTTACTTGGACTATTCGAACAATATCTTAATCCGGATGAGATTGATTTGTTTCGTGATGGAGTATTATTTCGTGAAGCGATCGTTTATTTGTCAGATGAAGAATATAATGAATTTCTTTCCGGTCTATCGAAATTAATGAAAAGTGTAATGGGAAATGAACCGTCTAAAGAGCGTAGTGAACGACATATCGCAACAATTGTTATACCTGAAGCGAAACATCAAGAATAATAATTTAATTATATTGAATTGTGAAAGGAAAGAGACCATGAGTGAAAAGGTAAACATAAGAGATGCTAATATTGATGATTTAACGAGAATCGTTGAAATCTATAATACTTCGATTCCAAGTAGACTAGCAACAGCTGATTTGGAGGAAATAACTGTTGAAAGTCGGATAGCTTGGTTTCATGAACATAATTCAGAGCGTAGACCTTTATGGGTTTTAGAAGAACATAATAACATTGTAGGTTGGCTTAGCTTTCAATCATTTTATGGTAGACCAGCTTATAACGGAACAGCTGAAATAAGTATTTATCTTGATCCAATTGTTCAGGGAAAAGGTTTTGGTAAGTTATTATTAAAAGAAGCTATTGCTAATTGCCCAAGGTTAGAAATTAAAACAATTCTTGCATTTGTGTTTGGACATAATGAACCAAGCATTCGATTATTTGAAACATTCAATTTTGAAAAATGGGCTCACCTTCCTAAAATCGCTGATATGGCAGGAACAGAAAGAGATTTAGTCATTTTAGGAAAAAGAGTCGATAATATGTCTTAAAAAATGCATAGGAAACTTAAAGTAAAACACATACTGAAGTAAGACGAAAATTTAAGTGAATGAGATGGTGAAGTAAATGCAATATCATTTATTTTCTCATAATGATTTAGATGGGGTAAGTTGCGGCATTCTTGCAAAGCTTGCTTTTGGTGATGAAATAAACGTCCATTATCTATCTGTTAATCGATTAGATTATCATGTAGAGGAGTTTCTAAAAAGGACAAGCAATGAACAAAAGGAACACATTTTGTACATTACAGATATATCAGTAAATCAAGAGAATGAAAAAAGGCTAGAAGAATTCGTTAATAAAGGTGGTACTGTTCAGTTAATCGATCACCACAAAACAGCTTTACATTTAAATCAATATAAATGGGGGCATGTTAAAGTTGAAGAAGCTGAAGGGAGAAAGGCATCAGCTACTTCGTTATTTTATACATATTTAATCGAAAAAGAGATCATTGAGCCAGCAAAAGTGATCGAGGATTATGTCGAACTCGTTAGACAGTATGATACATGGGATTGGGATAAAAATGCGAATTTTTCCGCTAAAAGATTAAATGATCTATTATATATGCAGTCAATTGAAGAATTTGAGGAAAGTATGCTTGAGAGAATAAAGCAATATGAACAATTCAGTTTTGATGATTTTGAAGTAAAGCTTTTAGATATAGAAGAAAAGAAAACCGAAAGATACATCCGCAGGAAGCGTAAGGAGCTAATTCAAACATTCATAGAAAATCTATGCGTAGGTATTGTTCATGCTGAATCCTATCACTCAGAATTGGGAAATACGTTGGGAAAGGAATATCCACATTTAGATTGTATTGTGATTTTGAATATCGGTAGTAAAAAGGTTGGTTTTCGAACGATTCATGATCATATAGATGTCTCTGAGTTTGCAGCAAAATTTGGCGGTGGAGGACATGCTAAGGCCGCAGGATGTACTTTAACCACTGAAGCATTTAAACTTTTTGTAGAAAAGCCATTCCAGATCAAGCCATTAAAAGAAGATGCGCGTCACAATCAACTCAATGTAAAAGAACGTTGTGCTCTTTATGAAAATAGGGATGATGACTTATTCTTATTATATAAAAAAGAAAATGGATTGTGGGTAATTGAAAAAAATCACAAAATGTTATCTCATACCTCTCCATCATTTGAAGCAGCTGAACGTCATTTGAAAAGAACTTACCAGGTAGGGCTTGCGAAAGATGATAAACTAATTGACTATTTATTAAAGGACGCTAAATAAGGTTATATAACAATTTGAAGTTAAGGAAGAGGTCCTAATACGAATGATAGCTTCTTTCGTATTAGGACCTTGAAAAATACTATTGGACAACAATGTAAGCAATCATTGGCATTCCATGTCCTTCATGAGAATGTGTATCACAAATTAATTTGTAAGTGCCAGCTTCTTTAAAGTTTAATGAAACAAAAGTTTCTTCACCTTTTTTTACAGTTCCTTTAATATTCGTTCCTTCTATATAAAACGGATGCTCTTCACCATTGACGCCAAAAATTCTCAATGAAACCTCTTCATTTTTAGGAACTACAATTGTCCCCGGATCAAATCGATAAGCCTCGATTTTCTTGCCATCTTTTGTTGTAGTTGAAAATTCTCCAGTAACCATGTGGTATTCTAGTGAATTTGTCTTTTCTTGTATGTTTTGAAATGTAGGAATTGCACCATTTGAATAAAAATAAGCACAGCTGGCAAGTACTACTGCAGCAACAAGAAAAAGCCATTTTCGCTTAATAACAATAAATTTCATATTATTCCCCCCAATGCATGTCTACAACAACTATATGTACAAATAGAGGTGAACTTGTCTAAAAAGTTAAAAAGAATAAAAACTATTGAAAGAGAATATAATCTTCCCAATTATATTTTTTTGTGTTATAGTGAAATAGCGATGAGCTAAATTGAGTAAGTCGAAAGACAAGCCTTTTAATAGGTAATACACGATGTGGCGTGTAGTCTTCGCCTCAATTCGTTTAAAAAGACGTCTATTAGACGTCTTTTTTTATGATATTTTTTAAACATTTCAATATAGAGATCTGAAAATAACTATATCTCTGAGTTTGTCATGTTGTTGAAGTTAAAAAATCGACATTATTCATATAAGAGAGGCGAATCAACATGAAACAATCGATTTTATTTATTGGCGCAGGCCGTATGGCGGAATCTATTATAGCTGGATTATATCGTCAAAATGGTGGGAACTTAGTAAATGTGTTTGTCTCAAATCGAAACGATTCGAATAGATTACAATATTTAGTTAAAAAATATGAGGTAAAGATGGTAGCAGATTGGAAGGAGAAAATAAATGAAGTGGAAGTAATTGTTCTTGCTATTCCACCTGAACAACATCCAATCATTCTTAAGCAAATGAGTTTAATGATAACAAATCAATTTATCGTTACAATTGCTGCTGGGATAGGTCCAACATTTCTTGAGACATACCTCCCAGAAAAGAGCCCTGTAGCTTGGATGATGCCAAATACTGCTGCAGAAGTAGGGCATTCAATGACATTATTTACATATGGTAATCATGTAAAAGTGCAACATGAACAAACAATGGAATTTCTACTTAGTGCCATCGGTCATTCACACTATTGTAGTGAAAATGATATCCACCTTTTAACAGCAATAACTGGTAGTGCACCAGCTTTTTTATACCTTTTTGTAGAATCGTTAATTGACACTACCGAGCAATTAGGAGTGTCAAGAAAGGTAGCGTCTGAATTAGTAAGTGAAATGGTCTACGGTTCAATCGAAATGTTAAAAACAGGTCAAGTGCCTCAAGAACTAAGATGTCAAGTTACAACTCCTGGAGGTGCAACTGCTGAAGGGCTAAAAGTATTAAAAGAAGGTGGATTTGAGGAATTATTAAAAAAAGCTGTGTTAGCTACAAATAAGAAAGCAAAAGGAGAAAAATAATAAGTTCCTCCTTCTTTCAATGTAGATTAGTTAGTCACGATTTTTTTGTAAATACAGCTGATGCCTTTTCTTACTCGTTCTAAAAAATAAATTAGGGAGAGAGATATGCAATCTTCTGAAAACCGGTAAATAAAACGTATAATAGGCAAATTTAAAATGCTTCCATTTAGGACAGGAATACGGTTTAAAATGTTCCCCAAGCTTTTTATATACAGTAATTTCATCAATTCCATTTCGATTTTCCGTATAGATTTTTACTACCTTTCCTTTAAGGGAGAGGTAGTAAAAAAACTGCTGCAAAATTTCCTTTACCGTGTAATGTCCACCCTTGTGGAGTCGAGCTAACATATGGACAGGGTCGAATACAATTCTTACTATATATTTTAACGATATCAACTAAATCCTGTATTATAGTAGACATTTTAACACCTCTAAGTAAGCGATCTTATGTGAAATGTCTCGCATAAAGTGTTGATTGTCTATATTATAAAAAAAACCTATAACAAAAATTTGAAAGAAAGCTGAAGAGGATTCATGATTTATGTAGATTTTAGGAAGAGAAGTCTATTTGAATTTTAAAAGACAAATAAAAAAGGCCAAAAAACAGCCTTTTTCATTTTCTAAACAATGTGTTTCTTATGATTCTTTTTTCATATGGATTGCTGAAAAATTTTCTAAGACAGGTAAAGTACGTTCATCTTCAACCATGGCGTGTCCACAAAGAGGACAATCAGGATTGTCGTTTGATTTAAAATTATCCCTCATCCAGCCATTACATTCTTCTGAACCACAAGACCAAACTTTTAAGCTTACCTCAGGTGGTTTTTCAACTTGCTGCTGAAATCTCATTTAAACACATCCTTTAGAAAGGAGATTAAGTTCTAAATACATTATACACTTATTTTCTGAAAATATGTATAAAAATTACCAAGGCGTTTCCAACTTTAACTAATTGGTAGAAAGGACTTATTCTTCAACAAGCTCGGAAACCGCCACTTGTGTTCTCTCTTCAAGCGGACCTCTTAAATGACAAGTAACTAATCCTTCAGTTTCATGTAATTCATCAATCCAAATTGATGCTCCATTGTATAACACTTTAATATCTGCTGAAGAAGATAAAATTTGCTTAACTCGATTAATGTCCATCTTTTAACCTCCTAAGTTATTCTCTACATATTTTTCTCAAAACATTGTAAATTTATCCATGAATAAATGTTTATGTTTTTGTTACTTTTCTCCAAAACCACTCAATCGGTCCTTTTTTAAATTTTAATAGCCAAATATAACTAACTATCGTTTGGACTGCAAATATAAGAACGCATAATAGAGTACCTTCTATCAAACTGAGCTTTCCATATAAGTCGAAAATTCTTATCATTCCTATAGAAATTAATGATTGGAAAAGATAGTTTGTTAATGACATGCGTCCAACATATTGAAAGGGGAGGAGTAATTTTTTCCATTTCTCCTTTATTACCCATATGTATAAGGTACACATATATAAAATGCTTAAAGTAACACCACTTAAGCTCGTTACAAATTGGCTTATCGAATGTTGAATTGGTGAAGTAAATATGTGAGTAGTCAAAAAACTAAAGTTTGTAATCACTAATAATAAGCTAATAATAGAACACCAAACGATAACTTTTTTTAGTAATCGTTTATTTTGTAATGAGATGGTATAAAGGTTTTTCTTGCCAGCATATAAGCCTAATAAGAAAAAACCTAATATAGGAAAAATAGATATTGGTAATTGAAAAAGGATTGGAATAATTTCTATTTGTAAATGAGAGAAGAACCAATGAATGTACGAATCACTTTGATAAAGTGTGATATATGCTTTAATATTTTCATTAATGAATCCTTCGTCGTAAATATATCCTATTGAGCTAAATATTGTACTTAAGAGCACAAGATGATAAGTAAAAAGCAATATCATTGACCATATTAGGATTTGCTTTGGTTTTAGGTGGTAAAAAGGTATTAGCATAATGCCAGTTAATGCGTAAGCATGAAGAATATCACCATACCAAAGAAAAAAGAAATGACAAAGACCAATTAATAAAAGGACGATCATTCGTTTTATATAGAAAGATACAGGATATTTGGAAAGGAACAAGTAAAAGCTTAATCCGAAAAGAAATGAAAAGATTGGATAAAATTTCATTTCAATAAACAAATTTAGAAAAATTGCTAGTCCTTTTTCAAATTCTGTATAGCTTTGCGAAAGACCGAAAAATGAGTACATAAACTGTGGAGAGTGGAAGCTAGGCATATTTATAAGAAAAATACCTAAAAGCGCAACCCCACGAATAATATCTAATTGCAATATTCGATTTTGATTATTTGTCAAGTTCAATCATCCTTTACGATACTTATCCCTTTTTAAAGTAAGCGATAAAATGGCTATTTACAAGATATTTTAAAGAAAACGTATGAGTATCTTGCAAGTAAAGGAGTATAAGTAGTTAGAGGAAGAAAATGATGACACTGTTCGTTGCTTAGGTAGAGAAACAATGAAATTGAACTATTTTGAAAAAAAGGTATTCAGAATATTTTATGCATTCATTTTTGAATCTTAGCCATACTAGAAAAGTGGAAAAATAACTAAATGGCTAAGGAGGAAGAATATGTTAAGAAAGTTTTTGGTGGCAACATTGATTATGCTTTTTATCGTACCATCAGTGACAAATGGACAAACTAAAAGCTATAAAGAAGCACCATTTGAATTTTATAAGGTTTCTCCAGGAGATACATTTTGGTACATAGCTAAGCGATACGGTTTAGACTATAGACAATTAATGCAATTAAATCCAAATGTCGAGCCTAGGAATATGCATGTAGGTGAAGTGATTCGTCTTAAGGCATCTGCACAAAGTCCTAGTGGTTTCCAAGAACAAGTTGTACAATTGGTAAACCAAGAAAGAGCTAAAGCAGGATTAAGAGCATTATCACATCGAGCTGATGTGAAAAATGTAGCACAGAAAAAAGCAGAAGATATGATTAATTCAAATTACTTTTCACATACTAGCCCAAACTATGGTTCACCTTTCGATATGTTAAAAACATTTGGAGTTAGTTACTCCTCTGCAGGTGAAAATATTGCAAAAGGCCAAAAAACACCGCAAGAGGTAATGAATGCATGGATGAATTCATCTGGCCATCGCGCAAATATATTAAAGCCAGAATATGACACAATTGGTGTTGGTTTTTATCATGGTGCTTGGGTACAAATGTTTATAAAGGCAAGATAAGAAAAAACAGTAGAGGCAGTGGGGAACCATTGTCGCTACTGTTTTTGTTTGTTTTACATTATTTATCAAAAACATCTCTTCCTGTTGCACCTATATAGGAGTCTGTATTACCTCTTGAATTTTCATCCTTTTTTATTTCCTTTTTGTGCGCATTTTTTTGGTCAGAGCCAAGATACACGGATTTATGACGGGCTTCAGCCTGGATAAACTCATTAAAATCTTCATTAATCATTTCTTTCACCCCTTATAAATTAGTTCCACTTGTTTATCATTACCAGCTTATCTCGTTTCATGAATGAAAAAGGCACCTAAAAAGGTGCCTTTTTTAGCCAATAGTGTATGAAGTTTTTATTATCGAGTTCCGCCACTCATTTGTTGTTGAGCGAAAGATACTAAACGTTTTGTGATTTCTCCACCAACAGATCCATTTGCACGAGATGTTGTTTCTGCACCAAGGTTAACGCCAAATTCTGATGCGATTTCTAATTTCATTTGATCAAGAGCTTGTGCTGCACCAGGTACCAATAGTTGGTTTGAATTATTACCGTTACTTGCCATGTTAAACCATCTCCTTATGAATAGTTGTTGTTTGGTGGGTTAGGCTGGAATTGCACCATGCTTTATCCTCTAGGCTAACCCGTTGCTGCTTTGAAATATATTTTGTTTCAAAAGAATAAAATTATTCACTCATTTTATTTTTCCATATATTTTCTTTGAACATTAAAGTATCTTTTAAAAGTTTTTTGAGTGAAAGTATCATTAATTTCTCACAGCTTTGTTGATTTTATTCACATATTAACAAGCAGATATTACCAGCTTATTAGAATTTAATAGGCTAACTTTCATTTTTATGAGAGATAATATAATCGCTATTATTTTAGAGGGGTGTTTATATGACAAATTTTGCTTATATTGATGGGAAAAAAATTGCTTATGATGATATTGGCTCCGGAATACCAATCGTTTTTATACATCCTCCAGGAATGGGAAGGTACGTTTTTCATTATCAATATAAACTTCAGAAGAAATTTAGAGTGATCTTTCCAGATTTATCAGGTCATGGTGACAGTGATAGGCTACATGAACATGAGAATTTAATTGTGGAGTATGGAAATGAGATAATATCTTTGTTAGATACATTACACCTTTCTACTGCAGTAATTTGTGGTTATTCAGCTGGTGGGACAATTGCACAGTATCTTGCAACCCATTTTCAGGATAGAGTAAAGGGCGTGATTTTATTTGGGGGTTACCCTGCTGTTTATAATACTTTGCTTGCGATAGAGCATAAACTAGGGTTCTATATGGCAGAAAATCATCCAAATTTGTATGCGACAATTCTAGCAAAAAGTCATACGAAAAATAAAACAGTTAGAAAGCAATTAATAAAACATATGAAAAAGTCACAAAAGGAAATTTGGGCTCGCTATTATGAAGAGGTTTTACATACAAATTTTTATGATGAGATTGATAAATTAACCATGCCAATTTTACTTATTTACGGAACGAGATCGGATGTATTTAATCGCTATAATCGAATTTTTCGCAAAAAGAACAAGCGAATAAGGATTGTATTTTTTAAGCGAACAAATCACCAAACATTGACAAAAAGGTGGAAATTAGCAAATGAAGAAATCCTTCGATTTTGTAATGGGATATCGACAAGGAAATAAAAAAAATGTCGATTTTTAAGAAAAATTTTGTTTTTTTGCAGGAATTTAGATGATAAGTCTATAATTTATTAATGAAGATATTTTATGTATATATCTAAGACAAACATTGCGGTGCTTTAAGGAGAGAGAAAAATGAAAATTACAACAACAAATTTCGGAGAACATGAAGGGAATACGATTTATTCTTATAAACTTGAAAATAATCAAGGAATGAGCATTTCATGTATTACATTAGGGTGTATTATCACGGAAATACAAACTCCTAATCAAAATGGAGAAATTGAAAACGTTGTCCTAGGATATGATGATGTAGCCTCTTACCTAGAAAGAACAAATTATTTCGGTGCTGTCGTTGGTAGAGTGGCTGGAAGAATTGATAAAGGTGAATTTGAACTTAATGGGCAACAATATTCATTGCCACAAAATGAAAATACGAATCATTTGCATGGTGGACCAAATGGTTTTGATAGACAAGTATGGGATGCTGAATTAATTGAGACTGAAAGTGAAGTAGGTGTTGAATTTTCGTATCTCAGTAAAGACGGAGAAGCTGGCTATCCAGGTAATTTAACTGTTAAAGTCTCATATTTGTTGAATAACGAAAATGAATTATATATCAAATATTATGCAACAACTGATAAGGATACATTGGTAAATTTAACAAATCATACGTATTTTAATTTATCTGGAAATGTAAAAAAAGATATATTGTCACATCAATTAAAAATTAAAAGTCAAAAAATACTTGAGCTTAACAATGGTTTTATTCCGACTGGTGAATTTTTAAATGTTGAAAGTACACCATTTGACTTTAGAGATGGTAAAAAAATAGAAGAAGCAGTATTGTCAGAGCATCCTCAAATTAAATTAGTTGGACAAGGGATAGACCATCCATTTTTATTAGATGAAAATCATAATGAAGAAATCATGTTAGCTGACAAAGAAAGCGGAAGAAAGCTAGTAATTGAGACAGATGAACAAAGTGTCGTTGTGTATACATCAAATATGTTGGATGATAGCTTTAAGGTAAGAGATGTTCAATCAAAAAAATACTTAGCTATTTGTTTAGAAACACAAGGGCTTCCAGACTCAATTCATCACCCGAAATTTTCACCATGTATTATAAAGGCTGGAGAAGAGTATAAAACAACTACAAAGTATAAGTTTACTACAATTTAATAAAGCCCTTTTTTAAAAGAATGAAATCAGACGGTTTCATTCTTTTCATTTTTCTTTAAATAATTAACAAATGAATAAGAAAATGAAGGCTCCTCCACATAATTTCATATCTCAAGTAAAGACTAATTTAAGAAAAAATCGTATCAGATCGATTCTTTACATAATAGTTGTTTTATGATTTCTATGAAAGGAGCAAGAGCTATGATTTTTTATGCTTGTGTGAAATATGCAGAGGAGCATCCAGAGACATATCAAGGTATTGAAGTGACCACTATTGGAAATTCAGATGATGTTGTGGCAAAATTTAATTCATACGATCCACTACAGGATTATCATAATTTTGTAAGCTGGTCTGAAGGTGTTGGCGAGGACAATGTGGGATTTTGTGATAGTTTAAAGCATTTTGCGAAGGATTATCACGAGATTTCTTATGATGCTGCAGAAGAGATGTTAAAAATGATTTATGGTGATCATCAAGATTGTGAAGAAGTAGAAAGCAGATTTTTATCTCACTAATTCAAATGCTAAAAAGGGCTAAACTTTATACATTCCTGTAGCAGATTAACCCTATTAGCGGTTATCATTCATTTTCATCCAACAGTTTCCTTTTTCTTTTTCTCACTTTCAGTGTCATGATTATGTTTGAAATTTGCTTTGTTAAATAATTTAAAGATATAACCGGATACTTGCTTATAATTTTCTTCAATTTTTTCAACAACATAATTAATTCGTTCAAATAATGTTGCTCTTAAACTATCCATATCGCGAGCCATTTTTTGATGAATGGCATCTTGACTTTCAACACGCTCTAATATTGTTTGATGAAAAGATTCTTGAAGCTCTAAATTATTTTTTATTGACTCATTTACATTCAATTGCTCTGCCAATTGTTCATGAAACTGACTATGGTGAGCTTCGAAATGCTCTACTTTTTTTGTTAACTGATGTAGTGTTGTATCCTGTATTGTTAATTGGTCGATGATCGCTTGGTTTAACAATTCATCTTTCTTATGCCTTTCTAATAGACCGTGATTAGCGGTGTTTAGTGTTTCGAAGCGTGAAATTAATTCATTATGTGCTTCCTCTTGTTTAATTATATAATTTTTCAACGGCTCAATCCGTTCCTCGTGTAATTGTAAATGCTTATATACATGGTTGAATTGGTTTTGTTGTTCTGAATTCGTTTTAGAGATAAGCCTGTTTACCTCTTTTGTAGCATTAGTTAATGACGAATTTAATTCTGCTTGAAGATATATAAATTCTTGTAAATAATTGCGACGGAAGGTTTGTTGATTAGAATTTGCTTGTATATTTTTGGTGTTTATAAATAAAGGCGGATTATCGTCCTTTTTACTATATACCAAAAGATCTCTCCTCCTTTTTTTGAAGAAAATGATGTTAATATCCTATGAGAGATAACCAAATTTTGATAACAACTTTCATGAAAAATGAAAATATGGCTAAAAATAAGGACATACTAGGTTTGTTTAACGCCTTAAGAAATTTAAAAGTACTTTAATTTCTTTGAGGAAAAGTGAGGAAGTATGAAAGGGTGAAAGAAGGATGAGTATGGAATGGTTTGATAGGATAAGTGCAGAATTACAAGATCATCTCGAATCAATTTGTGAAAAATATGATCAAGTTGGTCATATGTCCATCGATAGGGGGGCTAAGCATCCAAGAATTGAGTTTTTTGTTGAAACAGAGGATGATGAGCGAGATTACTTCTGTACGCTTTGCTTTGACCCTTACAATGTTGAATTTTACATTGAATCATTTGATTTTGAATATGATCAAATGTCTCGTACGATCCTATCTGATATTGAAGAAATCATTGATGCAGTTCACGAAAGTTTTCATCTGTATATGAATGATGAAGATGAAGAGGATTATGATGAGTCTCTAGATGTAGAAGAAGATAATGTTCTTGAGGAAATAGATGTAGAGTGGGAAACACCAGAGGTTACTGCTTTTATGCATGAGGATGAAGTGGAAGTAACATATCAATTCGGTATTATTCAAGAGACTGGTGACGGTGTTCTTAAAAGAATAAATCGGATAAAAACAGACGATGATCAGCTCATTAAAGATGAAACAAATTTTATTTTTAGTAAGGAAGAAGCAAGTACAATTATCGCGATGATCGCAAGTCATATGGATTCTTTATCAGAGTTTGATTTTCAATAAGAGTGAAATTTTTATAGCAAAAAGTAGCAGATTGAAGTTAACATTTCCTGTTAACTTCTTTTCGTATTTTAAATGAGAAATTAATTTCCTTTGCCCACATCATTTAGTATGCATAAAAATGTAGGGTTTTTTAACTTTTTCACGAAATAGTGAGAAGTGATTTATTTTCTTAAAACTTTATATTTGTTATGATGATAATTCACAATTGGAAAAAGTAACGAAGGGCGGGGTTTTATGTCAGAAAATAAACAGGAATTACATACAGAACAAAGAAGAATCAATCAAGTCATCGGAAAAATGAAAAGCGAGCTAGCTTTATTGGACCAGCAGACATCAACAGTGAAGTTAGATATCCTTTCGATTAGAAGAAATTTCTGGGAAGATGTTACTGTAAATATGGATGATGCTGTTGAAGCGGGAGAAACCGCAACAAGCATTAAGCAGCAAGCTGAATTTTTATCTGAACGTGAACATCGTCATAAACATTTACATAAGGATGTTAAAAACTTAAGACGTTTAGTTGAGGCGCCGTACTTCGCCCGGATCGATTTTAAGGAAGATGGAGAACAGGATATAGAACGAATATATTTAGGAATAGCCTCTTTTTTGGATAAAGAATCAGATGAGTTTTTAGTTTACGATTGGCGTGCCCCTATTTCGAGTTTGTATTATGATTATTCTCTTGGTCCTGCTAAATTTACGGCACCAGGTGGTACTGTTACAGGTGAATTACAATTAAAAAGGCAGTTTATTATAAAAGATGGTATTATCGAAGGGATGTTTGATACGGGCCTAACAATAGGTGATGAGCTTCTTCAAGAAGTATTAGGAAAGCAATCAAATGCACAAATGAAGAGCATTGTTGCTACAATACAAAAGGAGCAAAATAAAATCATTCGTAATGAAAAGGGGAAGCTATTAATCGTTCAAGGTGCTGCAGGGAGTGGGAAAACATCAGCAGCATTACAACGAGTTGCCTTTTTACTATATAAATACCGTGAGACATTAAATGCTGAAGAAATATTATTGTTTTCTCCTAACCCGATGTTCAATAGCTATATTCGAAATGTTTTACCTGAGCTAGGGGAAGAAAATATGCAGCAAACAACATTCCAACAGTATTTAGAATATTCCTTAGGTGATTCCTTTCATGTAGAAGATCCTTTTTCACAAATGGAATATATGTTAACTGCTCAACATGAACAGGATTACGAGGTTAGAAAAAAATCAGCAAAATATAAGTCATCGATCCAATTTTTACATGTTATTGAACAATATTTAACACATTTAAGTAATGAAAATTTAATGTTTCAAGATATTGTGTTTAGAAATGAAGTAGTAATTTCTACATTAGAAATATCTGATTATTTTTATTCTTTAGATAAACAACTATCGATTACTAATCGAGTCAAACTTGTTGCTACATGGTTACTATCAGAACTTAAAAAGCTTGAAAAAAGTGAGAGAAAAAAAGAGTGGGTTGAAGAAGAGATTCAATATTTAGATAAAGAGGAATATCAGTTTTATTTTCAAAAGTTAAGTAAGCAAAAACGTTTCTCGCAAGATACCTTTGATGATTTTGAAAGAGAGCAAGAACAATTAAGCATTTATGTAGTTAAACGAGCCTTGAGTCCTGTTGTAAAAAAAATAAAACGGCTTGACTTTCTTAATATGAAAGCAATTTATCAGCAATTATTTACTCTTAACCCGAATGACTTGCAATTAACGATTTCACCTATAACAAATTATGACTGGCAAGAAATTTGCCAATATACAAGAAAGCATTTAAATAGCAATCACCTTCTTTATGAAGATGCAACACCTTATCTGTATTTAAAGGAAAAGATTGAAGGGTTTAAAGTTAACACAAGTGTTAAATATGTTTTTATTGATGAGGCTCAGGATTACTCATCGTTTCAATTTGCTTTTTTAAAGCATTTATTTCCAAATTCCCGTTTTACAGTACTCGGCGATATTAATCAAGCAATTTTTGCACATCATTCACACACTGGGATAGAAGTATTAAAGGATTTATTTAATGGTGAAAGCATTGAAACGATTAAATTAACTAGAAGTTATCGCTCTACAAAGCAAATCATTGAATTTGCATCAGCAATATTACAAAATAACGAAAAAATTAAACCCTTTAATCGTAATGGACAGAAGCCAATTATTTTAGAAAAAAATGATGAAAACGAAATAATTGCTCAAATTGTTTATAAAATAAAAAATAACAGTACATATAAAACAATGGCAATCATATGTAAAACTCAAAAGGAAGCAAATCGTGTTTTTGACTTACTTAAAGATAGTATCGAGGTTAATCTTATTGATAAGAGAAGCAATCAATTTGATTCTGGTGTAGTCATTATTCCAGCCTATTTAGCTAAGGGGATTGAGTTTGATTGTGTCATATTGTTTAATGCTTCGAATGAACAATACGGGAGTGAAGAGACAAGAAACCTCTTCTATACAGCATGTACTAGGGCGATGCATGAGTTATTGATCTTTTACACAATGGAAGCTACTCCATTCCTTTCTAAAATACCAGAGGAGCTTTATATAAATAAAACTAAAATAGAGGGATAACGGTGGAAATGATCGCACAATTACCTTATATAAAAGTTATACGATCTATTGAAGAGAATCAACAGCATTATAAAGAAGAAGAGTATATGATTGCATTTTCGGTAGAAGCTGTGTGGACCGATGGGGAAGTGTTTCACCAACATGAGGTATTAGATATGTCTTTTCGTCCATTTTCAAATCAAATGGGGCTTATTTATTTACATACGATAAAAGGCTTGTATTGTTATACAATTAAAGAAAATCCTAAAATGTTTATTGAAACCTTTAAGCTACTCAAATCTGCTCAATTATGAAGTAAAAAGAGGGTGGCTCAAAACCAAAGGTACAGACTCCTAACAACACAAATAGACCTAATGGTGAGGTTAGTTTACTATATATAGTGTTTATTGGAGGGGTAGACCATTGAGTCACCCTCTTTTTTGATTATTTAATTTTTGATGATATACGAAGATGTTGTTTCTTTTGTTCAATAAATTTCTTGAAAGCCTCTTTGCTAACTCCATTTGCTATTGCTAAGTTAGCCAATGTTAAAATTTCACTATTCTCAGCTTGTTGGACCGAATGTTTATATATTTTGTTCATTTACACCCCTCCATATCTTCTGCAAACAAGAATAATTCAAGGCTCGCTATTAAATAGCTAAACAAAGAGCCAATACCCGTTTTTATCAGAATGTAAACTGAAATTATTTCAACTTTTTATGTCATCACAAGTGAAGCCTTGTTTCTTTAACATTGAAGCTACATGAGGATATCTGTCATTGTAATGCTTTCCCTTATAAAAGCTAGCTACCCTTGCTGTCCATGTAGGAGGGTTTTCATGATCAGTTAATTTTCTTTGATGTTCTTGGTATGTTTTATTATATGTATGAATGATTTGCTCTTGCTCTTTGTTATAGACTTCTTGATGGATAAATGCCTCTTTTGGTAATCGTGGATTATGCCCAGGATCATTATAACCATAGCCTATACATAAGCCACAAATTGGAACTACATATTCAGGTAAATTCAAGTACTCAACAACCTCTATAGGATTTTTACGAATACCACCTATCGGGACAATTTGTAACCCTAATGATTCAGATGCTGCAATGGCATTACTTAAGGAGATACCGACATCGGTTGCTCCAACTAATAACATATCAACATCATGAATCGCCTCCATTGGTATTTGTTCAATCGTACTAGCGAGCTTTGTACGATAAAAATCTGCGCAGAAAATAAGGAATACCGGAGCTTCAATAATATGTTTCTGATTACCACATAATGAGGCTAATGTTTGTTTTCTTGCTTTATCTTTGATTACAATAACTGAAACTTGCTGACCATGTATCCAGGTAGGGGCAGCTTGAGCAGAAGTAAGGATAGCATCTAGCTGTTCAGTAGGTATTTCTCGGTCTTCAAAATGTCGAAAAGATCGATGGCTTGTTAAGGTTTTAATAACTTCATTCATGATGAATCCTCCTATATTATAATATATATGGTAACTATACTTGATCTTTAACAATGTTGACAAAGAATTGTGCTTAAATAGAGAAGAAGAGTTGATTAGGAGTTGGAGAGATGTCACTTAAGAATGTATTTAAAAAAATATATCGTGTAAAAAAGGGAAATGAATATTGGAAACAAGAGCATTTTCTCGTTGTTGCACATCGCGGAGCTGCAGGGTATGCGCCAGAAAATACGATGGCGGCTTTTAGGAAAGCAGTAGAATTAAAGGCTGATTTTATTGAGCTTGATATCCAAATGTCTAAGGATGGAGAGCTTGTTGTCATTCATGACCCTACGGTTGATCGAACAACAAATGGAAACGGAGAAATTCGTAATCTTACTTATAATGAAATAAAACAATTAGATGCAGGACAGTGGTTTCATAAAAAATTTGCAGGAGAAAAGATTCCTACATTACAACAAGTTTTAACAGAGTTTTCTGGGAAAATCAGTTTTTTGATTGAAATAAAAAACCCAAACTTATACCCTAAAATTGTTGAAAAACTAACAAATATATTATCGGAAAAACAGCAAACAAATGATATTATTGTGCAATCATTTGATTTTGAACTATTAGAAAAGGTACATCAACAGCTGCCAACTCTCAAATTAGGGCTATTAGTAAAATATCGGATTCATGGGATTTCAAATGTTCAATTAAAAGATTGGTCAAAGCTCGTTCAATATATAAATCCAAATAAAGCTCTAATTACAAAGAACTTCGTGAAGCGCATTCATTCATATAAAATGAAGGTACTGCCCTATACAGTACGGGATAAAAAATCGATAAAAGGGCTGTTAGATTCAAAAATAGACGGAGTAATTACGGATTTTCCAGACTATTTTATAGAAGAATAATTAGAATTGAACGATAGAAGAGGTAAACTGTTTAGAACAACTAAACATGATTACCTCTATTTATTAAAGATTTTCCCTTTGCTGTCCAATTTCTTTACTAGCAATGTAGGAATTAGCTACTTCCAAATTTTTATGCTCAAGTACGGAATCCCCATCGAGATTCCTTTTGTTAGGAGAACTACCATCAGTTTGTAATGTAACTTTTTCTTGTTTTGGAGCATTAGTTAAATAGTCTTTGTTGTTCATCATATATAACTCCTTTCACACTATTTTGCTTTAACAATGATTAGCATGTTCAAAAGGAATAAGTCACATCCAAGATAAGTAATTTTTGAGTAGTTAATCTCTGGAATTTGATGTTAAAAATGGATGCTTTTATAATAATTAAGCTCAAAATGAGATTGGAAATATCACTAAAATAAAAATGAAATAATTAAAATACGAAAATGGTGATAATGTAGCGAGGAGATTTTATTTTATAAAAATGAGTACTACCAAAGAAATTAATATGGTAGTACTCATTATAAAATGGACAAACCTATTACTGGTATTGTTCAAGCATAGAGAAAAAGTCTTTAACGAATTGGTAAAATACTTTCTCAGAAGGGGCAAGCTCTCTTTTCTTTGATACAATAATTCCGACTGTTCTTCGTACGATTGGTAATTCTATCGGCAGCTTGACAGTAAATCGTGGGATCGCCTCTTGGAATGTGCTATCTGGCAGTAAAGTAACACCTATTCCAGCAGAAACCAAACCTTTAATTGCATCAAGGTCCTCACCTTCAGATGAAATGGTTGGGATAAATCCAGCTTGTTTACAAGCATCAACAGCGATTTCATGTAAAATATAACCCCTTGGAAATAATACAAATTCGTCGCTTCGTAATTCATTTAATAGCACACTTTTTTTCGTAGCAAGTGGATGACTAATAGGAACGAGAGCAGAAATGTTTTCTGAAAATAAAATGGTTCCTTCAATTTCAGGAACATTAAGCGGGACTGGTCCTAAAAATGCTAAATCAATTTCTCGATTAATGACAGCATCAATTAAAAAACTATATGAGCCTTGTCTTAAGTGAAATGAGACATTAGGATACTTTTCTTTGAACGCAGAAATGATTGTAGGTAACAAATGACTAGCAAGACTTGTTGGAAAGCCTATTTTAATAGAACCTCTTTCAGGATCTAAATATTCATCGATTTGTTTTTTTGCATAGTCGATTGCTTTAATTGCGGTTTTTGTATGTGTTAAAAATACCTTTCCTATGGGAGTAAGTCTAACATTTCTTCCCTCTCTTTCAAATAACGTAACCCCTAACTCTGCTTCTAAATTTGCAATTTGTCTACTAATGGCAGATTGTGCTACATGTAAATATTGTGCCGCTTCCGATACGTGTTCACGCTCAGCGACTTCCATAAAATAGTATAACTGTCGTAATTCCATAAGCTTCCTCCGATCATATATCTCAATATTAGATTGATCTTATCTAAATTATATATTGTTAGTATCATTTTGTGAATATATAATATAGTTATCTTGGATATAAACGGGTGTAAGAAAATCTTACAAGGGGGAGATAATATGACTTACAATCAAATACCTAAAGCACAAGGTCTCTACCGTCCTGAATTTGAACATGACGCATGCGGTATCGGTTTATATGCTCATATAAAAGGCAACGCTACACATGATATTGTAAAAAAAGGACTAAGTATGCTTTGCAAGTTAGACCATAGGGGAGGACAAGGTAGTGATCCTCTTACTGGAGACGGCGCAGGGTTAATGGTGCAAATTCCAGATACCTTCTTTAAAAAGACTTGCCAAAATATGAAATTACCGAAAAATGGACGTTACGGCGTAGGAATGATGTTTTTTTCAAATGATGACGCTGAGCGTGAGCTAATTGAACAACAATTGAATCATTACATTGAGGCTGAAGGCCAAACATTATTAGGCTGGAGAGATGTACCAGTTGATGCTAATGTGATTGGTCCTGTTGCAAAAAAGAGCTGTCCAGTAGTCCGACAAGTTTTTATTAGGGCAGCTGATTCAATTGAAGATAAATTAACATTTGAACGTAAACTTTATATAATCCGTAAACAAGCTGAAAATTGGGCAAGGGAACGAGAGCATCGTTTTTACTTCACTAGCTTTTCAAGTAGTACAATCGTTTATAAAGGGCTTCTAACTCCAGACCAAGTTGATGCTTTTTATTTAGACCTACAAGATGAAGATTTCGTTTCTGCTTTTTCTTTAGTGCATTCCCGCTTTAGTACAAATACATTTCCTTCATGGGAAAGAGCTCATCCAAATCGCTATTTAATTCATAATGGAGAGATAAATACGCTTCGTGGAAATATGAACTGGATGAAAGCAAGAGAAAAGCAATTCATTTCAGAAGCATTTGGTGAAGAGCTTGAAAAGGTATTACCAATTTTAGATTCAGATGGAAGTGATTCATCGATTTTAGATAATGCATTTGAATTCTTTGTATTAGCTGGCCGGAAGCCTGCACATGCTGCGATGATGATGATTCCTGAACCTTGGACGGAAAATCCTCATATGAGTCCTGAGAAGAGAGCTTTTTACGAGTATCATAGCTGCTTAATGGAGCCATGGGATGGTCCGACTGCAATCTCTTTTACAAACGGAAAACAAATCGGTGCGATTCTTGATCGGAATGGATTACGTCCTGCACGTTACTATGTAACGAAGGATGATTATATTATTTTCTCATCTGAAGTTGGGGTTGTTGACGTTGAAGAGTCAAATGTTCTTTACAAAGATCGATTAAGTCCAGGTAAAATGTTGTTAATTGATTTGGAAGAAGGTCGAATTATTTCTGATGAGGAAATAAAAGAAGAAATGGCAAATGAAAAGCCATATCAGGATTGGTTAGAAGAACAACTAGTAAAATTAAATTCTACTGAAGTGTTTGTTGAAGAAATTGTAGCAGATATTGTAGATAAGCAACGAGCATTTGGTTATACGTATGAGGATATTCAAAAGTATTTATTACCTATGGTGACTGAAGGAAAAGATCCGCTAGGCTCTATGGGGAATGATACACCACTTGCAGTTTTATCAGATCGGCCACAATCATTATTTAATTACTTTAAACAATTGTTTGCACAAGTAACAAATCCCCCGATTGATGCGATAAGGGAACAAATTGTTACATCGACAATGACCTTACTTGGTAATGAGGGGAATATTCTTCATCCAACAAAGGAAAATGCAAGAAGAATTCAATTAGATTCTCCAGTGCTTTCAAATAATCAATTAGCACAAATTAGATTAAATCTATTTTCAGGATTTACTAGTAGAACGATCAAATCTTTATTTACTGAAAATTTGGAAAATTCTATAAATGAACTTTGTCAGGAAGCTGATAAAGCGATTGCTGAAGGTGTAAATATCATCATCATTTCTGACCGTGAAATGGATGCTAGCCATATAGCAATCCCTTCATTATTAGCAGTCAGTGCTTTACATCAGCATTTACTTCGTCAAGGTACTCGTACAAAAGTGAGCTTAATTATAGAATCTGGTGAAGTAAGAGAGGTTCATCATTTTGCAGCACTTATTGGGTATGGTGTTGATGCAATTAATCCTTATTTAACTTTTGCTTCATATAAAGAAGCTATAAATGACGGAAGCTTATCATTAAGTTATGAAGAAACAGTTGAACGTTATATTAAAGCTGTTACTGAAGGTGTCGTAAAAGTAATGTCAAAAATGGGAATTTCTACAGTTCAAAGCTACCGTGGTGCACAAATTTTTGAAGCTGTTGGTATAAGCTCAGAAGTAATTGACCGTTACTTTACAGGAACAGCATCACAGATTGGTGGAATTGGCTTAGAGACAATTGCATTAGAAGCAAAATTACGTCATCAAGAAGCGTATTCGGAAAAAGTTGATAAAACATTAGATTCCGGTAGTGATTTCCAATGGAGAAAAACGGGTGAACATCATGCGTTTAATCCAACAACAATTCATACATTGCAATGGGCATGCCGTAAAAATGATTACAGCTTATTTAAAAAGTATTCTCAAGCAGCAAATGAGGAACGAATTGGCTTTTTGCGAAATCTATTTTCATTCACTAACAAAAGACCTTCAATTTCAATTGATGAAGTTGAATCAGTGGATTCAATTGTTAAACGTTTCAAAACAGGAGCAATGTCATTTGGTTCATTAAGTAAAGAAGCACATGAAACATTAGCGATTGCGATGAACCGTTTAGGTGGAAGAAGTAACAGTGGTGAAGGTGGAGAGGATTCAAAACGGTATATTGTTGATGAAAATGGAGATTCACGGAGAAGTGCAATTAAGCAAATTGCTTCAGGACGTTTTGGTGTAAAGAGCCATTATTTAGTCAATGCAGAGGAATTGCAAATTAAAATGGCACAGGGAGCAAAACCTGGTGAAGGCGGACAATTACCTGGAAACAAAGTTTATCCTTGGGTTGCTGAGGTTCGTGGTTCAACTCCTGGAGTTGGATTAATCTCACCTCCTCCTCACCATGATATTTACTCTATCGAGGATTTAGCACAACTAATTCATGATTTGAAAAACTCAAATCGAGATGCACGGATTAGCGTTAAGTTAGTTTCAAAAGCTGGAGTAGGTACAATAGCGGCAGGTGTAGCAAAGGGTGCTGCAGATGTTATTGTCATTAGTGGATATGATGGTGGTACTGGTGCTTCTCCAAAAACAAGTATAAAGCACACAGGATTACCTTGGGAGCTTGGATTAGCAGAAGCTCACCAAACATTAATGTTAAATGGATTACGTGATAGAGTAATTCTTGAAACAGATGGTAAATTAATGACAGGTCGTGATGTTGTCATGGCTGCGCTTTTAGGAGCAGAGGAATATGGCTTTGCAACAGCACCGCTTGTTGTAATGGGTTGTATTATGATGCGTGTATGCCATATGGATACTTGTCCTGTTGGGGTTGCAACGCAAAATCCTGAATTAAGAGATAAATTTACAGGTGATCCTGACCATGTCGTGAACTTTATGCGTTTTATTGCGCAAGAGGTTAGAGAAATTATGGCTGAGCTTGGATTTAGAAATATGGATGAAATGATTGGAAGTACAGACATCTTACAGGTAAGCGACCGTGCAAAAGCACATTGGAAGGCGAAAGATCTTGATTTATCAACTCTTCTTTATCAGCCTGAAGGTCCACGTACTGCGAAGATTCAACAAAACCATAAAATTGCTGAGTCATTGGATATGGTTGAAATTTTACCAACTATTGAAAAAGCAATTATCTCAGGAACGCCTGTTGAAGCGTCCTTTAAAATTAAAAATACGAACCGTGTTGCAGGTACAATCATTGGCAGTGAGATTTCAAAACGATATGGGGAAGAAGGATTACCAGAAGATACAATTGTTCTTCGCTTTACAGGCTCTGCCGGACAAAGCTTTGGAGCATTTATCCCTCGTGGTGTGACAATGTTGTTATCAGGGGACTCTAATGACTACTTAGGTAAGGGGCTTTCCGGAGGTAAAATAATCGTCGCACCTCAAAAGGAATCAACGATTGAACCATCTGATAATGTAATTATTGGAAATGTATCCTTCTATGGAGCGACAAGCGGTGAGGCTTATATTAATGGTCGTGCTGGTGAGCGTTTTGCGGTACGTAATAGTGGAGCAAATGTTGTCGTTGAAGGTGTAGGTGACCATGGCTGTGAATATATGACTGGAGGTCGTGTTGTTATTCTCGGTGATGTTGGTAAAAACTTTGGAGCAGGGATGTCTGGTGGTATTGCATATGTGCTAGCTGATAATAGTGATGAATTTAAGAAGCTATGCAATCTTGAAATGATAGAGCTAGAGTCTATCGTTGAAGAGAAAGAAATTCAATCATTAGAAGATTTGATTCAAAATCATTTCGATTATACAGGTAGTAAAAAAGCAGAGTATATCCTAGATAATTGGAATGAAGTTTTACCGAAGTTTGTTAAGGTTATCCCTAAAGATTACAAACGAATGATGGAACGAATCGAAGAGCAACTACAAGCAGGTTTATCAGATGAAGATGCAATTATGAGTGCCTTTGAAGAGAATGCAAAAAGTGAAAAAAAAGGAACGTCATCAAGTAATGAACGTTCAAAAGCATTTGTACAGTAGAAAGGGGAGAGGAAGATGGGGAAAGCAACAGGATTTTTAGAGTTTAAACGTGAAAAAGCGGCTGAACGAGAGCCGCTCTCACGTCTAAATGACTGGAAAGAATATTCAGCTCCTTTCTCTGAGGAAAAGTTAAGTAGACAAGGAGCACGTTGTATGGATTGTGCAACACCTTTCTGCCATATTGGAACAGAAATTAATGGGTATACTTCTGGTTGTCCAATCCATAACTTAATTCCTGAGTGGAATGACCTAGTCTATAAGGGTAGATGGAAAGAAGCGTTAGAACGGTTAATGAAAACGAATAATTTTCCAGAATTTACTGGGAGAGTGTGCCCAGCTCCTTGTGAAGGTTCTTGTAACGTAGCGATCTCTGACCCGGCCGTTGCGATTAAGAACATTGAAAAAGCTATTATTGATAAGGGATTTGAAAATGGATGGATTAAGCCTCGTATTCCATCTAAACGAACAGGCAAGAAAATTGCAATCATTGGATCAGGTCCAGCTGGTTTAGCAAGTGCTGACCAATTAAACCAAGCAGGACATAAAGTAACTGTATATGAACGTGCGGATCGACCAGGCGGATTGTTAACCTATGGAATACCAAATATGAAGTTAGACAAAGATGTTGTTGAACGCCGTATTTCTCTTCTGTCACAAGAAGGAATTACCTTTATTACTAATACTGAGGTCGGTAAGGATATTTCCGCTGAAGAGCTCCGTGAGCAATATGATGCAGTTATCCTTTGTGTAGGTGCTCAAAAGCAGCGTGATTTAGTAATAGAAGGTCGTGAAGCAAATGGAGTCCACTTTGCAATGGATTATTTAACAACTGCTACAAAGAGCTATCTTGATTCAAACTTTGAAGACGGACAGTTCATTAATGCTGAAGGCAAAGATGTCATCGTCATTGGTGGGGGTGACACAGGTGCTGACTGTGTTGCAACTGCACTTCGTCAAAATTGTAAAAGTGTTGTTCAATTTGGTAAGCATCCAAAGTTACCAATGTCACGTACAAAAGAAAATATGTGGCCAGAAGTACCGCATGTATTTACTATGGAGTATGCATATGAGGAAGCAGAAGCTAAATTCGGCAACGATCCTCGGGAATATTCCATTCAAACAAAGAAGCTTGTTGCTGATGAAAATGGTAATTTAAAAGAGCTTCATACAGTGCAAATGGAAAAACTTAAAGATGAAAATGGTTTATACTATTTTAAAGAAATCCCTGGAACTGAAAAAGTATGGCCTGCACAGCTAGTCTTTATCGCAATTGGCTTTGAAGGAGCAGAACAGCCTGTATTAAAGCAGTTTAATGTAGAAACAACAGCAAGAAATGTTGTTGCTGCTAAATATGGAGATTTTAGAACAAATGTTGAAGGAGTTTTTGCTGCTGGAGACGCCAGACGTGGTCAAAGTTTAATTGTATGGGCTATTAATGAAGGTAGAGAAGTTGCTAAAGAAGTTGACAAATATTTAATGGGTAGTACAGTTTTAGCTTAATATTAGAAAAAGAATGGCATGATGAATCATAACTCATCTATGCCATTCTTTTTTGTATGTTTAAGATTCAGGAAGGTCCATAGCTATTTTAGCGGCATTTAAATCAACAGTTAACTGTTCAGACATATTATTCGGATGATAATAGCCCTTTTTTACCATATAATTAAATATTTGTTCGTGGGTATCTACAGCATCATTTAAATATTGCTTTAATGTATCTCTAACTTCTGGAGTAGAAGATTCAGTTATAGCCAATGCGAGATTTTTAACGCCCGTTTTAGCGGCGATTAAAAAGTCTGTTGCAACTACTTGGTCTGTCATAGCACCCATACCTGCCATATTTTGCATCATGCCATTCATGAATTGTCACCTCTATTTGTTATGAATTCTTGAATTCTTTGAATTTGTTGTTTTGATTTAGTCACATCATGTTCAAGTATTGCTTTTAGCTCAGGGTCTTGTATTAGTTTGCTCATTGTAGCTGATTTCGTTAAGCATGTATTTTTGAAAGTTAACAATTCATGTAGCTCATAAGTTTCGTGTGGTGCTAAATATTGTGTGTCCATTATTAACATTCCTCCTTTTGATTTGATTTCACACAAGAAGTAGTTTAGCCATTTTTAATAAAGCTATCGCATGAAGATTTTGGGATTATAAACATGGGGGCAATATGTAGGTTAGTTGCTCTACTCCAAGATTACACCAGTCTGATAATTCTCCATAAAGCTCTCTACAGCAATTTCTAAATGATCACTGGAATCAGGTACTTGTACAATGACTTCATTACGCTGATTAACCGCTTTTATTGTGACATTTTCAAATCGATTGACATTAAGCTGGACACGCAGATCATTTGCGATGGTATTTGCATCAAACTTATCTTGAATAAGATATCGGTAATTTTTCATTATGAACAACCTCTCGTTAAATGGTAGTTAAACATTAATTATATTCTCCATACAACAAATTCTAATTCATTTACGTTAACTTACAGGATGTTTAAGTATAAAAATAATCACGATTTTAAAGGCTTTCCGTATATTGTATAGTGCTATAAATGAGAGGAGAAGATCGAGAAACATGAAATTATATTATTGTTACCGTGATGCTTACCCTTCCTATATGCGGAAAAATTATCAACAAGTAGTATTAAAACCACAGTGTCAAATTCCATATCAACTGTTTTATCGACAGCTTCCACAAGTTGATCCTTCCTTTTTTGAAGATTCGGTGAAATCGATGCAGAATTTATTGGGGGAAGCAAATTTGGTCTTAACAAAATTAGCTAGTTCTAAGTCATTTGCTCAAAAAGTCATGACCGCCGCCCAAGCCTCTAATATGGTAGAGGTCGAACGATTAATAAAATCTACTGGTATACATTCAACTGTTGAGACAGCCTTTAATCCAGATGGAATTATTTTAAAATTTTCTTCAAAAGTAGGAAATTTGGAATGCTGTCATTTATCACTAGGGTTAAGGTGGCAATAAATTTGAAGGAAAAATTGAGAAGGAGCAAACATTATCGAAAGAATAAATGTATTGTTTTGATAATGTTTGCTCCTTTTTTTGTGGTTGATTACATTTAATCGAATCGAAGTATAATTCCAGATTAACTTTTTTAAGGTGGACAAATGTATGAACAAGATAATTCCGTTATAAAATGGGTGATTGACCTAAGGAATATGATGGGTAAGTAACATATTTTGTTAACGAGTAGTGAAATACCTAATTTTGGAGGGGAAACTTGTGCAAAATCAATATTATCAAATTGGCAATGATGAAAGAATATTCGGTAGACCGTTCGGAAGACCATTCATTTATGGAAGACCAAGACCGTTTTTTCCAGGACCTTTTTTTGGTGGGGTTTTAGGTGGGGTGCTTGGTAGTGCCTTATTTAATCCATATTTATATGGGTATTATCCTTATCCATACCCTCAATATGGTTATTGGTATTAATTTTTAGCATGGCCTATCTTTTTTCTGGAATAACTCTATCGATCGTGGAATATGGTTAGATTGGTTCCATCATTTTGATTGACAGAAGAAAGTAGGGAGATTTATTGGCAAATAATTTGTATAAAGTAAAAGCTGATTTACCGATCAAGGCAATTTGGAATTTTGTTAGCATTATGGATAATTGGGCACCTCTTGTTCCAGGCTATATCGAACATAAAATAATAAATGAAAGTAAATCGACATGGACATTTAAAACTGATTTAGGCTTAATAAAAAAGAAAATTCAATTAAAGGTAGATATTACAGAATGGATTGAGCCAGAGAAGGTGACATTTAAGTTAACGGGAATCAATGAAAAGATTTCTGGTAACGGATATTTTGAAGCGAAAGCATCTGATCAAGAAAGCACATATATGACTGGATATCTTGAGATTATTCCAGAAGGTGCAATGGCAAAAATGATTCAATCAAAGTTGAAAAAAAATCTTTCTGAGATGACGAAAGAAATGACAGATGCAATCATAGAAAAAATTAAAGAACAAGAAAAAGTTATAAAGTAAAAGCTTTGTTATGATGAAATTAAGTAAGTCCACCCGATAGTAAATAAATTGACAATGATAATTATTTTCAATTAAAATAAAAGGTATATAAATGAAATGGAGCTGGGTGGATGTTTGTTCAAATGAAAACTATTACTGTAACAGAAGGAAACGCTGACCAAGTTGTCAATCGTTTCTCAAAGGAAGGTATTATTGAAAAGCAAGAAGGATTTATTGATTTATCGGTATTGGTGAAAAAGGTAAGACGTGGAGATGAAGAAGTTATTGTCATGATTCGCTGGGAATCAGAAGAGCATTGGAAAAAGTGGGAAAAAAGTGAAGCTCATATCGCTGGTCATAAAGCGAATCGTGGTAAGCCGAAACCTGAATACATTGTTCATTCAGAAGGTGGGCTATATGAAATTAAAAAAGTGAAAAAACCTGAAATTCAAGCAATTTAAAATAAAAGCTGCCCTATTTATGTAGGAGCAGTTTTTTTATGTTTCATATGTAAAAGCTTTAGTTGATGTTAGAAATAATGCGTGGGAATTTTCTAAGTAGTAGCCATATAAGGTAAGCCATACGTTAACAGCTTTCGTTGAGCTCCTATATCGTTTGTAAAAAACTAGATTGTTTGGAATGAAAATAACTAACTTAATTTGTAAAAGAAAATTTAATACAGTAAATTAACATAATTATCATTGTGGGTTATCCTTTTAACCCTTTCAAATACAAATATCAATGTTTTAATTAGTAACGCTAGCACATGCCATTTCTTTCATCTTGAATATAGTAATCATATAACAAAGGAAGGAGGGGATTACATGAGTAAATGGAAGAAAAAAAGAAATCACTCTGAAGAAAATGAAGCTCAAGTAGAAAGTCTAGCAAAAGCTAATGCAGATGTTGATAATGAAAATGACTTATTTGCTGAAAATGAGCTGGATAATGAGAATGATTTAAAGAATAAAAATCGAAATGTGAATGTTGCTAAAGTAGTAAATAGCGGTAATTCACATGTCAAAATTGATATTGAATCTGAATCTGAATCAGACTCTGACTCAGACTCCGATTCTAACGCAAAATCACACTCAAAAGCTCATAACGAGTCTAATGAGAAAAAAGGTCACTAATTTAAATTGGAGTAGAATAGCTATTTTTAGCTATTTTACTCTCCTTTCAAGCCTGAAGAAACAAACTATTGGTAAGAGGGAAGGGTGTAATATTTGAAAAATAATGTTGTTCCAATTGATGAGCAAGTTTCAAAGTTACTCGAGAAAAGTTTGCAAGCAAATGCTGCGACCTTAAGTCATAGTGGAAATTCTGATGTAGATATTACAATTCATGTAGATACAAAGCCGATTGCCTTTGCGATGTTATACTCATTATTAGCAACGAAGCAGCTTTCCAATGAAGAATTTGAAAAGGCTGTTAGAAGATTAGATTCATTGAAAAGTAATTACGAGAAACCAAGAAGTATGAGGAATTATAGTACTCCTAAATTATATGAAGGAAGAAATGGAAGATAATTTAGTTATCTTCCTTTATTTCATTTATTTCTAAAATAAGTTTCATAGGTTTATTAATTAAATACTCAATTTACTAATCTCATATTGATGTAAAAGGATGGAAATGGTAATTTAATGATAATAGTATAATATTTTATGATTTAAAGGATGGTTGAAATGGATTCAGAAATTAGTGCACCGCAGAAAAAATTATCTAAAAATGCAATTAAAGTATGGATGATAAGTGATTTAATTTCAGATTTCATCGGCTTTATTGTACTGGCAGTTTTATTTTACCTCGATTATCATTTTTCTTGGCTAGAATGGATTGGCTGGATATTAATCGGACTTGCCATACTAGCAGTGTTATCGCCAATTTGGTCGATAACGAGGCCATTTCTTCTTTATAAAAATTGGCGTTATGATGTGGATGAAGAGTTTTTAAAGTTAAAATTTGGGGCAATATTTGAGGAGCATCATCTCGTTCCAATGACAAAAATACAATCTGTTTCAACAAGCCAAGGCCCGATATATCGAAAATATCGGTTGTTTTCCGTTAAAGTAGAAACTATGGGGTCCACCCATACTATTCCTGCGCTTTCAGAAGAAATAGCAACAGAATTACGCAATAAAATTGCTTATTATGCAAAAATAAAGGAAGTAGAATAGTATGAAAGCAAAGCGATACCATTTTTATTTAGTAATTTTCGAATTATGGAAATTGTTACGAAATTCTTTTTTTATCGGATTTTACCTTTATGTAATTAAGTATGGCGAGGAATCCCTGTTATTAAAATATGGTAGAATAGCCTTCGTTGCTTTGATGTTTTTTGTAGTCATCTATATTTTATTAAAGTGGATGACACATAAATATGAGCTTGACGATCAATCTTTTCATATATATAAAGGAGTTTTTGTTAAATCAAAACAAACAGTACCTTTTAGTAAAATACATAATATTACAAAGCATACATCACTTTTTCATAAAATATTTAATATGACATCTATTCGATTTGAAACAAGCTCGACAGATGAGGACGCAGATATAGTGTTTAATGTGATTACGAAAGATGAGGCTACTCGCTTAGAAGAATATGTTACAAATCAATCTAGTGAAGAGGCTATACATGATGAAATCGAGGAGCAAGGTCAGCTCAAAAGTGAACGGAAAATTCATTTTAGTTCTACGAGGAACGAGCTTATAAGAGCATCCTTTACATCTCTCAGTTTTTTACTTTTCATACCAATAGTAGCCTCTTTTTATTCTAAACTTGATGACATATTCCATATTGAGAAGGAAGCAGAAGGGATTTTTTCGAGTATCATCAATTCATGGTGGATAGTAACAATCCTATTGGTCCTATTTATTTTATGTTCCGTTATTTTTGGAATGATAAGAACGTTTCTTAAATATGGAAAATATGAAATATCATCAGATGATAATCGAATTTATATACATAAAGGAGTGCTTGAGGAAACAGCTTTTTCTATTGCAAAAGATAAAGTGCAGGCTATCGAGATTGAGCAATCATTAATGAAAAAAATCCTTGGGCTTGCTGAAGTCAAACTAACAAGTGTCGGAAGCATGAAGATTGGCGATGAAAGTTTAGATGTAAATACCCTTTATCCATTTTTGCCTGTAAAACAAGCGTATAAAATAATATCTGCTCTGCTTCCATCGTATAAAGTGGAAGAAGAAATGGTGAGTTTACCAAAGAAATCATTTTGGGTCCGATTATTAAAGCCGAGCTGGATTTGGATCATTGCGACAGCAATTCTCTTTTTTGTTAAACCAAGGTTTTTTCAATTAGAGGAATCATGGTGGATTTGTTCCATTTTATTGTTAGCTATCATAATGATAGTAAGAGTTCTTAATTATTTAAATTCTGGCTATCTTTTAAACGAACAATTTATTCAAATTAAATACGGTGGATTATCGACAACACTATTTGTTTCAAAACGTGACAAAATTATAGAGGTTGTTGTAACACGTACACTGCTTCAAAAGCTTTTTGGGCTTTCCTCAATAGCTACGACGAATCGTGCGAATCCTGTTGAGCAAAATAAGCTAGATGATGTTCCAATTGAAATAGGAAGGGATTTTTATTTATGGTATATGGCACGAAGAAATGAGATTCATACTGAATGATGTTTAGGCAAACCTTTTTAGCAAGGTTTTTTACTAAAATATTGGAGACTCACAACTCACGCCGTGGAAAGTGAGCACTGTATGAGGAAATTAAATGAAATGCTATATTAATAAAAAGCAACAGAGTTTACGAGAACAGCCTTTAGAAAACATAATAGATAATTTTATTTTAAATGTGATTTTTATAAATACAAGTTGACAGGTAGGAATAATGTGGATTATAATTTGTAACAAATAAAAGATGAAATAAAGAGCCGATCGGACAACCGAAGGTATAACCTACTCCAAATAGGGAGGGTTATGCCTTTTTTTATTTCGTTTTTATCAAAAAAAGAGGTGTAAAAATGAAAAAATTAATTATTTTTGCTTTTATCGGATTGTTAGCTCAATTAATCGACGGTGCCCTTGGAATGGCATATGGAGTAACTTCTACTTCACTATTATTAGCTTTTGGCATTGCTCCTGCAGTTGCTTCGGCTTCTGTCCATTTGGCAGAAGTAGTAACAACAGCTGCATCAGGGGCATCTCATATCAAATTCGGAAATGTTGACAAACAAACCGTGTTTCGCTTAATTATTCCAGGTTCTATCGGGGCTTTTTTAGGTGCAACATTTTTAAGTCATTTGCCAGGTGATAGTGCGAAACCGTTTATTTCATTATTCCTTCTTATTTTAGGGGTATATGTTCTCATCCGTTTTTTATTTAAATTTCAACTTAATGAGGTGAAACGAGAAAGGTCTCTAAGTTTAAAGCAGTCAATACCGTTAGGATTCATTGCAGGATTCGCTGATTCAACTGGCGGTGGAGGCTGGGGACCTATCGCAACACCTGTATTATTATCTCAGAAGGGATTGAGTCCTAGAAAAGTTGTCGGAACAGTTGATACGAGTGAATTTGCAATTGCCATCTCTGCAACAATTGGATTTCTAATTTCACTTGGTTGGGAGCAAGTGAATTGGCTTTGGGTTGGAGCATTAATGGTTGGAGGACTAATTGCCGCACCAATTGCCGCATGGTTAGTTCAGAAAATTCATGCACAGCTAATGGGGGTACTAGTAGGTGGTTTTATTATTTTAGTTAATGCACGAACGTTAGTAAATACGTGGGTTTCTGATACAAATGTATATCCTTACATTTATCTCCTTATTATTGTTATTTGGCTCACCGCGATATTTGTTACAATCACAAAAATTCGTTCGAGTCGACATGTACATCGGGACGAAAAGTCAATTGCTGAATAAAATAAACCATTAATAGTGATATAGGGTACTGTCATCCAAAATCAGTTCCCTTCCTCTTTTGTTTATTTGTAGATAAAGTCTGTAATTTATAAATATTTAGGAGGTAAAGGAATGTCACAATTACGTAAGGCGGTATTGCAGAAAAAAGAAAGGTTAATAAAGAAATTACTTGCTTTAGGTGTATACAAAAAGGATGATCTTCACTTATATGAATTAACATTATCGGACATTGAGAAAGAATATAATAAGGAAATCGAACGAAAAAATGAAGAAGTAATTTTGGGAGAAGAGTAAGTAAGGAAAATGTGGAAGAAGATGATCTCTTAATAAAAAAATACTGTAAAAAGTGGTTGATTTTACTCGGCCTACATAATATTATATATAAAAACAAATAAAACCAATAAAAATACTTGGTATTAGTGCGATTAAAATCATATCATTTTTCACTAGTAAAGTTGACCAGTTTACTCGACATTTTGATCGATTAAAGTCGACTAGATTACTCAACTTTGTAGGGAGGTATATTAATGAAGGTTTCGAGTAAAGGAGAATATGCTTTACGAGCATTATTAATACTTGGTCAACATCAAGGAAAGGTGATGACGATTCAAGAAATTTCAGAGAAAACACTTGTAACAATAAATTACCTAGAACAAATTCTCCTTCAATTAAAAAAGTTAGATTATGTTAAAAGTAAAAGAGGTGCAAGTGGTGGCTATTTTCTTCATAAAAACACTAATGAAGTCAATATAGGTGAGGTAATCCGAAATCTTGAAGGGCCCCTTTCACCGATGGGATGTGCATCCATTACAAAGTATGAGCCCTGTCCATTAGAGGCTGGTTGCCAATTAAAACCACTATGGTCTTTAGTTAGAGATACGATTGCATACGTATTAGAGAAAACTACTCTTGAGGACTTGTTGTTAAATAGGATCGCTTTATTAAAGGGAGAGGATTTATTTGTTAAAGAAAAATAAAATCGATCAAGAAGTAATAGATAAAATCATTAATATTTTAGAAAATATCGAATTTGGTACAGTCCAAATAACTGTACATGATTCTCAAATAACACAAATAGAAAAAGGTGAGAAATTTAGATTTGCCTTAAAAAAGTCAAATGAGAAGTTTAACAGAAGCAAAGAGCGCTAGTTTTGTAATGATGAATTTATAAACACAAACTTTTAATAAAAGTATGTGTTTTTATTTTTTTCACGGTTTATTATCGCTACTGTCCTCGGGCTGTTCTGGAGTCTCTTCGGAGTTAGTGCCTGTGAGGTATCCCTTTGAATGCTAATCCCGCAGGTGCATCATGCCTTTCGCATCTCTATACAAATTGTTAAGAAATCAACAAAAAGCTTAAGCATAGCCTTTTTTCAAGGATTTTTCGTCTTATTGCAAGAAAGGTATGTTCATAACAGCGACAATTTGTTATATTGTAGAAATAAATCTCATGGTAATAAAAGCCACTTGTGTTACTTAGTAAAGGAAGTGTACATCTTGTCTAATCAATTATCTATTTCTGAAAGCAAGCATTTACGTGCGGATTGTACTAGTTGTTTTGGATTATGCTGTGTTGCATTGCCGTACGCAAAATCAGCTGACTTTGCAGCAGATAAAGACGGGGGGATCCCTTGTCAAAATTTACAGTCAGATTATCGCTGTCGTATTCATAATAGTTTGAGAGAAACAGGATATAAAGGCTGTTCCGTATATGAATGCTTTGGGGCTGGACAAAAGGTTTCTCAAATAACCTTTAAAGGTGACGATTGGCATAATAAATCAATTGCAAAGCAAATGTTTGAGGTTTTTCCAATAATGCAACAGCTACATGAAATGCTTTATTACTTAAAGGAAGCACTGCATAGACAAGAGACATTTAATATACATAAAGATATACGTGTATTATATGAAAATACATTATCGTTAACGAATCAGATCCCCGAGTATATTTTGAATTTAAATATTTCTGCTCATCGAGTAATTGTAAATGAACTTCTTGTACAAGCAAGTGAATTAGTAAGAGGAAACGTGAAGCAAATTCGAAATTTTCGTAGAAAAGGAATCGATTATATTGGTGCAAAATTAAGTGGAGCAGATTTACGCGGTGCTAACCTTAGAGGAGCGTTGTTAATCGCAAGTAACTTGAAAGATGCGGACATGAGATTTGCTGATTTCATTGGAGCAGATTTGAGAGATGCTGATATCAGGGGAGCAAATCTAACTGGATCTATTTTTCTCACTCAAGCCCAAGTAAATGCTGCAATAGGTGATAGGAATACGAAAATTCCTTCGAATCTTTCATTACCAAAACATTGGCAATAGTTTTTTTTTTGAGGGTCTCTATAAGAAAGTGTTCAACAATCTGAAAAATAAAGAAACTGCTGTAGCTATATTGATGATAAGAAAACATAAAGTAGTTTATTAGGGTTTGCTATGATAGGATAGTTCCTCTAAAAACTCTAGACTAGAAAACTATTTATTTTCTTCATCTATTGATATAAAATATTAAATATAAATGAATTATCTAATAAATGAACTGGAAATTTGTGGCTAGGGTTCCGCTTTTTAAGGTCTGTGACCGAGGGCTACATCTTTTACATTTGTAAAAGGCACCTATTGACATAAAAGGTCCGAGGGGAAAGGTTCAGTGTATTTCTGATGCGCTGAAAACCTTTCTTCTCGGACCTTTTTTATTATTGATTGGAGGAATTTGCTATGAGAATTGATGAATTAAAAGCTGGAGTTTCCATTGTAATAATGAATGAAGAAAACGAAGTATTATTACAAAAAAGATCCGACGTTGGAAAATGGGCGCTTCCATCAGGTCATATTGAAATTGGCGAAACAGTTGAAGATGCTGCGATAAGGGAAATTAAAGAAGAGACGAATTTAACGATAAAAATAATAAAGCTAATTGGTGTATACTCTGATCCAGATTCACAAGTTTTTTCCTATCCGAACGGAAAAAATGTTCAGTTTATTACGACCTGTCTACTAGCTAAGATTATAAGTGGTGAACTTAGATGTAATTCTTCAGAATCGTTAGCATTACAGTTTTTTAGCCCAGAGAATCTTCCGAAAAACCTCTTAAAGATGCATCCAAACTGGCTAAGTGATGCACTTTCCGATAAACAATATGCCTATATTAGGTAGTATGAAAACAATATATTATTATGTAAAACATCTTGAAGGTATGAAAATGAGAAACGATTGTTTTGATAGTAGTCATTTTTGAACTATTTATACTATAATATGATTTTTTGAATGGTATAATATGGTTGAGATAGCTTTTAAAGAAATGGATAATTACTTAATAGGTATTGAAGAGAAATATAAAAAAAACTAGCTATATTTGCACTCATTCATTTCAATCATTTGGAAGAATCTCCTATCAGGTTTATATTAGAATTTCTAATTTCACCTTATGTGTTTTATTTAGTTTTGAGATTGAATGAGACATTAAGATAATTAATAAGATTAAAGGGAGGGAATAGAATGAGTAAATATGGTCTATTTGCCAAGTTTATAGCAAAAGATGGTGAGCTTGATACATTAGTATCGATATTATTAGAAGCAGCCCACGCAATGGAGAATCTAGAAAATTGTGAAGTTTATCATGTTAGTGTTTCTGCTACTGAGCCTAATACAGTGTTTGTTTATGAGATATGGAAGGATGAAAATGCTCATAAAGCATCATTGTTATTTGAGGAAACAAAGATTTTAATTCAACGAGCAAAGCCTATTATACAAGGAATTGAGAGAATCTCATCTTTTATACCTAAAGGAGGAAAGCTGTAAATCTCCTTTTATATAAAGTTACATAACAAATAAAAGCTTTTATACTATTAATTTGAAACAATTCTTCATTAAGTTAAGATGAAGACCTGTTTTAAAATGAGCTGTGATCAAAAGATTACAGCTCATTTTCTGTCATTTTTCATCTATAAAAAGTACCAAACATTTAAACAATTTAGGGGGAGAAGAAGGTGGCTTATTTATTTTTGGCATTTGCTATAGTCGGTGAACTCATTGGTACTTCGATGCTCAAAGCGTCTGAAGGATTTACAAAATGGTTACCGACACTTGGAATGTTATTTAGTTTCATCTTTTCATTTTTCTTTTTATCATTATCATTAAAAACGATACCGTTAAATATTGCCTATGCCCTTTGGTCAGGTTTGGGCATTATTGCAACAGTGATTATATCTATTTTTATTTGGAAAGAAAAAATAAATGGTGCAAGTGTTATTGGAATATCGCTTATCCTAATCGGTGTTACAATTTTAAATTTATTTGGACCTGCACATAATGATGCAAAAAATGCAGAACACTCTATAGAAAATGAAAGTACTTCAAATGATGAATAATTATAAGTTCACATATAAACCATTATAATCATAAAAAAGCGACCTTTTGTGAAGTGCTACGTAAATGTTAGACACCAACAATTATTATACCTCAAAGATTAACAGAGAAAATAAACGGGTTGAAAAAAATCGGAATAACTGGTTTTACTGTTTCTCAAATTGTTGGAAGATACACCTAGCAATATTCCGTTGGCATCTGTCGGTGCAGCTGCTGTACATGGCTTTAAATGGGATGTTTGGTACAATTGCTGTAGGATTATTTTATACATCAGATGGACTATTCACAACTGGACAATTATCTTTATTGGCAGTTAGGTGCAATTGTTGTGATTGTTTGGGGGCTTCTTGCCGGTACATTAACTGCAAAAATCTGCGAATAAACAGTTGGCTATAGAGCAACAGAACTTGAAGAGCAGGAGGGGCTTGATATGTCTTATCACGGTACAGCTTATAATGAATAAGAAAGATTTTCTGATATGCCTACAAGGCTTTATAATTATGAGGAAACGACGGGTATAACTGTTGCATTATAAAAAAGGGAAAAATTGTTGGTTAAATCAAAAAGAAGATTTTTTATGTATAATATATAAATATTTGTAAAAGGCTGCTAATGCAGTCTTTTTATTTTCGCTATGTAAAAGCTTATTGTTGATTCTTAGCATTTAGTTTAAATGTGTGAATCCTACGGAAAAAGCTTGTCAAAGTGTACCCTAAGGAGCCAACGCTAAAGGTGTATACTAGTTTTCTTGTGGAATGTGAACGCCTGTTAGTCTACTTTATTTTTAAAAAAGCATAACAACTATGTACCAAAATTTGTTAAAATGATTTGAGAGATGAAAATAGAGAATATATATTCACTTCATATTAAGGGGAGGAACCTTTTTGATAAAAGCTGTCCTATTTGATTTAGATGGAACATTATTAAATCGAGATGAATCAGTAAGACAATTTATTGGAATGCAGTATGATAGATTGAAAAGTGACCTCGGTCATATAGTAAAAGAAGATTATATAAATAGATTTATAGAAATAGATAATCATGGATACGTCTGGAAAGATAAAGTATACGATCGATTATGCAATGAATTCCAAATTGCGAACATGTCCTCTGAAAAATTACTGCAAGATTATCTTCAGCACTTTAAACATAGCTGTGTTGCATTTCCCTCAATGATTTCCATGCTTGATAAGTTAAAAAGGAACAACCTTCGTTTAGGGATCATTACAAATGGCTACGGACAGTTTCAAATGGATAATATTAATGCATTAAGAATGAAAACGTATTTTAATGCCATTTTCGTTTCAGAATGGGAAGAGCTGAGAAAACCAGACCCAAGACTGTTTCTAAGAGCTTTAGATAGACTTGACGTGGCTCCTCATGAGAGTGTTTTTATTGGGGATCATCCTGAGAACGATGTAAAGGCAGCTAAAGAAATAGGGATGATCGGAATTTGGAAGAAGACTAATCACTGGAAAAGTGCTGACGCTGACTTTGTAATTGATGAGCTCGATGAAATACCAGCTATCATTGAAAAATTAAACAATAAAACCTTTGCTTAATGAGTTGAAAATAAATACACTAGCATGTGAGTCTAATGAGATCAATAAAATATTTTGTACATTCAGGAATCGATGAGACTTATCCTTTTATAATAAATAGAGGTTCATATTAAAATTCAATTACAAAGGGGCATATAAATGGCAGATTATATTAAAGATATAAGAAATTTAATTGGAACGAGGCCGTTAATATTAGTAGGATCAACCATAATTGTTTTGAATGATAATAATGAATTGTTATTACAGCTCCGCGCAGATACAAAGGATTGGGGATTACCAGGTGGTGGTATGGAGTTAGGGGAAACGTTAGAAGAAACTGCAAAACGGGAGCTGTTTGAAGAAACTGGATTGACTGCCGAAACTTTCGAGTTTATCGAAATATTGTCAGGAGAAGAATACTATTTTAAATATCCTAATGGGGATGAAGTTTATAATGTAATAGCATTATATATTGCAAAGGAAGTAACGGGAGAATTATTAGAACGAGACGGGGAAAGTCTAGAATTAAGCTATTTTCCGATAAACGATTTGCCTTCTTCTATAGAAGGAAGAGCGAAACTCATTCTTGAAAAATATTTTAATAAGGAATGTCTAGGTACCTAATGTATTTAGTTGCTATAACGGGTAATTGTCATTAAGAAAGAGGCCTGTTAAGAGAGTGCGGATTTAAACAGGCCTTCAAAGCTATTTATTATTGATTTAACAGTTGCTTTATCGAAACCAATTTAATACATAAGCATAAAACTTCGATTGCTGTTTTAAGCTCTTCAATAGTTGGATAAGTAGGTGCGATTCTTATATTTCGATCTCGAGGGTCTTTTCCATATGGAAATGTTGCTCCAGCATTTGTTAACGTAACACCGGCTTCTCCAGCAAGCTTTACAACTTCAGTTGCACAGCCATCGATTGTATCCAAGCTAATAAAATAGCCACCTTTTGGTTTTTTCCATGATGCGATCGAAAGACTTCCTAATTGAGATTCTAATACATTTAATACAATATTAAATTTTGGCTTAATAAGCTCTGCATGCTTTTTCATATGAAGCTTCATATTATCGACATTTTTGAAAAAACGTACGTGTCGAAGCTGATTTAGTTTATCTGGCCCTATTGTTTGAATTCCTAATTGTTTTTTAATAAACTGAATATTTTCTTCACTTGCTGCCATCACTGCAACACCTGATCCTGGGAACGTAACCTTTGAGGTGGAAGCGAAAATAAAGACACGATTTGGATGACCTGCAGTTCTACATGCATGTAAAATATTTTTTACAACAACTGGCTCATCTGTTAAATGATGAATAGTGTATGCGTCATCCCAAAATATTTTAAAATCGTCTGCCTTTGTATCCATTTTTGCTAACCTGTCGACAACTTCATCGCTGTATGAGACACCTTCTGGATTACTATATTTAGGTACACACCATATGCCTTTAATCGATGCATCCTGACTAACTAGTTTTTCCACTTCATCCATATCAGGACCATCATCTAGCATGTTAATGGTTATCATTTCGATATTTAAAGCTTCACATATTGCGAAATGACGGTCATAACCAGGACTAGGACATAAAAATTTGATTTTTTCTTCATTATTCCAGGGGATATTGCTATCGACAACTCCAAAAAGTAATGCTCGGGAAATTGTATCGTACATCATACTTAGACTTGAATTACCACCGATAATTAGCTGGTATGGCTGAACTTCTAGCATTTCTCCAAATAGTTCCTTTGCTTCAATGAGTCCATCTAAATTACCATAATTACGAACATCTATATTTTCTTTAACCGTTAAAGAATCATCTGCTTTTAATATATCAAGTAAGCCTTGTGATAACTCAAGCTGCTCAGGACCAGGCTTCCCACGAGACATATCAAGGGATAAGTTTTTCGCCTTGTATTCATCATACTTTATTTCTAACTTGCTTAATTCCTCCTGTAATTCTGTTTTATTTAAACGAGAATAATCATCCATCCTATTTCCCTCCACATATAAAACGTTATCCATTGTAATTCGACAATTTTATACATTAATCCTTTAATTACATTTAAAATATGTTACTTGCAGAAATATGCGTAACAATCTATGAACGAATAGAGAAAGTAATGAGTTGCACTAGGATTTGTTGAATGTATTTAAAGTGTAAAAATGCTCCGAATGTGTGCAAGCTTGGAGTGTGATCCAAGCTTTTTACATGGAATGAATTCTTACAAAACTGACTGTAAGGATTACTAAATTTAGTAAAGAAGAATGTAAAATTGCCATAGAAAAATTTGAGAGTCGTGCAACAGTATACGTTAATGATGAGTTATGTAATCGACTAGGATCTACGTAATATCGCTTGGATATCCGTATAAAGACTGGATAGCGGTGCAGGACATGAACTCAATTTCTAACAATCTATTTAGTGGTGCGATGCTCTTAAATAGAAGAATAAACGGGAAAGGACCACTGCGAGTTTGATGATCTTTCATTATGTGTGGACTGTGAAAAGGGAGTAAATGTCCTTTTAGAAACAGTTCTAAAAAAAATGAAATTTCTTAATGGGGTGATGACAAGGAGTAGTGAGGAAACTTGTAAAACTTACCTCACTTTCCTTTCATCCCATCATGGACATTTTCTAAACGATGGATTCTGCAACAATTACACTCCAGCCCTTACCTTTATATGCGTTATATCCTTCTGTTAAACAATAGGCATAAATATAATTGTTTTCAATTACAAAACCACGTGTAGACTGTTTAGTTAGAACTTTTTTAACTGCTTGCAAATGGGATAAATTTGTTTCTAATATTCCATTACGTTCTTTTGAAGCGATGACAAACCCGTCAGAATTGATTAAATATATCTTACTTTCTTTACCGATTTTCACTTTATCGATAATGTCATAAATGTATTCCCAGTTAAATCTTGTAGTAAATACACCGATAATCTCTCCATTATCATCATGGATTGGACTAGAATAATTCATTGTATAGCCATCAACGACAGAGGAATAGTACATGTCAGTAACATAAACTGAGTTCGTTCGAATTGTTTCCTGAAACCATTCTCGATCCGCCATACTCTTTCCAACTTGGTCTTGATTTTGAGCGGCAGCAACAACCTCGCCATTTTTATTGATCACAAATAGATCATTATATACCTCATAAATGTTATAGATGTTTTTTAATAAATTTTCTGCAGCTCTCTTTGTATCCGAATTAGAATTTGTTAAAGAATGTTTAACAGCATCAAATGTTGCCCATGCTTGTACATCACAATTTCGCTCAAAGAGATTACGGTCAATTTTATCAATGGTGTCAAAAGCAATATCGACTGTCTTAGCTGCGATGATTTCATTCGCTTTGTCCTGTATTTTATGAATAAGTGCTTCACTTTCCTTACTCGTATTAAAGCTATCTTGAGAAAACTTTTTAATTTCGGTGGCTACAACTGAAAAACCACGTCCTGCTTCTCCGGCTCTGGCAGCTTCAATACCGGCATTTAGAGCTAAAATATTTGATTGTCGGGAAATATCTTGGATTTTTTTCATAATAAGCTCCAACTGGCTATTATCTTTTTTCAATTCATTCATGAGCATGGAAATATTCCATTCTTTTTCAATCGTTTTCGTCATAAGAAACCCCTTTTCTACTTTATTTAAATTTCATTATACAACTATTATAATCTTCTGAATATACAAAATTCGTTACTATTTTCATGTGTGGCAAATTGTAAATAGTAAAAAAGACCCTGAGTATTTAGTTGATTTATGTCAGGTATGTTTCAAGAGCTTACTCGAAAAAATGTTTGCGATGTCGTTCTGATTATTTCTGTCATTTGACAAAGTGTCTTTTGAAACCATGATGCAAATAACAGACAATAGTAAAAACTATTAAAGGTTAATTTGATGGGAGGGATTTCTCATTACGTTTCGATAAAGTGAGACATTCATCTTTAAGAATTTCTTAATCCCTATTAAGTCACCCTCCTTTTTGTTGCTTTGTGTTAGAATAACAATCAATAAGGAATTTAAAGGAAAGGATAAAGCTATGGAAGATGAACTATTAAAGATTTTTAATGATGATAGACAGCAAATAGGTGTTGCGACCCGTGAGGAGGTCCACGAAAAAGGGTATTGGCACGAATCCTTTCATTGCTGGTTTCTCAAGCAAGAAAAAGATGAACTATTTCTTTATCTTCAGCTAAGAAGTGATAGAAAAAAGGATTATCCTAATCTTTTGGATATTACTGCTGCTGGACATATATTAGCTAACGAAACGATACAAGATGGTATAAGAGAAGTTAATGAAGAGATTGGAATTCATGTTGCTAATGAACAGCTAATTTCTTTAGGAAGTATTGATTATTGTGTAATAAAAGAAAACTTTATTGATAAGGAAATTGCACATGTCTATTTATATCAATCAAACCACACTATGCATGATTTCCATTTACAGGAGGAAGAGGTTTCAGGGATCGTTAAAGTTGCTTTGAATGATTTTGAACAATTATGGTTTGGAGAGAGTGACTCAATCTATATTCATGGGTTTAAACAAGAACATAGTGAAAAAAAAGTACCAATAGATATGACTGTGGGGAAGGAAATGTTTGTTCCTCACGATGTGTTATTTTATCAAACAGTTATTAATAGAATAAAAGAAGCGATAACTTAATGTGTAAGGGATAAGGACTGTCATTCGTCATTTATCCCTTATAATCCTAATATGTAGTGGGATGAGAAAGGCAAATGCTATAAATATAAACAAAACTGAAAAAATAAATTCTAACCAAGGAATTTATTTTTTCATCACCTTAATCAATTAAATAAAATACTCTTGTAATTAGGGCATCACAAATTCAAGTTGCTAGTCCTACATTTCCAAATGTTAAATTAATTTCTCTCCATGAAATATACTTCTTTTAGAATAAATATAGCGATTAATAATAACAGAAAACTAATAAGAATGGTAAACCATATCTCATCAGTGAGCGTTTCGATAGACCTGATGCATTTAAATCTAAAATTCTCCAAAACCTTACTCATTTTAATCTCCTTAGATTGTTACTAAAAGTATTAACGTTAATAATAAATGTTATTCTGAGAATAGTGAGGATGTTTAGTCATGTAAAGGTAAAGTCATTTCATACATATAAAGCCAGCCTTTAACAAACACTATTAGAGGAGGTGTTTGTCATGGCTAAAAAACGAGAGGTTAAATTTTTACTCTTCTCTATGTTGGTTTCCTTGTTTTTACTACCTTTTGCAATTATTAAACGACCTTTGAAGGATTGGATTATTGTTTATCTTGTAAGTATTATTGGGAATTCTCTTGCAGATCGTTACCTCGTATCTAAAGGGTTCTTAAAATATAAAATTAGACCTTTTCCAAAGAAGTTCTCAATTCATCTCCCGTTTGATTTATTCCACTATCCGTTAATGCTGCTTTATTACAATCAATGGACACTTAATAGCAATCTGTTTGGAATTTTATTAAAAGTTTTTCCTTTCATTATCCCACAAATCGTAATAGAAACAATTGCAGCTAAAAAGACCAATTTAATTTCCTGGAATAACGGATGGAATTGGTATCATTCATTTTTAAGCTTAATTGTAAAATTCTATTTATGTCGTCTTATTATTGGGTTAATTAGAATAAAAAACAATCGGCAATTATCAATGTAATAGAAGGAACATACTATATGTTCTTTTCTATTTCTTCCTTTTAACTATTTGGAATTGATTGTATCAAATGGATCGTCCTGTATAATAACAGTATATTAATACATCTAGAGACTAATTTTTTATCTGCTTCTACGTTTTAATAACAATAGAAGGAACTATACCTCATTGTTTAAGGGTGAGAGACTTGGCTAAAAACAAAAAAAGAAAGAAAAGTAGAAGACCTGGATTAACAGAAGAACAGAAAAGAAGATATCAGCAACATAAACGAAAATTAAAAAGAAAGGATTTTATTTATTCCTCAATCGTAGTTTGCATTATGCTTTTAATAACTATTTTCGATTCGTTTGCTTATGAAATATTTGAATATTATGGATGGAGTATCTCAATTGTCGATAGTATTTATATCATTATTGATATACTTATAACCTTGTTATACTTTGGAATTGGATGTTTAATGGTTTGGGTATTATTCTTCATAATTAAAGCCATTATTCACAGCAAGCAATACAAAAATACATCGTTGAAAAGCTTCATAACCTACGCATTTTTGCTTCTTTTTATCATAGGATTAGGAACATTATTTTTCTACTTAAGTATTAATCATGTAATATCGTATCTATTATATTATTTATATTAGTGAATGATAGATTAAAGGTTTAAAAGGATAGTGAATGAAGCATGTAGCAAAGTTAAAATGTAGTATATAACAAAAGATTTTTCATAGATATTTCAAGGATTAAGAATAATGGGCACCTATAAAGTGAGACTTTTTTTAACCAGAAGGGTACCAGTTTTGTATAACTGAGTATCTATTCATGAACTTCCACAAAATGCTTTATTCCGGAATTCTTAAAAACATCAATACAAAATAGAATCACCTCACTTGTACTTATATTCATACGCATTAGAAGGCTATAAATACATGCTTTTAACATGAATCTTATCTATTATCTATTTTTAATGATGTTTTAAACAATTTATTTCCGGAATTTTTTCGATAGAAAGGAAGCGTATAACTATGTACGAGTTAAAAACAAAAGAAAATGATGCGAGTGTAATTGAATTTATTGAAAATCTTGAAAATCAAAAAAAACGAGAGGATGCTTATAAACTATTAGATTTTTTTACTGAAACAACGGGCTACCAAGCAAAAATGTGGGGACCAAGTATAATTGGATTTGGTGCTTATCATTATAAATACGATTCAGGGCATGAAGGTGATGCTCCTTTAGTAGGGTTTTCACCACGAAAAGCAAAAATTAGCTTATATTTTGCTACTGGGGATGCAAAACGAGAGGAATTATTAAAAATTTTGGAAAGCATACATCAGGAAAAGCTTGTGTTTATATTAATAAAGTTGCTGATATTAATGTTAATGTTTTGAAAGAGTTAATAAACCAGTCGATAATATTTTTAAAAGAAAAATATCCTGCAGAGTAAAATAAATGTATAAGATAAAGGTAGGTTTAATGTTGAAAGCCTACCTCTTCACTATTTTACTAAAATATCCTATTATAGTAAAATATAGATATCTTTTTCAAATGGGGTGAAAGGATTGTTTATTCTGTCTGTTCGAAGTAATAAGATTTCGGGCTAGAAAAAACGCGTACTAGCCAACAAGGGGGGAGTCTGCCCTTTTTTAAGAACAGAAAAGAACAATTCGAAAATTTGAAAAGGAGATATTAAAATGAATGATCTTGATTATGAAAAATTTTATGATAGAGTCGGTAAAATAAATGGCTGGGATTTTAGTAAAATAAGTGTTTATACAGAAGGTGTTAAATGGGATTATCAACAAGAAATTCTTAAAAGAGCACACCCAACTGATCTTCTACTTGATATCGGTTCAGGTGGCGGCGAAAATTTAGTAACACTCGCAGCATCTTTAGCGTTTATTGTTGGAATCGATCAATCAGGTGAGATGATCAAAACAGCACAAAAAAATAGTATTCAGGCAAATTTTAAAAATATCCAGTTTTGTCAAATGTCCTCTGGATTTTTACAGTTTCCACACGAGTTTTTTGATATAGTTACGTGTCGGCACGCCCCATTTCACCCAGAAGAGGTAGCAAAAGTACTAAAAAAGGGCGGGTATTTTATTACACAACAAGTGAGTGAGGCTGATAAGTTAAATATTAAGCAAGCATTTCATCATCAACATAAAGAAATAAATGGAAGATTACAAGCAAGATATATAAATGAATTAAAGCATGCTGGATTTTCCATCGTCCGTTCCGATGAATACAATGCAACAGAATATTATCAATCACCTGAGGATCTACTATTTTTACTAAAGCATACGCCGATCGTTCCTCATTTTGCGGAAGAAAAGCACCATTTTAAAATATTCGAAAAGTTTGTTACAAACAATACAACAAGTAGAGGGATTCGTACAAATTCTAATCGATTCTTAATTATTGCGAAAAAGTAAAAACATAAAAAAATCAAAAAAGCGTTTCAACTTAGAAACGCTTTTTTGATTTTTTTAGAAAACTTACAAGATATGGATTGAGGTTTGCTCCGCCCGCGGAAAGCGAACGCTGAAAGAGGAAATAAACAACCAAAATGAATAACGCCTTTCGGTTAAAAATATAGCATAGGGATAAAATCAATAGAGGATTTGTATTCTGTCGTATATGATATGATTAAAATAATAATAAATTCTGGGGTTAAAGGAGAGTCGGGAACGATGAGATCAGAAAAGGAAAAAATGGTGAATGGGGAACTTTATAATGCAGCTGATCAAGAGGTAAGAAATGACCGCTTTGAGGCGCGCAGACTAACAAGATTATATAATGAGACATTTGAAACAGAGGATGAGAATAGAACGGAAATATTAAAGGAGCTATTTGGTACAACTGGTGAAAACCTTTATATTGAGCCTACTTTTCGGTGTGATTATGGCTATAATATCCATGTGGCAGAGAATTTCTATGCTAATTTTGACTGTGTCTTTTTAGATGTTTGTGAAATAAAAATTGGTAATAATTGCTTCCTAGCACCTGGCGTACATATTTATACTGCTACACATCCACTTAATGCAAAAGAAAGAATATCTGGCGCTGAATTTGGAAAGCCAGTAACGATAGGAGACAATGTCTGGATTGGTGGTAGAGCAATTATTAATCCAGGAGTGACAATTGGAAATAATTCAGTCATTGCCTCTGGATCTGTTGTTACAAAGGATGTTCCTGATAATGTTGTCGTTGGCGGAAATCCTGCTAAAGTGATTAAAAAAATAGAGCAATCTAGTTAGTAAATTCAATACAAAATGTTATTTAATCGCTAACTAAAATTGCAATAATTTCGATAAATTAGTTATAATGAAGGATAGTAGATAGTTTCGGAGGTGAGATAATGGGGAAAGAACTTCATTTTGGCAAAGATATCCTTACTCTAAAGGTAACAGGTTTAACCTCATTTTTTGCCTTTAAACGGAAAATCTTGATTCCCTATAAGATGATTGAAGATGTATTTGTCGGTACTTTTCAAGCTCCGCAATGGATGATTAGAGCGCCTGGGACTTCGTTTGCGCCACTAAATATATACGAAGGTAGCTTTAAATATCGAGATGAATGGTATTTTCTTTCCTATGCAAGAACTGATTCATTGTTAAAAATAGAACTCAATGGACATGAAAAATATAATTATATTATTATACAAATTGACAATCCTACAGAAATTGCTGCAAGTATTCGAAGACGTATTCATTTGAGTCAAGAATATGATTGAAACCCCTCCAATTAGTCGCTTTTTTATAAATAATTGAACGTTTAAGCTGCTTATTGCAGCTTTTTATTTATAATAATCCTTCCTTAAGGACAAGAATTCCAGGAATCCTTATTATTTATCTTTCGTTCTAGAAATAAATGAAAAACAAAAAAACTAATAGAGATAACTCTGCATTATATTGAAATGTTCTTCAATAAATATGACTAGTTTTTCTTTTCATTGTTCAAAAAATAAGAATCCATAAAATTTAAATCAAAGGACATATTTACAAATAATCCCTTAAATGATATTGTATACACAACGTTGAATATACAATATTAAATTCCGGGGAGGAGATAGGATGATTAACTATATGATAGAAAAAGGGTTTTTCAAAGGTGTTAAACAAATCAAGGATATACAATAATATTCGCACCTTTAGCATCCATAATTTTGCCTGTATAAGGTCTGCTTATAATAATAATGATTGCATAGGCAAGGAAGAAATAGCTAGCTGCACCAACTAAATGAATTTCCTCAGCATAAAATGATAGGAACGACATAATACCTGAATATGTGAAGCCAACAATTAGGGCGATGATCGAAATCGGAACTGCCTTTGGCTCAATAAACTTTGAGAGGATTGATGTTCCTTCTACCTTTGAAGTTGGTTTTACAACAACCGGTAATTTTAATTTGACAAATAAGAAGCCGATAAGAATAATTGCAGATAGGATAATATTCATTGTAAACATGAGATTAAAACCATTTTTTAGCTTCATCAGGTAAATTCCGATAAACGGACCAATAGCTGTAGCTAAAATAACACTTAAACTAAAATATCCAATACCTTCACCTTTTTTGATGCAGGAAGAATTTCAGCAATAATTGTACCTGCTGCTGTTCCAATAATCCCAACACCAATTCCTTGTAATAAACGATTAATTAATAAAAAGCTAACACCGATTTGAATAAAATAAAAACAAGAGGTAATTAGAAAAGTAAATAAGCCTATCCATAGTATTTTCGTTGGGCCCAGCTGTGCAATAAAACGCCCTGCACCAAGTCTTCCAATAAGTGAACCAACGATGAAAATGCTAGAAACTAGCCCAGCAGTACTTGTTGAAACATGATACTCATCCATCGCATAGGATGCAATTGTAACCATTAATAAATAAAACATGAGAATCGATAGGAAGTTGATAATACCGATAATGATAAAATCCTTCGTCCAAATTTTTTCGTTTGTCATACATTCTACTCCTTCATTGCTTCGTATAAAGTGGACAAGCCACGTTGTAAAAATTTCTTTTCTTCCTTTTGAAAATTTGAAAGTAGGTCCTCTTGAAAATTCGAAATAATTGGTGATACCTCATTCATGAGGAGGTGACCTTTTTACGTTAAAATGAGCTGTTTTTCACGTTTATCCTTACCAGGAATTGTCTCAATAAGCTCAAGCTTAATAAGTTGTTTAACATTAGCTGAAACAGTTGGCTTCTCAATATCCCAGTAGGTTGCGATTTGAATGTTAGTCACCTGACCATTCTGAACTAAATAATCTAATAAAGACCAGTTTGCAGGTGTAAGGCCAAATGGTGATAATTTAACTGTTAAACCTGATAAATAGCGACGATTTAATCGGTTATTAAAGAAAAAATATTCAAGATTACCCTCCTGTATAGTTAGTTTCACTAACTAATTAAAACGAAAAATATTGGATATGTAAAGAATCAAATATCGGTAAAGTACATTTTTAATAAGGCGATTAATTTCCGAGGGGGGAAGGCATTTTTCGATATTTACCTTTTTTAAACAGCAATAAAAAAGGAAGGATAGGCAAATAACCTTTCCTTCCTTAAATCAGATTAAAAATTATTTATAAAGCTTTAACTGTCGTTTTGTGAGGAGAAAAACGGATCCTCCTATAAAAAGAAGGAAGAAGCCAATCGCTAGGAAATTGTAATGCCCCGTTGCTGTTAATGGAAGAAAATTTCCTTCATTAGTCCTTTTCACTTCGGTATTTTTAACATGGCTAATAGGCTGTGCATTGTTTTTTTCCTCGATTTGAGTCATTGGTTTTTCATTAGAAGTAGGTGTCTCCTCAAGAGGGTTCGATGTTTCGTCTCTAATAGGATCATCATTAGTTTTAGATTCTTCATCATTAATTGGTGCTCCATCGTCGTTATTAGGTGGATTATTTTCTTTAGCTGGGTCTTCTTCAACTACTGGAACTTCCTCCTTATCATCAGGAGAGTCAGGTTTTTCATCATAAATCCCTGTAATTTGATTACCTTCCTTCAGCAAAGTGTAGGAAAGAGTTTCACCGCTCCAAAAATGTAAGGTAAGAAGAACTTCACCATCCTGAACTTCATTAAAAAATTGTTCAGGAAGAATAATTTCATTTGTCTTATAGTCAGGTGAAAAGGCGTAGCCAAACTCCTTGAATGAAGTCCAGTTTTGTGGGCCTGCAAAACTACCATCTGAGTAAACAGCTTCCATTGTTGCAAGACTATCACCATTAAAAACGGTAGGAATATGAAAGTCAGTTGTCGTTCCAGTTGAATTAGTGACGACAGGCTTTTCATAAGTAATGACGTTAAACTGCCAATCTGCTCCACGATTAAATTTTGCCGTTAATACAGCATTCGTTCCTATTTCTCCAGATTGTGCTATGCTTGAAAGTAAACTAGCTTTAAATGTTAATCTTGCCCCATCCCATTCATAATCTTTTCCTTTAACAAGTTTTTTATCGTTTAAAAGTAGGGAATCAAATTGGTTACCATGTAAGTCAATGCTTAGTGTTTTATCAGTTATTTCCTCATTTTTCTTCAAGTATATAAAGTCTGCTTCTCCTGTTGCAGATCTTGTTTCCCAGCTAGTTTTCATCATTGTGTAAAGCTGTGGATCTGACCATTCGAAGGACTCCCGGCCGAAATGCTGTCCATTATCCCAAAGCATATGGGTGATTTTTTTCTCTTGTGCGTAATGAGTCATAAATTCAAAGTATTTAAGTTTTTCTCCTTGTTGAATGACACCGGTATGAGTATCAAAGCCGAGTAACCCATATTCACCTAAAATAACAGGAATCCCATTGGCAACAAACGTTTCATGAACACGGTCAAATGTATTGATAATATCAGTTTCCGTTTCAAAGTCATATCGAGTATATCCAGCAATATTTACACTGAATGGCCAAAAACCATAATAATGAATAGTAGAAATTAAATTAGGATCATTCAGTTCTTTAATTGTTTGATAAAGTTCATTTAGCTTATGTTGTTCAGACCCGGTGTCTAATGTCGGAAGGACAAGCGGACGGATATCATTGTTTCCACCTGAATTTCTTATTATATTAAAAAAGCTTGTATTAAGCTCTTTTAAATAGGCGAATTCCTCAGTCTCTTCACCTGAAAAACGAGGTTCATTAATGCTTTCAAACATTAATTTAGTGGAGTGGTCCTTAAAATGGTCAGCTAACTGTGTCCAAATTGAAACGAAACGTGCAAGTGATTCATCATGATTATTCTTCATACCAGATTCTAACCATATCCATGAATCATGGTGAATATTAATCATTACATACAAATCCTCATCAAGTGCCCAATTCACAACAGTATCGACACGGTTAAGGAAATCTGCGTCAATTTTATAGGAAGGACCATTCGCCATACGTTGATCAAACGTAATTGGGATTCGGATGCTTTTATAGCCTTGGGCAGCAATCTGTTCAATAAGTTCCTTTGTGACAGGTGGATTTCCCCATGCCGTTTCATTCTCACCAACAGAATCAAACGTATTCCCTAAATTCCAACCTGGCTGCATGTCGTTAACATACGATTGAATGTCAATCTTTGCTGAAGGCTTCGTTTCCTCTGCATAACCTATACTAGGTTTTAAAACGATTAGAAAAAGAAACGAAATGAAAATACTGCAAGAAACGATAAAAGAACTGTTTTTACACGACTTAGAAATAGATTCAAAAAGTATCAAAAAATCACTCCTTTTTATAATTTGAAAGCGCTTCCGAAAACTAATATAGCATATTAAAAAAGACTGAAATACATTGACAATTAGTGGATATTTCATGTCTTATTCTCTATGATTCAAAAGAAATAGGTGAATCTATTTAGTTTGTAATTATATATCGAGATTGTTTTTTACTCAGAAATTAAATGACGAAATTAAATGGTTTGAATGGGGTACGTGGAGATATAATTGTAATGAACATAGAAAAATTAAAAATGAAGGATTGACATATTTTCCAATATTTAGGTATAATGAATAAAAAATAAAATTCGTTGGAGAAGAGAGTAATCATAATGAATTCGGTAGCAAGTCAGAGATGGTGCAACTCTGGTGAAGAAGATATGATGAAACACACTTCTTTAAATATGTGCTGGAACTAAATTATGTTGGGTACATCGGGATATTTTCTCGTTATCAATAAAAGTGGACGAATGTTCGTCAATTAGGGTGGTACAAGTACAACGGGGCTTCAAATCTCGTCTCATTAATAGAGGCGGGATTTTTTATTTTTTATAGAAAGGACGATCATAACATGGCTCAGGAACAATTCCTCAAACCACCAATGCCTGACATAATTGAACAATGGAAATATCAATTGGTGCAACTACACGTAAAACCAAATGATATTTTGTTAGATATCGGCTGTAATGCAGGAGATACAGAGCATCTTTTAGTTAATTTATTTCCTTATATTAAAAAAGTCATAGGATTAGATCATGATAAAAAAAGAATTGCCCATGCAAAACAAAACTGGGAAACCCGAGGTAAGAATGAAAAAATAGAGTTTGTGCAAGGGGACGGTTCGTCGTTACAATTTGAGGACAATTCCTTTGATAAAGTAATTTGTGCTGAAACTTTAGAATGGATAAAAGACCCGCTTAAAGCAATAAATGAAATCAAACGGGTTCTCAAACCTAACGGAATTGCACTTATCCAACATACAGATTGGGATCAAACGGTGTTTACAACAAAAGATATTCAAAAGCTACGATCGATAATACAACAATTTAGTGATTCTGGACCAGATGGGAATATTGGGAGAAAGCTCTATGGGATGTGTCATCACATCGGATTTAGCAAAGTAACTCCACTCGTTTACACTTTAATAAATGAAAAGTTTGAAGAACCGTATTATTCCTATAAGGTTGCACATATGATGAAAGATTGGCTAATTGAAAAACAATTAATGGGAGAAGAGGAATTAGAGAATTGGATATGTGAATTAAAGGAAATGTCTTTACAACATGAATTTTTCTTTTCAATTAATCGATACTTATCTATTTGTGTGAAATAACTGAACTTTTTAAAGAGGTTACTCCAATATATAATTTGATTACTGAATTTCCAAAAGTGGGATTTGTGCTGAGATTGAGCCACTAGATACTTATGCACCTAGGCTTATCCTTATTCAAAAAATGGAAATTAAAAAGCTTTTAATCTGACAATAACTATAAGCCTTTTCAACGGAAAACTAATTGATAAATAAGTAAGGGAGAACAAAAATGGCCAAGTTCATTTCGATAATCATGCTTACGTTTTTCGGTAGTGTTATCTTTATGATAATCGTCGGCAATTTGCTGCAAGATGAAACAATGACAGGAACATTTGGCATAACGGTGTTATTCATGCTATCCATTATTATAACCTTATTAATAAGCATATTTGAAACTGTCAAAAAAAAATGGTGAATAATATTTATATATCGACAATTACCTTAAGTTTCAAGTTGCGACAAAATCTAACAAAATTTAAACGGAAATCTTGTTTTCTTGTTATAAAGATGATATATTTAGTATATCAACTTATAGAGGGTGGAGAAGTAGATGAATACTCCATTGTACGAGAAAATATATGAATATATCATTTTCGAGATTAAGCAGGGCAATTTAAAACAAGGTGACAGAGTTCCTTCTGAAAAGGATTTAGCAGAACAATTTAATGTTAGCAGAATAACTTCAAAGAAAGCGTTAGATTTGCTTGCCCAAAATAATATAATTGAAAGAATCAGAGGGAAAGGTTCATTTGTAGCAGCTCAACAACAAAAGAACGAAGCAGTTGATGACAGTCTTCCGTTATCTAGAGCGGAAGATAGTAAATTAATTGCCTTAATTATTCCAGACTTTGATAATGCATTTGGCCTAAATCTTGTCAAAGCAATTGAAAGAACATGTCAGCAAAATAATATCAATTTGATTATTAGAAGAACAGGTGGTCGAAGTGAGGAAGAGGAAAAAGCAATCCGTGATCTTGTGAAATTTGGCGTGGATGGGTTAATTATTTTTCCTGTACATGGTGAGCACTACAATACCGAATTATTAAAACTTGTTCTATCTGAATTTCCTTTAGTGTTAGTTGACAGGTATTTGAAAGGGATTCCCGCAAGCTCGGTTTGTACGAATAATCAAGAAGCAAGTGAAGCATTAACAAATTATTTATTTTCCTTAGGCCATAAGGATATTGCTTTTCTTTCACCATCACCAATCGGTACATCAACAATTGAGGAAAGATTACAAGGCTTTCATTTTGCTTACTCAAAGCAAGGCTTAAAATTAAACCCTAATTTTTTGTTGCTTGATTTAATCAGCTCTTTACCACAAAATACTGAAGATGCTCTTGCTTCAACTAAGCTTCAAGCAGATTATGAAGCAATTAAACAATTTATTGTCCAAAATCCATCTGTTACTGCATTTATCGTTTGTGAATACTATTTAGCTCTAGCATTAAAAAATGTATTATCTCAATTAGGCAAAAGTATTCCTGGAGATTACTCAATTGTATGTTTTGATTGTCCAGAAAATCTTTATGAGAAAGATACATTTACACATATCCGTCAACATGAAGAAGAAATGGGTAAGATGGCTGTCCATTTATTAAAGAAACAACTTAGGGGTGAAAAAATTCCTAAGCATACAACGATAAATTTTAGTTTAATAAAAGGGAAAACAACCTCATCGATTTCATCAACTAGTGATAATACAATCCTTTAAATTGGGGTTGTTTTTTTTTGTTCCTCTTTGAACTAGTGGGTTATTTAGAAGATAAGAGAAAGCATAAAATTAAATATAATAAATATCATATTGACATATAGTGGAATCGTTGATAATCTAATGACATACCATTAATAATAACAAGTATAAGTTGTTATAATATCAGAACTATATAAATCTATTTTTTTACATACTTATGTAAGCGCTTTTATTAATGGTTCATCAGAGAATGACAGAATAGTAGCGAAAAAGTCGTTTCATTATTTTTAAAGTAGGGGGATGGACATGATGAAAAGATTTCGGTTATTAGGATTTGTCTTAATGTTGATTTTGTCATTGGTAATCACTGCTTGCTCTTCCAAATCGGAGACAACGAGTGAAAAGAGTGGGGGGGAAACAACTGTAACATTTTGGCATCCAATGACAGATATTACTGGTGAAGCAGTTGATGCCGTTATAAAAGCGTTTGAAGAAAAACATCCTGATATTAAAATTAATGCAGTCTATACAGCCAACCAAGGTGAAGGACAAAATGAGAAATTGCTTACAGCAGTTTCAGGTGGCAACCCACCAGATGTTGCCTATTTCGATCGATTTGAAATTGGCTCATGGGCTGCTCAAGGATCATTAGAGGATTTAACAGAGTTAGCGGAGTCAAGTGGAGTTTCAAAGGATTTATATTATCCGTTTGCATGGGAAGAAGCAAGCTATGAAGGAAAGCTATATGGTATTCCTACGACAACTGATTCGCGACTCGTATATTTTAATAAAGACCAATTTGAAGAAGTAGGATTAGAGCCGAATAATCCGCCAAAAACAATTGCCCAATTAGAGGAGGCTGCTGAGAAATTAACGATTAAAGAGAGGAATCGATTTGAGAGAATTGGGTTTATCCCTTGGTATGGCCAAGGATGGTTATACAGCTGGGGATGGGCTTTTGGCGGTGATTTCTATGAACCTGAAACTAAAAAAGTAACTGCAAATGATCCGAAGGTTGTTGAGGCTCTTCAATGGATAACAGATTTTGCTAAAAAATATGATGTTGAGGATATTGCTGGTTTTACAGATTCCCAAGGAACAGGGGCAATGGACCCGTTCTTAACAGGTCAACTAAGTATGAAAGTTAGCGGACCATGGGAAGTATCTGCAATTAAAAAATTCAAACCTGATTTAAATTATGGAGTATTCCCAATCCCAACACCAACAGGTGAAAATCACACAACATGGTCAGGTGGATGGTCAGTTGTTATCCCTAAAGGAGCGAAAAACAAAGAGGCTGCTTGGGAGTTTATGAAGTTTTTTGGCAGTGAAGAAGGACAAAAAATCTTTAGTGAAATTTCAAGGGATTTTTCTGTTATTGATTCTGTCAATGAAGAATTAGGTTATAAAGATGATCCAATATTAAAGGAATTCGTTGAAATTTTACCTGTTTCCCATCATCGTCCAGTTATGACACAAGGTTCATTATATTGGAATGAATTAGCAAGTGCTGTAGAAAATGCAACACGCGGGAACGGTACTCCAGAAGAGTTGTTAAACAAAGTGACTGAAAAGGTGACGAAGGAAATTGCAAAATAGAAAAAGGGAGGGTTTTCCCTCCCAAACCGATTGATGGAAGGAGTGGATATAAGTGAAACCTTTACCTGATCAAGCGAATACTAGTAAACTAGCCATTCCCTCAAATAAAAAAAGGCTAGCTGCTATCGGGAAATATAAGTACGGATTACTATTTGCTTCACCATGGATAATTGGTCTACTCGTTTTTTATGCTATACCGTTGTTTGCTTCGATTTACTTTAGTTTTACGAGCTACAGTATTCTCCAGCCAGGAGAGTTTATCGGATTTCAAAACTATCAGGAGCTAATGCAGGATTCGTTATTTTGGAAATCTGTATATAATACGATTTACTTCGCAGTACTCTATGTTCCGTTAAGTATCATTTTCGGTGTAGCGTTAGCGATGATGTTAAATATGAAGGTTAAAGGGATGGCAATCTATCGAACGATTTTTTTCCTTCCAACTCTTGTGCCACATGTTGCACTTGCTGTTTTATGGATGTGGTTATTAAATCCTGGTTTTGGTCTTGTAAATGGGCTTTTAAACATGATTGGAATTGAAGGTCCCTCTTGGTTGGGCAGTGAAGTATGGTCAAAGCCATCTTTAATCATGATGTCTTTATGGGGGATTGGTCAGGCCATTGTAATTTATTTGGCAGGGCTAGGTGATATACCAGAAGATTATTATGATGCTGCACAAGTTGATGGTGCGAATTGGTTTCAAAGAACTTTTCATATAACACTTCCATTATTAACACCAGTCATCTTTTTTAATTTAGTGATGGGGATAATTGGCGCCTTTCAACAGTTTACATTGCCATATGCATTAACACAGGGGAAAGGGACTCCAGCGAATTCCTTAACCTTCTATGTCATGTATTTATATGATAACGGTTTTAAGTTTTTTAAGATGGGTTATGCATCTGCTATGGCTTGGATTTTATTTGTCATAATTATGGCGTTAACAGCTCTTGTGTTTATTACATCAAAGCGTTGGGTGCACTATCAAGGGAAATAAGGAGGCGAACATATGGATGGGATCGTGAAAAAGAGAATAACGCGTCTATTAGCACATTTTACTTTGATTATCGCATCATGTTTTTTTATCATTCCATTTATTTGGATGGTATCGACATCATTGAAGCCATTGACACAAGTGTTTACTTTTCCACCAGAATGGATTCCTAAGCCTTTCATGTGGAGCAATTATCTCGATGCAATGAACTATATTCCTTTTTTCACCTATTTGAAAAACACGATAATTATCACGGTCTTTAGTACGGTAGGTGCTGTCATATCATGTCCGCTAGTTGCTTATAGTTTTGCAAAGCTAAAGTGGCCAGGTAGAAATGCTCTTTTCATCATTACGATTGGGGTAATGATGATACCAGGACAAGTAACAATGATACCTTTGTTCCTATTATTTGAAAAATTAGGGATGGTTGGCACACCATATCCGTTAATTATTCCTGCTTTTTTCGGGGTACCGTTTTATATCTTTTTATTAAGACAATTTTTTATGGGATTGCCTGATAGTTTAAGAGAGGCGGCAAAAATTGATGGTGCAAGTGAATTTAGAATTTACCTGCAGATTATGCTTCCATTGGCAAAGCCTGCAATATTAGCGGTAGGACTGTTTCAGTTCATGGCTAGTTGGACGGATTTTATTGGACCATTATTGTATTTAACAGATTCAGTTCAATACACATTATCGCTAGGCTTACAGCAGTTCCAAAGTCAAAAAGGTTCAGAATGGGGTCTGATGATGGCTGTTTCCACAATGATGACAGTACCAATTATTATTCTATTCTTCTTTCTACAAAAGACGTTTATAAAAGGGATTACCTTTAGTGGTATTAAATAGAAGGCTAATAAACAAATAATTAGGAGGCTTTATTTTATGAATAAAATTGGCATGAGAATTCCGCCGGAAATTGGGGCAAATGGGATTGAAAAAGTTGCAAAATTCGCCTCTAAGATTGGATTAAATGTAGTTGATCTGCCTTATTTGAATCAAGAGATTAAGTCCACTTTAGAAAAGGAAGGACTTGAGGTCGGAACAGTTGATGGAATTGGGGCAGTCGGACAAACAAAGCTATTAAGTCCTCATCAAGAAAGTCGTAATGAAGCGATAAATGCCTTGAAGAAGCAAATATCAGAGGTTTCAGAGCTTGGTGGAAAAGTCATTTTTATTTGTCTTGTTCCTGAAAGCCCAATGACAAGGAAGGAAGCTTTTGAAATTTGGAAGATTGCATTTCCTAGCATTGTCGAGCATGCTGAGCAAAATAATGTTTTTTTAGCATTAGAAGGATGGCCGGGACCTGCTCCATATTATCCGACATTAGGGTGTACACCTGAAATGCTAAGGGCGATGTTTAATGTGATTCCGTCAAAGCATTTTGGGTTAAATTATGATCCTTCGCATTTAGTAAGACTGGGAATTGATTATTTAAGAGTGCTTAATGAGTTTGGTCATAGAGTTACATATTGTCACGGGAAAGATACTGAAATCTTACATGATGACTTATATGAATTCGGAAACATTCCTGCTACATTTGGGGCAAATTATGATTTTTCAGAAGGCTCTTGGCGTTATACAATCCCAGGCCAAGGTGAGGTTGATTGGGGAAAAGTAGCATTGCGTTTAGAGAAAATCAATTACAACGGTCCGATTAGTATCGAACTGGAGGATCATCGTTACTGGGGAACGCTAGAGAAAGAGCAGCTTGGAATAGTGAAGGCGAAGGAACATCTCGAGCTTTATTTTAAACAATGATTGGAGGAATAAAAGATGAAAACGATTAAGCTTGCAATTATTGGTTGTGGAGGTATCGCTAATGGAAAACATATGCCAAGTCTCGCCAAGCTTGAAAATGTAGAAATGATCGGTTTTTGTGACATAGAAATAGCCCGTGCTGAAAAGGCTGCTAAAGAATACGGTGTTGAACATGCAAAAATATATGAAGATTATCGCGACTTATTACAAAATGAAGAGATTGAGGTTGTCCATGTTTTAACACCAAATGATTCACATGCGGAAATATCAATTGCAGCTCTTAATGCAGGAAAACATGTAATGTGTGAAAAGCCAATGGCGAAGACAGCAAATGAAGCGCGTTTAATGGTTGAGGCGGCAAAACGAACTGGTAAAAAGCTAACAATTGGCTATAACAACCGGTTTCGACCTGATAGTCAGCATTTACATAATCTATGTGAACGCGGCGATTTAGGAGAAATTTATTATGCAAAGGCACATGCAATTCGGCGTCGTGCAGTCCCTACATGGGGTGTATTTCTTGATGAGGAAAAACAAGGAGGTGGCCCGTTAATAGATATTGGGACACATGCGCTTGATCTCACTTTATGGATGATGAACAATTATAAGCCGAAATCTGTAATGGGAACGACTTACCATAAGCTTAGTAAAAAGGAAAATGCGGCAAATGCATGGGGACCTTGGGATCCTGCGAAGTTTACTGTAGAGGATTCAGCATTCGGTTTCATTACAATGCAAAATGGTGCAACAATAGTATTAGAAGCGAGTTGGGCTTTAAATTCCTTAGATGTCGATGAAGCGAAATGTTCTCTCAGCGGTACTGATGGAGGGGCAGATATGAAGGATGGACTTCGAATTCACGGCGAAAGCTTCGGAAAGCTGTATACAACAAATGTAGAACTCAATTCAGGAGGAGTCGCCTTTTATGATGGTAACTCAGAATCTGACGCAGACCTGGAGGCACGCCTTTGGATCGAGTCGATTATTCAAAACACAGAGCCAATTGTAAAGCCTGAGCAAGCATATGTTGTAACTCAAATATTAGAAGCAATTTATGAATCAGCTAAAACCGGAAATGCTGTTTATTTTGAAGATACGACATTATGATTCATTGAAACTAATAAATGGGTGGAGGTTTTACCTTGTCTAATACGATAAATGTTGGGATTATTGGCAGTGGAGGTATAGCTGCTGCACATGCAGAAGCATATAAACAAATGGACGATGTGCGGATAGTAGCTGTAGCAGATATTATACCGGGCAAAGCCTCTCAATTTATTGAACAACTTAACCTAAAGGATGCGAGAGGCTTTCGGGATCATCTTGAATTATTAAAGCTTGATCTTGATGCTGTGAGTGTTTGTACACCTAATGTTGCCCACCATCAAACGAGCATTGATTCCCTAAATTCAGGAAAGCATGTATTAGTTGAGAAGCCAATGGCCGTTACGTTAAACCAGGCTATTGAAATGGTTGATGCTGCTAAAAAAGCCGACAAAATTCTTACAGTTGGGTTTCAGCCAAGATATGACCCAAATATGCAAGCTGTTAAAGACATTGTTCAAACTGGCCAATTAGGTAATGTTTATTATGTTCAAACAGGAGGCGGAAGACGTCGTGGAATGCCAGGGGGGACTTTTATTAAGAAGAGTCTAGCAGGTGCAGGAGCGATGGCAGACATAGGATGTTATTCATTAGATTTAGCTCTAAATTCGCTAGGTTATCCTAAGCCATTAACGGTTTCTGCATATACCTCTAGTTATTTTGGGACGAATCCAATCTACCACAAGGAAGCGGATAATTTTGAAGTAGAAGACTTCGGGGTTGCGATGATTCGTTTAGAGGGAGATATATTGTTAAACTTCAAGATTTCATGGGCAATGCATATGGATTCACTTGGACCAACATTATTTCTTGGAACTGATGCAGGTTTAAAATTAACACCTGCTGGCAATGGACCATGGAGTGGAGTTTGGGATGGGGGGATCGGTTCAATTTCAATGTATCATGATATAAAAGGACATCATGTTGAGACAACAATCCCGGTTCAAAATCATCGACTTAATATTTTTTATGAAAAGGTTCGTGACTTTGTAATTGCTATAATAGAAGGAAAAGCTGCGCCAATTCCTGGAGAACAAATCGTGATAAACCAGGCGATAATTGATGGTATTCTCCGTTCATCAGAACTTGGCTCTGAAGTGAAAATTAAATTGCCGGAAGCTTTATAATAATTTTATCAACTTTCCCTTTATTATCTGAAATGAGATGATAAGGGGATTTTTTGTTTAGAATATTTTTTATATGAACTTATTTTATTAGTCATCATTGTTATCGGATTTTACTTTCATTTCGATTCCAATTAATGGATGGAATATCAATAATATGTTAAAATCTGATGATAGGGTACAGTATAAATTTGATGCCTCTTTTTTACACAACGGTTTATACAATATCTATTAAACTATTAAATTATGAAAAGGGCGGATTTCTTTGAGAGTATTAATGTTTGGTTCAGGCGTTATCGGGACGATTTATGGACACGCATTTTCTCAATCAGGAATAGATGTTGTACATTATGTAAGACCGAAAAAACTTGAGCAATTAAACGATGGGATCCAGCTTCATTTATTAGATGGTAGAAGAAATTCAGGTATTCATATTCAAAACTACAAGCCTAATCTTGTAGATGAACTACCATCGTTTGATGAGTTTGATCTTGTCATTGTAAGTTTACGTCATTACCAATTAAAATCTGTATTACCACTCCTAGCGAAAAATCTTGGACGCGCAGATATCCTGTTTTTTAATCATCTATGGACAGATACAAGTGTTATTGATGAGTTTCTTCCACAAGATAAATATATATGGGGGTTTCCTAGTGCTGGAGGCGGTTTTTATCAAATGCCTAATCTAATTTTAAAAGGAGCCTTAATGGACTTCATCTATCTTGGAGAAATGAATGGGAGAAACTCTGAACGTATCTTGTCAATTTCAAAGCTTTTTGAACAAGCGGGCATAAAGGTAAAAGTTCAAAAAAATATGCAGCATTGGTTATGGAAACAATTTTCTCTTAACGCTGGAATTAGCACAGTTGCTATGAAAGCGGGAGGGACAGAAAAGCTAATGTCTAGCATACCTAATATTCGACGTGCAGTATTATGTATTAGAGAAGGATTAACTGTTTGTAAAGCTCGTGGAGTCAATGTGAAGCAATTTTTTGATGCTAGAGCATTTTTTCTTCCATCCTGGATAGCGGCATTAGCATTCTGGGCTACGTTGAAGACAAATCGCTATCAAAGAGAAATATTTAAATATTATAATCATGCTGAGGAAATACAACGAATTTACGAGGATGTTATGGAAATGGGTAAGGAACTTAAGGTGAAAATGCCTATTTTAGAAAGTATGGCAAATGATTTTAAACAATCATCAAATGTTCTTGGCAAAAATAAAATATCTTAACTTTAAATGTGGTGCTTTAAATAAGGCACTGCTTTTTTTATTTTCAAAAAAATATCCTCAGTAGAACGAAACAAGTAAACAAATTTCCCAAAGATATATAATACAGACATAATCTCTGTCACCAACGGAAATTACTATTAAGTATACAAAGGAGGCGATGTAATGAAAGATAATGAGCAACAACCGAGTGATGATTTGAATCTAGTTTTTGAAATAATTAATGCAAAAGGGGATTCTGGTGAAATAAAACAAATAATAGAAAAATCGAATATGAATAATGAAGATTTAGAAAATAAATGAACCGAAAATAATTACATTGTTGAAGGGGGGCAGAATACCTCTTCAACAATGTATAGGTTTATAGCTAGGTGTTTTAATGATAAGGTTATACTATTTTGTGTACAACCTTCTTTGTAAGCCGCAGTTCCAAGTCTATCTCCTCTACAAATCCGCCCTTTCTATCATAATATAATTTTTTTTATTTCTACTTGTGAATTTAAATAAAAAAAGGGAATGAAGATTTCTGAAATTTGAGAATAATGTCTATTAAATTTCTATGAAATTGACTACAATGAATCTAATCAAAATAACAGAAAAGAATAGTTTTATAGGAAAAACTGTCAAAAAATTTATTATATTAATCTTGATAAAAATCCTTAATGTAATAAAGGGGGAATAAAGGGTGAAATTTCGAAGGGGAGTCAAACAATTTCTATCGATATACATTTTAGAAAGCATTCAGAGAAAAATGATGGGCACCTTGTTACTTGTTATGATGGTACCATTGCTTATTTTTATGTTAATTTCTACTTATATTTCAAGAGGTACAGTCGAATCCTCAGAGATTAGCTCGAATTTATCGCGGATGGAGCTTTCAAAAAGTTATTTAGAGGAGCAATTTCATTCTTATAATGACTTGTTATTTGCGGAAATCGTTGATGAAAGACTTGTTCCTAGTATAACAACCGAAAACAATATATCTTCTACAGGAGCTTTTAATACCCAAACCTATATTAAAGATAAGCTGTTTGGTTTGTACAATGGAGATGATGATATTAAATCTGTCACACTTATTTCGTATGAGGATGATCGGCTATATAAGGTTGAAAATAATGATTTTTTTATAAACAATTATTTTCAAACACAAATAAAGAATACGGAAAAAACAGCGATTTTTGATGTGAATACATTAAACCATAGTTTTTCCTTTGCTCGTAATATCTTTCGTTTCGAGGACCAAAAATTAGTTGGAAAAATTGAAATCCAAGTATCGTTTTCGTTGATTGACCATATTGCAACTAATTTGCAAAGTAATGATGAGGAGGCGATCCTTCTTCTTGATAAGGAAGGAACGATTGTTTACAAATTAAATTCAATTAAACTGAGAAGGAAGATTAGTGAAGAGCTCTCGAGTTTATCTAAGAAAGCAAATGATAAAAATTATATAACAAGAGATAACGATTATTATTTTTATCAAAATTTAATGAGTGGACAAATTCAATTAGTGAAGCTAGTACCAGAAGAAGTGATGAGGGTTGGGGCGATATACATAGGGCGGACAGGTATTATTATTCTCCTAATTTCGATTTTGCTAACGATTCTTCTCTCCATTCTCGTTTCAAATCAGGTTGCAAAACCGATTGTTTCCTTATCGAGAAAAATGGAAGCAGTAGGAGAAAATAATTTTAATGTTCAAATCGAAACGAGCCGCACTGATGAAATTGGTCATCTTCAACGAAAATATAAAGAAATGATTACTAGAATTAAAGATTTAATAGAAAAGGATTATAAGCGTGAAATGGAAAATCGGGATGCACAATTTCTTGCATTACAATCGCAAATTAATCCACATTTTTTATTTAATACACTACAAGTTATTTCTGGAATGGCCTTAAAGAATAAAGCGAAGGACATCTATGATATGACACAAAAGCTTGCGTTAATGTTTCGCTATATAACTGATAAGCGAGGAGACCTCGTGAGAATGAAGGAAGAGGTTAACCATTTAAATAATTATTTATATATACAAAAGGTGAGATTTGGAGAAAACCTTTCTATTCAGCTTTTTGTCGATGAAGCTGTACAAGATGGACTTATTCCTCTATTAACGCTTCAGCCGATTATTGAAAACTCATTTAAGCATGGATTTGAATCTAAGCTAGAAAAGGCAAAATTAAAAATAGATATTCAAATGGTTTTTGATGAAATTGAAATCGCTATCATGGATAATGGAGTCGGAATGACAGAGCAGAGATTAGCAGAAGTAAGAGAAAAACTCATTTTTGATGCGGATACTCAGCATCGAAGTATAGGTCTGCGAAATGTAAATAATCGAATTAAATTATATTTTGGTAAAGAATATGGAATAGAAATAGATAGTAAGCAATCAGGATTTACTCAAGTAATAGTGAGAATTCCTTATCGAAATGGGAGTGAGCTAAGTGAGCACTTTATTAATCGTAGATGATGAAAGCTGGGCAAGAGAAACAGTAAAAGCGTTAATAAATCATGATGCATTTGGGATCACGCAAATACTCGAGGCGACTAATGGAATGGAGGCAATAGAGTTTATTAAGGCATTACAGCCCGATTTTATTATAACAGATATGAAAATGCCTGGTATGGATGGGATAAGTTTACTAGATGTATTAGTTGATGAGTATCCAGACATTTTGGCGATTGTTCTGAGCGGCTATCAGGATTTCATGTATACAAGGCAAGCAATTAAGTCTGGGGTTATTGAATACTTACCAAAGCCTGTAGATGAAACGGAACTAAATGAGGCATTAAGAAAAGCAATTTTTACGAAACGGAAAAAACAAGAGCAACAGATCGGATATCCATTTTTAATTGGTGAGTTTATTGAACTTGAGGAACTTATTAGCCCGTTTCGTCGCACACTTTCCTTCTCTTTTAAAGAACTTAATGCAACTCAACTCTCGATCAGTATTAACCAATTTATTCATAAAGTTGATGATCGATTAAAGCATGATTCTTCTTTTATCGCCTATTTACACCAGTTGTTTTTAGTAGTACTTGAAGAGAAGCTAAAGGAGCATAAAGTGAAACTAGAGGATGTCGGCTTAGATTGGAAGCAATTATGTTTTCAAGGGAAGAGAACATTTGAGGATGAAATAATGTTTCTTCTGCAAATTGGTGAGCAAGTGATTATTGCAATTGATACAATACGTAAGCAAAAATCAAAAATTAATTTAGAAGAAATTAAACAATACCTAGATGACAATTTTACATTAATGAATATGTCACTTGATGTTATTGCGAAGAAATATTTTGTAAGCAAGGAATATTTAACAACTGCTTTTAAGAAAAAGTACGGCTGTAATGTTACAGAATATATTATTTCAAGCCGTATGGAAATGGCAAAGCAACTCATCATGACAACGACATTACAGTATAAATCAATCTCAGAAATGGTGGGATATGAAGATGTTTCATACTTTTATCGAGTATTCAAAAAGTATTATGGGACTTCTCCAGGTAAGATTCGAAAAAATTAAAATAATGCAAATGTAAGCGTTAAAATAGTCAATTCCGTTAAGTGTAATATCCAATTATGATAAATACAGAAAGGGGAGTTGAAAATGAAAAAGGCGCTTACAATATTAATTGTATCGATTTTCTTTGTTGGTTTGCTTGCTGGTTGTAACTCTGGTAGCTCCATAAGCAGTGGTGAAGGTGGAGATGGAGAAAAAGTAGAATTAAAGGTATTTATTGGACAGCCTCGTTTTAAGGAGCAATATGAAACATATATCGACCAGTTTGTTAAAAAACAAAAAGAAGAAAAAGGTCGTGATGTAACAGTCAAACTTGAATTACCGAGTGTGAATGAAGCAGACCAGCTGCTGAAAACACGTCTCGCTTCAGGGGATAGTCCAGATGTTTTTGCGATTCATGCTATTAACGATATTCCAGTATATGATAAAGCAGGTTACTTAGAAGATTTAACAGGTGAACCATTTGTTGATAAGCTTTATGACACAGTTAAACCGATGGTAACAAGAAATGATAAAGTTCTCGCAGTACCACTTGAAACTCTTCAATGGGGCTTTCTCTATAACAAAGATATCTTTGAAGAGAATGGGATTGAAGTTCCAAAAACATTAACAGAAATGAAAGCGGTTATAAAAGCGCTAGAAGATAAAGAGATTACACCATTTATTAGAGCATATAAGGATTCGTATATACCACAGCTATTCCTACCATTAACAGTAGGAGCATTAGAAAGCACGACAAATAAAGGCTTTATTGACAAAATGAATAAAGACGAGGCTTCATTTGCTGAATTAGAAGGAATGTTTGACATCATTGATCTTGTTCATGCTCATGGAACAGACCGTCCATTTGAGGTAGGTCAGGATCAAGGTGCAGCTGCATTTGCCAGCGGTCAAGCTGCGATGTGGGTTCAAGGACCGTGGATGGCGGAATCAATGTTAGCAACGAATGAAAATTTTAATTTCGGTGTTGCTCCACTTCCGATTAATGATGATGAAAATGCAACACTTATTAACTTAGGTGCATCAACATCTTTAGCAGTTTCAAAGGTTAGTAAAGTAAAAGACGTTGCGAAGGACTTTGTAAATTATATATTAGATGATAAAGATTCGAGTGCATTTTATGAAAGCCTAGGCTTTAATCCGATTTCCGATATTCATACGTTTGAAACATATCCATGGTTAGAGGAATCATCAAAGTATGTAGCTGAAGGTAAAGTATATGAAGATCCAACTATGCCATCTGCAGTTAAGTCACAGTCTGAAAAATTACTCCAAAGCTATTATGCTGATGATATTTCGAAGGAAGAGGTAATTGAAGGGTTAGACAGAGCATGGCAAGAAGCAAATAAGGTGAACAACTAATTACGAATAAAGTGAAAGACAGTTTTAATAACTGTCTTTCATTCTATAACGCAATAAATGCTTGATTGAAAGGGTGAGAGTTATGCCGGTTACAGAGCTGAAAAGGCCTGTTAAAGAAGCTGTTTTGACTAAAAAAACTATATTCAAGAGCAAACATTTAAGCTTAATCCTATTTGTCCTACCTGCATTCGTTTTTTACCTTATCTTCCTGTTCATTCCAACAGTTGGAGCGGGAATTTACAGCTTTACAGATTGGAATGGTTTAAATCAATCGTATAACTTTGTTGGATTAAGTAATTATATTGAAGCATTTCAAGATGATAAAGCGTTTAGGCATTCGTTTATATTTACATTAAAATATACGATCTTCGTATTTGTCATACAAAATGTTGTTGCATTATTTTTAGCATTATTAATTGAATCTAGAAGAAAGTCAAAAGGCTTTTTCAGAACAATTTTCTTCATGCCTAATATGATTAGCTTGATTATTTCCTCATTTATGTTCTCGTTTATTTTTACAAATGTTTTTCCGGAGCTATCAAAGCAAGCTGTGTTCTCAGTTTTAGACCAGTCTTGGATTGGTGATCCAAAGGTTTCCTTTTACTCGATATTAATTGTCTCGTTATGGCAGGGGATTGGCTATATGATGGTTATTTATATGGCAGCTCTACAAGGAGTTCCTAAGCAATTAAAAGAGGCAGCGATGATTGATGGAGCAAATATATTCCAAAGAGTCACACATGTCATTCTTCCGATGATTATGCATGCGATTACAATTTGTTCGTTTTTAACATTAAATGGAGCGTTTAAAGTATTCGATGTTGTCTATGCCTTAACACAAGGGGGACCTGGTACTTCTACTCAAGTTATGGCGTTAAATATTTACGAGGAAGCATTTTCGAATAATTTCCGATTTGGCTATGCAAATGCGAAAGCAATGATTCTATTTCTCGTCGTGTTAGTGATTACGTTAATCCAAGTAAGTGTACTAAAACGCAAGGAGGTAGAGGCATGAGAAAAAATGTTCCGTTATCTATCAGTATTAATCTTATTTTATCTGTTTGTGCAGTTGTCTCGTTTTTCCCGATTTATATGGCCATTATTAACTCGTTTAAAACACAAGGAGAAATTTTTACATCTGTATTATCATTTCCGACATCATTTTCCTTAGAAAATTATATTGACGTTTTCGAAGAGTTAAATTTACTTGGTAGTGCGTTTAATACATTGATTGTTACTGTCATTGGGTTAGCAGGAATTGTCTTTTGCGGCTCACTTGCTGGCTATAAATTAGCGAGAACATCTGGGAAGCTTAGTGGATTGTTTTTTATGCTATTTATTGCTTCAATGCTCGTTCCATTCCACTCAATTATGATTACGTTAAGTCAAATGGCAAAAGGTCTTGGCTTACAAGGCTCATTATATGGACTCGGGTTAATTTATATAGGTCTCGGTGTAAATATGGCTGTTTTTCTTTACCATGGTTTTGTGAAATCGATTCCGAAAGAGCTAGAGGAAGCAGCGAAAATTGATGGTTGTAATGATTTTCAAATTTTCATTCGGATTATTTTTCCATTATTGAAACCGATTACGGCCACGATATTAGTCCTTAACGTTTTATGGCTATGGAATGATTTTCTATTGCCTCTCATTATGCTAACAGATGTAAATAATTATACGTTAATGTTATCGATTAACTCGTTATTCGGACAATATGTCGCAGATTGGCCAAAAATCTTAGCAGCACTCGTGTTAACAGCACTTCCAGTTATTGTGTTCTATGGCTTTTTCCAAAAATATATTCTCGATGGAATTGCAGATGGTGCGATTAAATAAGGAGAGATAATAAATGAAGAAATTATTATATGGCGTAGCTTATTATGATGAATATATGCCGTATGAACGGCTTGAGACAGACATTCAAATGATGAAGGAAGCAGGCATCAATGTTGTTAGAATTGCCGAATCAACGTGGAGCACACATGAACCGCAAAATGGGATTTTTGACTTTCGCTCAGTAAGTCGAGTGCTTGATGCGATGTATAAAGCAGATATTCAAGTTATCGTTGGCACCCCAACTTATGCGGTACCAACTTGGATGGTAAAAGAGCATCCTGAAGTATTAGCTATTACAAAGAACGGACCTAAGGAATATGGGGCAAGACAAATTATGGATATTACAAATCCTACTTACCTGTTTTATGCAGAAAGAATCATTAGAAAATTAATGGACCATGTTAAGGATCATCCAGCAATAATCGGTTATCAAATAGATAATGAAACAAAGCACTATGATACAAGTGGACCGAATGTCCAACAGAGATTTATCAAATATTTAAAAGAGAAATTTAAAACAACTGACGCATTAAATGATGAGTTTGGTCTTGCCTATTGGAGTAATGATGTCAATGCTTGGGAAGATATGCCTTCAGTTATTGCAACAATAAATGGTAGCCTCGGTGCAGAATTTTCGAAATTTCAACGAAAGCTCGTCGACGACTTTTTGGAATGGCAGGTTGAAATTGTTAAGGAATATCGAAAGGAAGGACAGTTTATCACACAAAACTTTGACTTTGAATGGAGAGGCTATTCCTATGGTATTCAGCCAAATGTTAATCATTTTTCAGCCTCAAAGCCATTCGATATCACAGGTGTTGATATTTATCACCCATCACAGGAAGATTTAACAGGAATTGAAATATCCTTCGGGGGTGATGTTGCTCGTTCAACGAAACAGCAAAATTATCTTGTCGTTGAAACCGAGGCACAAGCCTTTTCAAACTGGACACCCTTTCCAGGACAACTTCGGTTGCAAGCGTTTAGTCATCTTGCATCTGGCGCAAATATGGTTTCTTATTGGCATTGGCATTCTATTCATAACTCCTTTGAAACTTATTGGAAGGGATTATTAAGTCATGATTTACAGCCTAATCCTGTTTATCATGAGGCGAAGACAATCGGAGCCGATTTTAAGCGCTTATCAGCAAAACTAATTAATATAAAAAAGAAAAACAAAACCGCAATTCTTGTTAGCAACGAGTCTTTAACAGGGCTAAGCTGGTTTAAGTTTAATCACCATTCTGAATTAAATTATAACGATATTGTCCGACTTATCTATGATGAACTTTATAAAATAAATGTTGAGGTCGATATCATTCATTCTGAAACAGACAATCTAGCAGACTATTCTTTGATTATAATACCTTGCTTGTATGTTGCTTCAGATGAATTATTAGAAAGACTTAATCAATATGTATATAACGGCGGCCATGCGGTATTCACCTTCAAATCTGGATTTACAAATGAAAATCTAAAGGTTAGAACAAGCTCACAACCTGGAATTATTGAAAAAGCATGTGGAGTTCAATACCAAATGTTTGTTGAACCTAAAAATGTGAAGCTAACAAATCATTCATACGATATAGCTGAAGATAAAAATGAAGTTCATACTTGGATGGAACTGCTTACTCCGACAACAGCAAAAGTACTTGCTACATATGACCATCCAGCATGGGGAGAGTATGCAGCGATCACTTGTAATGAATACGGCAAAGGTTTTGCCACATATGTGGGCTGTATTGTTTCAAGAGAGACGATGTCTGCGTTATTAATAGATGCGGTTAAGCGTGCAAATATATGGGGACAGGAACAACAATTTCGTTTTCCAGTGATTATTAAAAGTGGATTAAATGATGCTGGTCATGAAATAAAGTATTTCTTTAATTACTCATTTGAAGAGCAAAGCTTTGCTTATCCATTTCCTGAAAGCGTTGAATTACTTGAAGATGTAACCTATCAAAAAGAGGAAATGATTAAGATAAGTCCGTGGTCATTTAAAATCTTCGAAGTGAAGGAAAGGAGGAGAACCTATGGGCATTAAATGGATAGTAACGAGTAAAACGCACTGGCAGGAAAAAGCTCCGAAAAAACAAACTTTGAAGAGCCTAATTTAATTTTAACATCCGAAAAGAAAAGAGTGATTGACGGTTTTGGAGGCTGTTTTAATGAATTAGGATATCAAGCGTTAAGTCACTTGACAGAAGATGAGCGTAATCAAATTTTAGATGCGTTGTTTTTTAATAACGGTGACTGTAGGTTCTCCATTTGCCGCCTTCCGATTGGTGCGAGTGATTATGCCTTAGAATGGTATAGCCTAAATGACACACCAGAAGATTATGATATGAGAGACTTTTCTATTGAACGAGATAAGAAATATATAATTCCATATATTAGAGAAGCTTTAAAGCGTAATCCAGATTTGAAATTATTTGCTTCACCTTGGAGTCCACCGACTTGGATGAAGCATCCGAAAGCATATAATTATGGCACACTTCGCTGGGAGCCTAAAGTATTAGAAGCATATGCCCTATACTTTGTTAAGTTTGTTCAGGCATACGAACAGGAAGGGATTTACGATTCATCAAATCCATGTTCAAAATGAGGTTGTTGCTGATCAAAAGTTTATCCTGTAAATGGACTGGAGAACAATTACGTGAATTTATCTCATCATATTTAGGGCCAGCTTTTAAGAAGCATCAGCTTAAAACAGAAATTTGGCTAGGAACGATCAATGCACCAGAGCCATGGGAGGAAATGATTCATGGTACTTCATCTGACTATGATGCATCTGCTCATACGGATTTAAGAGATCCAGATGCTTATCAATATATTAAAGGTGTCGGCTACCAATGGGCTGGAAAATATGCAATCCAACGAACTGTCCAAAGCTATCCTGAGCTAAGCTATATGCAAACAGAAAACGAATGTGGCGATGGGAAAAACAGCTGGGAATATGCCCACTACGTACATAATTTTATTCCGCCATTATTTTGTTAATGGTGCAAATGCTTATATTTATTGGAATATGATCCTTGAGCCAAAAGGGAAAAGCACTTGGGGATGGGAACAAAACTCAATGATTACCGTTGAAGGTGACAGTAAACATGTGAGGTACAATCCAGAATACTATGTCATGAAGCATTACTCACATTTTGTTAAACAAGGAGCAGTTCGGATTGAAACTAGTGGTTCGTGGACAGGAAATACAATTGCCTTTCAGAATCCAGATGGATCCAAGGTTATTGTTTTAGCAAACCAGAATCATTTCATACAATTGTATTTAAATAAATATGAGAAAGAGGAGATTAAATGAAAGAAATTCCAGTTGCTATTCAAATGTTTACGTTACGTGATGAAAGTGATAAGGATTTTGCTGCTACGTTGAAAAAGGTGGCAGAACTAGGATTCGCTGGGGTTGAATTTGCTGGATTCGGAAACCTAACAGCAAGTGATGTAAAAGCTTTATTAGATGAGTATCACCTACAAGCGGCATCAAGCCATGTTCCACTTGAACAATTAAAAGCAAATCTACCAAACGTAATTGAAGAGCAAAAAGTAATTGGCAGTAACTATATAGTATGTCCATATCTATTACCAGAGCAACGAGCGGAAAAGGATTACAAAGAGCTAATCCCATTATTAAATCAGATTGGTGAAGCATGCTATCGTGAAGGTATAACGTTTTGCTATCATAATCATGACTTTGAGCTTGAAAAACTTTCAGATGGCAGAGCAGCTTTACAAGCGATTTTAAACGATACAAATCCTGATTTTGTTAAAGCGGAATTTGATATTTACTGGCTAACAAAGGCCGGTCAAAAACCTGTTGAATGGATGAATGAGTATCAAAATCGAACACCACTTATTCATTTAAAGGATATGACATTAGACGATGAGAAATTTTTTGCTGAACTTGGAACCGGTGGTGTTGATTTAGAAGCAGTGTTACAACTTGGAGAGAAAAATGATGTCAAATGGTGGGTTGTTGAACAGGACATGACGAGAAGGACACCGTTTGAAAGCATTGAAATAAGTATTCAATATTTAAAATCTAAATTACCCTATTTAGTATAAAAAGAATAAGTCGTTACAAGTTGAAAGATATGATGCCTCTAAATAATCATATCCAATTAAGTAATGTAAATCTTTAAAAATAATCAAAAATCTACTTGAAGCGTTCATAAGAGTTTGATAAAATGAAATCAATCAAAAAGGCTATGTGTAACTGGCGAAACACGGATCACCGTGAGGGAGCACATAGTGTCGTAGCCGTTCGCCTGGGCAGAGGTAGGGAAGTTTTTCCTTACCTCTTTCTGTTTGTTAGGAGATGATATTTTAAGTTGAAATTACGGAAAAATTGCATTATTGTAGTATAATACAAATATTCTTAAAATTTAAAATTAACACAAAGGAAAGAGGAGAAATCTAAATGAGTACTACAACGTTAGAAACAGTAAAAACAATTAAAACCTTAAACAATATTGCCCAAGTAGGACTTAATGTTTTCAATAAAGAAGCATACACAATCGATAATGAAAGTGAAAATCCTGACGCAATCGTTCTTCGTAGTTTTAACATGCACAATATGGAGTTCGGTGAAAACTTAAAAGCAATTGCTCGTGCAGGAGCTGGTGTAAATAATATCCCTATCGACAAATGTACAGAACAAGGAATTGTTGTTTTTAATACACCTGGGGCTAACGCAAATGCTGTAAAAGAAATGGTTCTTACTACATTAATGGCTTCTTCTCGTAACCTTTTTGCTGGTGTTGCTTGGACTAAAACGCTTGAAAATGAAGGAGATCAAATCCCTAAATTAGTTGAAGCAGGTAAAAAACAATTTGTTGGAAAAGAAATTAAAGGAAAAACATTAGGGGTAATCGGTTTAGGTGCAATTGGTGCATTAGTAGCAAATGATGCTCTTGGATTAGATATGGATGTTATCGGATTCGACCCATTTATTTCTGTAGATACTGCTTGGAATTTATCTCGTAAAGTACAACGAGCAATGTCACTTGAACAATTGTTTGCAAACTCTGATTATATTACTGTACATGTTCCACTTACAGATGATACTAGAGGAATGTTTAATAAAGAAACGTTCAGCATTATGAAAGATGATGTTCATATTTTCAACTTCTCTCGCGGTGAGCTTGTTAACGAAGAGGATATGAAGGCAGCATTAGAAAGTGGAAAAGTAGGCAAATATATTACAGACTTCCCAAATGAAAATGTTTTAAAGATGAAAAATGCGGTTCCAATTCCACATCTTGGAGCGTCAACTCAAGAATCTGAGGAAAACTGTGCGGTTATGGCTGCTCGCCAAGTTAAAGAATATTTAGAAACAGGAAACATTAAAAATTCAGTGAATTTCCCAAATGCATCTTTACCATATACAGGGAAGTGCCGCGTTGCTGCATTCCATAAAAACGTACCAAATATGGTTGGCCAATTAACTCAGGCAATTTCAAGCTTCAATTTGAACATTGCTGACATGGTAAACCGAAGCCGTGGCGAATATGCGTATACTATGATTGATATTGATAATAAAATTAATGGTGATGTTATTCCTGGCTTAGCAGAAAAAATTAACCAAATCGAAGGAATTGTTACAACTCGTATTATTTAAGATATGAACATTACTTTAGAAAAAATGCCTCAACTCTAAAAGGGTTGGGGTTTTTTGATGGGAAAATCAAGTGAATTTAATTATTTCTTTAATAAGGTAAAAGCAATTACAATGGAACAATCGACATTTTAACATTTAGTGGGAAGGTGTTTATTGTCAAATTTCTAGTATAAAATAGTTACTTCTCTTTTTTCGCACTAATTCGTCATAATGATTAAGACAATTATGTTATGAACACATCTTTGATCGTGAAAATAATTCTATATGTCATTCAAGAACATTGAGATAAATCGACGGAAAATGTAATATAATGAATTATCAACAAAAAGAGAGCGCTACCAATTGGGGGGATACAGTTGGAAAAGACAAAAGCCAAATACAGAACACTTATTGTCGATGATGAATTATTAATCAGGCATGGGATTAAACATTATATGAAATGGGATGAATTTCAGATTGTTGGTGAGGCTGCTAATGGGAGAGAAGCGCTTGAAATGATAGAGTCATTGAAGCCACATATTGTTCTTACCGATATTGTAATGCCGATTATGGATGGGGAGGAATTAACTAGAGTAATAAAGGAGAAATATCCTCATATTGAAGTCATTATTCTTAGTAGTTTCGGAGAATTTAATTATGTTCGCTCAACTTTTCAATGTGGTGTTGTCGATTATATTTTAAAACCCAATCTGAATTCTGAAGAGCTCCTTTCTGTTTTAAAAAAAGCAGCAAAACGAATACCAGAATTATATCTGGATGCACCTAGCCACAATTTCGACAGCTCAATTGAACATTTTATCGAAAAAGTATTCGATGGTGATGAGGTGAGGAATGAATATATCACTACGGAATATTTTCCGTATCAAACCTTCTTTTTGCTAGGAATCGACATGAAGCAATTTGAACCCTCTTTTATTACAACTGCAATCGAAAAAGTAAGCTCATTATTACAAGAGCATGACATAGCTTTTTATCCAATTAAAACTGAGGACAAACAAGTCATAATTTATTTAATTAATTCAAGTAATGATTTCTCTATTCAACCAATAGTTTTTGAACTAACTGAATGGCAGGAAACAATCGGGATTGTCAAAAGTGATAAATTTGAAAAAATAAACGAATTGAGATCGTTTTTCGATAGCTTGCTAAGCTTAATTCAATACCGATTTTATTTTCCGGATAATAAGTTACTTGTTCAGCAAGATTTACCCGCAACTATCCAAACTTGCCAGTCCTTTAACTTAGAATGGTTTACAGAAGAAATAACACATGAAAGATTTGACTCAGCATTTACTTATTTAAAGCAATACTCTAAGCAACTAACAAGTCAGTATATGCTGGACATCTCAGAATATAAAGCTTTTTTTACTAACATCATTTTTAATATTATTATTCTCTTAGGAAATATGAAATGTGAAATTAAGGAAGTCGAACAAGCGAAATATTCCTATTTTAGAAGAATTGAAGACGCTAATAGTGCAAAAGAAGTAATCAATATCTTAAATGAGTTCATTACAAAGGTCAATGGATCCATACAACAAGATTCGGAACAAGGACCTTCAAATATAAAAATTTTACTAGAATATATTGATAGACATTATATGGAGCCTCTGACATTAACGGGGGTTGCGAAACATTTTCATTTTAATCCTTCCTATTTATCAAATTATTTTTCGACTCATAACAAAGAGGGCTTTATCGAATATGTAAATAAAATACGTATTGAACAGGCGTCAAAGAAGCTTCTTAGTACAAATTTACCTATCTCTGAAATAAGTACAAGCGTTGGCTATTCAGACCATAGTTATTTTTGTAAAGTTTTTAAGAAACAAAAGGGGATTTCCCCAAGCGGATATCGACGAAAAATGAAATAGAAGTTGGGTTGTATATGAAAATACGAGATCACTTAAAGCATAACAGCTTATTTGTCATAATGTTTAACTTTACAATTATAAGTATTTTTTTCGTATCATTTATTATTATATGGACAACGATACGAATGTCAGAGGATTTCTTTATTGATAAATTCAGTATCACTAATACAAAAGTTATTAATCGAGTAAAGGAAGATTTTGAATCGTTTCATTCTTCAATTGTAACTGCTACAAATGACCTTCTTAAAAGTGGCAATTTAAAAACGATCCTTACATCTGAGCAAACGAATAAAGAACAAATGACTGCCTACTATAATTTAAATCTATTAATGGAGCGAGTTAAATCCACTGTTGATGGGTATGATGTCAGTATTAATGTAATAGGGAAAAATGGAATTAGTTATTCGACTGATCGAACGTATTGGCCGATTTCGGATGCTGAATTAAAGAATAGTAGTATTTCAAGAAACACACTAGATGAACCAAAAAAGCTTATGTATCAATATGATAAACGTATTCGTTCAAATACGAATCGGATCGGAGGTGCTTATATCGTTGCCTCGAAGGCATTTATGGAGAGATTATCAGGAAAAATATATGGCACGATGTATATTGCAATTCAAGAAAATGAATTTGCAAAGTTTTATTCGAATTTTACGAGCAAGGGAAATGACATCGTTTTAATAGATGGAAACGGATTTATTGTATCGAGCAATAGGAAGGAGCTTATTGGTAAGAAGGATAAGCAATTATTGTCGCATGCAGAAACTCTCAAGAATAATGCAAATCATTATGTAACAGAAGAGTTTTTAGGTAAAGAGCACATCTTTTTTTCTGAATATCTGCCATCCTTTGATATGTATATCTTAAACATGATCGATAAGCATACTGCAATTCAAGGACTTGTAGATAAACGTGAGCTTGCACAAACGTTGCTCATTATATTTTTTGTCGTATTAATCGTTGTTTTTATCGGTTCTAAAAAATTAACAAATAGTCTTTCAAGGTTAGTGAAGGAAATTGCTAATGTATCGAAATCAGATTTTCATCAATCTATTTCTGTACAAGGCACCTATGAAACGAGGAAAATCAGCATTGCATTCAATTCGATGCTTGAGGAGCTTCAGGATTATGTTGAAAAGCTTATTTCTATTCAAAAACAAAAGCGAAATGCTGAGCTAGCTGCACTCCAGCAGCAGATTAATCCACATTTCTTATATAATACATTAACATCAATTAAGTTTATGGTTCAGCAGGGAAGCAAGGAGGAAGCTGAGGAAACGACAACGGCATTAATTTCGTTGCTGCAAAATACAGTTGGTCAAGTAAATGAAACAATAACTGTTAAGCAGGAAGTGGAAAACTTAAAAAATTACGTTTTTATTAATCAAAAACGTTATGGAACACGGATTCATGTCAATTATTTTATTGCGTCAGATTGCCACAACTGCCTGATTCCGAAGCTGATTTTACAGCCATTTATTGAAAATGCTTTTTTTCATGGATTTAATCGGAAGCAAAGTGGTTATATTCATGTTCTCATATGGAGGGATCAAGCAACATTGATTTGTGAGGTAGTTGATAATGGAGATGGGATGAGCTTGATCAAGGGAGATTGCGATTTACCGAATACAAATAGAAGGCAGGAACGCTTTACAGGTATTGGCATCCGTAATGTTCATGAGCGAATCCAACTAATATATGGCGAAGAATATGGTGTGTCAATTGAAAGTGAGCTTGATGAAGGTACAAAGATAACCATTTCGATCCCATTTGAAAACAATTCGAACTAGTACTACTTATTATATGTATGTTGTACTAGCTTTTTTTTGTTCTATTTTATAAATGAATAAAAAATTTCCTATTTTCTAAAAAATGTACAATAGATGAAAATGCTCGTTTAGATGATTTCTAAAAATAACACAAAAACATAAAAATATTATCCTAATAGAACATAATGCATTTGTGCTACGATAAAATACGAAAGGTTGATAACGCTTTCAAAAGAAACTAAACGGGGGGAATTAGGGTGAAAAAAAAGATTATCACATTTCTTTTAGCTAGTTTACTTTTATTAGTAGGTTGTTCATCAGGTGCTAAGGAAAGTAGCTCCAATTCAGAGGCTCCAAAGGATTCAAATGAAATAACGATTTGGGCATGGGATCCGAAGTTTAATATTAAAGCATTAGAAATCGCAGAAAAATATTACAAAACAGAAAATCCTGATATAAAAATAAAGGTTATAGAAAATGCTCAGGAGGATATAGTTCAAAAATTAAATACAAGCTTAAGTTCCGGGACAACTAAAGGGTTACCAAATATTGTTTTAATAGAAGATTATCGGGCGCAAAGCTTCTTGCAAGCATATCCTGATGCATTTCATAAATTAACAGGAACGTTTAATGTAGATGATTTTGCACCATATAAAATTGCCCCAACAAGTTTAAATGGAGAGAACTATGGTTTGCCCTTTGATTCAGGTGTAGCAGGTCTTTACGTTAGGACAGATTATCTAGAGGAAGCAGGGTACACTGTTAGTGATTTACAAAATATTGATTGGAATAAATATATTGAAATTGGGAAGAAAGTAAAGGAAAAAACCGGGAAGTATATGCTTTCACTAGATCCAAATGATTTAGGAATCATTCGGTTAATGGCTCAATCAAGCGGATCCTGGTACTTAAAAGAGGATGGAACAACTCCTAATTTAGCAGGGAATGAAACATTGAAAGAGGCATTTAACATTTATAAACAATTATTAGATGCAGATATTGTTAAGCCGATCTCTGACTGGAATCAGCTCCTTGCTGCCTTTAATGGAGGGGAAGTTGCAACAGTACCAACAGGAAATTGGATTACACCATCGATAAAAGCAGAGGCATCACAATCCGGTAAGTGGGCAGTTGTTCCATTTCCTAAAATTTCGGAAATTCCAAGCTCTGTTAATGCATCGAATCTCGGAGGAAGCTCTTGGTATGTTCTTGATATCCCTGGAAAGGAAAAAGCAGTCGATTTTCTTACGAAAACTTTCGGATCAAATGTTGAGTTTTATCAGGAGTTAGTGTCTGAAATCGGTGCGATCGGAACATACTTACCAGCAGCAGAAGGAGACGCATATAAAGCTGCTGATGAATATTTTGGCGGCCAAGCGATCATAGCTGATTTCTCAAAGTGGACGGGGCAAATTCCGAAAATAAACTATGGCTCACATACGTACGCTATTGATGATATTTTAGTTGTTGAAATGCAAAATTATCTGAATGGAAAAGAGATTGACCAAGTGCTAGAGGATGCGCAAAGCCAAGCTGAGGCACAAATTAAATAAAAAGGAACAAGAGTAAGAGGAGATGCCACGGAAACTCGCATTTCTCGAAGACCAAAGGGTGTTGAGATTGCTAAATTAGCAGGCGAGCCATCCGAGGTGTTTTTAATAAATAGGTTATGTTAAAGATTATTGTTGTTATTTAAGCACTTTGTTGATTTGGAGCGGAGGGCATGAGACTCCTGTTTAAAGATGTGTGACCCCACATGAGCTTGCTCTTTAGGAGCATGGACCGCAAGCAGAAAGAGTCGTTAAAGTGTTTAGCCGCGTGATAATCGAATGGCGAATCTTACAAATAGCAAGGAGTTGAAAACATTGCCAATCCCAAAAACAACAGCCTCAATTTCGACGAATAAATTAAAAACAAAAGCCA
>JAPSLL010000004.1:159179-171043 GCA_031180805.1 Bacillus sp. (in: firmicutes)
AGTCGTTAAAGTGTTTAGCCGCGTGATAATCGAATGGCGAATCTTACAAATAGCAAGGAGTTGAAAACATTGCCAATCCCAAAAACAACAGCCTCAATTTCGACGAATAAATTAAAAACAAAAGCCAATAAAGCAAATGCAATAATCGGTTGGTCATTTATTTTACTAGCAACATTGCTAATTTGTTTATTTTATTTTTACCCTATGGTTCAAGCATTTATTATGTCATTACAATCAGGATCTGGTACAAACTTAACCTTTATCGGATTTGATAATTATATTCGCTTGTTTAAGGATCCAACATTTCTTACAGCTGTTAAAAATACAGTCTTTTATCTTATTATTCAAGTCCCATTAATGATTCTTTTAGCGTTGGTCATTTCTGTCCTCCTTAATGAAAAAACGCTTAAATTTAAAGGGTTTTTTCGAACCGCAATTTTTTTACCTTGTGTCACATCATTAGTTGCATATTCAGTTATTTTTAAATACTTGTTCGGCCTTGATGGCATTTTAAATATGATGCTGCTGAAAAGCTCAATCATTTCTGAACCGATCCAATGGCTTACAGATCCGTTTTGGGCAAAAATTGCCATTGTAATGGCGATTACATGGCGTTGGACAGGGTATAATATGATCTTTTACTTATCATCATTGCAAAATATTGATTATTCAATCTATGAAGCAGCTAAAATTGATGGGGCCTCTTCATTTCAACAATTTTTTAAAATTACGATCCCGCTATTAAAGCCGATTATTTTATTTACATCGATTACATCTACAATTGGAACATTACAGCTATTTGATGAAGTGATGAATATTACAAATGGTGGTCCAGGTAATGCAACGATGACAATTTCACAATACATTTATAATTTATCGTTTAAATATACACCTGACTTTGGCTATGCAGCGACAGTGTCATATGCGATTGTGATTATGATCGTATTTTTCTCCATCATTCAATTTAAAGTGGCAGGTGATAGAAAATGAAAAATGTAAAGATGCTCATTAGCTATCTTATTTTAATTATCGTAACAATTATTTCGGTATTTCCGTTTTTTTGGATGATTGTCAGTGCAACAAATAAGTCAGTGGATGTCACAAAGGGGAAGCTATTACCGGGTACCCATTTATTTCAAAACTTCAAAAACCTTCTTGAAACAATCGATTTAGTGCCAGCGTTAATGAATTCAGCAAAAATCTCAATCACAACAACGCTCCTAGCGTTAATTATTTCGTCTCTTGCAGGCTATGGCTTTGAAATCTATCGTAGTAAAGCTAAGGATTTCGTATTCAATGTATTATTAACCTCGATGATGATTCCCTTTGCTGCTTTAATGGTTCCATTATTTCAAATGTTCGGGATAATCTCTGGATCTATGCCATTTTTCGGAATCGATACATTGTCTGCCGCCATATTGCCATCGCTGACAACTGCATTTCTCATTTTTTTCTTCCGACAAAGTACAAAAATGTTCCCAAAAGATATTCTTGAAGCAGGTAGAATCGATGGCTTAAGTGAAATAGGTGTTTTTTTCCGCATATATATTCCAACAATGAAAACAACTTATGCAGCAGCTGCAATTATAACCTTTATGGCTAGCTGGAATAACTATTTATGGCCATTGGTCGTTTTACAATCACCAGAAAACCAAACGATTCCTTTGTTAATTTCAACTCTTGGATCTGCTTATTCACCAGATTATGGAGTTATTATGACAGCAATTGTTATTGCAACATTGCCAGCGGCGCTAATTTTCTTCATTATGCAAAAGCATTTTGTTGCAGGGATGATGGGATCAGTAAAATAAATAGAGTAGAGAGTTAGAAGCTCTCTGCAATGTGAAAAATAAAGTTGCATTTACTTCCTGTATCTGTGAGATAGGACAAAATGAAATCCTTACTAACAAGGCTTGAAAATGCCGACTCTAGCAACCATTTACCATAAATCCCTGATTTATAGCGTGTTAAAGAAACTACCTTAATAAAAGTGAAATGTTGGGATTTAAATGTAGATGTGTGCGGAGAGGTGCGATGCGATTTTGAAAATCTGATATGTCTTGCATGCTTATCTGTAAGTATAAATTACTAAATCTATGATAGAAAAAGAGCTAATGTAATAAAATTGTACTTCAAGTAAAAAGGCTACTTTAGAAATAGTTCTAGTACAGATGTCACAGTAATTCTTTATATATATTATTTAAAGTGTTGATATTATATATGCTTAATTTTTATTAATTACTTATAAAAACATAAGTTTAATTATGAAATATAATAATAGAAGATAAAAGGAATTAGTTTATTTATTAAAATACATTATTAGTAATTAGTGGTATTTTTTAGGAATGTTGTTGGTAAATCTGAACTAGGAGAAAGTAATATTTATGACTAAAGTATTGAATTGAATTATTTATCCTTTTAGACGATTGATGTCCAATTTCAATCGTCTTTTTCCATTTAGTAAACTATTTAACATAAAATTTACAAAAAAATAAAAAAAGTTAATTATTAGAAAATGTATTGACATTGGTAATTTATCCTATTAAGGTAACTATATGGAAAAGTTATTAATGAGTAACATTACTCTTTAGTAACAAAAATATAGTAAAGGAGTTAAGATGGCGAGGGAAATCGGTATAAAGGGCAAAGAAACGAAATTACGAATTAAGGAAGCAGCAATATATGAATTTGCAAATAATGGATTTTATAACACTAAAGTAAGTGATATTGTTAAACGTGCAAATCTTTCGCAGCCAGCGTTTTATCTCTACTTTTCTAGCAAAGACGCAATTTTTGAAGAGTTAATTTCCGATTTTCGTAGCAGATTACAAACATTAATGGAATCGCAACGATTATCATCAGAAATTGTGAAAGATGAGATTACACAACCAGTATTGCTAGCTATTGAAACATTATTTGAATTTTTTGCTGAGGATTTAAATTTAACAAAAATTGGTTTAATTCTAGCTCATGATTCAGAAAGTTTTAAGAAGAACATCATTATGTTACTGTCAAAGAATTTAATTCATGAACAAGAATTAGGATTTTATCGATCGGATTTGTCAATGGAAATTGCAGCAGTTTGTATTTTCGGGATGATTGAGCAATTGATTATTTCATGTTTATTTGACAAAACATATACCCCAAAACAATTGGCAGAAGAGGTTGTTCAGTTAGTAATGAATGGAATGGTAAAATAAACAACTAATCTTAACGAAAATATTTTTGGAGGTCATAAAAAATGGTAATCAAGATTTTACAAATTATATTGGCTGTATTTATAGGATTAGGAGGTATTATTAAAGTTTTAAGAATTGATTTTCAAGTACAACATTGGCAAGAGTACCAATACCCAATGTGGTTTTTAACAGTGACAGGCATAATGGAAATTATTGCTGCGATTGCTATTATCGCTGGCTTCTGGAATCGAGGCCTTGTGCTAATTGGTAGCTCTATAATTGTTGTGTTTATGCTTGGTGCTATTTATACACATCTCTTTAGAGTACACCAGCCTCTTAATACAATTATTCCTTCAACAATTTGTTTGATATTATCTATTATTCTAATAGTTCGTTATTACAATCAATAAACAAGCAAGGGTGTGAAAGATGTTGAATGAACAATCAAATGTTTGTATAGTTGGCGGTGGACCAGGTGGTGCAATGCTTGCTTTATTATTAGCTAGAAAAGGCATCTCAGTTACGTTAATTGAACAGCACAAAACATTTAATCGGAGTTTCCGTGGAGAAGTTTTTCATTCATCCATTATGGAAATTATGGATGAGTTAGGTTTGGTTGACAAACTTTTAGAAATTCCACATACGAAGATTTTTTTAGCGAAAGTAGATTCTCCACATGGGACGATTGAGCTTGATTTTACTTTATTGCGTTCAAAATATCCGCATTTAACGACAATGAATCAATCCCGATTTCTGGAATTTATTGTTGCTGAAGCTGAAAAATATGACCATTTTCATTGCATTATGGGTGCTAAAGTTGTTGGGCTATTAAAAGAGAATCAAAAAGTTGTAGGGGTAAAAATTAAAATAGATGGTGAAGAATGTGAGATAAAGTCTATTTTAACTGTAGCGGCTGATGGACGAAATTCAACAATACGGAGGTTAGCAGGTTTAACACCGATTGAATTAACGAAGCCTATTGATGTTATCTGGTTTCGTTTACCACGTCTAAATAATGAACCAGAATATATGTTTAATCGATCCAATCAAATCAATATGATTGCCTGTGTCAATAGAGGGGATTTCTGGCAAATAGGGATGTTTATTCCGAAAGATTCTTTTAAAGAAATTAAATCTAATGGAATTGAGAGCTTACATAGAACATTGCGCGAGCTTGTACCAGAATTTTCAGATCGCATTCCGTCATTAACTGGCTGGGACCAATTTTCAGTATTGTCTTCTTCATCAAATCGGTTGAAGCAATGGTATTTGCCAAATTTACTTTTTATCGGTGATGCAGCACATACAATGTCACCTCTAGGAGCTGTCGGAATAAATTATGCAATTCAGGATGCAGTCGTTGTTGCTAACGTTCTTTCCCAACCATTAAAATCTGGTATTGTTACAGAAAAAGATTTGGCTGAAGTTCAAAAACAACGTGAATTACCAACAAAAATCATTCAAGGCTATCAAAGTATCATGCAGAAACAAATAATCGACCCGATTCTTAAAGAAAAAAAATCTACAATAGGGTTTCGTTTGGTTAAAAGGTTCAGATTTATCAGGAAAATTATTGTTATTCTCGTTACATCTGGCTTTAAGCGTGTTCGAATTCAATAGTAAAAATATCGCTGAAAAGACGAGTAGATTTACAATGAGCATTGGATTCAATAATTGAGGAGGAAAACATTGTGAAAAGCAATATTAACGTTTTAACAAAATATGACTTATCTCCTGTTCAAAAGAAGCTGTTTACACATCATCAATTTTTCCCTGAAGATCCTTCATATAATTTGACTTATTGTTATGAAATTAAAGGGGAAATAGACTTAGAAAGATTTGTTGCTGTGTGGGAAAGAATATATGGAAATGCTGGAGTATTTAAGGTCCATTTTGAACTAATAGATAATAGTCCGGTACAGGTTCTTGATCCTGATAGAAAAATAACATTAGAGGTTGAATATCTACCTAGTACATTATCAGTTGAACAATGGGAACGGATTGTCATTGATTATTCAAAAGAATTGTCGCAGTCGGTAATAAAATTAGATGAATGGCCGCTAGGAAAATTTAAAGTATTTTATAATGAAAAGCAAAGCTACTTTTCGATTTGCTTTCCACATATTATTTTTGATGGATATAGTGGGTATCATAAATTTAATTTATTTACTAAATATTATAATAGTAACAAAACGATAGAAGAAATTGATCATGATCTCAGAGAAGAGATTCAGGAGGATGCATATTTTTCAATACATAGTGAAGAGTTTTCTAGGCATAATGACAGAGCAATAGAGTATTTCAAAGAAGAATTAAAAGGTTTTGAGGACTTTCAAATAGAAGAATTAGAACAAAAAAGAGATGTACATGGCCGATTAATTGGATATGAGAAAAATTTTGATTTAACCTCTGATGTAAGTGAACAAATAGAAAAATATATTAATAGAAATAATTTGACTGATTTTAGCTTTTTCCTTTCTGCTTATTTAATTATGCTTCATAAATTATTTAGTAAAGATAAAATTGTAACAGGTATTCCACTCGCAAATCGAACTAGAAAAAATAAGACGGTATTTGGCTACTTTGTCAATAGTTTACCGTTAGCAATTAATTTTCAAGATATTCAAACATTTCAAGATTTATGTCTTGTTGTAAAAAGGAAAACAATGTCACTAATTCGTAATCAAAGCTTTGATATCAATTCTTACATGAAAGAAATATTAGCTGAAAACGTCCATTCAACAGTTTTATTTAATACACTATTTACTTTTTATACACAAAAGCTATCGTTTGATATCGATCATTGTCAAGTTACACAACTACCAATTCGAACAGAATTTCTTAATTTCCCGCTAAGTTCAAGTGTAGAAAAAATAGAAAACATATATCGGGTAAGAATTCAGTATGGAAGCTATTTGAAAGACGCAAATTTGGATAAAATATTTAGTGCAACTGTAAAGAACATCATTAAGGATGAAAATCAAAAAATTTCATCAATTGAATTAATGACAGTAGAGGAGAAAAAGTCACTTCAAAGATTTCTTAACCCAAATCAAAGATTTTCCCTTAACACAACACTTCATGAAAAGTTTACAGAACAAGCCTTGACAACTCCAAGTAAAGTAGCAATTAAAGATGGCAATCAATACTTAACATACAAACAATTAGATGAAAAATCAAATCAAATTGCACATTTAATTGACGAAAAATTCTGTAAAAGTGAGAAGTACATTGCCGTATCACTTCACCGTTCTCACAATCTCGTAGCTGTTATATTAGGAATATTAAAATCTGGTAGAGCCTATGTTCCAGTTGATCCCATTATGCCAATTGCCCGGTTGAATTATATTCTTTCTGATTTAGGCTATCCTCCATGTATTACATATCTTGATGTAATGAACAAGTTAGAAAACGAGAAAAGTCAACTGTATTGTTTAGAAGACCTTGAGGAAGAAATTAATACGATGTCAAAATTAAAGCCAAATATTAATGTTCATGACAAGGATTTGGCATACATTATATACACTTCTGGTTCCACAGGAAATCCGAAAGGTGTATTGGTTTCTCATCATAATGTTTTACGTTCCTTTCAAGCAGTTAAGAAGGATATTACCTTTAGTGAAGAGGACACATGGGTTCTATATCATTCTTATGGCTTTGATCCATCTGTTTGGGAAATATTTGGTTCGTTACTGTTTGGTGGAAAGCTTATTATCGTCGATGAGCTTAGTAGAAAAGCACCAGATAAAATGCTTGAATTGTTAATAAATGAAAATATTACGATTTTACAAATGACTCCATCGGCTTTTAATCAAATAATCGATGTCGTTAAAGCTCGAAAGGACAAAGAGGAAATTTCGTTACGGTACATTTTATTAGGTGGAGAAACGTTGAACTTTCACCAACTAAAACCATGGATAGATAAATATGGAGATCAATGTCCTAAGTTATTCAATGTATATGGACCAACCGAAACAACGATTCTTGCTACTTATTATCAAATAAAAGCGAATGAAATAGCAAATGTAAACCATAGCATTATCGGTCGTCCATTATTAGATGTTGAGCTGTTAGTTAAAAATAAATATTTGGATGATTTACCTATAGGAATAGCAGGAGAATTGTATATAGGTGGAGCTGGCGTTTCATCTGGTTACTATAATCGAGAGGATTTAACGAAACATAGATTTATAGAAAATCAGGTAAACGATGGAAAATTTTATAAAACTGGTGATGAGGTAAAAATTTTACCTAATGGAACATTAGAGTTTATTGAAAGAATTGATAGACAGATTCAATTAAGAGGCTATCGCGTTGAGTTAGGTGAAATTGAGTTTATTTTGCAGCAACATCCAGCATGCAAAGATTGCATTGTCAATGTTCATACGTTCCATAACAATGATAAACGGCTTGTTGCATATATCGTTTTAAAAGAAGGTGAAAGATTTCAGGATAGCAGTTTAAAATCTTATTTACGCTCAAAATTACCAGAGTATATGGTACCTTCACTTTTTTATGAAATTTCTAGAAAACCAATGACAGTTAATGGAAAAGTGGATTATGCATCACTACCTAAACCTGAAATAAGTGTGGAAAATCATTCTATAGATGAAATGACAGTTACGGAGAAAATTAAACAGATTTGGAAAGATGTATTAAAAATAGACAATGTAAATGAGCATGATAACTTTTTTGATATTGGTGGTACTTCTATACTAATTACGGAGGTCTTTTATAAATTAAATAATAAGCAACAGTATAAAAAGTTATCAATGCTCGATTTGTTTCAATATCCTACACCATTATTACTAGGAAATTATCTCAATCAATTAGAAGAAACTTCATCAGTGAAAAATGAACAACCTCAAACGTCTAATCGGAAGGAAGCTTTGAAACGAAGAAAATTAATGAATAAACGGTAATTCTACGGAGGAATACATTGATGAATAAAGATAATATTGAATTTACGGATATTGCAATTATTGGGATAGCGACTAGATTTCCTAATGCTAACAATCCCGATGAGTTTTGGGAGAATCTTATAAAGGAAAAAGAATCTGTCTATTCATTTCCAGAAGAGGAAATGAAGAAAGCGGGCGTGGCAGAAGAACTATATAAAAAGAAAGAATATGTTAATCGAGGAGCCATTTTGAAGGATATCGAATATTTTGATGCTGAGTTTTTTGAATTCACACCGAATGATGCAAAATTAACAGATCCACAACAAAGAATCTTTCTAGAATGTGCGTGGGAGGCATTAGAAGTATCGGGATATCCTCCACAAACAACGCCAAGAAATGTTGGTGTATATGGGAGTATGAGTCCTAGTACATATTTACTTCGAAATATTAGTCAAAGTAAGGAGTATGGGAACGATCTCTTAAGTTATCCTGTTATGATCGGAAATGATAAAGATTTCCTTTGCACAAGAGTATCTTATAAACTTAACTTAACTGGCCCAAGTATTTCTGTACAAACGGCTTGCTCTTCATCATTAGTTGCAATTCATACTGCATGCCAAAGTTTAATTAATGGCGAATGTGACATGGCTTTAGCAGGAGGTGTCAGTGTTACAGTTCCACAGCAAACAGGTTATTTATATAAAGAGGGTGGTACCTTATCACAAGATGGTTATTGCAGAGCTTTTGATGAAGAAGCAACTGGAACTGTAAAAGGAAACGGTTGTGGGGTAGTCCTTCTTAAATTACTTTCACAAGCAGTAGAGGATCGAGATACCATTCATTGTGTTATTAAAAGTACAGCGATTAATAACGATGGCAAGTTAAAAATTGGTTTCACAGCACCAAGTCCAACTGGTCAATCGAAAGCAATTCGTGAGGCAATTGAGATGGCTGGTATCACCCCTGAGGAAATAGAATACCTTGAAGCACATGGGACTGGAACTTCATTAGGTGATCCAATTGAAATTAAAGCATTAACAAATGCGTTTGATACGACAGATAAGCAATATTGTGCTATTGGTTCTGTAAAGCCGAACATAGGTCATTTAGATGCAGCAGCAGGAATAGCGAATGTAATAAAGGCAACAATGGTCTTAAAAGAAAATGCGATACCAAAAAGTATCAATTATCAAACTGCTAATAATCAAATTGATTTTCAAAATAGTCCATTTTATGTTAATCAATCATTGCAAAGAAGGGATAAAAATAAACCGATAAAGTATGCTGGGGTTAGTTCCTTTGGGATGGGTGGAACAAATGCACATGCTATTTTGCAAAAGGCCCCTGAAAGAAGAGGAGAAACACAAGAGGGACCATTTGCAATTGTTATTTCTGCGAAAACAGAAGAGAGACTTCCACAGATGATAGAGCAGTTACGAAATCATGTGAAAACAAATCCAAATCAGGCTTTATCGGATATAGCATATACATTAGGAGTTGGGCGGACAACTTTTGATAAACGCACATATTTGGTATGTCACAGTATAGATGATCTCTTGAATCATGATGCAACGAAATGGATTAAACAATCAACGCATGTGTCAAAAGCTACTTTAAAATCATTTGAACTAATTATTTCGGCTACTGCTAATCGAAAATATTATCGAGATTTATATACAGACCTTTTTGGATTTCGTACATTGGTCGATAGTCTATTTCAAAAAGTTGAGGAAAAAGCAGGCTTTACTTCATTAAGAAACCGATTAGTAACAATTGAACAGGAGTTTTTGAATGAATATGAAGATATTTTACTTCAATTCATTTGTTTACATTCATTAGTTAGCATGTGGATACATTTAGGGATAAAACCAACGAAAATAGTTTGTAAAGATCAACTGTCAGATTTCGTTGCCGCGTCTATAGCTGAAACGTGGGATACAGATACAATCATTGGTTATATTCTCAAGGAGTTAATTGGATATCCTATAAATAAACTAGGTTATCCGTTAAAAAGTGATATCGACGTTATAGCTTCTAGAGAAGAGGAGCTTCAAAATATTCTATCTAATCCAACTAATAAATGGGTGGAAGAGGAGAAATCAAACTTTAATTGTTTAAATAACAATGGTTATCTCATTGATTTGCAGGACAGATGTCAAATTACCTTACCGATTCTTGAACAGGACCATTCACCAGCTAGTTCTATATTAAATCTTTTAGGAAATCTTTGGACTCTTGGAGCACAGATCGAATGGTCATTTTTGTTTGACAAACAAAAGGTAGGACGTATACCATTACCTACCTATCCTTTTGATAAAAAGAGATACTGGATTGATATTGAGGTTGTTCATGATAGTAAAACTAAAGATAAATTTGAAATAAATGCAAATAGACCTAAAGAACATAGTACTTCATTAGCGGAACAGGTAACAGCCATTTGGCAAAAATGCTTGGATATTGAAAATATACTTCAAGAAGATGATTTCTTTCTAAATCTTGACGGAGATTCTTTAATTGCAATTGATGTAATTGCCGAGATAAAAGAACAAATGGAAATTGAACTTTCAATACAAGACTTTATGAAAAACTCGACATTAAAAGGATTAATTACTTTTATTGAACAACAAAAGCATAGACAGAGTTTATTTGAATGGAATTCGAGTCAGATTGTATGGAAAATGAAGGAGGGAACAATGAAAGGGAATATATTTTTTATCCATCCATCTGGTGGAACCGTTATGCTTTATAATAAACTCGCAAAAAATATAAACAAACATCCAGCCTTATATGGAATTCAATTTCCTAGCGAGCTATTAAAGAAAACGAATTTAAGTATGGAGCAATTAGCATCAAAGTATATTTCAGAAATTCGAAAAATTCAACCAAATGGTCCGTATTATCTTGCCGGTTATTCCTTTGGAGGAAATCTTGCATTAGAAATGTCTATACAACTACAAAGAGAAGGGATTGATGTTCCACAAATTATCCTAATCGATAGTTTTGTCCCTTCAACCTATAATCGGTATGTTATTGATGATGAGTCAATAATAAAAGCTATTCCAATATTAGTGAAAGCATTATTTAAATCAGAAAAAAACATAGATGACCAACTAATAGAAGAACTGCAAATGAAACCTATAAAAGAGATGATTGAAGCTTTTTATCAACGTAATATCATTCCAAAAGACTTTCCTTCAGAAGCAATACAGCATTTTTTAGAGGTATGGTGCATGAATATTAAAATGTTAAATAATCATAATCCCCGAGATAAATATAAAGGTCATGCTCTCGTATTTGATGCTATTGAAAGTGGGCCTGATATTCATAAGCTAGAAAAATATTTAGGTTCATTAAATACCAGTAAAGAAGAATGGAATCATTATATTGATGGTCATTTGAAGATTATGCCACTATCAGGTAACCATTATTCAATTTTTGACAATCCTAAAAACATTAAGACTATTTGCTGTGAATTGGAGAACTATTTATCACCTGTACTTTTTTAAGCTTATTCTGATTTTTATCATTCATTAAGGAAATATCGGAGGTTACGATTGGGACTAAAAGTAAAAATGCTACAATTAGTGTTAGAGGACATGTTAACTAAAAATGAAATTATCCCTGGTCTGGATGTTTGGTTTGGTGGATTCGATTATCCCGAAAATATTACAAACATGTTAATTGACTGTCTTTCCGTGGAAGAAATAAATAGAGCTAAAAAATTTAAGCACCTTTATTCATACAAACGGTATATAATAAGCCGAAGTATAACTAGATGGATAAT
>JAPSLL010000005.1:0-128113 GCA_031180805.1 Bacillus sp. (in: firmicutes)
TTTTTAAGTTATTTTCCTAAACGAATTACATTCCATGATAATGCTGATAAATTCGCTTCAAGCTCACCATTTTCTACTTTAGATTTGCCATTGCTATGTGGGACAACGTTTGAACGATTATGTTTGTTTGTTGCTTTAACGTCATCATGCTCAAGAACGATATGCTCGAGAATTTTATAGCCTTCAAAACTTCGAATATCACAGTCGAGCAATAAGTTCTCCTTTTGATGACGATTGACAGCAAATATCGTTAATACCTCATTTTCCTCATCATGTACAGATACCGCATCTAAATAAGGAATATCTGTAAATTCCTTACTATCGTATTTTGGTGACGAAATAATTGAATGCAACGCTGTTCCTCTGCCAAAAACGGACGCATGCATGTATGGATAGAAAATCGGTTGCTTCCATGCCTCTCCACCCTTTTCCGTCATAATCGGTGCAATGACATTGACTAGCTGTGCAAGGCAGGCAATTTTGACACGGTCTGCACGTTTCAGCATCGAAATCAACATACTTCCAACTAAGAGAGCATCCTCAAATGTATAGATATCCTCTAGCTGAGGAGGGGCAATCGACCATGGTTCTATTTTTTTATCCGCTTCATTCGAATGGTACCAAACATTCCACTCATCAAATGAAAGATTAATTGTTTTTTTACTACCTTTTTTAGCTTTGATATAATCGGCCGTACAAATGACCGAATATATAAATTGATCCATGTCTAATGATTGTGCCAAATAATTTCCTAAATCATTATCCCGATTTCCATAGTATGTATGCAAGGAAATATAATCAATGTGATCATACGTATGCTCTAACACTGTTGCCTCCCATTCTGCAAACGTTGGCATTTTACGATTTGAGCTTCCACAGGCGACAAGCTCTATTGATGGATCAACCCATTTCATAGCCTTTGCTGTCTCCGCTGCGATTCTCCCATATTCATTTGCTGTTTTATGACCTATTTGCCACGGACCATCCATTTCATTCCCTAAGCACCACGTTTTAATTTTATGAGGCTCCTTATAGCCGTGAGAAATTCGTAAATCACTCCAATAGGAGCCAGAAGGATGGTTGCAATACTCAACGAAGTTACGGGCTTCATCAATACCTCTTGTTCCCAAATTAACCGCCATATTCACATTTGCGTTGACCTTTTTTGCCCAATCAATGAATTCATTTGTTCCAATTTGATTCGTTTCCGTTGTGCGCCACGCTAAATCTAAGCGCCGAGGTCGTTCAGATACAGGACCTACACCATCCTCCCAATTGTAACCGGATACAAAATTTCCTCCAGGATATCTTACTAATGGAACTCTAAGCTGCTTTACTAGCTCAATCACATCAGTACGGAAGCCTTGCTCATCTGCTGACGGATGATCTGGCTCATAAATTCCCTCATAGACAGCTCTTCCTAAATGCTCAATAAATGAACCGTAAATTCTTTCATCGATTTGTCCAATTTTATATTCCTTATCAACCGTCATCTTTGCTTTAACTGTCATTATTCATCTTCCTTTCACTATTTTTATTTGATTTTTAAGATTTCGCTATCATAGCCTTATTTACCTTCTTATCAATATTTAAAAATGATCGCTCTGTTAACCAAATTTGAATTATAGACAGGATACTGCCAAGGAAAAATAAGGCAGTACTTGGATAAGAAAACATTAAATAAAAAAATGCTGATTGACTAACAATGATCGCAATTGACATGTGGATATTTAATAAGCCAGTTATAAAGGCGTTTTTAATACAAGTGAGCACAGAACCTTGATAACGTAAAAACAAAGGAAAAGCATGTGATGCTGTTATGAGATAAAAAAACAGAAATAAATAAAATGCTGATATAGAGACAATCGAGAACTTCCCAATATTTGCTGCTAATATTAGATAATTGACATATAAAATTGCACCAACACTCACTAGAATCCAGCCAATCAGGTTAGAATGTAGTAAGGAAGTTTTATATGTGACATGGAATGTTTTGAAAATAGAAAAATCCTCTTCTCCCTTTAACCACTTCCTACAAACAGTCATCATCGCAACAGTTGCTGGAAAGAAACCAATAATGACTATTCCTAATAAACTAAATATCAGCCATAACCCATTTAAGTATGCTAATCTAGTAATCCATGTTAGCAATATATTAATTCTACTCATTAACGTATTTCCTTCCATATATCAAACCTCCCTGCGATTGAATAATTGTTGTAGGAAGTGTTAACCTAGCCTTTTACACCACCAACTGCTAAACCAGAAATAAAATAGCGTTGGAAAAATAAAAACAGAATAATAACAGGTAATACAGTCATAACAGAACCGGCGATTAATACATCATAATTGTTTCCATATGGTGTTAATAATGTTGATAATCCGATTGGTAATGTAAACATCGTATTGGAGCGTAGAACAACTAACGGCCATAAGAAATTATTCCAACTCCCCAAACCTTGTAAAATCGCCATTGCAGCAAATGATGGTAACATTAACGGGGCCATTACTCTGAAGTAAATCCCGTATTCCGAACAACCATCAATTCTTGCTGATTCCATTAATTCCTTAGGTAAACCGATAGCATATTGTCTAAAAAAGAAAATCGCAACAGGTGCAACAATCATTGGTAAAATAACAGCCAAATAATTATCGATCATTCCTAATGTCGTCATTAACTGATAAAGTGGCAGCATTAAAATTTCAAACGGGACCATTAATATTAATAGCACTAGGATAAAAATCAATTGTTGACCTTTAAATTTGTAAACAGCAAGAGCATACCCAACCATTGAAGAAAAAAATAGAGATAGGACAATCGTTAAACCTGATATAAGCAAACTATTAAAATACCAGGTCCAATAATTACCACCATTTTGAAACATATTCACATAATTTTTAATGCTTAGCTCATTCCAAGGTATTGATAAAGTAATCCCATTTCGAATTAACTCCGCTGATGGCCTCAATGAAGAGATAAATAAGCTAACAAGTGGGGAGATAGCAAGTAAAGCTATTACACCAACAAAGATGACTAGTATCCAAGAAATGATTTTTTCCTTTTTTGTCATATAATTATCCCTCCTTTTTCAATGCGCCAAAAAATTTCAGCTGAAGAACGCTAATCACAAAAATAATGACCATTAAAACTACGCCAATTGCTGAACCGAACCCCATATTATTCATTTGAAAGCCTTGCTGATAAATGTAGCCAACAACTGTCAGACCAATGTTTCCTGGTGAGCCATTTTCCCAAAAAACAAAGCTTTCTTCATACATTCTAAACCCACCAATGACCGTTATCGTTGCAACATATAGTGTGACAGGTTTTAATAATGGTAATGTAATATGGTAAAACTTTTGTAATATTCCTGCCCCATCAATTTCTGCTGCCTCATACAATTCTTTCGGAATATTCGTCAATCCTGCCATAAAGTAAATGATATTTACCCCTACCCAGCGCCAGGATGCCAATAGCACCATTAAAAACATTCCAGTACCAGCATGATATTTCCATTCAACTGGTCCAACTCCAAAAAATCCAAGGATTGAGTTCGCTAATCCTTCTTCAGATTCGCCAAACATGAGTCGAAAAATAACACCAGCAACGATAACGGATGTTAACGATGGAATAAAAAGCGATGCTCGAAAAATACTTGCAAATTTCATCAACTTCGAGTTTAAAATTGTTGCCAAAATCATCGGAACCGCAACTAAAATGACCGTTGTCAAAATGACATAAATGGTTGTATTGAATAACGCTTGATAAAACGTAGAATTTAAAATCTTTGAATAGTTGGCAAAACCGATAAATGCCACCTGTCCAGGTAGTATACTTTGAAAACTCATTAATATTCCTTTTACTAAAGGATAGAAAAAGAGCCCTAAAAATGAGATGACGAATGGTGCAACAAACACATAAGGTGCCACTTTTTGAGAAAATAGAAAATTTGTTTTCCGAACAGGCTTTACCATCTTATTTTCGGTAGAAGAAATTGGTTCCATGGGTTCAACCCCTTTTATCTCATATCAATTTTTTTGGCAAAAGGATCCCAAGTGGAATAACATTCCCGAGATCCCTCACAAACAATAAGCAATGAGTTTCTTGTTGTTATTCTTTCAAAAGGACTATAAATAACTTATTAATTATTCCTTATCTCCTCTGCAGCTTGTTTCAGTGCCTCTTCTGGTGTTTGTGACTTTTGTCTGATGACATTTGTAAATACGTTTGTACTTAGTTGTTGCTGAACGAGCGGTGTTTTCTCAGTAATATTCACAGCATTAATTTCATCTTTAATATCAAGTAAAACATCAAAAATATTTGTCCCAAAGTATTGATAAAACTTATTATCTTCTTTCATTTCTTCACTTTCCCACACATCCCAACGAGGTGGATCAAATCCAAGCACCTTCCATAGGGCAATATTCCCTTCCTCAGATAGCTTTGTATAAGCTAAAAACTCTTTTGCTAATTCAGCGTGCTCTGATTGATTGGTGACAACAGTTCCAGTACCACCCATTCCTGCAGAGCGATTTCCTCCCTCTTCCCAGGCTGGTAGTGGGCGAATCGCAATTTTCCCTTTTAAATCCTGCATATAATCTGTAAAACGCCCCATATACCACATCGGCATCGCAACCGAAGCTGCTCCACCTTCATTCATATATTTGTAATATTCCTCCATATGGTTTTCACCACCAGGAGTCATCTCAGCAATCTTATGTGTATGAACCATATCGTATAAGAATTGGACAGTTTTAATATTTGTTTCATTATCAAGAATGACTTCCCCGTTTTCATCAAAGAAATCTGACCCTTGTTGAGAAACCATTGACCAGAATGACATAAACCCTCCCGTTTCAACGGTTGTCATCATAGCATCAGTATTTTCTACGACCTTTTTCCCTGCTTCAACATAATCATCCCATGTTTTGATCGAGTCAATGTCTACACCAGCTGCCTCCATAATTTCGGTGTTATAATACATAACTGTTGCTCCAACATGTGTTGGAATACCATAATAATTTCCATCCTTAGCATAAATATCAAATCTCGACTCAACAAATTTATCCTTGACTGGCTCCACATATTCATTCATTGGCTCTAATTGTGGTTCACCTTGTAAATAGTTTGGAAAGCGAGCAATTTCTATATCAGCAATATCAGGTGCACCTTTACCTGACTGTAAAGCGAGTAATAAATTATTATGCATATTATCGTAAGGATACGTTTCAGCTACCAGCTTAATCTTCCTATCTGGGAATTCCTTATTCCAGCGTTCGACTGAAGCTTTAAAGAGATCAGTGTGTAGCTCAACAAATGTCCAAAACTTTAATTCTGTTGCATCCTCATCATCACCTATAACTTCCGTTGATGTTGCCTCCTCTCCTGTTGTCTCCCCTTTGTTACATGCAATTAATAAGATGGCCATGAATCCTAAAAGAATAAAAATTAGACTTTTTTTCTTCATCCTAGCTCCCCCTTGTTCTAATTATTAAGCGCTTACATATAGTGTTCGTTTGATAAGTGTCAAGTGCTTATCACCTCCTTCAAGATCAAAAGAAACTCGCCAATTAAGTTTACGTTTACGTGTACGTACACGAAAATATACAAAACTCCGAAGAACCAACTGTTAAATTAAAAATATGTACTAAAAGTGACTGGGATTTATTGTATAGGCAGATGAAGTTTAGTAGAAATGATATGAATATGTGTAATTTTTTCGTGTACGTACACGTTTTTAAATAAGAAAAGGGAAAAAATCAAATCTCTTTCGTAATAAATCGTTAAATAGATTCACCTTTAATAATCTCATAATCAAGCAATGGTGTTGGTAAAAAGTCTCCACTGTCTATCTTGTTAATCAAGCTCTCAACCGCTTTGAAGCCTATTTCAACAATTGGGTATTTTACCGTTGTTAGCCTTGGTGTTACATATTTCAGCATATCAATATCATCAAAGCCCATTACACCAACATCTCGTGGGATCTCATACCCTTTTTCCTTTAAAAAACTCATCACTTCAAGAGCATACAAATCACATGAGCATACAATTGCTGTTTTTCTTTCCTCATTAAAAGAATATGTATGTAAAACATCAATATACTCACTTTCTTTAATAATAATTGGGGGATAGCCTACATTAGCTTCATTTAATCCTTCTAAAAATCCCGCTAATCGTTCCTCCTGTGTATAGATATTCGAACGTCCTGAGTATGCTAAAGGCGGGCAAAGATAAATAAACTGCTGATAGTCCTTACTTATTATGTATTTTGTCGCATCCTTCATTGCTTGCCGCTCCTGAATCCCAACATATTCCCACTCATCAGATATATAATTAAAAATAGTTAAGATTGGGACATTAAATTTTTTCAAATACGCATCAAACGATTTCCGTTTATTGACTGAAAATAGAATGATACCATCTACTTTTCGATTAACTAGATATTCAATGCATTGCCTCTCATTCTCTGGATTTTTATCTGTTAACGTGATATATACAAAATAACCTAATTCTCTCGCTTTTAGCTCGATTGCATTTAACAATTGGGCAAACGAGCGATTATATAAGTCAAACAATACAACTCCTATCGTTAACGTCTTTCCTATGACAAGACTTCTAGCTGTATAATCTGGTTTGTAATTCATTTCCTTTGCAACTTGAAGAACCTTTTTACGTGTTTTTTCGCTAATCCCCTTTCGATTATTTAAAGCTCTGTCTACTGTACCTAAGGAAACTCCACATATTTGAGCAATATCTTTTATTGTTACTTTCATTCTCACACCTGCTTTCGTTAAAGATAGTCTAGATTGAAATTTTCGTATTATTACTAAAACTAAATAACAATTTATTCTATTCCAATAAGGCAATGATTATCTTTTAACTACCCCTACTGTTAAATCATATAGCACAAGACTTTAATTAATCGCATCTACATCACTTACCTTCTACTACTATTTTGAAATAAAAGGACTTATTACAAGTAAACGAGAAAAAACTATGACAGTAATGAATATTTGTTCATACTGTCATAGTTTTTTTCTTTCAATGAATAACAAAAATAGCTTTATTTCTACTCGTTTTATTTGAAATAGTGATAAATTTAGGGGCTTCAAATATAAATCATATTTAATTATATTGTTATTAATTTCTAGGTATTTTTATAAGATTAAAAGGAGAGATTTTGAAGAAGTAATAACCTGTTATATTTGCTGATGAGTGGAATACTACATATTTTTTCCCTTTTTTAAATTTCGCATAAAAAAACAAATAAGACAGATAGGAATATCTCTTCAAAATAGTGAAAACGTTTCTATCTGTCTTTTTATTTCATCATTACCCCTTTACAGAACCTGCTGCCATCCCTTCAACAATCTTATCGCTTAAGAAGATAAAGATAATTAAGATTGGGACAATACTAATGACGAGAGTTGCACCAATTGCACCCCAGTCTGTTAAATATTGACCAACGAAGTTATTAATCCCTACCGTTAATGTTTTCCATTTGTCAGAACTAATAAATGTATTAACAAATACGAATTCATTCCAGTTGTAAATCATGTTAATGATCGCTGTTGTTGATATTACTGGGACTGTCATCGGTAGCGTAATTTGGAAGAAAATTCGGTGAACCGAGCATCCATCCATAACCGCTGCTTCCTCAATTTCACGTGGAAACGTTTTGTAAAAGCCTAATAAAATCATAATCGTTAACGGCAGGTTAAATGCCGTATAGGACAATACAATTGATAGAGGATTATCAATTAAATTTGCATTGTTATACATTTTAAATAAAGGAATTAATGTTGAATGCAGTGGAATCATATAAGCAACTAAAAATAATCCGAGTACAGGACCACTTAGTTTCCAATGCATTCTAGTAACAGCAAATGTAACAAAACTAGCAAGAATAATTGTAAGGACAACAGATATGACTGTAATCCAAACACTATTAAAGAAGTAAACTCCAATATTCCCTGAAGTCCAAGCCTTCGTATAGTTTTCCCATTGTGGATTTTGTGGCAAAGCAAAAGGTGATATACCGAATACTTCTTGATTCGTTTTTAAAGAAAAGAATACTAGCCAAATTAATGGGTAGATTTGAATGACAGCAAATACCCCTAATATGAGATAAAGAAATCCAAATCCGATTCTGTTCAAGTAAGATTTCTTCGTATTATTGGGTACGGAAAGCTCAGTTGTCTTTTGTGTCATAACCTTACTCATCTTGTTTCACTCCCCCTTAATATTGAACATCTTCATTAGATTTCGTAAATTTTGAAGTTAACCAAGTCATTAGAAGACAAATCACTAATAGCCCAAAGCCGATTGCACTACCATAGCCAAAGTTATTCAATTTAAACGCTTCTTTGTACATATATGAAGCGATAACTTCACTTGCACCGTTTGGTCCGCCACCAGTCATCACATAAATTAAATCAAAATATTTCAATGAACCAACAACAGCAAGCATAATCGTTACTTTAAATACACCAGAAATGAGTGGTAATTTAATTTGAAACGCAATTTGTAATGGGTTTGCACCATCAATTTTAGCTGCTTCAATTACCTCATTAGGTACATTTTTTAATGCAGCGTAGTAAATCAAAATATAAAACCCTGCATATTGCCAAATAATTGGGATGAAAATTGCATAGAGGGCAACCTTCGGATCAGCTAGCCAAACCGGTAAATTTTCTACCCCAAAAAATTCAAGGAGCTTATTAGCCATTCCGTTTGTAGGGTCAAAAATTTTCATCCACAGCTGGGCAATGGCAACAGATGATAAAAGCATCGGTATTAAATAAATTTTCCGTAATAAATCAGAGCCTTTAATATTGCTAACTAATACGAGGGATACCGCTAAGTATAGCAACAAGCTTATCGTTGAGAAAATGGCTAATAGAAAAGAATGCCATGTACTTGTCCAGAAGGTTGAATCCTTAATTAAATTGACATAATTCTCAAACCCTATAAATTTCATTTCACCAATTCCGTCCCAATCCATAAAACCATAATAACCTGATAATACAATCGGAATATAGATAAGGACTAGAATGAGAAGTAAAGCAGGAAGTGTATAAAGGGCGATAACTAACTTATTCGACATTACATTTTTCATGGTGGTTTAGTCCCCTTCCTTTCTATACGAAAGAGGGTGACTCAAAAGGGTCTGACCCCTCCAACAAACACCGGTATATAGTAAACTAACCTCTTCATTAGTCTATATATTTTGTGTTTGAAGGGTCTGAACCTATGGTTTTGAGCCACCCTCCTTTCTAAGTATTGTGATTATTCCTCTTCAGCAAGAGCCTCTTCTTGCGTTTTTGCAAAATCTTTAGGAGTTGTCTGTCCACCAAATAATGATTGAATTTGATTTAAGTGAACATCTGCAACACCTGCTGACATTTGAACATCTGCATAAAGTGTAAGATTTGTAGCTTTACCTAAATCATTCAAAATATCAATATACATTTGGTCAAGGTCACCTTTAGATGTATCAACTACTGTTGCAGGAATAACACCAGCATCAACAACAGAACGCTTACCCCATTCTTCAACTAAGTAAGAAACAAATTCTTTCGCTTCTTCTTTTACATTTGAATTTTCAGATACGAATAGCCCAACACCAGGACCACCTACATAGCTGTCAATGTTTCCTTTTCCACCTTCATAAGTAGGGAACTTGAAGTAACCAACTTTATCTTTAAATTCCTGAGCAACATCAGGACTTGTCGTATAGTTTGGTAATTCCCAAGTCGCCATTAAGTACATAGCTGCTTGTTCATTCATAAAGTATCCTTTTGCTTCATCGTTTGATAATCCGTTAAATCCTTTAACAAAAGCATCCATATCAACAAGCTTTTTGATTTCCTCTGCAGCTTGAACTAAAGCAGGGTCTTCAAAGCTTCCAGTACGATTAATCGCATTATTTAATGCTTCAGGTCCGCCAATACGATCTGCTAGATACATATACCACATAGAACCTGTCCAACGGTCTTTGTTTCCTAAAGTAATTGGCGTAACACCATTGTCTACAAGTGTTTCCACTACTTTTAAAAATTCATCATATGTTTTTGGAACTTCTAAGTTGTGCTTTTCAAAGATTTCTTTATTGTAATACACCGGAGTGATGTTTAATTCAAGAGGTAATGCATATGTTTTATCCTCAACTGAAAATGCATCAAGAGTACCTGCAACGAATTGATCCTCTTTAATGATATCGTCTAAAGGTGTGAACATTTTTCCTTCAACGAAAGGCTTCATATAACCTGCAGCCCAAGTGATTCCGACATCTGGAAGTTCGTTTGAAGCAGACAATACCTTAATTTTTTCTTTGTATTGTTCGTTACCAAGGATTTCTGTTTGTATATCGATATCAGGATGTTCTTTTTCATATGCAGTGATAATGTCTTCAACAATAGTAAATTGAGCATTTGAGCTCCCTTCTGGCCATAAATGCATCATGTTAATTACTGTTTTGTCCCCACTTGCTTCACCTGAGGCTTTTGAGTCATCAGAACCTGACGAGCACCCACCTAAAATTAACCCACCAACTAATGCCAATGACATCATAGCGGAAAACGTTTTCTTTTTCATCAACCATGCCCCCCTTAATATTTGTTTTTGTCTTGCCTTGCAGAATAAAGTATAGCACTGGAAGCGCATCCAAAAAAGGGAGCTATGATTGGGAAAAATACCACTATTTTTAGAAAGCCCTTTCATTTTCTTTATTTTGATACGTAGTTTTTCTGAAGCTTCAGGATTGATTTTGCATTAAAAGCGTGAACACTCACCTCCCTATCCTTTTCACTATTGCTGCTATTTGCTTATAATTACCTTAGTAGAATGAAAAGAGGCTATGCGATGAATAAAACCAGGAATAAGCATATTTGGATTGAAGCTGAAGAATGGGCAGAAGGCGAATGGAATATCGAGGATACCAATCTTGATGTAATCGTAACATTTTCTGATCGTTCTAAATATATTGCTAGTTTTTTTACTTATAAAAATATTCAAAGCCTACGGGAGAAAAACAAGCTAACAGGCGAATGGTTGAGTGGAACTTATTTTTGTGCAAGCGATATGGTACTTATAGATACTGCAAGTCGGGAACGCATTTATGAATTGATTGACTACCTTATCGAACATGATGAATTTGAATCTGTTTTCACACAAACATCTGATGTTGATTCCGAGAATGACTACCTTTATCCAAAAGGTTTCTTTAAGGATTGCCGCTAGATTTATTTTTTTATAGACGCAATAATGAAGTAAAAAAGCAAGAAATAAGCGTATGTCATTTCACACGCTTATTTCTAAATCATTCTATTCATTTTCTTACAGCTAGAGTTGATAGAATAACATTTCCCTTTTTAAATTATGCCTGTAATTGCTTCAATTTATAAAATTCACCTTTTAGGCTAATAAGTTCTTCAAAGCTTCCCTCTTCAACACATGTTCCATTTTTCATGACGATAATTCGGTCAGCATCACGGATTGTTGAAAGACGATGGGCAACAATGAAGGTTGTACGTCCCTTTATCAGCTTTTGAATCGCTTGTTGAACACGATATTCTGATACATTATCAAGTGCAGATGTTGCTTCATCTAAAAGGATAATTTGCGGATCACGAATAATCGCTCTTGCAATGGCAATCCGTTGTCTTTGTCCACCTGATAGCTTTCCACCATGCTCACCAATCATCGTATCTAGTCCATTCGGCATTTCTGCTATTACGTCCTGCAGATTTGCCATCTCAATGACTTCCTGTATTCGTTCCTCTGAAACATTTGGCATCCCATAAGTAATATTTTCGCGAATCGAACCAGAGAATAAAATGGTATTTTGTGGAACAACCGCGAGCTTGCGACGGTATGTTTGCATATGAACATCATCAAATGGTATATCATCAATTAATAGTTGCCCTTCATTTGGGCGGTAGAATCCTAGCACCATACTTAAAACGGTCGATTTTCCAGCACCAGAAGCGCCAACTAATGCCACACATTCTCCTGCCTTCACTTCGAGATTTAAATGATTTAACACGTGTTTATTTGAGTCCGCATAATGAAAGTTCACATTTTCAAAGGTAATTTTCCCTTTAATGTTTGCTAATTTCTTTTTCCCTTGGTATTCAACAGTTTGAGTTGAAAATAACACTTCCGAAACAGAGATGATTGATTCATATCCTTTAGCAAGCTGTGGGTAAATATTAATAATTTGATTGATTGACATTAAGATTGTTGTGAAAAAGCCTTGATACATCACAACATCACCAACTGTTATTTGCCCATTATAAGCAAGGATAGCTGTAAACACTAAACAGAACATTTGAAACAGCTGGAAAACAACCCAGCCTGTTGCTCCGAAATAAGCCTCAGAAATGTCTAACTTATACCCTTTTCCCTTTAAGTTAGACAGAGTCGAATCAGTCTTTTTAATTTCAAGATCCTCTAAGCCATGGGCACGTGTTACAGGAATCATTGTCAACGTTTCAGCTACCTGTCCTGACATTGATTCAATTTGCTTGCGAAATTCGTTATTCTTTTTCTGTAAATTTCGTTTAAATAAGTAGACTAATAATATGGCAATCGGAATCATTAACACAAAAAATAACGCAACTAGTAAATTTTTGCTCGCAGTAACACCAATCGCGACAACAACGCTAGTTAACGCTGCTGAAAAGGAATACATAATTTGCTTTGATAAAAACTCAATGCTTTCAACATCTCTTAATACCTTTGATTGAAGCTTCCCCGAACGTAGCTCACTATGGTAGGAAATCGATAAATGTTGAAGCTTCCTAACCAATGTGCTTCTTAAGCCAGCCTCAACATGACGTGACGCTTTGCTTAGAAAGCTAATATGTAGCAGCTGTGAAGGAATATTTTGAATAATAACAAATGCGACAACTGCTAAATTAATCCATAGCTCTTGAAGTGAATGCTTTTCGGGATTGCTAGCAATATCAATCATATTAGCTGTTATTATCGGAATGATCCATACTGGCGAATGCTTGATCAAAAAGAAGAAAAATGATAAAGCAATGTTATGAAATTGCCCTTTATACAGGATATATAAAGTTTTAAATGCCCCTTCTACCTTTCCCGGACCATTTTTAAATCGTTGTTCAAAATCGAACGATTCTTGGATGTGTTTCTTCGCCATCTTGTTGCCCTCCTCCTTAAACATTGACCTTCGTAATTGTAAAAGGCTTGTTACGTAAACTTTGTTGCCCATTTATAAGAGGTGATTACCTCATGCAGCATCCGCCGAGTGGGTGGCGAGTATCCTTACTGGGCACCACCTATCTCACACATCCCGCAGTATGTTTATAAAAACAACAATATTTTAGAAAAGAGCCTTGTAATAAAATAATATACTTACTTAAGAGTCAATGCTTAAATTCCATTAAATCTTAACCGATAATTAAGTTATCGATTAGTTTATCTCCTATTCTATTATGCTATCGCTTTCAAGTCAATTAGGAAATATAAATAAAGATGTCAATCATTTGTAGTTAGAAAAGCTGCTGTACTTATGTTCCCTAACGTATTTACTATTTTATCTCAGAATTTATTTGATTCATTTTCTATTAAATGTTATGAAATCCTGGTATTTTCACAAAAAATCTTGTTCTAACATAAATAAAAAGCTCTCTAAGTCTAGCTTAAAGAGCTTAATAGCAATAATACATTTATTTGAATACTTGATTAATTATCCCTATCGTCATATCAATTTCTGCTTTTGTGATGATTAATGGAGGAGCAAAGCGAATAACCGTTTCATGTGTTTCCTTACATAAAATTCCTAAATCCTTTAATTTTTCACAGTAAGTTCTAGCTGCTTCCGTTAATTCTACTCCGATAAACAAGCCTTTTCCTCGGACTTCCTTTATACATGGGTGGGTGATTTCTTTTAAACGATTTAAAAAATATTCCCCGAGCTCTAATGATTTATCGACAAGCCCCTCTTCTATAACAACATCAATCGCCGCAATCGAAACCGCACATGCAAGAGGGTTACCTCCAAATGTTGAGCCGTGTGATCCCGGATTAAATACATGTAATATATCGCGGTTGGCAACAACACATGAAATAGGCATAACACCTCCACCTAATGCTTTACCGAGAATATACATATCTGGGGCGACCTGCTCCCAATCACAAGCAAATAATTTTCCCGTTCGCCCAAGCCCTGTTTGGATTTCATCAGCTACAAATAAAACCCTTTGCGACTTACAAATGGAGTACGCTTCTTTTAAATAGCCGTCTGGTGGAATAATGATCCCTGCTTCACCTTGGATTGGTTCCAGGATAAATCCTGCAGTATTTGGTGTAATCGCTGCTTTTAAAGCATCACAATCCCCATAAGGAATTAGTTTTATTCCTGGTAGCATTGGTCCGAAGCCCTTTCGATACTCCTCCTCTGATGATAGTGAAATAGCCGCTAATGTCCGTCCATGAAAATTCCCAACGCATACAATGATTTCGGCTTGATTTTCTGCAATTCCTTTCACCTGATAACCCCAACGTCTTATCGCTTTAATCGCCGTTTCAACTGCTTCTGCTCCAGTATTCATAGGTAAAACCATTTCTTTATTCGTCAGCTGACTAACCTTTTCATACCAAGCTCCTAATTGATCATGATGAAATGCCCTTGACGAGAGTGTCAATGAATCCGCTTGCCTTTTAAGCGCTTCGATAATTTTCGGATGGCGATGTCCTTGATTAACGGCAGAGTACGCACTTAACATATCGATATATTTGTTCCCTTCAGGATCTTTCACCCAAATTCCTTCTGCCTCGGAAATGACGATCGGTAAGGGCTGATAATTATTGGCTCCATAACGTTCAGTTTTTTCAATTATTTTTGCTGATTCAAGATTGTTCATTGAAACCTCCTTATGTTCATCATTCCTACTAATCTGTTAATCTTTGATAATCAAATCATGGACAATTTATAATAATCTTTCACCAAACAAAGACCCCATTAGCTCTACTGCTACTGTTGCCGTTTTGTTTCGTTCATCAATGATCGGATTTACTTCGACAAATTCGGCAGATGTAATCATCTTTGCCTCTGCTAAAATTTCCATCGCTAAATGACTTTCACGATAACTTATTCCACCAAGGACAGGTGTTCCTACTCCAGGGGCATCGCTTGGATCAAGTCCATCTAAATCAAGCGATAGGTGGACACCGTCTGTTTTTTCTTTTAAAAAGGATACTGTTTCCTCCATAATCTTTGCCATCCCCATTCGGTCGATTTCGTGCATTGTAAATACTTTAATCCCTTTTTCACGAATTAAAATTTTTTCTCCATCATCTAATGAACGTGCCCCTATAATCACGATGTTTTCTGGTTTGATTTTTGGTGAGTATCCACCAATATGTTTTAAATCGGCATGACCAATCCCAATGCTCACTGCTAAAGGCATTCCGTGAATATTGCCTGATGGAGATGTTTCACTCGAATTTAAATCACCATGTGCATCATACCAAATGACCCCAAGGCTTTGATAATGCTTAGATACCCCTGCGAGCGTTCCAATGGCGATGCTATGATCACCTCCTAATATGAGCGGAAAATCACCGGCTGAAACTACTTGATCGACGGCCTCTGCAAGCTTTGTATTAGCTTTTACAACAGCCTTTAAATATTTTAAATTATCGTCTGAAGCTTCCTCATCTTTTCCAGGTCTGCCTATTTCAATATCACCTTTATCATGGATTTGATAGCTTAGGTTTTCTAACCGTTCAACAACACCTGCATATCTAATTGCACTTGGCCCCATGTCAACCCCACGGCGAGATTGTCCTAAATCCATAGGAACTCCAATGATTGAGATTTTTTTCTTCATTTTCTACACCTCATTTAATTAGATTGTTTAAAGAAATAGGGTATTTTTGAACGAAATATTCTTATGTATTACTTCTTTTAGAAAAGTCCATTCTCCTTTATTTTGCTTTAAGTAGACTTATTATTTCTTCATAATAAACAGAAGGATCGAGCTGTTTGATAAAAGCTGCTAGACAATCTTGGAGGTTGATGCTCTTGTTAAGGGTAAAAGGCTGTGATATTTCTCACGGGTAGCTACAAGCTTATTTTGTAAACTATCGATATAGAAACATCAATCGGAGTGAGGATTATGGAAAAGTATGCACTAATTTTAGTTGAGCAACTTGCATTTAAAAAACAAAAAAGCTCTATATACAAAGCCCTTTCCGCTATTTATTACGAGCTATTCTTGCAAGTATGTTTATCGGTTTTGGTGTTATCGTATTTAAAAACAGGAAACCTATGAGGCTTGAAGGTGATGGTGCGAAATTATTTACGATGATGCTTTTTGTGTTTTGCTTCTTCATTTCAGGGTATGAGCATAGCATTGCGAATATGTGTACATTCTCGGGTTGCGTTTGTCTCATATCCACCAGATAGCTTTACTCTAGCAGGTGTGATTCATAACCTTATACGATGACATTAGGAAATTATACTATTTTTCATTGTCTTATTTCCGACAAAAAAATACTTTGCACTTTACGCAAAGCATTTCCTGTTCAATAACAATTAAGGTGGAATCATCTATTTCACTTTTCTCGTATTATATCCTTTTTCACCATAAGGCTGATAATGCTCTAACCATTTCTCCTCAAGCTTTTCTAATTCCCTTTTTTCATCAAAATAGCCTTCCTTTTTCTTTTTAAGCTGTTCAAGTGTTGTAATCTCAAAAGCATCTGCACCGTATTTATTCCAATCCGCTTGTAGTTCCCTTACAACATACACGCCATTTTCGAGCGAAAATTTTAGGCCATTTAATGTTTTCATATTTCTTGTACTTGCAATAAATCTTTTTCCATTTCTTTTATTTAAAATTTGAAATACCCCTGCGATAATCGGAGTTTCCTTATATAATCGCTTTAGTTCTTTTCTTTGGTCCATTTTGTTTCCCTTCCTTATAGGCTATTTTTTCAACCAATAACTGCTGCCATCCTGTTTGCGATCTAAAAATCCATATTCAATTAAATATCTTCTTATTAGCACATAATCATCATAGTATCGTTTTAATCGAATATTTAATTCCTTTTCCGTATATGTTTGATCATGCTCTAAGCTGCTAGCAATCTCCCTGAGCACAACAATTTTTTGTTTTTCCTTTGAAGGAAACTTCGTTAACTGCTCTTTGTTTTCTGTAAAATATTTTTGAATAATTGACTCCTTTTCATCTGTCGTAATATTGTACCTGTCATCGACCATTGTTGCCGTTTTATGAGGTGGAACGAAAGCAGGTGCATGCTTATCTTTTTCCTTTAATAGCTCCATCATTGCTAAAAACATCTTCGCCTGTCGCTCCTTTTCCTTTAAAGCAAAGCGATGATGTCTAATTGTTGATGCACTACCTATCCCCATCTCCTTTTGTACTTCCTTATCACTTTTCCCTTGATAAAATAATCGAAGTAATTTGTTTTGATGCTCTGTTAACCCTGTTACCTTTTTATCAAGCGTAAGAAAATAATCAAATACGGAGTGGTGAGTTGTTTCAATATGAACCTTCATAAACCTTTCCGCTTCATACAATCTCCCCTCATAAGGATAAATCATTCCTTTATCAATTTTTTCTCCACATAATAAACACGTATATGAATCTGTGGCTTCTTTAAAACCTTGTTTAAGCTCGTCAATCGATGCTTCCCAAAACTCCTCATAATTCTCCATCGTTAAACACTTCCGTCCATTCAATTAGTTTTTACAAACAAATAATTAATTCGTTTGTTGTTTTATAAACATAATAAATTATTGTTTGTGGTTTGTCAAATTCGTTTTATCTTTAGGAATATGAGATTAAAGTTGGTATGTAAGGTAATTTGATGTGATTTACTCTAATCATAATGAAGTAATTTTTATGAGGAATAGGGATAGCAATTGCTATCGTCTAAAAAAATAAATACTAAACTATAAATAGAAAATTTGTTCCATTTAAAACAAGTAGACAAAAATATTTAAATTAATAATTTTTCTAAAGAGAGATAACCTAAATAATAAAGGAGGTAAATTTTTAATGGAAACAGAACATAATATTCGTTTAACATCTGCAGAACTTTCAAGCTTGTGGTCAAGTTACTTAATGGATAGTATGTCTATTTGTGTATTTACATATTTTCTAGAAAAGGTAAATGATACAGAAATAAAGCCTATAATTAAACAAGCATTGAAAATGTCATCAGAGCATATCGAAATCATTAACAAGATTTTTAGCGCTGAAGGAATTCCCCTTCCTAAAGGGTTCACCGATGAGGATGTAAACCCAAATGCTCCTAAATTATTTCAAGATACCTTTTTATTAAATTATGTGAAGCACATGACTAAAGGTGGCCTTTCTTTATATGGTGCAATACTACCAAATATCGTCAGGAAAGACATAAGAGAATATTATTCAAGTTGTCTTGCATCAACAACCGAATTATATAATGAGACAACATCTATTTTATCCTCTAAAGGAATTGAAATTAGACCACCGTTTATTCCATATCCAACAGATGTAGAATTCGTTGAAAAACAAAGCTTTTTAGCAGGCTGGTTTGGAGAGCAAAGATCATTGACTGGTCATGAAATTATGAATCTCTTTACTAATATTCAAACAAATATACTTGGAGAGGCATTAGTAATCGGTTTCGGCCAAGTAGCAGGGTCTGCAAAGATTCGGAATTATATGCTACGTGGTAAAGAAATATCTAAAAAACATATTGCCATTTTCTCTAAATATTTAAATGCTGATGACCTACCATCCCCTATGACTTGGGATCATGAAGTTGGAGCTTCTACAGAAGCACCATTTTCCGATAAGTTAATGATGTACCATGTCAGTGTAATGAATGCTTCAAGTGTAGGAAATTATGGGGTAGCGATATCAATGAGTCAACGAAGAGATATAGCATCAGTTTATGTAAGGCTTTCTGCTGAAATTGGGAAATATGCGGAAGATGGAATAAATATTATGATTGATAACGCCTGGTTAGAAAGACCACCCCAAAACGTTGACAGAGATGCTCTGATAAAACGCAAAGAAAACTAAGTGACTAAAACGCATAAGGATACGTTTTTAACGTGTTCTTCAAATCAATTTGCTATTCGTTCTAGCTATATAAATATAGGGGATAAATTAATCTCATTATCCTCTTACTTTTTTCCCTTATGTAGCCAACTCGTACTAATCGCGGTGAATGTAAATCTAATCATCTCGACGTTAATAAAACAGTAAAAAAATTATGTCCTGTTTATCTTCCTAAGTTTCCACTTTTGATTGAGAATAACACACCGAAAATTTCTTGAAGATTATGTTACAAGAGCTAAGTTTCCAATAAGAGTTAACATTAACAGGAATAATCCGACAAAAGAAATAGAGCTTTCCACCTCTGACCATAGTTTTATTTCGTTCTATATCCACAATGCGGACAGGAAGTTAGCATATCATTAAAATTATAATGACAATTCGGACAATCAATATTATTACGGAGCTTCTTTACCATCTCCTCATGCTCGTTTAGCTTTGCTAATATCATTTTCTGATTATGTAATAGAAGATTAAGGAAAAATAAGATGAGAGCAAGGGTTCCCCCAAAGGTTCCTATACTTATAAATTTTAAAAATGACCCTGTAGAAAATCCTACAATGAAACTGACCATTACTACTATTATCCCAACATAAAGAGCGATTTTCCCCATTGCTTGGCCTCCCTATTTTGCATTTACAATAACCAAAATATCCCACTTATAACTTCGATTATAACTGTTTTTCTGTTATTCTAAAATAGGTAAAAAAGGAGGCTGCTAATATGAATGTAAACGAGTTTCAAAAATGGGTAAAGGATTATTATGAAGGTAGAGGCTGGTCTGAATTAGATATCTTTATTCGCATTGGTTTTTTAGCTGAAGAAACCGGCGAGGTAGCAAGGGCAATACGTGCTCTTGAAATCGGTCGGGATCGACCTGATGAGGTAATTGGATCATTAGTAGAGCAAAAGCAGGAATTGGTTGAGGAGCTTGGAGATGTTTTAGGAAATCTCATTGTCATTGCAAATAAATATGATATTTCCTTAGAGGAAATTTTCCAATCTCATCGTGAAAAGTTAGAAAAACGTTATGAACTTACAAAGTAATCAGATGAATACATATGTAAAAGGAGCACCCGTTATGTAGTGCTCCTTTTACATATTATCTTTGAAATTGAACTCGATGCAAATTCGCGAAAATCCCTTCTCGTTCGATTAATTCATCATGTGTACCTTGTTCAGCAATTCCATCCTCTGTCACAACGACAATTCGATCAGCATTTCGAATTGTTGCTAAACGATGGGCGATTACAAGAGTTGTTCGATTTTTCGAAAGCTCTGTTAACGCCTGCTGAATAATCATTTCTGTTTCCGTATCTAATGCGGAGGTCGCTTCATCTAAAATTAAGATTGGTGGATTTTTCAAGAACATCCGGGCAATCGCAATCCGCTGTTTTTGGCCACCAGATAGCTTCAACCCTCGCTCACCTATTTGAGTATCATAGCCAAATGGAAGTGAGTCAATAAAGCTTTCTAAGTGAGCTCGCTTCGCCGCTTCTTCAATTTCTTCTTGGGTTGCATCTAATTTTCCGTACGCAATATTTTCTCTTAACGTACCAGTAAATAAAAAGACATCCTGCTGAACAATTCCGATTTGTGAACGAAGGGACTGCTTCGTCATATCCCGAACATCGATGCCATCAATTTTAATCGCTCCGTTATCGACATCATAAAAACGCGGAATGAGTGAGCATATTGTTGTTTTACCCGCTCCTGATGGACCAACAAAGGCGACTGTTTCACCCGCTTTTATCGACAAATCAATTCCCTTCAAAACCATTTTATGCTCATCATAGCCGAAGCTAACATCCTCAAAGCGAATATCCCCGTGAAGAGTAGCTACTTCAACTGCATCCTTCGTATCAACTACATCCGGATCTGTATCGATAAGCTCAGTGAATCGTTTAAAGCCAGCCATTCCTTTCGGATAAAGCTCCATTAAGGCACTAATTTTATCTATTGGTTTAAACAATACGTTAACATAAAGGACGAACCCAACTAGCTCACCATATGATAGCTGATTTGTATAGCTTAACCACGCGCCGACAACCAATACAGCAAGAGTTACAAACCGTGTCATCATATAAATTCCAGACAAGCTAAAGGACATAATTTTATAACCTCGTAGCTTTGCCTTACGAAATTTTTGGTTATTCACTTGGAAACGTTGATTTTCAAACTTTTCATTCGTGAATGATTGAACGACACGAACACCTGATACACTGTCTTCAACTCGTGAATTTACATCAGCAATTTCACCGTACATCTTCTTCCAGGCACGATTCATTCTTAAGTTGCTAACGACCATAAGCCAGCCTAAAAACGGAAGAATTACTAACGCAACAAGGGCAAGCTTTACATTAATCGAAAACATAATCCAAAATGCTCCAACAAAGGTCATAACCGAAATAAATAAGTCCTCTGGTCCATGATGGGCAAGCTCACCAATATCCATTAAATCATTCGTAATTCTACTCATAATATTGCCTGTTTTCGTATTATCGAAAAACTTAAATGACTGTTTTTGTACATGCTGAAACAATTGTCTTCTCATGTCTGTTTCGATATTAATTCCAAGCATATGTCCCCAATAATTGACGATATACTGCAAAAAAGTGCTAAGTATATACAATAACAATAACGTAATACTTATTGTGACAATCATTGACCAATTTTCAGTTGGCAGCAACGTATCAATAAACCATTGCACGGCTAACGGAAAGGCTAATTCAAAAAGTGCTACAATGATCGCACTGCTAAAGTCAATGATAAACAACTTTTTATGTGGTAAATAAAAGCTAAAAAATCGCCTTAACATCTTCTTTTTTCTCCTTTTATTTTTCTATTAAATACCTATTATATTATCAGTAAATAAAAAATTATGATATGAAAAAGTTGTTTCAATGAAAGAACAAGCGATATAATAAAGTGAATTTACACGGAGAAAGGAGAAAGCATTTTGACAATTTTTAACGGATACATCGGTACATATACGAAAGGTGATAGTAAAGGGATTTATAGCTTTACATTAGATACTGAGGAAAAACAAATTCGTAACGTCAAAGCTGTTGCCGAATTGAACAATCCTACATATGTCAATATTAGCAACGATAACAAAGTACTTTACGCTGTTGTTAAGGAAGGTGATAAAGGAGGAGTTGCTTCATTTTCGATTAATAACCAAACAGGTGAATTAACAGAATTAAGTCGCCAAGTAACCGAAGGCGCATCTCCATGTCACGTTAGTGTTGACAAAAGAAATCAACAGGTTGTTACAGCTAATTATCATCGTGGAACTGTTGAAGCTTATCTCGTCAATGAAGATGGAACAGTTAACCCTTCAACATCAATCATGCAGCATGAAGGACAAGGTCCACATGAGAGACAGGAAAAACCACATACACATTTCTCAGGCTTTACTCCTGATGAAAGATTTGTTGTTGCCGTTGATTTAGGGATCGACAAGGTCATTACGTATAAAATCGATAACGGCACACTAACTGAAGCTCACACTCTACTAGTAAAAGCAGGTAGCGGCCCTAGACATATTACATTCCATCCAAATGGAAAATATGCATATGTCATGACCGAGCTAAGCAACGAAGTCATTGCTTTAAGCTATAACGCTGAAACTGGCATATTCACAGAATTACAATATATCGCAGCGATCCCAGAAGATTTCACAGAAAATAGCCAAGGTAGCGCAATTCATATTTCTTCAGACGGTCGTTTCGTCTACGCTGGTAATCGCGGTCATAACTCAATAGCAGTATTCCGCGTAAACGAGGAAACTGGTGAATTAGCTCTAGTTGAATACACATCAACAGAAGGAAATTGGCCACGTGACTTTGCCCTTGATCCAACTGAAAGCTTCATCATTGCTTCAAATGAAGAAAGCGGAAACCTAGTATTGTTTGCTCGTGATAAAGAAACTGGACGTTTATCTGTCATTCAATCAGATGTAGCAGTGCCATATCCAGTTTGCGTGAAGTTTTTGCATGTATAAAAGATAATTTGAACCGCTCGGACCTTGTTTTCTGAGTGGTTTTTCTTTTTTCGTAAACTTTGTTGCTTTTTACTAGTCGTTTTTGATTGACTTCGCTACAGTACTCGCTTTCCGCGGTGTAGGTGGTGAGTCTCCTCAGTGTAAACACATTTCACATCAATAAAAAAGCTAGCTGTTCATTGTAAACAGTTAGCCTTTTAATCCAATTATTTGTTTGCATTTTTCACTGCTTCTGCGATTTGAACAGTACGTTTAGCTTGATGTTTAACTGCAGCTTCAACGTTTTCTATCATTTTTCCATTTTGGTCTACTGTGACACTTGTACCGTATGGATTTCCACCAGATTCAAATAATATTGGGTCTGTATAACCAGGTGCTGCTACGATCGCTCCCCAATGATACATTGTCGTATATAAAGATAGAATCGTTGCTTCTTGACCACCATGAGAGTTTTGCGCAGATGTCATCGCACTAACAACTTTATTGACAAGCTTCCCATTAAACCAAAGTCCACCTGTCGTATCTAAGAATGCTTTCATTTGTGATGGCATGTTCCCAAATCTTGTTGGAACACTGAAAATCATCGCATCTGCTTCTTCTAAATCGTTTAAAGTGACTTCTGGTACATCCTTAGCTGCATCATAATGAGCTTTCCACGCTGGGTTTGATTCAATCGCAGCTTGTGGCGCTGTTTCCGGTACTTTAAACACCTTTACATCTGCACCAGCCTCCTTACCACCTGCTTCAGCCCATTGTGCTAGCTGATAATTTGTTCCTGTTGAACTGTAGTAAATGACCGCTAATTTTACGTTTGCCAATGTATTCATCTCCTTCATTTTTTAAAACCCAAACATAGTATGTCAATTTTATGCTTTTTTAAACAACTAAGGATAAAATAGGAAATGAGACTTTTTTAGTACATCTTGCTTCCAGCACGTCTAGCAGTGAACAACCTCGGCATAATTCGTTACTATGAGGACTTACATAATAAACTCTCTAAAAAGTGCAAAAAAGAAGAATTGGACAAAAGGTTTGCAACATAAGAAAAATCCAAACTATAATTTGGAATTCTGTATTAAGCTTCGTGCATGTTTGTTAGTGGCTATACTTGTATACATTGTTGCTTTTTACGAGTTGTCGTTCTAGTTGATTTCAGAAGAGTACTCGCTTTCCGCGGGGTGGGTGGTAAGCCTCCTCGGCGTAAACGCCTGTGGGGTCTTACCTTTTCAACGCATCCCGCAGGAGTCTCGCAACCAGCTCCAATCAACATTTAAAAAGTTTGCATAAAAAACTGAACTCTTCGTAAAGAGCCCTTTCTTTTAATGTTTTTTGCAATAAGGAATATTCGGTTTTTATTAGAATTATTTACGTTATCTCCCGGTCTCTATCTATTTGACAATAATTCACTTACCGTTACAAGCTGATAGCCTTCTTCAACAAGCTCGGCTACAAGAATCCGAACTGCCTCTATCGATTGTGAGCGATCGCCAAATCCATCATGAAAAATAAGAATGCTGCCATTACGTATATGACCTTTCGTCTTTTCAACTATAAACTGGATACCTGGCTGCTCCCAATCTAATGCATCTCCATTCAGTGCACCGATTGTCTTGTACTGAAATCTGTCAACAATATTTTTTGTATCCTCGTTATAATCTATGTAAGGTGGACGAAATAAAACAGGCTTCTTTCCTGTTAATTGCGTAATAAGCTTTTCCGTTTTCTCTAACTCAACATAACATTCCTCTCCACTTAATTTCGTTAAGCCTGGATGAGTATACGTATGGTTCCCAATTTCATGGTTTTGCTCATATACTTCAGTTACAACCTCAGGATGCTTCTCCATTTGTTCTCCAATCATAAAAAAGGTTGCTTTCCCTGATACTTGCTGAAAAATATCTAATAATTGCTTTGTATATAAAGGATTTGGTCCGTCATCAAACGTAAATGCTATTGCTTTACGATCAGTTTTAACCTCATGAATAATCCCTAGATTATTATCCACAAATATTCCCCCATTCTATTTATTTCCACCAAATTAGCAGAGCAAAAAACGCTCTCATTCCTATTATGATTTCATTCGACGTTGCAAGTGTTGTTTCCTTCTGTTTACGCGTAATTCAGTAAAGCTTTGAAGATAAGATACGCCAACAAGGAAAGAATCAAGACGGAAATTATGTAAACAGCTATTGGTGTAGGGAGAATTCATGAGGAAAATAGTTGGATTCAACTGATGAGATATAGCTCCACAAGGCAACTAAAGAATAAACGAAAAAACTTGGTTTAAACCCAAGCCTTTTCGTTTATCATATTTCAGTTTTCGTAAATAGCGAACTCATTTCATTGCTCATTTCCTTAATTGGTGGACAGCATTTGCTGACTCAATTAAGACTGCTTGCTCCTGTGCCTCAATACAAAGCTCTGCCACTCGAAAAGCATGCTCCTGTGTCATTGCATTTTCTGTGTTATTTAAGCAATCTATAATAAATTCACCAAAAAACGGGAATCCGACCTTACCTGATAGCTCAAAATGTTTTTCCCCTGAATGGTTGACTAAATAAAGGTGGTTTGATGACTCATCACGGCCAATATCGATATATTTTCGTACTTCTATATAACCATCTGTTCCTAATATTGTCACCCTGCCATCACCCCATGTTCCAAGGCCGTCTGGTGTTAACCAATCAACACGGAAATAAAAGGTTGCTCCGTTATCAGCAACTAATGTCGCATCCCCGAAATCTTGAAAATCCGGATAATCCTTCATGCTATAATTTGCAACCTTACTATGTAAAACTACGGCATCCTTCGCACCTGAAAAATGTAGAAACTGTTCAATTTGATGACTTCCTATATCACAAAGAATTCCGCCAAATTTCTCAGGGTCAAAAAACCAATCTGGACGTTTCGAAGGATTTGCCCGGTGAGGACCAGTACCAATTACTTGAACAACTCTCCCAATCGCACCCTCCTCAATTAATTGTCCTGCATACACAGCACTTTCTACATGTAATCTTTCACTATAGTATATTCCCCATTTTAGCCCTGTTTCAGCAACCTTTTTTCTTGCTGCTGTTACTTGCTCTAGCTTTGTAAACGCTGGTTTATCAACAAAATAATGCTTTCCACTATCTAAAACACGAAGACCAAGTGCCCCTCTCTCAGAAGGAATATTGGCTGCTGCTACGAGCTTGATCGATGGATCTTGGAAAATCTCCTCTTCAGAAGCTGCGATTACGACATCCTTATAAATCTCGCAAAATTTAGCAATCTTCTTATCATCCGGATCATAAACCGCTACAAGCTCTCCACCAGCCTCAATTAATCCATTACACATTCCATAAATATGACCGTGATCTAATCCAATAGCTGCAAATTTGAATTCCCCTTCATTTACAACTTTGTTAACACAACCTTTAGGCGCATAGTTCATCCCATCTTTGCGATCCATCTATCATTCCCCTTTACGTTTAACAAAATAACTCCCATCCCGAAAACGTGTGATGTCACAATTTAATAGAAAATTATCACAAAAAACCTTTTTACAGAATCGAAATTTATAGGTACATCCCAAGTAAACCTAACTTAAAAGGATTACTCGTAATTCCCACCTGTTGTAATCGTATTATCTGCAAAATTATCAATTGATGTTGTCTTTTCATAAAAATGTGTTGCATATTTTAATAACCCTTCCCTTGAATAAAAAGGACTATCAGCGGTTAAAGGTAGTTTTACCGTTTTTCCTAAGCTTGCAGATTGGTAAATAGCCGTGATTAATTCAAGGGTACGTCTTCCTTGAGTACCATCTACTAAAACTTCCTTTTTACCTTGGACAGCCTGCAAAACATCATGTATTTGACCTGAGTGTCCCTCATACTTGAGGTTTTCTTGCTCCAAATATAAAGCTTGGATTTTCCGTTCTAATTCCAAATCATCTTCAGGAAAGCCATTTTGTCTTGATTTTGAAGCTTTTACTTTCCAAGGAACAGAGACACGAGCATTTTTACCTTGAAAGATTAATTGCTGCTCCTCTCCATGATGAATAACAGAGCTTGTAATTTGTACTAAGCTTCCATCATCATATTTACCAATCGCAATGGAAATATCCTCAACCTCTGCATTTTCATGAGCTGCATTACTCATAATTGCTGTTATTTCTTTTGGCATTCCATTCATCCATTGAAAAATATCGATATGATGGACAGCATGGTTTAGAGTAGGTCCCCCACCTTCTTTTTCCCATGTGCCCCGCCACCATAAATCATAATAGCTAAACCCTCGCCACCAATAGGAATCAACTTGGGTATGAACGATCGGTCCCATTAATTTAGAATCAAGGATCGCTTTAAGCTTCATCATTGGAGATAGAAATCGATTTTGTGAAACAATCGAAAGGATATTTCCAGTCTTTATTGCTGCTGTATTCATTGCATCACATTCCTCCAAAGAGGAGGCCATCGGTTTTTCGACAAGAACATGCTTGTTTGAATGTAATAGCTTAATAGCGATTTCTGCATGAGTATACGGTGGTGTACAAACCGAAACTAAATCAATCGTTGAATCGTTGACGATTTTTTCATAATGATCATAAATTTCTACATCTAAATGAAATCGCTCTGCTAGATTTTTTGCCTTTTCTGGATAAATGTCACAAATTGCAACAATTTTACATTGTTCATGAAACTGTAAATAGCTTTTAATATGTGCGGATGAAATTGCTCCAGCACCAATAATCGCAACATGTATCATAAAATTATACCCCTTTGTTTAAGATGTAAAAAAAACCAGGAAAGAAAATGTTTTAGCAGCCCAAAATTCTCCGAAAATAAAAGAAGTTTATTCACCTCCTAAAATCGGGTGATGCTTTCCTTTTCCAAATTAGACCCCAGAATAAGCCATAAACCCACCATCAACAGGGACACTAATGCCTGTTACAAAACCACTTGATGACTGATCAGCTAGCCAAAGTAATGTCCCTAATAGGTCCTCAGGGTTTCCAAGTCTTCTCATTGGCGTATGTGAAAGAATCTTTTCTGTTCTTTCCGTATTTGTGCCATCCTCATTTTTTAATAGCTTTTCGTTTTGCTTTGTCAGAAAGAAGCCTGGTGCAATTGCGTTTACCCGAATTCCCGTTTCAGCGACATGGACGGCAAGCCATTTTGTGAAATTTTCAATTCCTGCTTTTGCCGCACTATATGCCGGAACCTTCGTCATTGGGCTTGGAGCACTCATTGAAGAAATATTAATAACTGAGCCGTTTTTTCCTATCATTCTTTTCATAAAAATTTGTGTTGGAATAAGCGTCCCGACAATATTTAAATTAAAAACAAATTGAAATCCATCTGTCGTTAAATCAAAAAATGTTGAAACCTCTTGATTCTGTAAATCTGCTAAAGAAAAAATCTCCTTTGTAGTAATTCCCTTTGGATGATTTCCCCCTGCACCATTAATTAACAGGTCACACGCCCCATATTGCGCAAACACTAGTTCATCTGCTTTTTCAACACTTTCCCGCTCAAGTACATTGCATTCAACAGCTAACGCTTCTCCCCCCATTTCTTTAATCTCATTTACGACAGCCTCTGCCTTTTCATAGGTTCGATTTAAAATCGCAACCTTCATCCCTTGCCTTGCAAGCTCTTTTGCCATACAGCCGCATAATACTCCACCGCCACCAGTAACAACTGCCACTTTTCCAGCTAAATCCTCATAGATCGGTAACATTTTTCATCCCCTTCCCTTTCCAAGCAAACTATTATCCTTTAAAAAAATCGTCGACTCATGCTTACTACTATCAATTTTTAAACGCTTACAAAAATATTATCATGAAGCTTCTTGTTATTTTATTGATGGCGAAAAGCACGGGCAAGCTACTCTAGCATTTCGCAATTCACTATTAAAACCTAATGTTACTAGTATGGTAAAAATAAATGAATCCTGCTATCCACTTTCTAGTTAGTAACCAGTAGGGGCAGAGTAATCACCGCTTTAACGAAAATAATCAACCTCTCCCCCGCTAGTTCATTGCTTATTTAAAATAAGTTGGATAACGTTCCTTTAGAAAATCCTTTTCAATAACAACTAAACGTAAATGCTCGCTCATTACAGCTTCTGCCTTATCTGGTTCATTGCTTTTAATTAAATGTAAAATATTTTTGTGCTGAGAAATAATAACAGACCAATCTAAAGGTGATGTTAAACGAACCAAGCGTAAACGGTTAAAATGAGTATTCATTTGCCGAAGCATTTCCCATGTTCTCTGTTTTCCACAGCCAAAGAAAATGATTTTATGAAATTCATCATCCAATTCAAACTGTTTTAAGAAATTCCCTCTCTCTACAAGCTTTTCTTGTAAGATAAGATTTGTCTCTAATTGGAAAATGTCATCCTCAGATAATGATTCACATGCCAAGCGAACGACTGCTTTTTCAATATTTTCGCGAACAAATCTCGATTCCTCAACATGTGCTAAATCAATCTTTGAAACAACTGTCCCTTTTTGCGGGTAGATATCAAGTAACCCCTCCTGAGCTAATTGTAAAAACGATTCACGAACAGGAGTCCGACTTACCTTTAATTGCTCTGCAATCTCTTTTTCTGACATCTTCACTCCAGGCTCTAGCTCTAATGTGAAGATTTTTTCTCTTAAAGTTTGGTAGATAAATTGCTTTGTTGATCCATTATTCCTACTACCATTCGCTGAAAAATCCAACATCTCCCACCTCATTATTTTTCATTCCGTTCCAAAAAATACCTCCTTCATACTAGTATGGTACTTTTCATTCTATTATAGTGATTTTTCATATGTCATTCAATCATATCGTTTTTTACAGACATAGCAGCAATATCTCTACTCAAGACTAGAAACAATCGCTTTACTTCATTTTTAAACTATTATATCTGTATCATAAGAGATATCCGTTTTCAAAAAGGGCGAATAACTACATTTTGTATGGCTGAAATACTTTCTATCCCACATTATCTGCTCATAAATTTGGAAGTGAAGTAGATTTAAGCTTAATCTCCTCCTGCTTCTTTTCCTTCTCTAAATAATCCCATATTCCCCAAATATACATAATACCTAATGCCCGATCATAAAGTCCGTATCCTGGACGACACTCTTCATCAAAAATATGTCTTCCGTGATCAGGGCGGGCATATCCTGTATAGTTAATATCATGATAGGCTTTAACAATTCCAGTTATATCAACAGATCCATCCTTTGTTCGATGGGAGGTTTCAATAAAGTCGCCATTTTCATACCTTTTTACATTTCGAATATGTGCAAATGGAATTCTCTCACCAAATTCTTTTATCATCTCAACGATATTATTATTTGCAGCTGCTCCTAATGAACCACTACAAAGCGTGACACAGTTAGAAGGACTATCTATTAAATGTAATAATCTTCTAACATTTGCTGCTGATGTAATAATTCTCGGTAAGCCAAAAATCGGCCATGGTGGATCATCAGGATGAATCGCCATTTTTACATCATGTCTCTCTGCAACCGGAATGATTTCTTTTAAGAAATAATGAAGATTATTCCATAAATCCTCAGTCGTTACGCTCCGATATGCATTAAATAATTTTTCAAGCTGACTTAATCGTTCCGGCTCCCAGCCTGGCATCGTAAAATCCGGATTATTCGCAACCTTTGCAACGAGCTCTGACGGATCCATATTTTCCACCATTTGATTTTCGTAAAAAAGGGCAGTTGAACCATCAGACATCTCCTTAAATAATTCAGTTCGTGTCCAATCAAAAACCGGCATAAAATTATAGCAAATGACTTTCACGCCGACACTTGCTAGCTTTTCAATTGTTCGTTTATAGTTTTCGATATATTCATCTCTTGTTGGTAAACCTAGTTTTATATCCTCATGAACATTAACGCTTTCAACAACGTCAATATGGAAGCCATGCTCATTTATCTCCTGCTTCACCTCAAGAATTTTTTCCATCGGCCATTCACAGCCAGCAGGAAGATCATGAAGCGACCATACAATTCCTTCTACTCCGGGAATTTGTTTAATATGCTTTAATGATACGGAGTCATTTCCGTTTCCAAACCAACGAAATACCATTTTCACTTTCTATCTTCCTCCCATTTAGCACAAGTTGAGAAAATCCCATCTTTAGCTAGTTTATGCGTCAATCATTTAATATATTTTTCTATGTTTTTCATCTTCTATCCCTGATTTACGGAAAAAGTACGTATTGATTTTATCCCGCCATTCTGTTGCATTATCTAGCTGTCTTTCAAGTCTTTCGATGACATTGTGATAAATAGCCTGATCGATGTCACCTTCTAATTCACTAAACATCGCAATTAATTTTCCCACCTGCTCTACACCTTCGAAATGTGTATCATAAATATGCTGGATAACCGTCTTTCCTGAATGTAACTGATGAGTATAAGGAACATGATGGAAAAATAATAAAAGCTCATCAGGACATGTTTCAAGAGATTCATAGTATCCACTATTTGGTGGGAAATATTGATTCGTATATCCTGTACCAGTAGCGGACGTTCTATCAACACCGATCCCATCTCGATCCGCATAATGATATGTTCCCCAGACTGAATATTCATAGCCATCAATATTAGGGCCATAATGATGACCAGGGTTTATCATCCAACCAACCCCAAGTGGTGCTGTATAATTTTCATATATCGGCCATGAGCTCATTAGCATATTCAATATCGTTTCCTTTACATTTGGCTTATGACCAAATGTTGCTGCGATCCATTCCTCGGCAATTTCTTCTGAAGTTAATTCCGGGTTCCATATTAACCTGCCATAACCGTATAAATTTGCTTGTGCGAGCGTATGTCCAGTCCAATTTTGGTCATTTCCAATATTTGAGACAGCTGCTACCCCACTATATTTAAATTGAAATATCGAACCATCGACAATTCTTTTCACCTCTGAATTTTCACCGTCGGCAAAGGTGTCAAAATCTAACACTTCCTTCCATTGAGGAACAAGATAACATAGATCAATTTGTTGACCTGTATACTCCTGAGCCACTTGGAACTCAATGATCTGATTCGTTTCACTCATCGCGCCAAATAATGGGGAAACCGGTTCACGAACTTGGAAATCCATTGGACCATTTTTCACCTGTAAAATAACATTTTCTAAAAACTTTCCATCAAGGGGCTTAAAATGATCATAGGCTGCTTTTGCGCGATCTGTTGATCTATCACGCCAATCCTGCTGGCAATTATAAACAAAGCAACGCCATATGACGACTCCACCAAAAGGCTGTAGCGCCTTTGCCAAAACATTTGCCCCTTCAGCATGATCACGGTTATATGAAAAAGGTCCAGGACGGTGCTCTGAATCAGCTTTGACGACAAATCCTCCAAAGTCTGGTATGTATGAATATATTTCCTCCGCTTTCTCCTTCCACCATGCTTCAACATCAGGATTCAATGGATCCGCTGTATCAAGAACGCCAAGCTCAATTGGACTTGCATAATTGATCGATAAGAATGTTTTGATCCCGTAAGCTCGAAAAATATCCGCTACCTTTGCAACATCAGGAAGAAATTCCTCTGTTATTAATTTCGTTTCTACTTTAAATACATTTACATTATTAATCGAAATCGCATTTATGCCGACAGAGGAAAGTAGACGCGCATAGTCCTTTATCCGGTCCCAGTCACCAATAAATTGGTTATCAGCATAAAATATCGAATTCCCCGAGTACCCCCGTTCAATTGTTCCATTCATATTGTCCCATTGATTGATCATTCTAAATTGATTTCTTGGACTTTCAATTATATCAACACTTTGTATTTCTTCCTGCTGTGCCATCTTTCTTAATAAATGAAACGCAGCATATAAAACACCTTTATCCTGTTTTCCTAAAAGGTAGAGCTTATTGCAGTTGTTGTCATTTATAGCTTTCATTATGTAACCGTCATCATTTACTTGTTCAAAAGCAGCACGATGAATTACATCCTCGTATAAATGAACATCCTCAGCTGTAGCTAAAATAATCGCTGATAATTGTTGTGGATTCGTTGAAACAGATGGTGTATGACCAAGTAAAGATGTTAGTCCCTTCTGCAATTCACTTAAAGCTGACGTCTTAATCGGAGAGTCTTCTGCTACTACTATGCTATGACAATATTTTTGATACTGCTCAATCCAGGCTTCTTCCTCAATTTTTCTATATTGTAACCAACAATGATAACTTACATTTGATGTAAATGAGTTCGTGATATTCAGTTTACTCATGTTATTCCCCTTCCCGCTTTGTTCAGTAGAATAAAAAAGCACATGCTCCTAGTCTATCTTAAAGTTTAAGTATGAATATTTACCCCATTTTCCCTTAGCAACACCAAACTAATTATACTAGTATGGTAGTTATAAATTATTATAGTTTATGTTTTATGAATTTTCAACCAATTGTTTCCCATTAATCTTTATAGACAAAAAAAGAGCATCGTACAAGCTAGTAACAATGCTCTTTTTCAATCTATGAAAATTATATAATTGCTTTTGTAAACTTCATTTGTTAATGAAACTTGCAAGAAATGATGTCTATAATCAAAATTTGATGATCATTTTTAATCCTTTAGCATTTCAATTTCATTAACATTTGTACTTTTGCGATATTGACTAGGTGTTTGTCCATCATATTCTTTAAATAGTTTAATGAAATATTTAGATGTACTATAGCCAACCTTTTCTGCTATTTCCGACACAGATAAATTTGTAAACAGCAATAGCTTCTTTGCCTTCTGTAATCTTGTTCTAGTTACATACTCACTAAATGTCATATTAACTTGCTCTTTAAACAGAGCACTAAAATAACTAGGGTTTAAATGAACAAACTGTGCAACATCCTTTAACGTAAACGGTTCTTCCAAATGCTGATCAACAAACGCAATCGCCCTTGTAATCGGCGTCTCCTCTTCTGTATCCATTCCCTTTATTTCGGCTAATTTTTCATCGACAACCTTTTGCAGCTTTCCTTCTCTTTCACGCTTTGCTTGTTCATTTAATGCATGTTCAACAGCTTCAATTAACTTTCTTTTCGTTAACGGCTTGAGCAGATAATTCAGAACACCTAATTGTAAAGCTTCCCTTGCATATTCAAATTCCGAATAAGCAGATATGATGATCACGACTAAATTTTGCCCTTCTTCTTTAAGTAATTTCAACATTTCAATTCCGCTAATCTCGGGCATTGAAATATCCGTCAGCAAGATGCTAACTTTTTTCTGTCTGAGAATCGGGATGGCTGTCTCTGCACTGTCTGCACTAATAATTTCATATTTCCCTTCACTCCAGCTTTCTAGAGTCTTTTTTAATCCTTCACGTGTTTTTGGCTCATCATCAACTATCAAAATGGTTTTTTTTAGCATTAGTAAGCCCCCCCTTTATTCGACTTAACTATCGGAAAAGTCGAATATGTCTCGATCAATTGGTACTTCGAAGGTAAAACAGGTTCCCTTATTTTCTTCACTAGTAATGTTAATTTGGTTTGTCTCATTCTGCTTATAATATAATTGGAGACGTTTGTTAACATTTGCTATTGCCATTCCATTTCCTCTCATCGAATAAACCTTTCCTGTTTCAAGGAGATTGTGAATTTTGTCAATTGCTTCCTCCTCCATCCCTGGTCCATTATCCCGGACAGAAATGAGAAGGTTCCCTTGATCAGAGGATGGTTCAACAATGATATGGACAAATCCCTCTCCAACTTTATTCCCAACACCGTGTAAAATGGCATTTTCCACAATTGGTTGAATAAGCAGCTTCGGAATTTTAACTAATTCAAACTCTGAAGGGATTGTCACACTCCATGTGAACCGCTCTCCAAACCTCATTTTCATCAGCTGCATATACATTTCAATATGCTCAATTTCCTGTTTTAGCGTTACCCATTCATCCTGTTTATGACTGCTAATCGTATAACGAAATAGCTCTGACATCGCAATAACTGAATCAGCTAATTCTTCTTCTCCTTTTTCATCCAATGACCAATATAGTGCATCAAGTGTATTGAATAAAAAATGCGGATTGATTTGAGATTGCAATGCTTTTAGCTCTGCATGGCTTTTTAAAATTTCCTTTTCATAAACAACCTGAATTAAATGATTCGTGTTTTCGACAAGTTGATTGTAGGTCGTATTTAATTCATTGATTTCAACAGTTGAAGAGATTTCCGGATTTATCGTTAGCTGTCCATCCCTGCCTCGTTTCATTGTTTTCGTTAATTTTAAAATCGGTCTCGTAATCATTGTCGATAGTAAAACAGATGAGATTGCAAAGATAAAAAAACCAAAAGCCCCTGATAAAATAATAGCAGAGCGAAGGACTGTTATTCCTTTCATGACAGTACTTAAAGGTGTTAAAAAGTACATCGTCCAACCAGTAATTTCAGATGTTTGCTTAACAACCATGTAATCGCTTCCATCAATTTCAGTTGTCGTCCCCTTTTCCGATACGATCTTATCAATATTCCCTTTATAGTTTGATGTAATAGGTTGATTTTGCTTGTCTACTAAAATAGTATATTCCTGATTTTGATTCGCTTCAGTAAAATCAAAATAATACGGATCAATTTGAACGATAAGATATCCCCCGTTTGAAAACGCTCGTTCAATTAAGCTTACACGTCGAATCGCAAGATAGTGTCCAGGCTCTTTTGGGTCCTTTCCAATCCAAACCATTTTACCGCGAGCCTTATTCGCCGCATCAATCCATTTATGCTCGACTCGATTAAAAAGACCCACTTCATCTAACGGAATTAACCTTCTATCGTTAGTTGAAAAAATCTCAAAAGCAGTGATCCCATTTGAAAATACTTGAAACTTATTACCTGTTTGCATTAGAGCTTGTCTTTCATTAAAGGTAGCTAACTTTCCTAGTTTTTCATTAAGCAATAATTTTTGCACATAGGAATCTGTCGCAATTTGTTTCGTAAGTGTATCGACCTGCTGATAGAGTGATTCTATTCTGCCCATGGCCTCTATTGACGTTTGTTGAATTTGTTTTTCCGCATTATTATGAAGCAAATTAAACACTAAGTTGTAGGTCATAATACCCACAAAACAAAGAACTAAAATCATCACACTTAAAAAAACTAGTAAAATCTGATTACGTAATGTATTATATCTTGCTAGATTTAATCTCATAACCCCATGCCCTTCACTTATTGTCAATTTGTTAGAGATTTCACTATTAATGTATCATACAAGTATTCAAATTTACATAGTTTATTAAGTAAACGAAGTATTTTTTTGAACCTTTCCTTTTATTCATTAATAAGGCTTGTTTTTTTGCTTACATTTTTTCGCGCAAAAAACAAGCCTACAGCGGGAATACTCATTGTCCCCTATTTGCTTATCTATCTTATTTCCCAAAACAAACTTTACGAAAAGAAAGAGCCTATATAAAAAGATTACTATTGAAAAACCTTATGTAAAAAAGTCCATAATAATATATTTTTTTAAGATATGAGTTTCGAGCTACTTCTTTATGATTATAAAGAATGACATTTGCACAAGTACCAACGAAAATTAACAAAAAATTATAGCATTTCCCTTTTGAAAGGACTTTTTCAGTGACCTTGTAAAAAGTGACATGCATTTTTTAATTAAGCGTTTCCCTGTCAACATTCAATTCAATTAAATTATAATCAGGATCCATACAAAAGATTTGGGCAAACCCACTTACACTTTCTCTCTTCTCCTCTATTTCAACCCCCTGTGATATTAAATATGATAAAGTTTCCTCATAATTTTGAACACGAATCGCAAAATGACCTTCCTTAGAATTGATCGAATGATCCTTCCTTAAAGTAGAAGCATTAGGCTCAACAATTAAATGAAGCTGCTGCTGTCCAACCTCATACCACGCTCCTGGAAAATCAAAATTTGGCCGCTTTAACTCCTTTAAACCGAGAATTTCCCCATAAAAATGTTTTGCTTTTTGCAAATCAGTCACCGTTAAACTTACATGATGAATACTTTCTACTTTAATCAAAATGAACTCCCCCTAAATTTCTTTTAATAAGGTTTTTTTTTAATCTTGTTATTTTTTAACGAAGCTTTTTAAAACTTGATTGGATCGTAAGTGTGAGACTCCTGCGGGGTGTGTGGGATAGGTAAATCTCCCTTGGAAAGTAAGCGATGTCACGAGGAAATCAACCTATACGACTACTAATAATAAGCCCAATGTTTCCGAAAGAGCCTTTAGCAAAAAACAAATTCTGAGCATATGTTATAGTACCTTTTTACATGTCTGGCACCCGCCCTGCATGTTTAGCTAGTACCCGTAACGGTAACCAACCTCATCTTGGCAGAAACAGCTTTTGCCTGAAACATCGAAATGAATTTTTCAATGTCAAATTAAATGTTAATGCTTTCATTTTAGCATGGTAACGATTATTGGTCATTTTTTAACTTCACCATAGGTATGAACCTTTGTCATTTTAGTAAAACTAAATTTAGGAGGTTATAAAAAAATGAACCATTTAACAATTCTTATAATAAAATTCATTACTTGTCTCATTGCCTTTGGACTTGGACTTGACCTATTTTTTGATGCAACCTTTGTTGATATCGTTTCCTTTAGTCTTTTTGTTACGGTCGCTTCTTATGTATTAGGTGACAGAATCATTTTGCCACAATTAGGAAGACGTGCTGCTGCTGTTGCAGATTTTCTTTTAACTTATTTAAGCGTTTGGATTTTTGGTAGCATTCTTTTGGATAATTATTTGCAAATCGGCTGGGGTAGTATCATTTCAGCTACTATTATTACTGTTGCTGAGGTTTTCGTTCACTTGTTTTTACAAGACCGTATTACGACAACAGCGCGAACTGAAGAAATTGTAGGAAATGAAAAAAAACGTACCGGATTTAATCCGAAGCTGGCATTCAGTACCGAATTTGCAAGTGATGAAGACATTAAGGAAATGATTAAGGCTGCTAAAAAAACAACAGAAAAAGAATAAATAAGGAAAGGGTCACTCCCTCTATTGTATGGGGACTGACCCTTCTTTATGATTTATTCACTTAAATCGACATTATGATAAACTTGACGAACATCCTCTAAATCCTCAAGAGCATCAATCATTTTTTCAAATTGTGCTTTTGCATCTTCAGGTAGTGTAACATCATTTTGTGCAAGCATCGTTAATTCCGCTATAGTGAACTCTGTTATTCCTACATTTTTAAATGCTTCTTGCACAGCATGGAATTGGTCAGGCTCAGCATAGACGATTACATTATCATCCTCTTCGATAATATCACGAACCTCTACATCTGCTTCCATAAGAAGTTCTAATACCTCATCCTCTGTTTTTCCTTCAATTCCGAATACTGCTGTAGCATCAAACATATATGAAACCGAACCACTTACACCCATATTGCCACCGTTTTTTCCAAAGGCAGCACGAACATCAGAGGCTGTACGATTTACGTTATTCGTTAAGGCATCAACGATAACCATTGATCCATTTGGACCAAAGCCTTCGTAACGAAGCTCATCATAATTTTCCTCTGCTCCACCTTTTGCCTTTTCAATAGCACGGTCAATAATTGTCTTTGGCACACTGTATGTTTTCGCACGTTCAAGGACGATTTTTAAAGCCTGATTAGATTCTGGGTCTGGCTCTCCCTGTTTAGCTGCTACATAAATTTCGCGACCAAATTTTGCATATATACGACTTGTATTTGCATCTTTTGACGCCTTCTTTTCTTTAATGTTGTTCCATTTACGACCCATATTAACACTCTCTTTCTTCATTGTATCTTTCTATACATCATGACATCATTATGCCACTTTACCTATAATAAGGAAACCTAATAGATGGTCAACCTTTTAACAAAAACTATTATACAACATTTTTATTAGAAGTACCGAGTTTAACTAGAGAAAAAAGTTCACTCTATTTATTATTCAGTGCCTTTATAATAAGAAAATGTGGGTTTTTCATTAATTTCTCATATTGGTCTGGCTCTTTTACAAAACATGATTTAGTAGGTTGTGGCTCGATAAGCTCACTTAATGAAAAATATTTTAAAGTAGTATTGACGATTTCCTGCTGTGGTCTTCGATAAAAAGGTACCTCAACCAATTTTCCGCCTTTCTTCCATTTATCAACAATTAATTCTGTTGCAAAATAATCATCACTCTTTGAAAGCCTTCGATCCATAAACGGATGATGGACAGAATATAATAGCATACCATTTGGCTTTAAAATTCGTTTAAATTGTTGAAAGGTGAATGTCCAATCTTTTATATAATGAAGAACGAGTGAACAGACAATGTAATCGAAGGTAGCGTCTGCAAATGGAAGCATTTCCTCTAAGCTCAGATTCAATATGGTTGCATTTGCTCCTAGCCGTCTTTTAGCGGCTTCAATCATTTTAGGGCTGCTATCGATTGCTACAACATTAGCCCCTCGCCTAATAAATTGCTCTGAATACCAGCCGGCGGCACAGCCAGCATCAAGAACATGTTTATTCTCAAGCTCAGTAGGAATCTGACTCATCATTGCCGGTCGTTCATAATCACTATTGTAAACACTTTTTTCATCTACATGATGTTCATAGTCAACGGATAAAACGTTAAATGCTTCGGTTATTTTTTGCTTCATGCTACACCTCATTCATTTGTATTGATATTTAACTGTTCAATAAAAAGCTTAAAAAGCCTCCTTCAAAACCTGATAAAAATTGATTACTTCATCAGTTTGAACCTTCGTCACAACATATGTAGATGATGTAAGCTGATTAATTTTATCATTTTTGACTTCAATAAATTTGTTTATGTCGATTTCCTTCTTAACGATAGAAGTAGGTAAATAGGAAACACCTAGTCCGTGTTCAATAAAGCGTTTCGTAATCTCCATTTGATTCACGTTCATTGTGCGAACAAATGGATAGTTATTTTTAATATCACATAAAAGCTCATCCCAATACTCAGGATGATTATGTGTCATCACTCGGTATTTCTTTAAAACCTCTTCTTCATGATCTGCAGCCCCATACGGAGCAACTAATACGACGTTATCCTCATGAATTTTTTCACAGTGAATATTAGCTTGAATTGGTGTTATTCTCGATAAGCCTATATCTGCTTTTCCACTGCTCACCTCTTCCCCAACCTCATAGGAGCTAACGACATTAATAATGATTTCAATCTTTGGAAATTCCTCGACAAATCGCCTTACGATCGGAGGCAAAAATGAAGAGGCAATTTGAGGAGCAGTTGCAATCGTTAATTTACGGTTATATCCCTGCTTCCATGATTCAAATTCCCCTAAACCCTGCTCGTATTTTTTTATAAGCTCCTTTGCAAATGGTAAAAATGAATGTCCTGCTGAGCTCAAAAAGATATTTTTCCCATCCCGTTCAAAAAGCTTGACGTGCAATAATTGCTCAAGCCGTTGAATATGCTTCGTGATCGCAGGCTGTGTAAGAAAAAGCTCCTCAGATGCTTGGCGGAAATTTTCATACTTTGCAGCAATAACAAACGTCTTTAGCCACTTAATATCCACTATTGGTCACCCCTTTAATAACAAATTGTTATTAAAATCCATTATTTTTGTTATTATCCATTATTAATTGATTCAATTATACTTATGTTTACAGAAATAGCCAATGAAAAAAGCGAGATTTTATACTTAAAAGAACAAAGGAGTGTGTTTATAAGATGAAAACAAAACTAGATAATTGGAATGCTAAGCTTTATGATGATAGCCATTCATTTGTTTCGATGTATGGGGAGAGCATGATTAAACTGTTAGCTCCTCGCACTGGAGAAAGGATTCTTGATGTCGGCTGTGGTACTGGGGATTTAGCGAACACGTTATCGAATGATTCAATCGAGGTTATCGGGATTGATAAATCGAAAAATATGATTAAGGAAGCAAGAAACAAATATCCCCATCTTTCATTTTTCCCATACGATGCAACAGACATGGATTTCTCCAATGAATTTGATGCAGTGTTTTCAAATGCTGCCCTTCATTGGGTAAAACCACCTGAAAGGGCTTTAACCTGTATGTATAAAAGCTTAAAGAAAAATGGACGCTTTGTTGCCGAATTTGGTGGTAAAGGAAATATTCAGTCCCTAACAGATGCGTTTTTTGAATTGCTTATTCAATATGGCTATGAGGAAAATCTTCAATATAATCCTTGGTACTTCCCGAGTATCGGTGAGTATACAACGTTAATGGAAGCTGCAGGATTTACCGTGAAACTTGCCCAGCTTTATGAAAGACCAACACCATTGAGCGGAGAGGACGGTCTAAAAAAGTGGATGACGATGTTTGCTAGTGATTTATTTACTGGAATCGATGAAGCTATAAAAACAGAAATATTAAATAAGCTTGAAGCTAATTTAAGGAAGATATTATACAAAGATGGAAATTGGATTCTTGATTATCGAAGAATTCGTGTTATTGGCGTTAAGGAGTCTTCATAACTTGGGGACAGTCCCCTTTAAATTTTTGGGGACTGTCCCCCCTTTATAATTTTTAATAGGATAAATGAAAATTGGAAATATTATCTCTAGGCGCAAAAAACGGAGGTAAGTTTTAAAATGGGTATGAATCACGAGCATATAAAACTAACAGCAAGTGAAATTTCTGTTTTATGGACTTCTTATTTAAATGATACATTAGGAATTTGTACGATATCATATTTTTTAAATCATGTTGAGGATCCTGACGTTCGTGCTGTTCTCGAGTATGCACTTGATTTGTCAAAAAAGCATATTGAGGTGATAAGACAAATATTTTCTAAAGAAAATATCCCAATACCTTTAGGGTTTACAGAGCAGGATGTGAATGTGAATGCAAAAAGATTATATTCAGATTCATTTATGCTCTATTATATACAAAACATGGGATCTGCTGGTATAAATAGCTATAGTGTTGCTTTGCCCGTTTCCGCTCGGATGGATATTCGTGAATATTATACTTCATGTCTAGAATCTTCCACTGAACTCTTTAATCGAACAAGTAATGTTATGCAAGAAAAGGGACTCTTTATACGAGCTCCTTATATTCCATACCCAAATCAGGTAAAGTTTGTACATAAGCAACATTTTCTTGCTGGTTGGTTTGGTGAACAGAGACCACTTACTTCGATTGAAATTTCATTTTTATTTTTTAATTTATATCGTAATACTCTTGGAACAGCTCTATTAACAGGGTTTAGTCAAGTTGCCCAATCGAAGGAAGTACGTCAATATATGATACGGGGTGCAGAAATCGCCAAGCATCATAGTGCTGTTTTCACGAAAATATTAAGTCAGGATAACATTCTTACCCCAATGACCTCTGAAATTTTGCCGGAAACATCAAAGGAACCGCCATTTTCTGAAAAGCTTATGATGTTTCATACTGCAGCTCTTACTAATTCTGGGATGGGATATTATGGCGCGAGCATGGGTGGCTCAACGCGGAAGGATTTAGCAGCATCATATAGCCGTTTAATGATAGAGGTTGCTGAATTTTCACTTGATGGAGCTAACATTATGATTGATAATGGCTGGTTTGAAGAACCGCCTTCTGCCCCAAATCGAAAGGACTTAGCAAAAGGATAAATGATTTGATCTGTGCTAGTTAGTGACAGGTCTTTTCTATTTTAAAGACACTTTTTCTAAAATACAGTTGGGTTTTAAGCTAAGGTTGTAAAAGTTGATTGGAGCTTAAGCGGGAGACTCCTGCGGGATGCGTGGGAAGTTGTGACGTAAGCAGGAATCTCATGCCTTTCGCCCCAATATACAAAGTACTAAGAAATCAACTATAGGCTTTAACAGCCTTTAGGAAATTTCCTTCCACAAAATAAAAAGCTGACAAAAATCAATCTGTCAGCTCTTTACAATGTCTACATCATTTCATTTCTTTTGCTTAAATAGCGATGCAAATATAAACTAAAAATCGAACATAATAATGCACATACCCCAATAAAGATAAAACCCATTTGGAAGCCTCTAACGACACCAATTTCATTTCCATAAATTGAGGCAAACCAGTTTTTGCTTCCATCAATTATTGCTCCGATAAGGAAATTCCCAATTACTACTGCAATTCCCATTAATGTTACTGTAACGGAGATAGCTGCATCAATACCATTTGGATATCGTTTTGCTAATAGAGCCATAACAGTCGGATAAATTGGGGCAATCCCAAACCCGGCAACAGCATATAACCAGATCGCCGATGGTCCAAGAATTGTTGCAACAATCGTCGCAACTCCGGCAACAGCAGAAAAAATAATGAGCGAGGTCATAAAGCCAATTTTATCTGTTACAAAACCTAATAATAATCTTCCTAGCATAAAGCAAAGGAAAAAGACAGACAGCATCACTGATGATGATGTTGAACTCCAATGGTACGATTTCTCGAGAAAATTAACGAGCCAACCAGCAATTGAAAGCTCTGCAATTACCCCTAATGAAAGAATCAAGGTGATGAGCCATGCAGCTCGATCCTTTAAAAACACCTTCAACGGGATTTTTTCTTCAACTGTTGCTGAATCTTTTGGGAATTTGCTATAAAATGTTGGGATTAACGGGATGATACATAACGCTAGCATAAGAAAGTACATTCCTCGCCAGCCTAATTCATTACCAAACATGTTCACTCCCATCAATCCAGCTGCCATAATAGGTGCAGCTGTTGAGCTAAGTCCATAAAAGAAATGCGATAAATTCATCATAAATCCGGTATTTTTCGTGAACACTCTTGCTGCTAATATGGCAAGTGCTATCTCTAGCAATCCATTCCCGATATACATTAAGAAATAAGAAGCCGAGAAAAACAGATAGTTGTTTGATATGTATATAAGTATCCCCGAAAGAACCATCGTTCCAAATGCAAGAATACTTGCAAGCTTAATCCCATACTTCGACGTAAGCACACCTGTAAAGCTGCATGCAAGCAAAAAGCCGAGCGAATTAAACGCTAATAATGTACCGATTTGCAATTCATCTATCGCAAAATCTGCTTGAATACGAGGAATCGCCGGACCCTTAATATTTTCCGAAAAGCCAAAAACTAAATAACCGACAAATATAACGAAATATGGCAAATAAATCGTTTTCTTCTGAGGCTGAAGCTGTTGTACTGTTTCCATGTCTTACTACCTTTCTCGTAAAATAATCGTATGATAATGAAAAAATCTCCATTTCCATTATCATACGATTATGGAAATAAGTGTAGTCTATCTTTTTGTGGGGACAGTCCCCCTTTTAAGGGGGACTGTCTCTACTTTAACGAAAAATTGCGATTGTCTAATCATCAATTGCTGTTACAGCAGTACTTACTTTCACGCTTTACTATATTGGGGGACTGTCCCCACTTTTTGTCGCCACTTTTATGTTTCTACGATTGATAACCGACTCGCTTTCACCCTTTAATATATTGAGGGACTGTCCCCGCTAGTCCGTGGGTTTCGATGAGGTCGTCGCATAGGGAGATGATGTCGTCAATTGATAGTTCTGCGCTTGTGTGTGGGTCTAGCATTGCAGCTTGGTAAATGTGTTCACGTTTGTTTGTTATCGCCGCTTCGATTGTTAATAGCTGTGTGTTAATATTTGTTCGATTTAGAGCAGCGAGCTGTTCAGGTAAATCACCGACGTACGTTGGCATGATACCGCTGCGGTCAACAACACATGGAACCTCTACAACAGCTTTTTCCGGTAGATTGCTAATAAGACGGCCTGTATTAAGGACATTTCCACCAAATTTAAATGGGACATTCGTCTCCATTGCCTCAATAATACGAGAGCCATATTCATGTGAACGTGAATGGGTAAGCTGCGAATTATTTACAATCTCATCGCGCATCGATTCCCAGCTTTTGATTTGGTGCTCACATCGTCTTGGATATTCATCAAGTGGAATATTGAATCTTTCAATTAACTCTGGATATTTGCTTTTAATGAAATACGGATGGTATTCAGCGTTATGCTCTGACGACTCTGTTACATAGTAGCCGAATTTATCCATTAATTCATAGCGAACCATATCATGATGCTTTGTTTTTTGCTTTTCTCTTGCACGGCGTTTAATTTCAGGATACAAATCCTTGCCATCACGCTTTATTTCAAGTAACCAAGCCATATGGTTAATTCCTGCAATCTTCTCTTCAATTCCTTCATGATCCATCTCTAAATCTCGGAACAAATGCTCTGTACACACTTGGACACTATGACATAGCCCAATTGTTTTCACATTTGTATACCGAAGCATCGCACCAGTCAAAGTTGCCATTGGATTTGTATAATTTAAGAAAAGTGCGTCAGGGCAAACCTCTTCAATATCCTTCGCAAAATCAAGCATGACCGGAATTGTACGAAGTGAACGGAATATGCCTCCAATGCCAACCGTATCTGCGATCGTTTGTCGTAACCCATACTTTTTTGGAATCTCAAAATCTATAACAGTACTTGGCTTATATCCTCCAACTTGAATTGCATTAATTACATATTTCGCTCCACGTAACGCCTCTTTTCGATCTGAATACGCCTTTACCGTCACTGTACTGTTATAATGATTTTTTAAATTGTTTAACATATTTTCTGAATCTTTTAATCTACCTGCATCGATATCAAATAACGCAAATTCAAAGCCTGCCAACGCTGGAACAAACATGCAATCTCCTAAAACATTTTTTGCAAATACTGTACTTCCTGCACCGATAAATGTAATTTTCGACATTAATATCTCCTCCGTATGATCATTTCTAAGTATATGAAATTAACAGATTCTTCTTTGTGATCCTGTATGAGTTGAACAGCCTTTGCTGCTAAAAAAACAATGATGTAAGTAAAAACATAATGTTTGCGCTTTTCTTTTCCATTCCTTAAACTATACTTGTAGTTCTTTTTTCCCTTATCAAACGGGAAACATTAGATTAAAAAGTCTTGTATTCCATTCTAATTAATTCAATTCTGCCAAATTGAAAAATTAGAAAAGAGGACTTTTTAATCTTCTTTTTGCTTGAAGCACCTTTTCCCCCTTTATCAAAATTGAAATGCTGATTTCCTCCCTTCACATCACCTCCTTCAATAAAATGAATTTATTTTTTCGTGCTATCACGAAGCATTAATTTGGTTGGAACGATGACTTTAAGTGGTAATTCACGTCCAGCAAGACGTTCTAATAGCATTTGCACACCTAAACGGCCCATCTGTTCAGTAAATACCTTTACGGTTGTTAATGGCGTACTTGCAAATCTAGCCATTTGGATGTCATTGAAGCCAACGATTGCGATATCCTCTGGAATTTTGAGGTTCGCTTCCTGGATTGCTCTCATAGCACCGATCGCCATCGAATCACTACCAACAAAAAAAGCTTCAGGTAACTTCCCTTTTTTTATCGCCTCCTTCATCATTTCATACCCTTGTGTCATCGTATATTCGCCTATTAGCACAAAGTCCTCATTATATAACCCCTTTGACTTCATCTTCTTGATAAAGGTTGAATGTCGTTTATCTTCAATTATTTGCTCTGCCATTCTTAGCCTTCCACCAATATAACCAATCTTTCGGTATCCCTGCTCTAATAAATGTGTTAATGCAGTCAACGTTGCCTTTTCAAAATCTATCACAATGGAATCATATTTATCCTCATTTGGTGAGCAATCGATAAATACGATATTTTCTGTACATCCTTCAATCCGATGAATCTCATTTAGTTCTATACCGCCAATGACAATTAATCCATCAATTCCTTCAATTATTTGTTCACACTTTTCAACGTAGCGAATGACTTTATTCGTAAAAATCCCTCTATTAATACATTCACTCTCGACCCCTTGTCTAATCGATGTGAAAAATGGATCATCGACTCCGTCCTCTTGCTCCTCTAATGTATGCGTTAAAAAGATTCCAATACGAGGGCTTGTTGTACTTGCTCGTTTTTGCTCAGTTTTCCGTTTTCTCACTGTCTTATAACCTAATTCCTTTGAAACCTCTAATATACGATTCCTCGTTTCAGCTGTTACTGAAATCGTAGGATCATTATTTAACACTCTCGAAACAGTTGAGCTTGAAACATTCGCTTGTGCTGCAATTTCTTTAATTGTTGTCATAGCTATAACCCCACTACAATATATTTCCCGATTCTTTCACTAAATATTTACTAGATACCTAGATGTTACCAAATGAATTAAACGCTTTCAACACTCTTTTTTATCGATTTTTACTAGTAAAATCTATTGCAACTCCCTCTATATATTTTCAAATAATAATTAGGAGTCACCCTTTATAGAAATGTCCTCCATTCCCAATAAAAACAATATAAAAATTAACTATTTTTTCATACCTTTTTAATAAATGTTTACTAAATTTATTTTAACTTTTTCTACAACCTGGAATATCTCTAGATAATGTTTACTAAAAAAGAGGGACAGTCCCCAATTTTTATTGGGGGACTGTCCCTCTTTTTTTAAATTTCAAATTGCTTAGCATGCAGAGATTGGTAGAAGCCGCGTGAGCTAAGTAGTTCATGATGTGTTCCTTGCTCGATAATTTCTCCATCTTTAATGACGATAATTTTGTCTGCCTTTTCGATTGTTTTTAAGCGGTGTGCGATGACAAAGCTTGTTTTGCCTTTCGTTAGGTTTGATAGTCCTTTTTGAATTTGCACCTCTGTTCTTGTATCTATATTTGCGGTTGCTTCATCTAATATAAGAATGTCGGCATCAGCTAAAATGGCCCTTGCGATCGATAGTAATTGCTTTTGGCCTTGGCTTAAATTTGCCCCACCGGCTGTAATTTCAGTTTGATATTGCTTTGGCATATACTTAATAAATTGATGTGCTGATGCTGTTTTCGCTGCAGAAATGACTTCCTCGTCTGTTGCATCAAGTCTGCCGTAGCGAATGTTTTCCATAATTGTTCCAGAAAAGAGATACGGATCCTGAAGAACGATGCCAATCCGTCTCCGCAAATCACGAATTCGGTAATTTTTAAGATTTTCTCCATCAATTTTTATTTCTCCCGCTTGAATATCATAAAATCGAAGCAGAAGATTAATGATTGTCGTTTTTCCAGATCCCGTTGGTCCAACTAACGCAATCATATTTCCTGCATCAGCGTGAAAATTAATATTCTTTAAAATCGGTTTATTCGGTTCATAACTAAAATCAACATTAGAAAATTCAATATCACCTTTAAAATGGGTTACAGAAACAGCATTTTTTCGATCCTGTAGATCAGGGACCTCATCCATCGTTTCAAATACTCGTTCCGCTCCAGCAAGTGCTGCTTGGATTGAATTTAACAGTGTTGACATCTGATTTATCGGTCGGGAAAATTGTCTCGAATACGTAATAAAGGATGCGATAACCCCAATTGTGACATGTCCATTCAATGCCATAATCGCTCCAACGCCGATGACTAAGCCAAGACCAATATTGCTAATAAAGTTATTCGTAGGTCCAAGAAAACCTGAAAACATATCCGCTCTCATTGCTGAATTGCGGAGACGTTCATTGACTTCATGAAATTGCGTATATGATTTTTCCTCTTTGCCAAATAGCGATATAACTTCACTACCACTTATTGCTTCCTCGATAAATCCATTTACCTCACCAACATCCTTTTGTCTTTTCGCAAAGTTTTCTCTGCTTGAAGTCACAATTTTTTTCGTAACATATAGCATAAGCGGAATTGTAAGACATGATACAATCGCTAAAACCCAATTTAATGAGAACATTGCGATCGTTACACCTGTAACGGTTAATATCGATGAAATAATTTGAATAACACTTTGGCTTAACGCTTGGTTTAAATTTTCGATATCATTTGTAAATCTACTCATTAATTCGCCATCTTTATTTCGATCAAAGAACTGCAATGATAAGGTTTGAAGCTTTTTATATAAGTCCTCACGTAACGTCCCAATCGTTTTGACCGAAAGATTAACCATGATATATGCCTGTAGCCACGTAAATACAGATGTAGCGAAATAAATCCCTAAAAGGATGCCACACATTCTAATCGTTCCATCAAGATCCTTCGGAATGATAAAATCATCAATTATCACCCCAATAAAGTACGGCCCAAGCAAACTCAATAACGAGCTAATGACGACAAAAATGGAAGATAAAACAAGTCCACCCTTATGCTGCTCCATATATCGCCAAATTCTAAGAAGCGTCCGTTTTGGGTTCTTTGTTTTAGCAGCCTTAGGATGAATTCTCGCTTTCGGACCTGTTGTTTGCTGTATTTTTACTATTTGATTAGGTTGACTACTCAACAACAACTCCCCCCTTATCTGTTTGGGTATAATAAATCTCCTGATAAAATTCACAGGTTTCCAGCAATTGTTGATGTGTTCCTACGCCAACTAGTTGTCCGTCATCTAGGACAAGAATTTTATCTGCATCGATGATTGAAGAAATTTTAGAAGCGACAACAAATAAGGTCTTATCCGTAAAATCCAAATTTAACGAATGTAATATCGCTTGCTCTGAGCCAGCATCAACTGCAGATGTCACATCATCCAAAATAAGGAGAGAAGGTCTTCTAATTAAAGCTCTTGCAATCGATAACCTCTGTTTTTGCCCACCAGATAAATTTGTTGCTCCTTGTGTTAAATGGTAATCAAATTGATGTTCAAGCTTTTCAATAAACTCAAAAGCTGCAGCCTGTTTAGCTGCGATAATGAAGTCCTCCTCTGTTGCTGCTTCCTTTCCAAACTTTAAATTGCTTGAAATACTACCTGAAAAAAGAATTGGCTTTTGCGAAATAAACCCTATTGATGATCGTAAATTGTCTAAATGATGTTTAGTAATACTTATCCCATCTAGTAAAATGTCACCTTTTTGGGGCTGATATAGCCTTGGCAGCAACTTGATTAAGGTTGTCTTCCCACTGCCTGTTGGACCGATAATTCCAATTTTTTCTCCTTTCTTAGCCGTAAATGAAATATTTTTTAATACATGTTCCCCATCAGTCGTATACGAAAATGACACATTCCGAAATTCTACATCACCTTGTAATGAAGAGACAGACTCTGTATCTTCTACTCTCTCAATTTTGTTATCAATTTCTAATATATGCTGAACCCGATCCGCAGATGGGAATGCTCTCATTAGTTGCATAAGAACTGTACTACTAGACATTAATGACATTAAAATAATATTTAAGTAGTTAATAAATGCTAAGATAACACCAACTTGAATAATCGTTTCCCCTACAGGAATGACACCAAATAAAAGCGCAGCAATAATGCCACAATTTATCACAAATAATAAAATTGGCATTAATACCGTAATGATTTGGTCTGCTGTAATTGTTTTCCTCGTTAACGAATCGTTTACCTTTTTAAACAAGCTAATTTCATAGTCTTTTCGTACAAAGGCTTTAATCACTCGAATTCCAGCAATACTTTCCTGCAATTTCGTATTAAGCTGATCAAGCCCCTCCTGTACTTTTTTAAACCATTGTCCTGCTTTTTTTGAGCAAATGACGATAAAACACACTAAAATCGGAATCGACACTAACAAGATCGGAAACAATTCCCTCGCTTGAAAAAAGACGATAAAAATACTACCTATGAACAATAGCGGCCCCCTTACAAATACACGCAATGTCATCATCAATGCATTTTGAAGCACTGCAATATCACTTGTAAGGATCGTAATTAATTTTCCCGTTCCAACTGCATCACGATTTTCACTAGAAAAATGAAGCGCACGCTTAAATACATCTCTTCTTAAATCAGTTGCTACATTTACCGCAGCCTTCGTACTGTAAATCGTACAGCTTGCACCACCAACTAAACCGATAACAGCTGCAAGCAGCATAAAAATCCCCATTTGAATCACATAGGACATGTCATCATTTGCGATTCCGTTATCAATCATTTTTTGCATAATCACAGGCTGCAATAAATCCATCGCTACCTCAAGTGCCATCAAAATCGGGGCAAGGATAACGAACAGCTTATATGGAGCTGTATATCTTAATAACTTTTGAACAGATTTCATTCTTCTCCTCCCTCAACATGATGCTTTGACAAATTGACTAATTTTTGGCGACTATCCTCAAGAATGGAGAATAAATCATTTGCCTTTTTCGGATTTCCCATTATACTTCGCAGCGCATAATGATATTCCAATTGAAACTTCTCAAATTGTTCCTTTAATAGAGCAGCTTCCTTTGATTGCTTCCACATTAATTTAAAACGCCAATCCTCCCAAAACTGCTCCTCATCCTGAACAACATCTTTTAAATAATCTAATCCAGTTGTATGTAAAACATATACCTTTTTATCAGCTTGCTCATGAACACCAATAAAGCCCCGATCAAGCAAATCCTGTAGAGCTGGATAAATCGTACCAGCACTTGGCGAATAATGCCCATCACTTCTTTCCTCCAATAGCTTCATCACTTGGTATCCATGTCTAGGAGCTTCTTTTAAAAGCTGAAGAATGGCAAGTTGAATAAGCCCCTTTCGCTTAGGAGGCTTCTTTTTTGAAACATGTTTATGATGTGAACGTTTTTCTACTAATTTTCTAATCATTTTCATTCCCTTTTCCGTAATCATATAGAAATGATGATGATTCAACTCGAGCAAGCCTTCTTGTACGAGCTCTTCAAGCAAGGACCCGGCATCTGGAAACGTTGTGAGCAATTCCTCTTGATCACTCGCTTTCCGACTCACATGAAGCAAAATAGGCAGAATCTTCTCCTTTGAGTATGCCACTATGATGTACCTCCTCTTTTAAATAAACTATTACGATAAATCTTAATCGATATCATTAAAGAAAACAATACATATATCGAAATTTTTAATCGATATATTTTTCCTTATAGTTTTTTCGTTATTATAAATCTTGCATACAAAAAAACGACCCCGATTTCGAGGTCGTTTTTTTGTTATTATAAATGAAAGAAAATACCCATTAATGAATAAATAATAACCGTTGAAAATAACACAGTCATATGAAGGAGTGAAAATAAAAACATTGATTTTGCCCATTTTTCAGAATCCATCTTCTTATAACCATAAATACTTAAAACTAGCCATGCAATTCCTAAAAGAAGCGCGACTAACATTAATCCTAAGCTTAAAGTGATAAACGGTAAGCTAAACAGAATTAAAATAACTAAATAAATATTCGTTTGAATATATGTCCGTCTTACTCCTTTGACAACAGGGAGCATCGGTACTTTTGCCGCCTTATATTCCTCATGTCTTCTTATCGATATCGCATAAAAATGCGGCATTTGCCAAATCACCTGAATAACAAATAAACCGATGATGGCAGGATGAGTAATGTCTGGATAAATTGCTGCCCACCCAATAAGTGGTGGCATCGCTCCGGAAATACTCCCTATCTCTGTATTATAAATCGTTCTCCTCTTACTCCACATCGTATACGGTACGACATACAAAAATAAACCTAAAAATCCAAGTAATGCTGCCAGTGGAGTAGTAAAATAGAGTGCTACTAAACCTAAAATCGACATAGCGATTCCAAGCCATAATACAGTTTTGAACTTTATCTCCCCTGTTACAGTCGGTCGACTTTTCGTTCGTTCCATGATGGCATCAATATCTCTATCATATAAGTTATTAAATGATCCAGCAGCTCCTATAATTAGAATTGATCCAATTGTTGCTAGGAGAATCTCTGGTATTTTATCAACTATACTAAAATGATATGTGTATAATGCGAGGGTTAGCCCTGCAAACATTGTAATGAGATTTGATTTGATAATACCTGTTTTTATCGTTGCTGATAAAATACTAAACATAGACTGTTCCGTCTTCTTTTCTTGATTGCTTTTTTTCATAACACTTCTATAATCCCTTTTCTATTATTAATATATATCTATTGTACCACTTATAAAGGTCAATATCACAAGAGAACTCTTACTATTTTGTGTCAGTGATCTTTATCACATAAGAAAAGCGTTACCAATAAAAGCACGCTTAAACGTCGAGATTGTTAAGATAGTCAGCTGCTGGGGTGGTGCTAGACAATTTTAAAAAATAATTTAACGGTACTAAGTTTATTTCATCATCTTGCAATCCCCTCTTCTTCGTGAATAGGAGAATATTATTGTAATGCCTCTATCGAAAAATATCTAGCAAAAAAGTGCTTCACAACAGATTCATTGCTAATGAGTACTATTTTAAATTTAGCAATAGCTCGTTTTCCGTAACACGAAATGTGGGTGGCTCAAAGCCAAAGGGTCAGACCCTTTTGAATCATCCTCCTCCAAATCTACTTATAGAATGCAACACTCTTTCATTTGTCATGCAAGAAAGTGAAAGGGAACCCTAGAATATCATTTTCGTCAATTCTTTTCATCTAGTTCATTCATTAAATATCAATCATACTAGTTAAACAATTATTGCTTTCTTATTCAATATCGTATATTCTATATTTTGCCAATAGAACCAAAATAAGCCTACACCTTCCACATACACCTCTAGCCCTAGAATGAGATCCTTCTAGGGTTCATTGTAACCTTTTCCAGGTTCAACTAAAATGAACATTAAGATGAACGATTCATTTAAAACTAGATTGAAAGAAGGGATATTTTTGAAGAAGTTTTTGATTTTCATGTTTTTTATCGTTGGACTTTTTCTTCTTATTTTGACAAATACATCTTGGTTTTCATTTGCTGGGAATAACGATGAAATTTCTGTTACAGATGATATTTCCAAGATTGATATTGATGTTTCCAGCGTTGGTACGATGATTATTCCTGAAAAGCGTGATACAGTCGCGTTTGATTATAAAGGTAAAGGAAAGGTTGAACTCAAACAAAATGGAGATACGATTAAAGTTGAATTACAATCGCGAAATTGGATTAATTTCTTCTCATTTAACAACAAAAAACTAACAATTTATATTCCTGAGCAATTTGATGAGGAACTTAACATAAAAAGTCGTTCTGGAAATGTCCAGTTTTCTGGAAAATCAAAAATGGAATTAGATAAACTTGCCATCGAAATCGGTTCTGGGAATATCGAGGTACAGGACATTTCAGCCAATACATTTGAAAGTGAAGGATCCTCTGGAAATCTTGAGATCCACTCTCTGTCAGCAAACAACGGAACAGTAAAAATGAAATCAGGAAATATCGAAATAAAAGATTATACTGGTGAATTAAATAGCTCCATTACATCTGGCAGATTAGATTTACAATTAGCTGAATTATCAAATAATCTTAGCGTAAAGGTGAATTCTGGTAATGCAACGGTCGATATTCCAGATTCAGCGGATTTTCGTCTTAAAGGAGAGATTGGCAGTGGTGATATTTCCACAAATTATCCCCTCTCAGAAATAAATGAAGAGAAGCATTCAATTGAAGGAAAGAGCGGTACTGGAAAACATGACATTATTCTAGACGTAAATAGTGGAAGAATTGAATTAGAGTAAGCTATCAACTAAACGATATTGTACGTCAAATAGCAAAAAAGCGGATGATTCATAGTGTCACCCCTACGAGGGAAGCTATCTACTAGATTCTTCCGCTTTCTTTCATGTTAAATCCTATCTTTATCGTTTTCTAATAGGCATCTCTGTTAAACCCTATTTTAATAGACGATAGCCTTTTTTTGTTTTCCATCTTGTTTCGGATTATTCACTTGATGATGATCCTTTTTAAAGAAGCGTTGTTTTACATAAGGAACAAGGAAGCGATCACCGCCCCATATATAAGCTCCTCTTCCAACAAATAGGAGAATGATTGCTGCTGTGAATAAAATCGGATTTGTGCTTACTGTTCCTGCTAGAAGGAAGTTTAAATTCATAAATGCTCCAGCTATTAATGCTGGAATTGTCGCAATCCCAACAATTAACCCAATACCAACTAATACTTCGCCCCAAGGGATAAGAACATTAAATAGCTTAATATTCGGTAAGGCAAAGCCCTCTAAGAAATTTGCATACCATCCTTGGACTGCTGGGTTATCACCTGTTGCTTTTCCAATCGCCCCTTGAACAAATCCTCCTGCATCAAAACCATCAACTACTTTATGCCAACCTGCTTCAATCCATTGAATCCCTAACCAAACACGTAATACTGTCCAAATAATGCTAACCTTCTCATTTTCCCACCATTTCATGATGGCTCAACTCCCTATTTTTATTTGTGAAGCATTTCACAATATTACCTAAAAAAATTGATTGATAGCATAGATTCCACCGATTTCATTTGTGAAACATTTCACATATCCTTTACACTTATAATTTACTTCTTTTTAACTATACTTTCAATGGTTATTTTACATGTTCACAGAGAGTTCAAAATTAACTCTTCATCACGTGATCATGCTTATCAAAGCGATTAATAAAAAAAGAGAAAAACCTAATAATAAAATAGGTCAATCTCTTTCAAAGAATAAAGTAATAATCGACTATTCATCAGCTTCCATATCGTAAACAAGCCATTCGCTCCCACCAATTTGGTTAGACGAATTAACAATTTTTTGCATTACCCGACCGAATTCGGCTCCTTTTAAAGCAGTTGGCTGATAGTTATTTCGGTCTGTGACAGACGAAATCGAAAAAGGAACGATATTTATTTCCTTTTTATCTGTCACCTTTCCATTTTTCAAGTAAAAGGTTTGCTGAAATACGTACGTATCCTTATCACTTGGGTTTCTATTCCCGCCAAAAATAAAGTTGCCAAGACTATAAACGATAAATCTACCATTATATTCTTCTATTCCTTGAATAACATGAGGATGATGTCCAATGATTAAGTCAGCTCCACTATCGATTGTAAATTTCGCTAATGACCTTTGAACTTCGTTTGGTACATATTGTTTTTCTGTCCCCCAATGATAATGAACAAGAACAATTTGCGCACCCCTGTCTCTTAATTGCTTAATACTGGTTTCAACCTTATTACGCAGTTCTCTTGTATCATCCCAGCCTTCATATCCTAAGGCACCAATTTTTACTCCGCTAATCTCCTCAAGATAAACATGATCGTAGCCAAAGTAACCGACACTATGTTGCTTTAGTGTAGCAATCGTATCGTCATAGCCTTTTTGTAAATAATCATAAATATGATTGTTGGCGAGATTGACTGCCTCAACCCCACCTAAGGTCAAAATTTTCGCATAGGATGGATCTCCTTTAAAACGAAATCTCTTATTTGCTTTATCCGTTGCATTTGTTAATGTCGTTTCTAAATTAACAGTAGTTAAGTCATCCTTGCGAAAGATGTCAAGTCCTTTGGTAAAGTAGGACAAACCATTTTTTGTCACTTCATCAACAAATGAACCGCTGTATTGAAAGGTTTCATCTGTTCCAAGAGTAAAATCTCCTGCTGCACTTATTTTGATTTGTGCTTTATCAACTTGCTCTTGAACTTCTCCTACAGGTATAGCTTCTTTAGGATTCTTTATCTCTTCTTCCGTTATGGAATTTTCTGGTGTTTTATTTTGTTTATTGCTACTATTATTCTCAACATGCTTTGTTGCAACTTCTTCCTGTTTTCCAAATTGGCTATACATTGCTCCCCCGCATAGAATGAGAAAACAAACTAGTATACTTTGCAAAAGCGTTTTTTTCACTCTCCGTCTTTTACGCTTGAATCTTGATTTCCTCAGTTCATTTTCTTGATTCACCCCATGCTCCCACCCTTTTCTTTATGCCATAACATAGTTTAATACTTATGTAACTAAAAAATTACTAGTTTTGTTGCAAAAACATATGAGAATCTCTACTAAAAGTTATGTTGAATTCTTACTCGCTAAAAACATTTTCATAGCCTAATGACTATGAAAATGTTTTTATAAAAAAGTTTTTGTTGTAAATCTATGATAATAGTAAAAATAATGTTAAGATATTAATAATTTAAATTATTTGAATTTATGAAATTTTAAAAATGGAGTGATTAAGGGTGGCAGAATTACGCAGTAATATGATTAAACAAGGATTTGACCGTGCACCACATCGAAGCTTGCTCCGTGCTGCTGGTGTTAAAGAAGAGGACTTTGGCAAACCGTTTATTGCGGTTGTGAACTCATATATTGATATTGTTCCAGGTCATGTACATTTACAAGAATTCGGAAAAATCGTTAAAGAGGCAATCCGCGAAGCCGGTGGTGTTCCATTTGAAATGAATACAATTGGTGTTGATGATGGAATTGCGATGGGACATATTGGGATGAGATATTCATTACCAAGCCGTGAAATTATTGCAGACTCAGTTGAAACAGTTGTTTCTGCACACTGGTTCGATGGAATGGTTTGTATTCCAAACTGTGACAAAATCACACCTGGAATGTTGATGGCAGCACTTCGAGTGAATATTCCAGCAATCTTTGTAAGTGGTGGGCCAATGAAGGCAGGGGTTGACAAGGAAGGAAACCCTCTTGATTTAACATCCGTTTTTGAAGGTGTTGGTGCATACCAATCTGGATTAATTGATGAAGCAAGATTACAGGAAATTGAACAATTTGCCTGTCCAACATGTGGTTCATGCTCAGGAATGTTCACAGCAAACTCTATGAACTGTTTAGCTGAAGGACTTGGACTAGCTCTCCCTGGTAACGGAACAATTTTAGCAGTTGCTCCTGAACGTAAGGAATTTGTCAAACGTTCTGCTAAACAACTGATGGAGCTAATTGAAAAGGATATTAAACCACGTGATATCGTGACAATTGATGCAATCGATAACGCATTTGCATTAGATATGGCAATGGGTGGCTCAACTAATACGGTTCTTCATACACTTGCTTTAGCTCAAGAAGCGGAAATTGATTATTCATTAGAAAGAATTAATGAAATTGCGAAACGCACACCACATTTAGCAAAAATTGCTCCGGCATCAGATTACCATATTGAGGATGTTCATAATGCAGGTGGCGTTAGTGCGATTATTAATGAGCTCCTTAAAAAGCCAGGTACAATTAATGGTGATTGTCTAACAGTATCAGGAAAAACATTACGTGAAAATGTCGCTGGTGCAGAGATTTTAGACGAAAATGTCATTCGTCCTTTAAGCAATCCACATTCAGAGGAAGGTGGTCTTTCTGTACTATTTGGTAACCTCGCGCCACACGGTTCAATCATTAAAGTTGGTGCAGTTGATCCAGAGGTGGGCGGCTATCATCGTGGACCAGCAATTTGCTTTGATTCACAAGAGGAAGCTCTATCTGGAATCATTACAGGTAAAGTAAAAGAAGGACATGTTGTTGTTATTCGCTATGAAGGACCTAAAGGTGGTCCTGGAATGCCTGAAATGCTTGCACCAACATCACAAATTGTTGGCCGTGGTCTTGGAGCAAAGGTCGGCTTAATTACGGACGGTCGTTTCTCAGGAGCATCTCGTGGTATTTCAATCGGACACATCTCACCGGAAGCAGCAGAAGGCGGTCCAATCGCGTTTGTTGAAGATGGTGACATTATTGAGCTTGACTTAAAGAAACGTACAATCCAGCTTGAAATCTCTGATGAAGAATTTGCGAAACGACGCGCAAACTGGAAAGGCTTTGAGCCAAAAGTGAAAAAAGGCTACTTAGCTCGTTATTCTAAGCTTGTTACATCTGCTAGTACTGGCGGAGTCATGAAAATTTAATTATTCCCTTCAGTTTTAACCTGTCAACAACCTTTAATGAAAGGAGGTTGGCAGGTTTTTTCTTTGTAATAGAAAATTTTTCTACGATTTATTTTCCTCCAATAACATCTACAACATAATTTTTAGCAGAAATAGTCATCCTATAAATACACATTAACGATCATATTTAGGAAGTAGGAGCTATTTTGAACGGGAAAATTATCGAAGTAGTTGATAAAAAACTAAAGGAACGAATTGAAAAAGAAATTAACGGAATGACGTTTACCAAAAACTTCCGCTCCCCTACTGCAGAGGAATGGTATATTTTCTTGCCAAACTTTCGCGATCCTGTTACTGGCGGTGCCGCCGGGAAGGCAATTATTCATTATAACCTTTACGATACAAAGCATATTTTCATCAATACAACGATCATTTTTGATGACCCTGAATTACATGATCGTAAATTACACGGACTTGTCTATGCAATCGCAGATGAAATCGTCAATCGGCTTGTCGGTTATGCTGATACATTATTGTCCGTTCATTCAGGGGCTAATTCATACAATGCAGAATATAAACAATAACGAATAGGTAGGGAATCCAATGAGCAAGCAGCTAATGAAAGCAATTAATGAACATTCTATACCACTCCAAAATCAAACTGATGTTTCATTACTCCTCAACGAAATCGCTGACGAAACATATGTTTTACTTGGTGAATCCTCTCATGGAACTTCAGAATTCTATCAAATCCGTTCAGAGCTTTCCAAAAGGCTTATAACCGAAAAAGGCTTTACGTTTATAGCTGTTGAGGGCGATTGGCCTGCATGCATGCAAATTAACCGTTACATTAAAGGCTATGACAAGCATATAAAAAGCGCAAGGGACGCTCTAAAAAAGTTTAATCGTTGGCCAACGTGGATGTGGGCAAATGAAGAAATGCTTGACCTGATTGATTGGCTAAAAGAGTATAACAGCAAGCAACCAGAGAATAAAAAAGTTGGCTTTTATGGAATTGATATTTACTCATTATGGGAATCAATGGATGAAATAATCCATCATCTAGAAAAATCCAATTCACAAATGCTAAACGCTGCTAAGGAAGCATTTGCTTGTTTTGAACCTTTCAATCGCAGACCAGAGAAATACGGGGTCGCAGCAGCATTTTACGGTGATACATGTCATGAAGAAGCTATAAGGCTTTTGACTGAGCTTAGCTTCAACAAGCATGAATTCGTTAATAAAGAAGAAGACAGCTTAAATGTTGAAATTAATGGACTTATTACAGCAAATGCAGAGAATTATTACCGGACAATGGTTACAGATGACAATGGGTCATGGAATATTCGTGACAAGCATATGGTACAAGTTATTGAAATAATATCACAATTTTACGGTGAGCATGCAAAGGGGATCATTTGGGAGCATAATACACATGTTGGTGATGCCCGCGCAACTGATATGGCGGATGAAGGCATCGTAAACGTTGGTCAAATCATGAGAGAGCAATTTGGTGAAGAAGAACTTTATATTGTTGGCTTCGGAACGAATTATGGTACAGTCATCGCCGCAGACCAGTGGGGAGTTAATTATGAACGAATGGACGTCCCAAAAGCAAAGTCTCGGAGCTGGGAGGATTTAATGGGTAAAGCCGGTTCTTTTGACAAGCTATTAATTTTCAATCAAAAAAATCGCGAGCTCTTTTCTGAAACAATTGGTCATAGAGCAATTGGGGTTGTTTATAACCCCAATTATGAGCATTTAGGCAATTATGTACCTTCGAGCATGTCGAACCGTTATGATGCTTTCATTTATATTCATCAAACAAATGCCCTAACACCGCTTGAGGTTGAAGCTGTTTATTTATAGCTAATTGTATATTCCCGAACCAAAAAACGAATACTTTAATTGTTAGTCGTGAAAAAAGGAGGATATATAATGGATGCTAAGCGAGCACAAGAAATTTCAAATTCACCGACAATGATTAATGTTATGTATCAAGGAAATAGTGTCTACATTGAACATGTCGATCAAGAAAGAGAATTAGCAACAATTCATCCAATAAACGAGCCAAATCAAAAGCAAAGTGTTTCTGTTACGAATTTAGTTGAATTAAGTGAGTAAAAGTCAACTATCTTAGCTAGATAATCTAATGAGAAAGAGGATAATTAGGCGGCAAATTCCGCTAAACTATCCTCTTTTATTATTTCCGGCTAAGATATGGATTTAACTTCTTGATCATTTCATCAAGCTCAATCGATTGATTAAAATACATTTTCTTAGCATTTCTATCTTTTGTTCTGAAAGCCATTGCTTCAATCTCTATTTGAGCATTTCTTAAATTTGTGGAAAGCTCCTGTTTATGTTTTTCTTGTTGAACCTTAACATTATCATTGTACAAATCAACATACACTTTCCCATTAGAATTAATTTGCGCTAAAAATACATCTTCAATTTTCGATGCACCTTGTTTTTTTAATTCCTCTAAAAGCCACTTCCTCGTATACCCTAAATAGTTCAAACGCTTTTCTAATAATGTTCCATCAATGATAACGAGAGATGGAGCATGATCCTCTTCCATACTGAGACCTAAATCCTTTGGTGTTAATGACTGATACTCAGGCTTTTTCATAACACTTATTTGCCCATTTGTTTCTAATATGGCCATTTCAACCTCTGAAAGATTAAAAGCTCCTTTTTCCCTTAAGCCATTCAACAAGTCGTCATATGTCATCTTGTGCTTAAAAAGACTTTTTTCCATTACTTTTCCGTTCTTTACTAATATAGAAGGACTGCTCTCGACAAGATCACGAAACTTAAAGGATTTAATGGCACCATAGGCAATAATGATTGAAAATAGCGTGTATATGACAATTCCTATCAAGCCATTTCTAATTTTCATATCTGTGTCTAACGCTAAGGTCGAAGCCATATCTCCGATAACAATTCCAATGACGTAATCGAAAAAGGTTAGATGAGAAATCTGTTTTTTTCCCAATATTCTTGCGAGAGTAAACAATACTAAGAATGATAAAACTGTTCTCAAAGCAACAATTAAATATTCAGGCATAATAACCTCCAGCAAGTGTTATGATTATTATCTTTCCCTATCTTAAAAAATGTAGCAATTATTTCTTCCTTGAAATGTAATTACCTTTTGTAAGACCATAAACATTAGTGTTTTGAACAGCAAATAATTATGTCGGGTAATAAGCTTGTTGTCATGCGCTTATCAACATCATCGGAATTTTAAAAATAATAAAAAGCACATGACGATTTGAACCTCTGTCATGTACTTTAAACTAACCATGATCTAATTGTCTCTATTGCGTGTTAAAAATGCTTCAATGCTTCTCTTCTACTCAGCGGCTTCAAGCTATGTGTAGATACAAATGACATTACAGCATCAGGATTTGTTTTTGCATACTGCCGTAAAGCCCAACCAATAGCTTTTTGCACAAAAAACTCATTGCTGTCTGCCCTTCGTAAAATATAACGATAGAGTCTTTCAACATCGGTTTTATCCTTATAAAAAAGCTGATAGATAATTGCTGTTCTCTGTAACCATATATTTTCATCCTCAATCCATTTATCAGCATAGCTCGAAATAATTTCAGGATGTGCTAAGAACATGCTTCCAATCGGATGTGGTGCCAATTCATCCACTGTATCCCACCACGATTTCTTTACTATTAATTTCGATAACCATGGGATATCCTCTGGACCAAGAATTTTTTTACTTTTCCCTAATAGATCGAGAGCCCCCTTTTGAAATTCTCTTTCCGGCAAATCCCATAGAAAATAAATAACCGCTTGTAAACGATCTTTATCAGGGAGTCCATTGTCTTTTATAAACTGTGAAGTTAACTTTTTGCGAATTGGGGCTCTTATCCCTAAAAATTCAAATTGATTTCGCAAATAACTTTTCGACCATGCTGCATACTGCTCATCTTTATGACTATCATATAATTTGATTAATGGCAGAAGATAGTTTTTTATCATTTCATCCATCATAGCTCATCCTTTGTATCATGTAAGATTTTTCATCAATTGTTCCAATGTCGTTTTCAAGCCAATTTCATATGGTGTCGCAACAATTTTACCAATTCGCTTTTCATATTTTTCGCCGTTTAGCGTAAAGCCATCCTCCGTAATATACATGATTTCTACAACTTCCTTCAAGACAGGATCAAATAATCCGCTAAGTCGTACAGCAGCTCTATTTAACGGAATAACTGGTTTATTATTTCCAGTTATCTCCCTTGCGATAGCAACCAGTTCTTTACCAGTAATTAATCCAGAACCGGGAATATTCCAATTTTCACCGTAGGCATCATCCTTGCTAGCTACTTCTACGATCATTTTCGCTGCATCCGGTAGATAAATATATTCTCTTGGGGTGTGCAAGCTTCCAATAAATATCGATAGCTTTCCAGAGGCTAATCCTGTTAATGTTGGTTGGAGATATGAGTTTTGTGAAGTAACCCCATAATAATCAGGCAGCCTCACAATTAATGGTTTCGCTTTACTCCATTTTTTGTCAAAGATTAAGTTTTCAAATTGAACACGTAATTTTCCCTTTTTCGTATGTGGCTGCTTCGGATGATTTTCATCACCTTTCGCTACCTGGTGACCGTATACGTAAATTCCATCTACAATAACGATTTTCTTTCCTAAAGCATCAGCTGCCTTCATTACACTTTCACCTAACGGAAGGAGATGTTGCTCCATTTCGTGATATGGGACATTTGCACATTGAAAAATAACATCAGCTTCATTTGCGGCCTCAACGATTGTTTCATAAGCAAAGATATCACCTAGCTTATACGTTAACAATGGATGATGTTTATTGTCGATGACCAATTGATTTAATTTCGCTTCTGATCTCCCGAATGCAATGACTTCGATTCCTCTTGCTAATAATTCAGTGACAATAACTTGACCAGTACCACCTGTTGCTCCTAAGACAATTGCTTTTTTCATGTTTTTCTCTCCTTTATATTTAGTGATAAATCAATAACTAAATGAGTAAATTCATTGCCTCTTTCATTTTTTACACCATAGATTTAGTTAGTGATTAATCAATAACTAAATCTTAAAATAAAAAACCGAATGATGCATCGGTCTTATTTTACTTTGCTATCCATTAACTCAGGTAGATCCATGAAGTAAGAAATATTACACAATATTCCTCTTGCAAGAAAGGTCGTTACCTCCATCTCAGGATTGGATATTCCTGCTTCTTTAAACCTTTCAAGCGTATAGTTTCGCAGCTTCAGCAAACTATTTTTTGTTATATTTCGAATTGACTCTTCTACAATCGAAAAGCTGATCACTTGTAACGAGACTTCATGAGGATGTGAAATCGTTAATTGTTCATATGCTTCAACCATTTTCGTAACTAGCTCTTCAGGCTTAGCTTCAACTTCTTTAAACGTTTGAAGAATTCTTTCAAACGCTCGCTCAAGTGCAGCAATAAATAATTCTTCCTTTGTTTTAAAAAAACGAAAAATATACGGTTGCGATATTCCTGCTCTTTCTGCAATAAGTGCCGTTGTTGTATTGTAATAGCCATTTTCTGAAAATACTTCAATACCTGATTTAATAATCTCTTCCTTTCGATCTTCCTTTTTTGCTCTAACCATATTATAACCTCGCAATTTAGTTATTGATTGATTACTAACATAATAAACTAGACGCAAAATGATTGCAAGGGGTTCTTTCATTATTTTTTTATTGCTCCCTTTGTTTTACCAAATATGATGCTAAATTATGATAAAATGATTTGAAAATATACCAAAGTTATGAGGTTAAAGTATGACCAAATTCAATTATTAAATCCTGATCCATCAAAGAAAGGCGCAAGCCCTCAGAGACTTAGCTTAATGAAATAAAATGCCTCTGTAAGATTCCATAAATACAGTAAATTTTTCAAATAACTTGAAACCTATTTTCACTAGTAACGTATATAAAATAGACCGGTTTAATATTAAAGAAAGCTCAAAGCAAATTTTCGAAAACCTTCTAAATACATATCAGGTGGTGATTGTCATCGGAATTTTTATTTTCATATTGTTATTAATCTGTTTAGTTATCGTTTTGTTTTCTATATTTGGAAAAAAACAACCAAAATTATTAATAGAAAACATCCCAGACCAATTAGGATTGCTTGAAAATGTTCCTAAAAATATACTTATTGAAAAGTTAAACTCAAGCTTAGAGGACGAATATAAAAACCATGTTAAAAAACGGTTTTTAAAGGAAAATTCGAATTGTACTGAAGCTGATTTTGAATGGAGATTATTTGAGTTAAAGCGGTATTTTTTGTTAGCAAAAATTTTAAAAAAGGTGCCAATGTTTAGCGAAGAAGTTGATGAAGTTTGGCATAGTATGATTTTATTTACTAAGGATTACGAGCAGTTTTCAAATCATTTTTACGGAAATATGCTTCACCATTATCCAAATACAAGCCAAGAACCAGCCCCACAAGACCGCGCATTCTTCGATTGGGTATTCTCACAGCTATTCTCAATCACAGAGTTTAGTTGGAAATCATGGGGAGATTTCTTCAAGGAGCCTCTTGACAAGAAGACATTAGCTGAATTTAGAACGATGAGCAAAGAAGATCTCATTCATAAATACTTTAAGAATAATGAAGAAAATGCAGCTATTATTACGTATTTAATTGAGCAAATGAAGCAGCAACTAGGCGAAGCTGAGTCAAGGTATCAAAAAGATCCAAAGGGAGATTTTTCAAAACAGCGGAAGTTCGGAGACATGACTGGTTTATCACTAATTATGGTATTTTATTCAACCTTTTATTTTGATGAATATTGGGAGCATGCAAAAGAATTTACGTATGCAACTGTCTCTTCGAACACTAGTGGCTGTTCCTCTGCTGTTTTCTGCGGCGTAGGTTCAGATGATTCAGGTCATCATAGTGGTGGAGGCCATGACGGTGGTGGTGATAGCGGTGGTTCAAGCTGTTCAAGCTGTGGTGGAGGCTGTTCGTCATAAGGTAGTGTGGAAGATTCATAGTAAAAGCCGGTTTTCTTTTAGGGAAAATCGGCTTTCTCCAAAGCTTTTATAGTATTTCAATTTTGGAATAATTGAATATTTATATTAATTGGCAAATCATTAGCATATTTCCATCCGGATCCTTAAAGTTAAAGGAATGTCCGTGCTCAATCTCTGTCACGATCTCTACACCCTTCTCCTTCATAAATTGATATGCCCCTACAATGTCATCAGTATTAAAATGAAACATCGGTGTTCTTGCATAACTATCCTCAGTATAGATTTTACTATCGAGAATAATATTTAATCCATTATTATCCATTGGGATACAGCATAAATGACCAACAATGATGTCAAAGCTGGGCTCTAACCCTAATATCGAACAATACCATTCTCTAGCCTTCTCAATATCACGAACAGGAATAAATATTCCTCCAACTTTACTTGAAATGATACTCACCGTACCGCCCCCTCTTTTTCAACTTAATGAAAATTGTGTTATCCTTGAAAATCAGTTTTAGAAAAATAGTATTTTTCTAAAACTTTGCGATGATGGAGCTCATGTCCTGCAAGTATCCAAGCTAAAGCACGGACAGTAATATCAGATTGAATGGCAATTCCCTTTCTTCCCCAAGCCTCTTCATTAAAACTTCTTAGTAAAGCAACCGTAGAACTTCGAACTGCCCTATTCTGGTCGATTAACATTTGCATAGACTGGTTGTTAAAGTCACCAAGTTGAATATAAAGACTCCAATTAACTCCTTGGAAATCGACCTCTTCTCCTCTTGCAATTTGAAAGAGAATTTGACCGAGTAACCGCTCTCCATCAGTGAGATGACCAATGACTTCCTTCACAGTCCATTTATTATGATCATATTTATACAACCCCTGCTGCTCTGATACTTCATTCAACCGATTCGTTGTATCAGCCATCTGCTCCTCTAAAATGTCCGCGATATTCCCATTAGGAACTAAATCTATATATCTTGCAAAAAAAGGATCATACTCATTACGTTCAGGCCTTTTTTCCACCTACATCATCTCCTTTTATAGCTAATTGATTTTAGCCTAAGAACAGTTTAATTGGTTATACTTACCAAATCAATAAAAAAATCCCTTTACAACAAAGTATATAAAATTCGATTTTCTAAAAGAGCAATTGGTCATTTTATAGTATTATAGTAAAGATGTATACAAATTTAACAGCGTTACGAAAGATGACTATTCACTATGAGGTAAAATACGATGAATTCTAAACTGAAAATGTTAATCCTATTATTCCCGTTCCTCTATTTACTTCATGATCTAGAGGAAATCATTACAATAGAATCGTTTATTGAAGCAAAGTCAACGATCATCCCATTTCGAGTTACAACAGGAGAATTTGCCTTAGCTTTTACACTTTTATGGATTATAGCTTCAATAGGTTGCATCAAAGCGTTTGCTGGTAAACCCTTTTTAAAGATGAAGCCAGCGACATACTTGTCGTTTTTAGTCCCTGGTATTTTATTAGCGAACGGAATTGGTCATCTAGTTCAATTGATAGTATTCAAAGGCTATGTACCTGGAATTATTACAACCTTAATGATCATATTTCCCTATGCCGTTATCGCATTAAAATTTCTTTTTTCTGAAAGGCTATTAACATTAAAGAGATTTCTTCGTTATTTTTCATTAGGTTTTGTTTTACAAGCACCCTTTGCTTTGATTGCACATATAGTATCCCATTTCATTTTAACTTTCTTTTAAAGTTATGAATGAGAAAAAGGCATTATTAGCAATGCCTTTTTCTATTAGAAATCCATTATTATCTAACGCTGAAAGGTTATTTCTATGAATCTAACATGACCTAGTAAGACTGATTATTGCTACAAAGCCTAGACTCGTCACTCCTTAAGCTAGCTTTATGTTTTTTAGAGCGTTAGTATTTTATTAATAGTTAAATTACTTGATCAATCATTTCCTCAATCTTATCACTTACATAACTCCGATTTGTTAAAATATCATGGTTATCTAAAGTAATGCTTCGATAATGCTCATCTAAGTTTAATTTTTCAAGAAGGGAGCCAACAGCACCTCTTGATTTTTTATCAATTTCAAAATAAATCGTTGTTTCTTGCTCACCTTGTAAAATATATGCCTCTAGTTCATCAAGCTTCTGATGGTATTTTCCGAACGTCGGAATAAATTCAAATTGTTGTACAAATGGTAGACTTGTTTTTACATATCGTGGAGGGGCTTGATTGTCCATTTGTCTAAATCGAAATCCGATGACCTTTATCGCATCAAAAATGCTTTCATAGACATTTGATGGTTCAACAGAGATTTGATCCTCATCCTTAGGGTCAACCGCATTGCGAATATCTAGTCCTGTATCAATCCAAACTGGTGGTACATTCCGTCCTGTTTTACTATCTCTTAGCGTCATCGGTGTATGTAATGGTACACGGAAGGAGAAAGGGATTTCTTTCCGTTCATCTTTATGAATTACGAATGGTTCGTTCACTTTATGAGAATAAACAACTGTATTCGTTAGCCGCTCACTATCTTCGTGCCCATAAAGCGTCATTAAATTTAGTTTTATTGATTCAATTTCCTGCTCCATTTCGCCGCCTTTAATTTCAACGATCCCCTCTAGCAGCTCACCTTGTGTTACCGTTGTGCTTTTAAGTTTCGTATCGACCCTGGCAGATCCAATCCCAATGCTTGTAATCACACGTTTTAAGAAGGACATCTCATAACCACCTTTATTAAAATGAAAAATTTTCGTCTATTCATTTACGCAGTAATAGGAGATAAGTTTCAATTTTTTTATAGTATATGAACTATTTAATCATCGTTAAAACTGCGAATTTCATATTTATTTAAGATAGAGTTATCAAATCAACATTCATGATGGTGTAACTATTTTTCTCATATTTAAAACCTTGATTCTACTTCCAATCAAGGTTTTAATCATTATTTTAGGAAAATCATGCATTGATAGTTTCTCGTAAAATTTGAATCACTTTTTCCACTTCAGCCTTTTTAATAATGAGCGGTGGCGCAATAACAACCGTATCCTGCCCATCAAACGTAACAGCGCGGCAAATGAGGCCACGTTTAGCTGCTTCAGCAACAACTTGCGGTGAAAAAGGTGTAGTTGTCTTTCTCGCTTTAAATTCAATTGCTGCCATCAACCCAAGTGCTCGAACATTTTCAATGATTTCACTTTCACTTTTAAGCTGCTTTAAACCAGCTAAAAGCTCATTACCCCGCACTTTTGCATTTGAGACAAGCTGTTCTCTTTCAATTATTTCGAGATTTTTTAATGCGATTGCACATGCTGTCGCATGACCACTGTACGTAAAACCGTGAAGAAAGGTTCCGCCAGATCGTTGTTTAAATGTCTCATGAATCTCCTTACTTATCATCACACCACCTAATTGTGCATATCCACTTGTGATTCCCTTTGCGATACACATCATATCTGGTGTAACCCCATAATGCTCAATACCGAACCATTTTCCCGTACGGCCGAACCCTGTAATGACTTCATCAGTTATCAACAATAGATTAAATTCATCACAAATCTTCCTGACCTCTGCAAAGTAATTTTCAGGTGGTATATGAACACCGCCTGCACCTTGGACTGGCTCAGCCAAAAATGCTGCGATCGATTCAGCTCCTTCCCGAATAATCATTTGTCTTAACTCATCTGTATCAAACTGGTCAACATGTAAAAAATCCGGTGCAAGAGAGCTAGAAAATTCACGGAATGGCTGTAATCCTGTTGCACTTGTTGCCCCCATCGAGACACCATGATACGATTTTGTTCGTGAGATGATTTTTTTCTTTTCTGGCATACCTTTAACACTCCAGTAATGACGTGCTAATTTGTATGCAGTATCATTTGCTTCTGAACCACCTGATGTATAAAATACAGCTGATAATTGACCAGGTGCTATTTCTGCAAGCTTTGCTGCAAGGTGGATCGCTGGTTCATTGCTAAAGGTAGCAAAGCAGGAGCTATATGCAAGCTTTGCCATTTGTTCTCTAGCAGCCTCCCCTATTTCAAGACGACCGTGGCCGATATTGACATTCCAAAGTGATGACATTCCATCAATAACAACATTTCCTTTAACATCGCTTAAATAAATTCCTTTACCTTCTTTAAAAATAAATGCTGGTCCTAACGTCTGCTGCTGCTCAATCGATGAAGTAGGATGTAAAAAATGCTGTTTATCTAACTGCTCTAGCTGGTGAATATCATCCATTTTATTTAGCATGCTTATCACCCTTTTTATGATTTTCTTATGTCTCACACCATTCGATCATTGTTAAAGCAATAATTTCCGCAGCATCAAACACCTTTTCGATTTCAATTGATTCATTCGGAAAATGGGCTTCCTCTGTTGTCCCTGGTCCAAATACGATTGTCGGAATTCCCCCGAGCTTTGTTAGCAATCCTCCATCTGTTCCCCAAGGAGAGGCTTCAATAATTGGCTTTCTACCGATAACCTTTTCATACGTAGATGTAATGACATGAACAAGCTCATGATTAACATCAATTGAACCGGGAACCCACCTTGCTCCAAACCATTCAACCTCAACTGGATTTTCCGCAAACCAACTGTCTATTTCCTGCAAACGTTCTAGCCAACTTTCCAGCTCGTTTTTCGCTTCAGCTATTTCCTCCTCAGGTGAGACACCTAGTCTTCCTTCTAGCTTAACGAGATCTGGAACAGACGATGGCCAATCACCACCTTGTATCCGACCAAGATTTATCGGAATTGGGATTGGTATCCCATTAAATAGAGGATCAGTAATAAGGCTGTTTCTCTTTCTTTCTAGCTCCTTTATTTGATTTATAACAACAAGCGCTTTTTCAATTGCACTGACACCTTCATATCTTGTTCCCCCATGTGCAGCTCGCCCCTTTACTAATAGCCTGAACCATAATGAGCCTTGCTGCTTCGGAAATATTTTCAGATTCGTTGGTTCAGGAATAATCGCCGCATCTGCACGATAGCCACGAAGAATTGCGGCAAGCGTCCCTGCTCCACCGCTTTCTTCCTCGATCACACTTTGAAAGATCACATCACCCTTTAAAGGAATTCCTAACGCACGTATTGCTGATATGGCAAGAAGTAACGATACATTCCCTCCCTTCATATCTGTTGCACCTCTGCCATAAAGACGTCCATCAATGATTTCCCCGCTGAATGGGTCGTGCTTCCATTGCTTTCTGTCACCAATTGGTACAACATCAATATGGCCATTTAAAATGATGGAACGTCCTCCCCCAGTCCCCTTTAAAATCCCAATTACGTTAGGACTGCCTGAAAAATCAGTTCTCGGAGAAGAAAAATAAGGATGCTCCGTTAGCTCGCTTCCTCCCGGCTCCCACATATCAATCTTTAAGCCGATTTTTGTTAACGTCTCAATAATAATCGCTTGTGCCTGCTTTTCATTTCCTTGAATGCTATTTGCCTGAACTAATCTTTTTAATAATGTTTCACCCTGGACACGGTTCGCTTGTAGCCATTGATGAATTTGCGCTGAAAACAGCTTGCTTTTCACCAATTTCTCTCCCCCTTACCACTAAATGATTTTAAGATTGCTGCTTACCTTTAGCGGGGCTTCTGTTGCTATAATGACTTCTTCAGCTGTATATGGTGACATAATTTCCTTTAGCACTAATCCTTCTTTTGTTACTTCGATAACTGCCATGTCAGTAATGATAAGATTGACACATTCTTTTGCAGTTAAAGGTAAATGACATGTATTTAAAATTTTGGCTTCACCTGTTTTCGTACAATGACTCATTAGGACAATTACTTTTTTCGCCTTCATCGCAAGCTCCATTGCCCCGCCAATTCCAGGGACTCGTTTTCCTGGAACAATCCAATTGGCCAAATCGCCTTTTTTACTAACCTCTAATCCACCTAATATCGTCATATCTAAATAACCTGAACGGATCATCCCAAACGCAATTGTACTGTCAAAATAGGAGGCACCTGGGACAATTGTGACTGGAAATCCGCCCGCATTGCATAAGGTCGGATTTTCCTCCCCCTTTTTCGGAGACTTCCCTAAACCGAGAATGCCGTTTTCTGCTTGAAACATTACTTCGATATCCTTCGGGAGATGATTCGGCACTAATGATGGGATCCCGATTCCTAAGTTGACGATCATGCCGTTTTTTATTTCTTCAGCAGCTCGTTTGGCAATCCGATTTCTACTATTTACTCCCATACCCATTTCCAATCTACCCCTTTGCTTTGGATAACCATATCAACAAAAATACCTGGCGTCACAATTTGTTCAGGATCCAATTGTCCGATTTCGACAATCTCTTCAACCTCTGCAATCGTATACGCCCCTGCCATCGCTACTAATGGATTGGTATTTCTAGCACTAGTTTCATAAATAAGATTTCCATAGGTATCTGCCTTCTTTGCGTATACGATCGCAATGTCAGCTGTTAGCGCAGTTTCAAGCAAATATTCCTTATCACCCATTGTGACCCTCTGTTTTCCACCTTCGATCAAGCTGTTAATTCCGACATCTGTTAAAATTCCGCCAAGACCAACACCACCAGCACGAATTCGTTCTGCTAATGTTCCCTGTGGTGAGAATTCCACCTCCATTTCCCCATCGATCATTAGCTTTCCGGCAATCGGATTTGAACCGATATGGGAAACGATTAGCTTTTTTGCTCGTGCTAAACTAACCAATTTTCCGATCCCAATCGTAGGAAATCCAGCATCATTGCCAATAAGCGTTAGCTCCTTTACCCCTTTATGAATCATGCCATTTATAAGGGTTGGTGGATTTCCAATTCCACCGAACCCACCAAATAAAATCGTGCTCCCGTCATGGATGTGTGCAAGGGCAGAATCCAAATTCCCTACTTTGTTTAACGACCTTTTTTCCGAGTGTTCAGACATCCTCCTTGCCTCCTTATCGAAGATCTCGTTCTATCTCTATCAATGTTTCTTTTAAAATGCGAATCAACTGATCGATTTCTTCCTTCGTTATAACAAATGGTGGGGCAATGATTACTGCATCACCTTGTACACCATCTTTTCCAGCTGCTGCTGGATAGAGTAATAGTCCATTTTCACGCGCCTTCCTAACAATTAAATCAGTTACAGCTAGCTTTGCATCAAAGGGCCTCTTCGTTTTTCGATCTTGAACAAATTCCAAGCCTAGCAAAAGCCCTTTTCCGCGAATGTCTCCAATGATTGCTACGTCCTTTGCAACCTCCTGTAATTTACGAAATAAATAGCCTCCACTTTCCTCAACCTTTTCCATTAAGCGGTGTTTTTCAATATATCCAAGAACTGCTAACGAAATCGCTGCAGATTGCGGATTTGCACTATACGTATGTCCGCTCATAATCGAAGCTGATCCATTCATAATAGGTTCCATTACCTTTTCGCTTGCAAGTGTTGCGGCAATTGGCGTATATCCTGCACTCATTCCTTTCCCAAGCGCAATAATATCCGGCTTTACATTCCAATGGTCAAGCCCAAACCGTTTCCCTGTCCGTCCTAGCCCTGTCATCACTTCGTCTGCGATAAATAAAATATTATACCGCTTACAAATGTCAACGATTTTCTCATAATACCCTTCAGGCGGTACTAGTGCAGCTCCTGAGGCACCAACAATTGGCTCGGCAATAAACGCTGCTATATGCTCAGCTCCAATTCGATTAATTGCTGTTTCCAATTCAAGAGCACATGCTAATTGACACGATGGAGTTGTTTGCGAAAGTGGGCAGCGATAACAGTATGGAGCTGAAATGGAAGGATATTCCTCTAATAATGGAACAAATCTCTCCCTTCGTTTCACATGCCCTGACATAGATAACGCGCCAATTGTAATGCCATGATAGCTCATCCATCGAGAGAGAATTTTTTGTTTTCGATAGTCCCCCTTTTCCTGCCAGTATTGAATCGCTATTTTCATCGCTGTTTCAGTAGCTTCCGATCCACTGTTTACAAAAAAGGAAAAGTAATCCTCATCTCCTTTCACTAATTCATTTAGCTTTTCGGCAAGCTGTTCCGCTGGCTTTGACGTAAATTGTGAACGATAAGCAAAGGACACCTTGCTTGCTTGATTTACCATTGCCTCAATGATTTCTGGTACTTGATGGCCAATGCTTGCCGTAACAGCTCCACTTGAACCGTCCAAATATTCCTTCCCTGTATCATCATATAAATAAATCCCTTTCCCATAGGAAATCGTCGGATAATCTTCATTCATCATTGGTTTGATTAATAACGAACGCTGCAAAAGGGTACCTCCTCTCCCGGTAAATCGTTTAGTCGAATTTAAAATAATTTCTCTTTAATAATCTTGGCTGTGCCATTAAGTCTTTGTAGGTTATCTGTTTATGAAGCTTTGTTGTATCAATGAGGAAAAGCTGATCTTCAATCTCCTCTATCACTGCTTCTGTCTGATATTCCATTCCACAGGAGGAGCATTTTATGCCAGGTGTTTCTCCTATTTCGATCGCTCTTGTTCCATCAGGGAGCTCCCAATACACAGTTTTCGAAACCTGGGATACATTTTCTGATTCACACCAGTCACATTTCATCACGATTCCTCCTCGCTATTCTGATTTGTTATCCTTTAGCTTCTTAAGCTGTGCCTGGAATTTTTTCTCCTTTAATTCATCACGTTTTTCCCGCTTTTCCTTTAAAGAGGAATAAGTTGGACTTTGCTGAAAGCTTTTCCGACGGTCATAGCGCTCTAGAGATTGAGGAATAAGTGTTGTTTGCTCGTCATTCATTAAACCGCTAATTCCAATTTTTGAAGGGTTTAAGTTCTCCGATGGATAAATGCTTTGAAAATAGTCATCAGCTCTACCAGCTACGTAGTTTTCCGGCTCAGGATATGTTGTAATGACTCCTTCAAAATTTCGTAAAACTGTTTTCGTTGGACTTTGGGAAATGAGGTAGTTAGGTTGTAGTGTGATTTTCCCACCGCCGCCTGGAGCATCGACAACGAAGGTTGGTACTGCATACCCACTCGTATGACCACGCAGGCCTTCGATAATTTCCAATCCTTTCGATATTGGAGCGCGGAAATGTCCGATACCTTCAGAAAGATCACATTGGTAAATATAATATGGGCGAACACGGATTTTCACTAAGTCGTGCATTAATTTTTTCATAATTGGGACACTGTCATTTATTCCAGCCAAAATGACAGCTTGATTACCAACAGGAACACCGGCATCGACAAGCATTTCACAAGCTCGCTTTGATTCTTCGGTAATTTCAATTGACGTATTAAAATGAGTATTAAGCCAAACCGGGTGATACTTTTTCAAGATTGAGCAGAGGTTTTCTGTTATTCGTTGTGGAAAGACGACAGGTGCTCTAGTCCCGATACGGATAATTTCAACATGTGGGATGTCTCGTAGATTTTTTAATATATACTCTAGGATCGTATCATTAATGAGTAGCCCATCACCGCCAGAAAGAAGGACATCTCTCACTTGAGGTGTTTGGCGAATATAATCTATTGCTGCGTCTAACTGTTTCTTTGGAACACCCATACCAATCTGACCAGAAAAACGTCTTCTCGTACAATAGCGACAATACATGGAGCATTGATTTGTGACAAGAAACAGCACTCTGTCAGGATATCTATGAGTAAGTCCTGCAACAGGTGAATCCTCATCCTCTTCAAGCGGATCCTCTAAATCATATTTTGTTTTATGCAGCTCGGCTCCAATTGGGACAGATTGCATTCGAATCGGACAACGAACATCAGTTTGGTTCATTAATGATGCATAATATGGAGTGATATTTAGAGGAATTGTTTTTGTTGAAATTTTGACACCTTCTTCTTCCTCAGGTGTCAAATCAATGACCTTTTTTAAATCATCTAATGTTCTAACCGTATTTGTTAGCTGCCAAATCCAATCATTCCATTTTTCATCTGATACATCCTTCCAAAGCTCAATATCTTTCCAATGTCTGCTTGGTTTATATAAATCATGGAGCATATGACACTTCCCCTTTCATTTGCTTTTCACTTTATATGTTGCAAGAACCGTGCCAACATATAAATGAAGGTAACGTAAGATAAAAAGCAAAGAAAAAGGAGCAGCTGCCAAAAAACCGGCAAAACTCTCGACACTCATCTCAAGTTTTTTTGCTGAAAATTTAGCATCATGCTTAAAATTCAGCATTGAATAGCTTATTTAAATAGGTCTGAAATCCGCTAAATCCTTAACCCAAATATTCATATCCTCAAGTTTATCGAAAATATAGCAATTATTCGTTAGCCTGCCTTGATAGGTATAGCCTAACTGATGAAAAGCAGCATTCATACCGTATGATAACGCCCTAGCTATCGAATAAACACAATAGATTCCGTTGCTCTTAAGCTCCTCTTCTATAAGAAAAATGAGCTTTTTCATCAATCCATATTTTCGATGCTCTTGTAATGTTGCACAATCGGTAATTTCCGCATTATGAAATAGCTCATTCGTCTCTGCAGAAGCAGCGCTAACAAGCTTACCTTCACACTCAACAACAAAAAAGATGACACCTGCCTCAAGTACTTTCTCTATATAAGCAGCATCATTCATTGGAGTTGGATAAATCGAAAAGACCGTGTTATATAAATCTGCTAATCGATTTGCATCTTGTTTTTCAGCACGTCTGACGAAATAGTTGTTTGGGAGTTGAATTGCATGTTTCTTATCTTGTTTTTGATAAATCGCTCTTAAAATCTCATCCTCTTTTACCCAAAATTTGCTTATTCTCCGGTCATTATCTTTGTATAACGTCATAATGTAATTATCTGTTCCATTAAAATATCCCTTTATGATTGCTTCTAATTCAAAGCCATTTAAAATTAATTGTTGCCAATGTTCAGGTCTAGAATTGAAGATTATTTTTTTAGTAGAATAGAATTCGACAGACTTTTCCAGCTCAATGAGGATATTTGTCATATTTCCCCGGTAATAATCTATGCGGATCCTCTCATTAAAATGATCGATAAAAAGCTCTACAATATAGTCAGATGCGAATACTTTTTTCGTTTCATATGTTAGGCTCATCATTTCTCCTCCAATCATTTAAACTGAATATGATATTTTTTCATTTTATATTGTAATGTTTGTCTTGGAATCTCTAATATTGTCGCTGCTTTTTGCACATTTCCATTTGCAACCTGTAAAGCTTGATGTATTAATGCTTGCTCGGTTTTCTCTACAGTGATTCGTAAAGGTTTCAACGTTGTCTTTTCATTAAGCGGCCGTTTCTTAATAAATGCTGGTAAATGTTCCAGTGCTATCACGTTTCCTTCCGTCATGTTCATCGCATATTCAATAACATGCTCTAGCTCGCGAACATTCCCAGGCCAATGGTGCATCTTAAGTTGGTCAAGCACTTGATGATCAACCGAGACCACTTGCTTTTGCAGGCTTTCATTGTACTTGTTAATGAAGTGATGAATTAATAGCTCAAGATCATTTTCCCTAGAACGTAATGGAGGAACTTCAAGATAAAAAACATTTAATCGATAAAACAAATCTGACCGCAGCAGCTGTTTTTCCATACAAACGTACGGATCTTCATTCGCTGCAACAACCATTCGTACATTGACGACATATGCTTCTGTTCCACCTACTCTTCGGATGACACCATCCTCGAGTACTCGTAATAGCTTCGTTTGGAAATCTAATGGCATCGCTTGGATTTCATCGAGAAACAGTGTTCCACCATGGGCCAGTTCAAATAAGCCAGCGCGATCGACTGAGCCTGTAAAGCTTCCTTTTTTTGTCCCAAATAGAATGCTTTCAAGAAGTGAGTCTGGTAATGAAGAACAATTTTGTGCGATAAATGGACCGTTTTTACGTGAGGATGAATTGTGAATGGATTGAACGAGTAATTCCTTACCTGTTCCGGTTTCTCCGTAAATGATAATTGGAGACGAGCTTGCTGCAGCTTTTTTTCCAAGGGCAATAACCTGTTTCATATGATGACTATCTGTCACAATATCTTCCCATTGATACTTTGCCCCGATGTTTAGCTTCGGTTTAATTTTACTTTGATTCACTTTTTCCTGAAGCTCTAATAGCTTTTGTGATAATTGTCTAACCTTCGATAAATCCTTGCCTATTTCAACCGCACCGGCAATTTTATTTCCAACGATAATCGGTAACGTCGTATTTATCGTATCAATGAGCTGTCCTTTTATATTTTTATACGTTTGTGGTTGTTGATAAATGGGTTTTCCTGTTTCAATTACTTTTAGCAATGTGCTAGTATGTCTCGTTAATGAGGGAAATACATCCAGTAGGTATTTTCCTAGCACTTCCTCAATCTCTACTCCATCATGATGTGCTGCCACTTGATTATAATAAATCGTCACACCGTCAGCATTCACCACATGGATTGCCTCATCAATACTACTTAAGATCGCTTCAAGCATTTGCTTCGTCTCAAAATTTTCTAAAAACATGAAAACACCTCTAAGTAAATGACATATCTACTATAATGGTATTAACGAATTCCGCTAACTATTCTCTATCTCATTTAGAATTAGCGCTATTAATCTTAGATGTTTATTTCTGTTGCAGCGTTCGCTTTCTGCGGGAGATCCGAGATCCTCCTCAACGTTTTGCACCTTTAGGTTCTCCCTTTGACATGCTTCTCTTCCTTTTGATACTGTTTCCATTTCCTTTCTTGCTTCAAAAGGTTTACCCTTTGCTAAAATTCCAGCATTATTAATTAAAACATTAATCGTGGGAAATTCCTTCACTACCCATACATACAACGATTCCCTTTCTGCTTCGATTGCCACATCACATCTCTTTATTTAGATTGTAGAAAATCTTCTCTTCTCTACGCCCAACAATGATTACTTCATTATTTTTTCCGATAAATCTCTCAGCTAGTGCTAACCCAATTCCTGAAGCACTGCCAGTTATTAAATTCCATTTATCCTCACTTCCTCTCCCCTCCTTTTCATATAGTTCTCGAAGCATTTATTTTATAGAATGAATTACTTTATTCTTCCAAAATCACTATTTATTTTTAGCTCTACTTGTAAATCTATGCTTCTCATCCTTTTCTATTTTACAAAAATCCCCTAAAAATACTTAGATTGACAACTCTATTTAAACTTCCTATTCTTTTGCCCAAATAATCCGAAAGTAGTTAGATCGTACACCCCTATTCATTCCTTCCTCATATACTGCCATTAACTTTAGAAGAATAGGAGGTTATGAAACATGATGGTTTGGATTGGTATATTTGGGATACTTGCTGTTCTCTCAATTCTCTTATCGGTTTGGATCACATCAAAAAACTCAGCTTCTGATTCGTTTGCAGATAAACAATTAATTTTGAAATTTATGGATGATACACCGATAGAGAAAATAGAAGAGATCCACAAAAAAATGAAATGTAAGCTTTTAGACGAAAATACAGATTTGGGTATTCAAGTCATCCAATCAAAAAGAAGCGTTAGACGAATGCTCAAAAAATATAAAAAATTAGCTGAAATTGAGTACGTTGAACCAAATTATATTTACAAAGCTTCCTATCAACCAAATGATACGTATTTCTCCTACCAATATGCTCCAAATAAAATCGAAGCCCCTTCAGCATGGGACATTACACAAAGCAATAGTACGATTAAAATTGCAATTGTTGATACCGGGGTTCAACTCAATCATCCGGATCTAGTAAATAAGCTGTTACCTGGTTATGATTTTGTTAATCGTGATGCAAGTCCAGAGGATGGGAATGGTCATGGGACACATGTAGCAGGGATTGCTGCTGCAATGACTAATAACGTTCGAGGTATTGCTGGAATTGCGCCATTAGCTTCTATATTACCTGTTCGAGTTTTGGACAATAATGGAAGTGGTCTGTTAAGCGATATTGCAAACGGGATTATTTACGCAGCGAATCAAGGGGCACAAGTCATTAATTTAAGTCTTGGAGGAGCTCAAGGAGCAACAACCCTACAAAATGCGATCGATTACGCTTGGAGCAGAGGTGCTGTCATTATTGCTGCTGCAGGAAATAACGGTGTCTCAACTCCGACCTACCCTGCGAATTATTCAAATGTAATTGCCGTCGCTTCCACAGATTCAGCTGACCGAAAATCACCTTTTTCAAACTACGGCAGATGGGTTGAGGTAGCGGCACCAGGATCAAATATTTTATCTACCTATATAGGGAGCTACTATGCCTATTTAGACGGCACCTCAATGGCTTCCCCACAAGTTGCAGGCCTCGCTGCACTATTAGCTGATCAAGGGAGAAGCAACACGGAAATACGCACACTTATTCAAACCACAGCTGATCCTATCCCAGGTACCGGATCATATTGGATTTATGGACGAGTTAATGCAAATCGTGCTGTCCGTTCTTAAGATACGACTCCTTTATATTAAGTGAGATTCTAGCTTGTAAACGACAAATCGACCACCCGTCGTAATGACGGGTGGTTTGCTCTTATATTTTTAAATTAGTTTCTTTTTTAAAAGCTATGATAAATAACTCTGTTGATATTTGATTATAACGAACCCTTGTTCTATAATGAATTTGTAAAATTATACAAGAGGGGTTGGCAAGAATGGCATTGAAGGTCATTATCCAAGAAATTAGAAAGTTGAGTACAGCAGACCAATACCGACTAAAAGAGTTCTTTTACTAAATCTTTGACTTCCTATTCCGCAAGTGAGCCTATTTTTAAAGAGGTTTCAGAACGGAAGCATAAAGATGGATTTACTTGTTCTCATTGCTATTCCAATAACTCCGTTCGTTTCGGTAAGTATAATGTGAAAATGGGTAGCCGTTCATTGGAGCGTCAACGATACCCATGCAAAGATTGCGGAAAGTCGTTTACTGATGTGACTAATACGCCTCTTCATCGTACTCATCTTCCTCACAAATGGTTGGAGTTTGTTCAGTGTATGATAGAAGGTTATTCACTACGTAAGTCGTCAGAGCTTTTAGAAGTTCATTAGGTAACTTTATTTTATTGGAGGCATAAGCTCCTTTCAGCCATTAAAAAGATGGATTTTGACCAATTCGAAGGTATTGTGGAAATGGACGAAACTTATTTCCTCTACTCGGAAAAAGGGAAACGTAAAGTGAAGGGTCGAAAAGCTCGAAAACGAGGAGGGTCGTCTTCTCAACGGGGTATCAACAAAGAACAAGTCTGTGTTCTTGTTGCGAGAGACCGTCAGAAGGTAACATACTCGAAAGTTGTTGGTCAGGGTCGGATTATAAAAACTCGTTTGGAAGAAGCTATTGGGTCTAAACTTACCTCTTCCAATGTTCTTTGTACTGATGCTTGGCGGACATTTATGACCTACGCAAAAGAAAAAGGACTTGAACATTATAGATTTAAATCAGATGGTAAGGAACGTGTCCGTGGTGTTTATCATATTCAAAATGTAAATAGTTATCACAGCCGTTTAAAAGGCTGGATAAATCGATTTAATGGTGTTGCTACAAAATACCTGACCATTATTTGAAGTTGGTTTCAATTTCTCGACCAAATCAAACATCGAAATGACGACACAACTGTCAGTAAGATGATTATTGATAGTAGCCTGTTTTCAATTGATATCACCTATGATAAATTGCGTTTATGACAATTTTCATTATGAACAATCAAGCGATGTACCGAAGGTGAGATAGAAAAAAAGGAGTAATAATAGATGGCTTATAACTTGAAATCAAGTTTATCCGATACAAATGATTTTATTTGCAACCTGCAAAAAGGGATTTCAGAAATAATCAAAGATGATTTGATTGGTATCTATATCCACGGTTCTTTAGCAATGGGAGGATTTAATCCGAAGAGTAGTGATATTGATGTACTGGTCGTTACAAACAAGTCGATGACAGTTGAAACTAAAAGGAAATTAGCAAAGCTCTTATTAATGCAGTCTAGTTCCCCATTTCCTGTTGAAATTAGTTTCCTGAATACTGAACAATTAAAGGAATGGCAGCATCCTTGCCCATTTGATTTTCATTTTAGTGAATTTTGGAGAGAACGATATGCAAATGATTTATTAAGTGGAACAGACAAATTTTTGAATGATGATGTTAATACCGATGCTGATATAGCAGCTCATATTACCATCACTAATAAAAGAGGGGTTTGTGTATATGGTAAATCTATTGATGAAGTTTTTCCTCACGTTCCATCCTCAGATTATCTATCATCAATAATGGGTGATTTCACGGATTGTTTAGAAAATATCGAAGAGGAACCAATTTACTGCACGCTAAATTTGATTAGAGTTTATTGGTACCTGAAAGAAGGAGTTATTTCTTCAAAGCAAGAAGCTGGTAACTGGGGGTTATCTACATTTCCAAAAGAGATGAAAAATACTGTTGAAAAAGTGGTTAAATGTTATTCAAATGATAAAGATACTTATAGTTTTGAGAAAGATGAACTTGTATTGTTAAAAAACTACATTTCAAACGATGTAAAGAAATTATTGAACTAACAAAGGAACTCTTAAATACTGGAGTTCCCTCATTTATAATAAAAATCAACATTATTGATTAACATAGCTTTTTTAAAAAATCTTCATCAGTAAATGGACTTATTCATTTATAACGCTTCTTTTATCATGTTGTGTTGATTGCTAGATACTCTATCATGTCAATTCCAAATCCCATCGTTCCTCAACAAGCTTTTGCCCCCACAGTAATTGTTCCTCCTTTACTTCAGTCATTTTAAAACCAAATTTTTCATATAATGGTCTCGCAATCAGCATATCACTAACTGCCCAAAGAAAAATTCGCTCATAATTTTGCTCTTTACAGTATTCTACAATAGACTTGATAAGTTGAGTCCCTACTCCCCTTTTTTGAAATACCGGGTTTACTAAGAACCACCTTAACTGCCCTACTCGTTTACCATCATTCACCAAACCAATACATCCAGCAAACTGTCCACCTATTTCAGCTATACATATTTTTTCTATTTCAGCTTCAAAGGTCTCATGAAGATATGATAAGAAACTTTCATCCCACTTATGTACTTGGTTATAAAATGACCATTGCTTTTCAATCATGTTCGCTACATCTTCAGAAGTGTAATAACTCCTAATAGAAATAACGTCTTCCTTTTTTTTAAATGAATGAGAGAGAATTTCTTGTATGGTGTTCATAGAAGAGACAAGCTTTTGCTGTTGAACATGATCTAAATTTTCAAGAATATATTCCACTTGTTGGTTCGCCTTTTTCTCCAACTCTTTATAAATTATTTCCCCCTGGTCTGTTACATATAAGTAATGATTTCGTCCGTCTTCTTTACACTTTTGTTTATAAATAATCTTTTCCTTTTCGAATTTTTTAGTAATTCTACTTACATAACCACCATCCAAATCTAATTTTTCTTGAATATATTTGGCAGTACAATTACTAGTGTTATAAATTTCAAATAAAATACGAGTTTCTGATAAAGAAAATGGGCTGTCATAGATATATTCATTTAAAAACCCTAGAACGTTTGTGTAAAAACGATTAAACTTTCTAACTTCCGATACGTATGAAACAGTTGAATTTGTCATATCTAATCAACTCCTTAGCTTTAAAATGATTGACTTTGTCAACTATAATAAAAGCATAAAATAATATAGTTGCTAAAGTCAACTATTGTTTTATGCTTTTACAATAAAAAAATCTTTTATTAAGAGAAGAAACATTTGAACCGTATGTTTGTATATTTAACAAAACTTAGCTCCTATACGTTTGTTTTTAAAATTTACCAGTCTTATTTTTCATCATTAAAACACATCCTATCATTGTGCCAAATCAATACAAATTATGATAAGTTCATTATGATTGACATCTATCATCGTACTATTTATACTTACATTTATATTTAGTATGTATAGCAACCAAAAAGAGGGATTCACTTGAAATTTTCGTTTCAGGATTATATAAGTATTAAAATCCACAAAACTGATTTGCTTCTTAGTAGCTTTATAAAAGCGAAATTAGAACCGTTTAATTTGGCACCTGAACAGAACCTCATTATGATGCTTCTATGGGAAAATGATGGATTAACACAGAACGAGCTTGTCAAAAGGTTAAACAAGGATAAGACGAATATTGCAAGAATGGCATCTAGTCTTGAAAAAAAAGGGTTTATTAAGCGAAGCGAATGTCCCAATGATCGCCGCTCAGTAAAGCTTTTTCTAACTGAATGTGGCAAGGAGCTTGGTACTAGTGTTATTCCTATTGCCGAACAGTTCAATGAGATCGTGCGAAATGGACTGTCGGATGAAGAGCTATTGGAATTAGAAAGACTGCTTTCGAAAATCACCGAAAATGTCCGCTCTTTCAGTTAAATTGGACTTTACCCCTTTCATTTGTTGCTGTAACAACTAATAGATTTTGAATACTTATTTTTTTGGAGGTTTTTTAATGGCAAACGTATTATTTATTAAAGCAAACAATCGACCTATTGAGCAGGCAGTAAGTGTAAAGCTTTACCACACTTTCCTTGATAGCTATAAAGAAGCTCATCCAGATGATGTCATTACAGAGCTTGATTTATTCGCAGAAAATTTACCATACTATGATAATGACAAAATTAACGGTATGTATAAGCTTGCAAATGGGTATGAGCTTACACCAGCAGAAAAGGATGCAACTGATTTAGTTACTAAATACTTAAATCAATTTTTAAATGCTGATAAGATTGTATTTGCTTTCCCATTATGGAACTTTACAGTACCAGCTGTTCTTCACACTTATTTAGATTATTTAGCACAAGCAGGAAAAACGTTCCGATATACTGCTGAAGGTCCAGTTGGCTTACTTCCAGATAAAAAGGTTGCTCTTTTAAATGCAAGAGGCGGCATTTATTCAGAAGGCCCTGCCAAGTCATCAGAAATGGCTGTTAACTATGTGAATGCAATGCTAAGCTTCTGGGGAGTAACAGACATTACTTCTGTCATCATTGAAGGCCATAACCAATTCCCAAATGAAGCAGAAGGTATAATTGCTAAAGGTCTTGACGAAGCTGCAGCTGTTGCTAAACAATTTTAATGAACGAGACATGGATTTCTACTTAATCCATGTCTTTTTATTTGGCTCTTTTTCTGAAAAGATTGTTGTTTTTGCATAAAGGTTGATTGAAGTCACTTTCGACACTCCTGCAGGATGCGTGTAGAGGTGAGATCTAAGCAGGTGCTTCGCGGAAAGTGAGTACTTTAGTGGTGATCAATCAAAAACCACATAAACAATAAAGATTACAAAAACAGTCTTTTATTTATATAGATATACCCTTTAGTAAGTCCCACATTTTTCTTATAAAAAAACTTTTTATATACCTAAAAAATGATAGAATAATAACAATCTATGCAATAAGGAGGAGACTTACTTGGCAAGCAATGTACAGCTTACATACAAATTAAATGTACCACTTGATCCAAAGGATGTTGCAAATGTTTTCAAAGAATCTGGGATTAAACGCCCTGCTGATGATTTACCAAGAATCAAGCAGATGATTGACAACGCTGATCTTACCTTTACCGCTTGGGATCAAAATAAATTAGTTGGTATTGCCAGAGCTATTACAGATTATAGCTATTGCTGTTACTTATCTGATTTAGCAGTCGATAAAGCATATCAACATAAAGGGATTGGAAAGCACTTAGTCGAACTGCTACAAGAAGAATTAGGAGAAACCGTTGCCCTTATTTTATTATCTTCTCCGATTGCAATGGATTACTATCCACGTATTGGCTTTGAGAAAATTGATAATGGATTTCGAATTGCCCGTAAAAAATAGGTATGATTAGAGCGGGGAATAGTAATCCCCTCTTATTGTTTATTATTTGCTCCCCCATTCTTCTACCCACTTTTGTTAAGCATTCGATTAACTAACTTCTTTCATTTCCCCTTTCGTTCACTTACAACGACTAAAGTCACAATAATGATTGAATCCTACGAAAAAATATCCATTTTTTTGATTTTTTCAAAATTATATTTCCTTTTATATATAGCACTGATAAAATAAAAATTGCAATAAATTAAGTTAACGATTAATACACATTATTACATTATTACCTTATTTGAAAGGATTATCTCCGTTTTTAACCCTTTCTTAAGAAAGGAGTGTGATTCGCAAAAAGAAAGGGTTGAAATAAATAATTAATTAGAGGTGATAATAATGGCAATGTTTCGTAAAGGTTTTGTATTTATATTAAGTCTCTTTTTTGTTTTCTCTACATCCATGTTTTTCTTCCATCAAGAAGCAAAAGCAGCTACCGGTTTTTATGTAAGCGGAAACACTTTATATGATGCAACTGGTAAGCCATTTGTTATGAGAGGTGTGAACCATGGACATTCCTGGTTTAAAAATGATTCAGCTACCGCAATCCGTGCTATCGCTGCATCAGGAGCAAATACGGTAAGAATTGTTCTATCAAATGGCACACAGTATACAAGAGATGATATTAATACTGTCAAAAATCTTATTTCTCTTGCTGAACAGAACAAGCTTATTGCTGTTTTAGAGGTGCATGATGCGACTGGTAAGGATGACTTCACCTCATTAAACAGCGCAGTCGATTATTGGATTAGTATTAAAGATGCGCTTATAGGAAAGGAAGATAAAGTTATTATTAATATTGCAAATGAATGGTATGGTTCATGGGATGGAGCAAATTGGGCAAACGGCTACAAGCAAGCGATTCCTAAGCTGAGAAATGCGGGATTAAAACATACGTTAATAGTTGATGCTGCAGGCTGGGGACAATATCCCGCTTCTATTCATAACTATGGAAAAGATGTCTTTAATTCTGATCCTTTGAAGAACACAATGTTCTCCATCCATATGTATGAGTATGCTGGAGCTGATGCAGCAACTGTTAAATCAAATATTGATGGTGTCATAAATCAAGGATTAGCTTTGATTATTGGTGAATTCGCCCATTGGCATACAAATGGAAATGTTGATGAACAAACGATATTAAGCTATTCACAGCAACGTGGTGTTGGCTGGTTAGCATGGTCCTGGAAAGGAAATAACTCTGAATTAAGTTACTTAGATATGTCTAATGATTGGGCCGGTACAAGCTTAACATGGTGGGGAGATTACATTATAAATGATACTTATGGGTTAAAAGCTACATCTAAACGAAGTGGAGTATACTAAATAAAGCTCTATAATCTATTATAAGAGAAGGATCATACCTCTTATTAGAGTTTGATCCTCTCAGTTAAGGATGGCATTCTTATACTATGAGAACATTTTTAGCTAGACCAATAAATTGATTCAGTAGTTTCCAAGACGATATGAAGCCCAATCTTCTCTAAAACTCTTTTAGATGCAAGATTATGTGGGTTACATGTTGCTATTACATTTTTTACATTTTGTTGTGAAAGCCCCCATTGAACAAAGGCTTTTCCACTTTCAGTTGCATAGCCTTTTCCCTGATATTGTGGCACTATACTATAACCGATATCAATTTCTCCCTTATCATTCGGGCCACCCTTAAATCCAATATCACCAATAATCACTTTATCTTCTTTATGGATAATTATCCATTCCCAGCTTTCCTCTTCAGGCTTTACTGTAAAGCGGTCAATTTTGTATGGAAATAGTTCAAGATATACTGGCAACGGCCAGTCCTTTGCTTGTTTAAAAGGCAGCTTTTCAGGCTGATGATGTAGAATCGACTTCATCATTTCCTTTGTAAAAGTATGTAATAATAAATTTTCTGTTTCAATAATTGGCATATGTTCCTCCAATATAAGTACATTTACGTTTTTGATGTATTTACACTATTACCTCTTAGATTGCCCTTTTATAGAAAATGAAAAATGGGAGCTCTTAAATTTGTAAACTATTAATTATCTAAATCATTATCAAGAAATGACTTCTTCTCTTCTTCTTTTATCCCATATTTTTCTTCGAGAAATTTTCCAATGATTGAGCTATTTATCCCCTTTCTTACGGCTGTTTCAATCACAACATATAAAATAAATAGCCCTATTAAATAAGCAATAATTGCGAATATAATGTCCAAATAAGAACCCTCCTACTATTATCTATAATTTACCATATATTTTTTATCGAGTTTTAGCAAGCAAAAAAGTGAAGTATATGACCTTCATGAATAAATTAACAAATACTAAGCATTCTAATCATGTATGTAGGAGGTGAAATAAATGCCCAATCGTTCAAATCAAAATGACACACAAAAAAACGCTCTGAAAAACAGTCAACAATCAGGTTCTAATAATCATAAGCAACATGCAGGAAATGTTGAAGGATACGGTGAACCATATCCAACAGCCACTAATTCTAGCGATACATCTGAAACGACAAAATAAATGAAACCTTGAGTGAATGGATCCATCGTTCACTCTTTATTTTCGCAGCTCACTATACTGAACATGTATTCGATTTTCAGGATTTTTATCGACCGTATACAATACGATAAGAAAAAAACATTCTAAAGGCTTCATTAAAAGATAAATGACATCAGCCGACCATTTCGAATGAATATGCTTACTTATAGGATAACCGTATTTGTCATAAAAATTGCGGATGATTTTATGGATCGTTGGCACATACTGCTCAAGGATGTTTTCGAATGCATTCGCAATTAATAATTGACGATTTACAGGAATCCTTTCTCCTCTTCGAATCCCCGCGCGAATTGGCCTAACTAATTTCTTATGTCCTTTAGCGGAAACTGTACATAAATAATGTCCATCTCCAGACACCATTTCTGGCTTTGGAGCTGGAATCATTGAATAGTTAAACGAGCTTGTTTCAAGAAACACACGGATCAAGCTATCTGGTCGTTGCCCAAACAGCACTAAAATGAATTGAATAATAACCAATATGGGAAAAAAGGTAATCAACCATAACTTTGACATCTGTTGATATTGAACCGAAAATTTATATAGAGCAAGTAAAAATCGATTGCTCTCGTTTATTTCCTTTTTACTTTGACTAGTAAGAAAATGATTTAATGAATCTTTTAATATAGCGATATATAAAAAACATAATGATAAGAAGCAGATTTGCAAAAGGGGAACGACGAAGTAATCACCATCATGTAAAAAGCCTGTATGTATAAGATAGGCTCCGGCAAACATGATATTTATTATGATGATCGTACTGCATAACACATAAAGTATCGGTGATAATGCATCGTGAAAGAAGGCAATTAGGCAAAAGCAAATAAGGCCGATTATGAATAATGCGATAACAGAATCGACATATTCATTTGCAAGTGATGCATATCCATTAGCCTTTTGACCAGTAACCTCAAAGATCAGCAACGGATCGCCAGCCTCAACAGCTTGACCATTGAAAGAAAAGCCAAACATAAGCAAGCAAAGTATAATCAGAGACGAAAAGCAATCGATTACCCTTACTTTACCCTTTCCCTGTTTTGCCGACTTAAAGCTTTGGAGCATTCTAATAAAGCTATAAATAGGTATAAATATAAATAACAGTAGCCAAAGTACCACACAAATCACCTCTCATGCGCAATAAATATTGTTTATGGTTAATAGTATATCGACTAATATCCCTCTAAACATTCATAAAGAAGTTAAAAAACCCTTTCTATAGTGACATATCTACATAGAATTATTAGGTATGTTATTACATTATTATATTTTTCTATCATATACAAGTGGTTATGCTAAATAATTCCATGTTCATAAGAGCGATTTTTTTTTCTGCTTTTTTGTAAGTTGAAGTATTACAAGACTCTTATACTAGAGGACGGGAACTGTAGCGGAACACCAAAGCTACAGAGTCCCCGAAAACAGTTTAAACAGCAAAAAACCTGAGGTCATTCCCTCAGGCATTTTGAACTTTATTTTTAGTTAATAAGCTTATGATGACAAAGCTTATTAGTGACAGAAGAACAGGCAGAATAACTGTATGAACTCCTAATGGATTTGGAAATAGTCTGTCAAAAACAATATACGATCCCATCCCAATTATCATTGAAGTAATTGCACCGTATTTATTTCCTTTGCTCCAATAAAGCCCAAAAACAATTGGCCAAATAAACACGGATTCTAACCCACCAAATGAGAATAAATTCAACCAAATAATTAAATCAGGAGGGCTAAGTGAAAATAGAATAACTGTGATGCCAATAATTGAAGTGACCCAAAAGCTTACCTTTTTCACTTGCTTTTCAGACGCATTTGGCTTTATATAATTTAAATAAATATCTTTCGTAATTGCTGAACTAACTAATATAAGCAATGAATCAACAGTAGACATAATGGCCGCCATCGGAGCAGCTAAAACAAACCCTGCTAACAACGGCGGTAACACGGTAAGGGTTAATGTCGGCATTACTTTATCACCAATCTCTATGCCTGGAATAACCGCTCTAGCAAACACGCCAATTAAATGCATCCCTAGCATGATAAAGCCGATGACAATTGTGCCGATAATAATCGCGCGATGCATTGATTTCGAATCTTTATAGGACATTGCCCTTACCGTAATTTGCGGAAGCCCAACAACCCCTATGCCGACTAAAATCCAAAATGATGAAACATATAATGGGGTTAAATCCTGCTCAGCTCCAAAAGGTGAAACTAAATTTGGATTTTCCGCTACTAAATCTGCCATAATCTTATCGACACCACCACCAGCGATTATCGTACCGATTAACAAGACAGCCGTTCCGAGAAACATGACAACCCCTTGTACTGTCTCAGTAAGCGCTACGGCACGAAAACCACCAACAATGACATAAACGAGAACAGAGAAAGCAAAGATAAATAGAGACGAAGTATAGGAAATGCCTGTTAACGATTCAATTAGTCTCGCGCCACCAACCCACTGTGCAGCCATTGACGAAAACAAAAAGACAATGATGCTTAGTGCTGATAAAATAACAACTGTTTTACTTTGATATCGTTCCTTTAAAAAGTCAGTTATCGTAACAGCATTATACTTTCTTGCCATTATCGCAAATTTCTTTCCTAGAACCATTAATACAAAATAACCTGTTGCAAGCTGTGCCATCGACAATAGCACCCAGCCCAATCCCTTAGTATAGGCGACACCTGGCCCACCAATAAAGCTGCTTGCACTCCCGTAAGTGGCAATCATTGTCATAGCTAGAACAAAGCCGCCTAACTGCCTGCCGCCTAAAAAATATTCATGGATAAATGAGTCCGCCTTTAACACATATTTATTTGCCCAAAAGCCTACAAAGAAAATAACGAACAAAAATAAGAGCAAGGGAAGAATAACTAACCAATTCATCGTTGTTCTCCACCTTCCTCATCATCTTCAAACGGTACCTCTTTGAAAATATAATTTACTGCAATAAAAACAAGAATAACAACGACGATAAATCCTAAAATACAGCTATAAAAAAACCATTCTGGCATTCCGAATATGTAACGGTACTTGGCCGGGTCTCCGCCGCCCATCCCATATGCAAAACCAAACCACCAAATAAAATTAAATAGAACAAGGGCAATGCCTATTATCGCTTCCCTATGAGCGATTTTAAAACGCTTATCTTTCATAAAAACATACACCTACCATCACGCATTTCAATAATTATGTAATTTTCATTATCATACCATAACATGTAACGGTAGACTTTAAAAGTAAAATTGATTTTTGGAGGATGTCTTCTATCACTTCTCCCCAATTCCTAAAAAACAATAAAAAGAGCTAACATCTTGTAGCTCTTAACTTGTATATATATTATTCATTAATCTTATTTTGCAGCTCCATTGCAATTGCTTGTGCCTCTTGAAGCTTCATTTGGGCATTTTGTAAATCTAGCTGCTCCTTTTTCACGCGTTGCTGTGCTTCTTTTAATTGATGTATCTCTGTTTGTACCTGCTGCTCTGCTTGCAATAAATGATCTTGTTCGATTTGCAATTGCTCATGAGCTTTTCGCACATCATTTTGCGCATCTTGCAATGAACCTTCATAATTATTTTCCATGCTCAGGGCCTCCTATCATCGTTAAAGTGTTATCGTCACTTTATCAATGATTATCTTGCTACCATGAAACATTTTCTATACATTCTCTAACTTCAATTAGGCTCGACATGAACAATAACATCATAAATTCCATGTACCTTTTTCAGCTCGTTTTCAACAGCAGTTGAAATATCATGGGCATCTCGGATTCCTAAATTAGAATTGACGAGGATGACGATATCGACAACTGAATTGTTTCCGTAAGCTCTTGCCTTAATATCCTTTACTCCTTTTACACCAGGCATAGAAAGTACTGTTTCTTTATACACATCCATTTTCTCAATATCGTAGCCATCTGTTAAATGGTGGGATGTATCGCGAAAAATTTCCCACGCCGTTTTACAAATGATAATTCCAACTAGAACAGCTGTAATCGGATCTAGCCACGGAAGGCCAAATTGAGAACCGATAATACCTATCACTGTCCCGATACTAACTAAAGCATCTGATAAATTATCCTTTGCTGCAGCCATTAGTCCTTGACTATTAATTTTCCGCCCAAGATTTCGATTGTAGCGATAAACGAAAAACATGACGATTGCACAGAAAAGTCCTGTCCACGCTGAAATTAAATCAGGTGATTCTTGTTGACCATCGAAAACCGATAGGATCGCATTATATAAAACTTGCAAACCAACAACACCCATAATAAACGATGCAACCATTGATGCGACGGTTTCTGCCTTCCAATGACCATATGGATGGTCTTTATCAGCTGGCTTTTGCGATACCTTTAACCCAATTAGTACAGCAACAGAGGCTATAATATCTGTCGCGTTATTTAGACCATCCGCTTTCAACGCCTCGGAATGGCCAATATATCCAACGACTAATTTTAACGCAGATAAAACGATATATGTAATGATACTAATTATTACCCCACGCTCACCTAATTTTAGATCATTTACTTTTGTTTCCATCATTTGCCCTCCACTTTTTATTACTTGAACATCATATCAATTCGAAAGCGTGTGGGTCTACGGCAATCTTGTTTCACTATTCTATACTAGTGATAGAAGGTCAAAAATGTTTCCTTCATTCAAAAATTGAACCTATTTAATTTCTAGTATAATCCACATAAAAAAGATGATGAACTTAACTAATTTTCACCATCTTTTTAAAAGCACTATTTTATTTTCTCCTTAAATTCGCACGTCCATTCTCCCAAGTAACAAAAACTTCACATTCAAATAGCTTTGAAAGTCTTTCCTCTGAAATCATGTTCTCGGTTAGTCCGGCATCAAATACTTCCCCATTTTTCAATAATAACGTGTGGGTAAATAGTGGCAGAATTTCTTCAACATGATGTGTGACGTATAATAAAGTCGGAGCATGTTGTTTTTCATGTATAACTTGAAGTGATTCTAGAAGCTGTTCACGTGCAAGAAAATCTAAGCCAGTCGTCGGCTCATCTAATATAAGCAGCTCAGGATCAGCCATTAATGCTCTAGCAATTAATACTCTTTGCTTTTCTCCTTGTGAGAGTGTTTCATATGTACGATCTGCATAAGGTAAACAATGCAATTCATCTAATAGCCGAATCGCCTTTTGTCTCATTTCATCTGTTACCTCTTCGTATAAACCGATAGAGGCAAATGAACCGCTTAATACAATTTGATAGGCCGTATCAGAAGGGTAAAGCTTTTGCTGCAATCTCGCAGATACTAACCCGATTTTTTGTCTAAGCTTTTCTGCAAGATAATCCCTGCCAAATACTTTCCCTAATACCTCAACATGTCCACTCGTCGGAAAATAATAAGCACAAAGCATATTTAATAAGGCCGTTTTCCCTGCACCATTCAGTCCATATAGAACCCAATGCTCTCCCTTTTGGATATGCCAATTAACATCCTTTAAAAGCCAGTGCCCATCTCTTCTTAAAGAAACACCCTCTAATTCAATTATTTTATTCATTTCCTTCTCTCCCTAACCTAAAACGTTATCCTTTTACTTTTTATCCCATCTTACACGAAAATCAGAAAATTCTCCATTCTTTTCATTTTCATATTCCACCTTGAAATGGTCACACTATTATTAATGACAATGGAGGTGGTGAATCTATGCCAAATCATGACGAAGAATACACTGATTTTTCAAATGTAGAAAAGCAAAGGAATTTTTTAACCGCAGAGGAATATCCTGATGGTCCATATGGTTCCCCTATTCGCAAAGATGAAAAGGTAGAAAATAAAAGCACCCCATGGGAAGATGGCCAACAATATTATAGTAATTTTGCATACGAAAATCGTAATTTACATGAAAATCTCCAAAGAGAATTTCCTGGTTCACATCCAACTCATGATGATAAAACGAAGCAAACCGAAAAACCGTATCAAGATTCTTAAGAAATTAATGCGATAATTCCTTGGTATCCAAAATAAATACCAAAACCAAGCAAGGAAATCCCAGAAATGATTGATATAACCTTTAAGCTCGTATCATTTAAAAACTTTCGAAAAAAAGTAGTAAGGGCAGCAACAAACACATCCCATATCGTTAAGCCGACAAAAATCATACAGCTATAAAGTAATAATTGGCTTGTACCAGTTGATTGTGCTGTTTTCGCTAATACTGAACCATATATCCCTAACCAAAACAAAATCGATAATGGACTCGTTATCGACATAATAAAGCCTGTCATAAAGCATTTTGTTAATGACTCTTTCTTACGACTGTACGTTAGATTGACAGAATTGACGCCCATTATGCTTTCGACACCTGAATAAATAAGAATAAAACCACCAAACAACCAAAGAAAGATTTGCACGATTGGAATATCTAAAAACTGAACCATCCCTAAGTACACGAGTAGCATAAACAGGGCATCAGCAATCATCGAACCAGCACCAACAATCCAAGCATGCCAAAAACCATTTTTTATTCCTTTATCAAGTCTGACAGAATTAACAGGTCCAATCGGTGCTGCTAGGGAAATCCCTAATAAAATGTAGCTAATGATTATACTAGTATTCAACCTTTCACCACTCTTTTCATATCAAAATTCCCCTTATCAATTTTTAATAAGAATGGGACAACTTGTACATTATATGAAAAGCATCGAATGCTATGACTATTCAAATCTAAACACTTGGTTCAACTATATTTTTTCTTTGGTTTTTCATTAAAATTACGGGCATTATAACCAATATCTACTTAAAAAGAGGTGAGGTCATGGCTAAAGAGCCAGAGCAAATGAGTACGGATGATGCAGTCATCCTTATGTTCTTACAATTAGTAGAAGAAGATGGGGTTGAGGTAAAAGTATCACTTAGTGTAAATGGTGCGATCATTTCAGGGACACTCATTGGCGCAACTGCCTATTACGAAGGAATCACTGAAGCATCGAAGAAATTGCCGGATACGACGATGTCAAAAATCATTTCTAAAAAATTTAACGATTTGAAGGATGCATATGCAAAACAAAAGGATGAGGAAGCTAAGGAAGAAGCTGAACAATTTTCCCCAACCTATATTCACTTAAAGGACGCTAAATATATTTCTGGAGCTCAGGGGGATGCGCATAACAGGACTTGGTGGCGAGGAAAAATAGCTTCAGTAGATGGCTTTTCCTTTGATTCAATTGTTTAATTATTTTTCATTGCTCCCACACCCACATTTTCTCTCGGGTCCTGGTGGGAGCAATAATAGTGCTTGTCTTTATTCGTTCGAATTACATATCTTTTCTGCTTAACCGTACATTTTTCTGCAAAGGAGGGATCACATGAGTAAAGTAAGCTGCAGTCCAGGGGCTTCTAATCAGAAGTCTAGTAAGGAGTCAGATGAAGGAAAATTGAAATGGTGGCAATTGTCAATCGTCGGTGTCGGTTGTACGATTGGTACAGGGTATTTCCTCGGCTCAGGAATCGGAGTTGGCATTACAGGACCATCAATTGTTTTTTCTTTTCTCCTTGCTGCCTTAGGTACGTATACCGTTTTTAATGTGCTTGCAAAAATGACAGCTGAGGATCCACAAGAGGGCTCGTTTTGTTACTATGCAAGAAAGGCATATGGAAAATGGGCTGGATTTAGCTGTGGATGGAATTACTGGTGCTCAAACATTCTTATTATGGGAAGTCAGTTAACGGCTCTATCCATTCTTTCACGCTTTTGGTTTCCGAATGTCCCTTTATGGCTATTTGCTTCAATGTACGCGTTGTTAGCGATTATCGTCGTCTTAACTGGAACGAGTGGTTTCGATAAAATTGAAAACCTCTTAGCGATCATTAAATTTTCTGCGATTATTATGTTCATTATTTTAGCAATTGCTGCCCTATTTGGCTGGATTCATAGTGATAAAAATCCAAATGGTTTCCCACTTAAGATGAATGAGCTTTTTCATGATGGATTTAGAGGATTTTGGGCTTCGCTTATTTATGCGTATTATGCCTATGGAGGGATTGAAGTAATTGGATTGATGGCGATGCAGCTAAAGGATCGTTCAGAGGCACCAAAATCAGGAAAAATCATGCTACTCGGTTTAACAACCGTTTATGCCTTATCACTTGGTCTCGCTGTTTCGTTAGTATCAATCGATTTATTTCACGAAAAGGAAAGTCCGTTTGTAACTGCGTTGACAAATTATAATCTACCTTTTTTCCCACATGTTTTTAATGGGGCCATTATCATTGCAGGATTTTCAACGATGACAGCATCCCTTTACGGTGTCACAAATTTATTAGTTACATTATCTAAAGATGGTGATGCACCAAAGGTATTTGCAAAAAAGCTTAAATTTAAAAACCTGCCATTTGCATCACTTGGACTTGCAACTGTTGGTTTACTCGCATCAATTATTACCGCTTTACTATTACCTGGGAAAATTTACGAGTATATAACAACAGCTGCTGGGATTCTCATTTTATATAATTGGTTTTTTATCATCATCTCTTCATTACGAATTCTAAAAAGTAAAGGCTGGAGCAAAGTATTATCATATATCGGCATCGCATTAATTGTCACAGCTATTACGGGAACTCTACTTGAAAGAGCCATTCGTCCGGGCTTTTTCGTAAGTATTTTATTTATCGGGATTATCTTTTTAGTTTGCTTAAGAATGAAGAAATATTGGAACCAAGATAAGTCTAAACAAAAGCCAAAGCTGAAATACTATTAAGCGATTTGAACTGTTTAATCTAATGTTAGATTGGACAGTTTTTTTGTTGACGAACAGAAACATACGTTCTATAATTGTGGTAATATTTGGAGAGGAGAACAAAATGCGTCCACCACTTACAAAAAATATCAATTTAGACGAATTCAAACAATATTATTGGCTCAAAAAGGAGCTCCAAGCCTTTTGTAAACAGCATGGGTTAAGTCCAACAGGCTCAAAGGAAGAACTTACAAAAAGAATTGATGAGTTTTTAAGAACAGGAAATATTATCAAACCAACTCGTACTTTAAGCCGTCAAAATGACAAAAATATCGAGCTAAGCTTGGACACAGTCATTAAAGAAAATCATCGCTGCAGCCAAGAAGTGAGGGCCTTTTTCAAATCCATTATTGGTCCGACCTTTCACTTTTCCACATATATTCAAAAATATTTTAAGGAAAATATCGGAAAAACATATCGAGAAGCAGTTGAAGCCTGGTATGAAGAAGAAGAACGAAAAAAGGATCCTTCCTATCAAACAAAAATTGGCTCCCAGTTTCAATACAATCAATTTTTTCGTGACTATTTTTCTGACCCTGCAAACAAAGGCAGGAAGCGTCAGGATGCAATAGATGCATGGAATCAGATAAAGAAACAGCCTGGGAGCAATAAATATGTGAGAAGCTAATTGAAAGTACATTAATCAAAATTCATCAGACAAGTAGGACAAACATAGACCGCCGCTCTTCTTTACTAGGTGCGTGCAAAGGGAACTTCTAGTTATTTGTGTCATTAAAAACGACAAGTATAAAAATAAACAAAAGCCTAAAGCTCTACCTTATAATTTAGCACCAATTCATCACCTGGTACACCTCTTATGCCCCAGTTATGTTTTGGTGTTTCAAAAATTGTTATTTCTAAATCAATAGTCTGTATTTCTAATACTTCATTGATTTGTTGATATAATAGGCTAATAAGGTTTTTCTTTGCGCTAATTGATCTGCCTTCAAAAATGCTTATCTCAATAACAGTATAAGCATCTGATCTCTCATCAGGAAAATAAAAATCCTCCCTTTCAAGTGGGAAAAAGCGATGGAATCTTTTATCAACCGGGTATTTAAACGCTTCAACAACACATGAATGAATAACATTTGATAGCTCTTGTTTAATCGGATTTAGATTTTCCTTCAATCCGTAGATTTTAATTTGCGTCATTTTTTCCTCCTTTAAAAAACTTTACACACAATTCTTACCTCTTTACCTTATTCTGTAGAGAAATAGTGATTCCTTTATTATTAAGAAAGTTTTAAATGCTTACATTTTATTACTTGATAAATACACACTCCTTATGAATAATCCCAATTATAATAAAAACCATCAAAGGCTCGATTCCTATGATGGTTTAGCATAATATGATTTTTAAAATATGGAATAAAATTTATTATTGCTTATCAGTACTTATTAATTCATTGATTCCAAACGATCCGTCAGGAAGAATTTTTACATTTTGTACCGTTTTATAGCTAGCATCTTCCTCACTACCGTCTTGTTGATAAATTGTATATTCATCAAAAGAAGTCACCTGGTATGTTGTATCATCAAGCTTTTTCACTTCTTCAATTTCAATACTTAACAGGTCCTCTGTAATCCCTTTTTCATTTAAGTAGGCCGTGTATTCCTTTTGTTCATTGTACTTTTTACCTGAAGGGTCAATATACCCCTCTACTAAAGAAAAATCTTCTGCATTTATAGCAGCAACACTTGCATACATATATTCCTCAACGAATGAAGCAATTTCATCTGTTGTTGCCACAGTTGAAATCGTACTATTTCCCCAATTTGTTTGATACATTTTTGGCTCTTTTTCTTTTATTTCCTTCACATAATCTGTTCCATATCCAAAGGAAGAGTCCATCCCATTAATTAACCATTTCTTTTGCTTGTCATTATACTCAAGAGAATACCTTCTGTTTACTTCCACTTTCTCTAATTCAGGTGTTTCTCCTTCATAATATAATCCCTCATTATAGCTTTGCAGCACCTCTACATCAGCAACCCATTTATCGTCAGAAAAATATACATTGAGCGAATCGAGGGCAAATTTTGTTCCTAAATATTGGCCTTTATAATATTGCTCCATCTCCTGGCTATAAGCTATGCTCTCTGCAATGACATCTTTGTAACCGTCTGTTACTGTTGTTAATTTATTCGTACTACCTGTAGTAAACGCAACTAAATTTTCAGTTGAATACGTAGCAATTTGATTAAAGATCACATCCTGGAGCTCACTGCTTTGACCAAGATTAACGGAAACCTCACTATCTGTAATTGGAATTTCAGCTGTTTTAACCTTTCCCCATGGCAATGTTGCCTCAACCTGGATGTTCATCGAGCCATCGACTAGTACAGGGCCAAAGGTTGGGGTTTTAATCGGATCAATCTTTACATCTTTACCATCAATAAATAATGCCGCTTTTACACTAGGATCAAAGGAATTAAGATTTACTGTCACATCTTCCCCATCCAAGTACATATCAAGCTCAACCTCGTTACCACTGTTTACAAGTGAAACATTTTCCGATCTTTTTAAATCAACAAAATCTGTTTTTAATGTTGCTTGGACCTTGTAGTTACCTGGAAGATATGGGCCATATGTATGTTGAAAATCATCTTCATCAGCTTTACCGATTTCTTTACCATCAAACGATAATTGAGTATCTTTGTAGTTCGTAGTAATCGTTACAAATACCTCTTCTACTTCTAATGAATATTTATCAAAGAAAAGTGCGGTTTTCCCATCCTTCTTCAAATTTATAACACCGTTATCCAAATTCCCTTCAGCAAAAAAATCAATTAAATCATTACTACTTCTGTAAGTATGATTGTCCAAATACTCGGACTGCTCCTCTAAATTATCGATTAAGTCGCTAACCTCATCAGGATGTTTTTTATAATAGCTTACAAAGCCCTTTACACTCGATTCGCTAATCGTTAACTGGGGATCATCCGAATGGAGCAGTTTCGCTACTTTCTTATGATCTCCATCGATAAGCGCCTTTTCAAAGCTTTCAATCATTCGGTTCTTATCTGTTAAGGTTTCCCCTGTTTTATAAGCACCAAATAGTAAAATAACCGCAGCACCAATTCCAATTAACAGCATCTTTGTTTTTTTCGTCATTTTTTGTGCTGGCACTGGTTGTTGTGAAATCTGAGTTGTTGCTGGTGCTTTACCTTTAACAACTGTTCCACAAGAAGGACAAAAGGCTGCACCTTCCTTTAGTTGTGTTCCACATTCATTACAAAATAACATCTTTTTCATTGCCCCCTAAAATTGTTTACCTTTCTTCGCGGAGCATCGCAAAAATAAGCTCCTCTTCATTTACTATCGGCTCGTTCCCCTGTTTATTTAAGTAAGATTTCGCTTCTTCTAGATTCCCGGTAAATTCAATGCTCCCTTTTTTAAGCACCCCGATACGTTTACATATCGTTTTAATTTCGCTCATATCATGTGTTGTATAAACAATTGCCTTCCCTGCAGCTGCTAAGCTTTTCATATATTCATTGATTTCAAGCTTTGATTGAAGATCGATTCCAACAGTTGGTTCATCCATTAGCAAAATGTCAGGGTCATGCATTAAGGCGACTGCAATATTCAATTTCCGCTTCATCCCACCAGAAAGCTTTGAAACCTTTTCATTCCATTTATCCTGTAATTTCACTTCCTCACACGCTTCAAGCATTCTTGCGACACTTACTTTTGTTTTTAGGAACTTACTCCAAAATTTAAGGTTTTCCTTTACCGTTAATTCGTCCCAAAGGGCAATATCCTGTGGCACATAGCCGATCATTTGTCTAACCTGCTTCGTTTGCTTATGAATGTCGAGCCCTTTCATCATCACGGTTCCCTTAGAAGGCTTTACCGTTGTCGTTAAAATCGATAATAATGTTGATTTACCAGCACCATTTGGCCCCAGTAGTCCAAATATTTCTCCAGCATTTATTTGAAGAGAGACACCTTGTAAAATCTTCTTTTTCCCGTAGTTATGGTGAACTTGATCAATTGTTATCACTTTTTAACAACCTCCATATTGAGCTAACCCATAATAGAATCGCCATTGCGATAATAAGCAGAAGCTTGCTGATCTCCTCAGAAATCATCATATTAGGCTGGAGAAGCAGGGCTTGAGGGAATATATTTATCCATGTTTGAAAATCCCCGACGATTTCGTTCATCGGAAAAAGACTTCCACTAAAAACTGCCATTATCAAGCTTATTAAAACGCCAAACACATAATAGCTTCCGATATGATGAATAAGGCTTGCTGAAAAAATCGCCAATCCAATACTAAAAAACACATATAAAACCATCATTAAAAGTAATAGCGATTCGCCTTCAGCAATGTGCAACCTTGTAAACAGAAAAAAACTTCCACACGCTTGCATCGCTTGAAGAAGAAGGACCGCTGTTGACGTTTGCAGTAAATAACTTGGTAATCCTTGATACGTTGTTTTCATCCGCTTGAACAGCATTTTTTCTCTTATCAACCAATCGGATTGGAGGAAACAAATGACCAGCGTGAAAAATCCCCATAGGCCGATATAAGGCTTAGTTATCGCTCCGTCTTCCTCAACTGGCTGGCTAGAGCTCGCTCCATTCATATAGTCAATTGTCATAAGTGGTTGAGGCTCCCATTGTTCAATACTTGAATAAGCAAAAGCTGCATTCCACGTTTCCTTTAACTCTTGACTTTCCATCCCAAATTGCTTATATATTTGTCCTACTTGATTTGCTGCTTTAATCGAGCTTGAGATTCGGGTTACTTCGCTCGCAATCACTTCTCGTACAATCGTATATGCAATAGAGGACGGTGCAATTTTCATTTCGATAATCTCTTCACGCTTTTCTTTTAAAAGCTGCTGCTGGAAATTCTTTTTAAAAACAAATACACTATCAATCTCTTTTCTTTCCAGCATTTTATCTGCTTCCTCAATCGTTGTTTCAATAATGGCTAGTCTTTTTTGCTCCTTTATTCGATTTATTATTGAGGAAGATAAGCTAGAGCTATCCTCATCAACAATTGCAATCGGGATAACCAAATCCTCCTGCTGTGATTGAAGCAATGTGCCAAATAGCATCGTGATGACAGCCGGAGCAAGTAAAAAGAGAAGGATACTCGGTTTTTTTATCATTTGCTTACATTTTGCGAAAAATATCCTCATTACTTTCCACCTACCTTTACTGTACGAATCATCGTCACGACCTTTGTTAACATGATGAAGAGAAACGAAGCTAGTAAAAACGTACAAACATAATTCCAATAGGAAAATGTCGTAATATCCTCAATCATTAAAAGCATTAATTTAAGCGCCCATGTATTGATCGAAAACATGCTAAGCTGTTGAAGCCATTCCGGATAATAGATTTGTGGGATAAGATGTCCCCCTGTAATCGCACCAAACAGAATGATTATCATGCCGATCGTTTGAAAATAGCTCTCACGGACTACGATGGACTGGATTAGCATAAATATTGAAGTAAACAATAGAGACATAGTAAAAATCACACAAAACAAATACAATCTGTTTATGTCAGGGAATACATTCCCGATATAAAAGATTGATATAGCGAGGAGGAGGCCGCTTATAAAGACTAGAATAAAGCTTGATAAGCATGTAGCAGCTGTTGTCTGAAATAAAGTAACCCCTAGTGAATTTAATCGCTGCTTTACCGCATGGATGATTTGTTTATTTACGAGCATCGTTCCAATAAATGACCAAATCATTAATAGCAGCACAAAAAAGGAACCTACATAATAATGGACCATGCTTTCCTGAAAAAGGACAGGTTGCTCGATTTCTGAGTAAATTTCGTTTCTGCCTAAAACATGTAAAGAATAGGAAATGATTGCTCTTTTGACTGTCTCAGATCGTTCGCTCTTTGCAACATCCATTTTCTTCATAAAGTCGTTGACTGTATTTATCCCACTTTGGGCTGCAGATGTATAGTTTGCTGCGCTATCCATCACATATTTAACCATTTGTGCTTGTAATGGCTGCTGTTCATTTCCAATCACTTTTACAGGTGTGTTAATTCCGTTTGTTGCATCATGACTAAACCCCTTTGGAATAATAATCATTGCAGCGATTTCGTTCTCCTCAAGCAACTTGCCTGCTTTTTCCTCATCAACCTGCATCGTCTTCATGATTTTATTGAAATCATCATTTTCCGTAAGCTGTTGGATGACGAGTCTTGTTTCTAGCGTCGGGTCGTTGTTTACAATCGCTACCTTAAACGAATCCATTCGATTGTCATCCTGTAAAACAGACATTCCGATAAGAACGAATAAGCATAAAAAGAAAATAGGGCACAACCATAAAAATATCGCTGTTTTCCTATTTCCCCAAAGAATTTTCAATTGAAAAGCTGTAAAAACAAATATATTTTTCATGACAAAACTCCCGTGAGTTCATATCTACTTTAAATTCAGTATGTAGCTATTTCTATTAAACTTTTCTTTTTGTTTCCGCTCCATTACAAAGTTTCCTTAAAAACAACAATGTTTTTAAAAAGAGCCAATAAAAAAAGGAAAGACATCCAAATGATTGGATGTAGCAATCCTTTCTTCAACATTTTTTAGTAGCTTTCTAGAAGCTCCTCATCAAATAATTCATCTTCATAATAGCCATCCTCGTAGAACAACTCATCTTCGTAATACTCTTCACCCGAATAATCCTCTTCATAAGTACCCATCATGTCTTCATAGCTGAAGCCGAATTTTTCGGCAAGCTCCATCATATTATTGTAAACTTCCTCTTCAATTGCATAAATATCCTCTTCAGTAATTTTTGCAATGTTTAATCCTTCAGATGAATCATTATTTAATTGAGGTAGGTCAGCTTTCTTTTTCAACTTTGACTTAGAATCAATAGTAAGCATGATTGATCCTGCATCATATTCATCCTCAATATTTAACTCAATTTCATACTTTTCATTGGAATATTCTTTTTTCAAATTGACATCCCTTGTTTCGACGACTGTTCCAGACAAACCAGAAGGCATATCATAAATCGCATCATCGGAGGCTTCTATTTTAAATTCATGGTTAACTGTTTGCTTACTTCCTGATTTTCCTTTGTAGTTTGAAGTAATCGCTACATCAACCTTTCCATCCGATACACCGTATGACTTAGAAGAAATGGATATCTTTCTCTTCTCAATTGTATTATCTGCTTTCTTCACTTCAATATCGTTGCTCATTTCAAAGGCAACTTCTGATTCGTCCTCTTTAGAACCAGCTTTAATCTTTAATTCTTCATATCTATTATCATTTTTCAACGGAACATTTTTGCTAGTCACCACAAGCTCGGCATCTGAAGAATCATCTCCGAATCCAATTGTCAACTTACGGTCAACAACTTGCTCTTTATCATCGATTAATAGCTCTGACTTAATTCCTCTTAACACTGGTGAATCCTTTAAATCTTCTTTTGCATCTTTTAAGCCCTCAATTAGCTCTTCTTTCATTTCCTTCGCATTTAATTCTTCTGCTGCACTTGCTTCATCAAGTGATACCGCAAGCTCTGAAAGCTTCTCAACTCGTTTAACGAGCATATTGTGTAATTCAGTATCTTTAATTAAGACATCGATAAAATCAATCATAAATTGATTAGACTCTTTTGGAGACATTTCAAATGTGACTTTTCTTAGTTTTAGCTCTGTACCATCATGTTTATAGTTGATTCCTTTTTCAAGACTAAATTGCTCATCTTTTAAATGTGATAATAAAAATTCTGTGTATTTTTTCTGTAAATGCTCTTTTTCTTTATCTGTTAATTTCAATTCATTTAAATCAATATCTGCTAGTTCCAATGTTTCTGGACCATCATAGCTAGGATCAAGCATTCTCATCGCTTCGCCAAATTCATTGAAATTCACATATAAAAATTTCTCATATAAAGCAGGTATTTTTAAACCTAGCTGTTCCTTAGATTGGTAAAGCTCCACATTTACAGCTTCCTCATCTGCAAGATTAACTCCTAATGAATAATAGCCTTCATTTGTTAAAGGACTTATTTCTGTTTTACTCGTAAGTGATGCTTCACTTAAAATATCTTTAACCATTTGTACATCAGGATCTGATTCCAATGATTCAATTTCAAAATTTCCGCTTAAAGTCGTTTCATTGCTTGATGGCTTTTCTAATGTCTTTTGGTTAAATTCAATTAAATCACCATAATGACTATCCACATCTTCTGCCACTTGTTTTAATGAATTAATCTCTGAAAGCAAATAAAGCTCTTTCGGTGATTTATGCAAAATAAAACCGGCTGCTGTACCTGCTCCAGCAAGAACAACAATACCAGCAATAATCAGTGCTTTTTTTAGTGTAAAAGGCTTTTTCACCTTTGTTACGACTTGTGGTTGATTATTTCCTGTTTCTAAATTTGCTGCTGTCTCTTGCTTTGCTGTTTCGATAACTTCCTCAATTTTGGTACCACATGATGGACAAAACTTATCATTTGCCTCGTATTGTGTACCACAATTTGAACAATACATGAATGTTACTCCCCCTAAATCTCATTTATCTATTTAACTGCCAGTATAAATTTACCATTGTATGAATAGGTAACGGTTAAAAACTAACAGTATAAATCAAAACATACACTTTACCATGCTATGCTATTCACCAACCGTATTTTCTGCTGTTTCAATATTTAAGTTTGTCTCTTTTATCGATTGAAGCTTGAAGGATAAGATTCTCTTTACTGCCTCATCAATTCGCTCCTCCGATAATTTCTTTTCTTGAACAGCCTTCTGAATTCCCTTAAACACTTCTTTTTGGCTTTCTAGCGTATGGCATACTAATAAAAGGTCAGCACCTGCATCAATTGCACTAAAGCCTAAATCTTCATAAGTAAAGTATTTATTTACAGCACCCATCTCTAAGTCATCTGTTACAACAATCCCTGTGTATCCAAGCTTTTTTCTTAACAGCTCACTTATGATGACTCGTGAAATGCTCGCTGGGTTTTCTTTATCATAAGCTGGGTATTTAATATGTGTGACCATTGTAAAAAATGAACGATGATCAACCTCATCTATCATTTTTTTGAATGGATAAATATCGTTATTTTCTAGATCCAATTGATTCGCCTCAACTGATGATGTTTCATGATGAGGATCGATATTGCTTCGACCATTTCCAGGAAAATGCTTTAATGTTGCCGTTATACCTGCATCGGTAAAACCGGCGATAGCCTGCTCTCCAAGCTCAGCCGTTTTCTTAGGATCAATGCCATATGAACGGGAATCGGTTTCAGATAAGTCTAATACTGGAGCAAAATTCACATGAATCCCCATTGTTTTTAACTCTTGACCATTTTTCAATGCTGAATCATAAACCGCTTGACTGCTACCGCTTTTCCCTAATTCCTGTTGAGAAGGAATATTCGATACTTTATCTCGCATCCGCACTATTTGACCACCCTCTTGGTCAATGCTGATTAATAGGGGAATCTTTTTAGCGTTGTTCAATGCAAGCTGCTGTAAGTCATTGCTTAGCTTTGTCACCTGGCCAGGTGATTCCATGTTACGATCGTAATAAATAATGCCGCCAGCTTTATATTCATTTATCATCGTTTTTGCATGGTCATTTATTTCTTTCCCATCAAAGCCAATGACCATCAATTGACCGATTTTTTCTTCCAACGTCATCTCTGCTAACAAATCATCAACCTTTTCCTCAATTGATGTATCTGTTTGCTGCTGTACTTGAGAGAAGGTTGTTGCTTCTATAATACGGTCATCTTCCTGAATGGTTTCCTTTTTTGTTAAATCTTTCGTTGAATCTGCATGTTGTTCAGCCTTTTGATTCCCTTCAGCATTTTCAGCTTGGTTACTATTTGCTGTGAAAAAATATCCACCTATTAAGACTAGGGCAAATAATAAAAATAGGAAAGGCATGAAACGAATCATTCTTTTAGATTTACGTCTATTTTTCATTATTCCGTTCTGGACGCTAGTTTTTCTAATTGGGCTTTCTCAAGCTTCCAACCATCACTTTCCTTTACTAGGTTCCAGGTTCCACCCCATTCTTGGACTAATGTACTACCATCTTCTTGCTCGTCATATGATGTCATTTCAACATATGCCTTAGCTGTAGTATCATCAACACTTGTAATATTTAACATTGTTACCGTATCATTTATATTCTGTTCGAGACCTTTTGTCCATCCATCAAAAGTAACTTTTGATTTATATGAACTAGAGAAAAAGTCATAGGCCGATTGAAAATTGTCACTTGAAATCGAATTATAATGCCCAAGAATCACTTCTTCAATCGCTTCTTTCTCATTTGAAGCATCAATACTATCATAGTCCTCATCAGCCTCATTTAAACTTCCATCTTGGTCTTCGAAAAATAATTCCGCATCTGTTGTATTTTCTACTAATGTTACAACATTGCTTTTCTTTACTTCGTCACCAAGTTTCCTTTGTGCATAAATTTTAAGCGAACCATCTAATGGAACAGGACCGAATTCTTCGATATCTCCTATTTCCATTTTTGTGTTTTTATCGTTCACATAAAGCACCGCATCTTCATAATTCGAATAAATATAGACATAATGATTAGACCAGTCAAATTCCAATGAAGCTGTTTGCTCAGCAAAGTCTTCGGTATTCAGCTTTTCGTCAGCTTCAACCTTACCATATTCACCATTAATAACTGCTTTAACCGTATACTCACCTGGCAGCAACGGTCCAATTTGCTCTTCCTCTTCAATGGTTGCTTTTTTTACATCATTTACATAGATGTCCGTCTTTTCACTTTCAGATGCAACATCAATATAAAAGGTTTGGATTTTGATTTTATAGGAATCAAATAGCACCCACTTTTTCCCGTCCTCTTTTAATGCTGCAAATGGAGATGGCTCCTCAGACGATTTCTCCTCCTCTAAAGCAGCAGCATCTGATAAAAGTCCATCAGCAATTGATGTAATCATTCTAGGATGCTCATGTAAATAATTTAGAAAAGCCTTTGTTTCTTTATCATTTGCCTTTACTTCATATTGACCTTCATTAATGTATTTCTTAACCTTTTTAACATCTTTTTGGTCAACCGCATCGATAAAGTGTTCAGCTACCTTCGTAGGAGATGTCATCTCTCCTACAACATAATAGCCTCCTGCCAATAAGGCGACGACAACAACACCAACAATTGCGAATATTTTTGATTTTTTACTTTTAAAAATGGGCTGTTTTGGCATATCTGAACTACTCATTTTTTCTTGAACTGGCTTTGATGAAACAATTTGTTTCTGCTTGTTTTCATTTGCATGATTTCGTTTCACCGGTTCGCCACACTCAGCACAAAATTGATGCCCCTCAATCAATTTTGTTCCACAATTACGACAATATTCCACTTGATGTTCACCTCTAAAAATATCGAGTTAAATTGGATGTGTAGAACAAAAGCAAGCGTCTCATTAACCGTGACGCTTGCTTTCTAGTTAAATCAATAGTTAAAGAAATCCAAAAGGCTCGTACCTAGCTTTTCAGTGTAGCTATCGATAATAACGTTCAAAATGATAAAAATCACAATATAGTTAATGAGTGTTCCATACAATCCATCAAGCCCAAATGGAATATCCTTCTTAAAGCTAAAAATCGTAAGTGGAACAACAAATAACAATCCTAAAAGTCCGAAAAACCAAATATATAAATAAAAATCTACATTAATAATAGATAAAATTAGTGCCACAATAAGTAGAGCGGTAGGTACAATTAGGAAAGTCCCGAATCTTGCAAAAATATCTTTAATCGTAATTTGAACACGACCAAGCTTAATAACTGCAAAAGTAATTAATGCTATGAAGGCGATTATTACTAAACTAAAGAATGTAGGCTTTAAAACTGATGTAAAACTCATCTCTTCACTTAACACTACTAAAAAAGGAATATCCTTAAATAATGTTTTCAATCCAAAATAAATGGTAATCGGAATACATAATGCATAAAGAATCATTGTAATTAGTCCATTAACAAATTGCTCTTGTCTTACTGATTGTGCCGCTTTTGTCGGATTTTTAAGTCCTTCAATAAAATAAGAAAAGTATAACTTCGATACGTTTTTCGCAGCTTCAACATGTTTGTTTGGCTCTGCAGGCTGTACTGGTTGTACAGGACTAGTTGGCTGTGTTGAATATACCGTTTCAGCTGGTTCTTGCTGTACAGGTTGTTCCGAAACTGGAATCGTTGGTTCCACTGCTGCTGCTTGTTGTTGCTCAGCTGTCTCTTCCACCAACTTTGTTCCACATTTCACACAAAATTTTCCACCTTCGTTTTGGTGGCCACAATTACTACAAATCACTTTGTTTCCTCCTAAATTTTTTTATAGAAATATAGGCTTATTTTTTTAAGTAAAAATTACAAACGATACCAAAATAAGACAATATTCTATTAATCTGTTTATTATTATACACATTTTTAAACATTTTGGGAGGATAAATATAACTATCGGACTATGTTTTTTGTCGGAATTTAGTACTTTATAAATAAAAATTTGTGACAGGTATAAAGGAAATTCCCTTTCATATCTGTCACATCATCTTAATCCGTTAATTTCAATGCCGTTTCTGTTATCGTTAAATCTGTCTTTAACTGTTTACTTAAGTCACTAGGATGATACATTCCTTCATCAATCATATAGGATGAAATTTTTTCATGGGTAACAATCGCATGTTTGAGCTGTTCACGTAACACGTCCTTTACTGCTGGTGTTGAAGCTTCTGTTATGGCGAAGGCAAGATTTCTAATATTCGCTTTAGCTGATATTAGAAAATCTGTTGCGATAACCTGATCCGTCATCCCACCCATTCCCATTAGCTTTTTCACGAGCTCATTCATGACTGTTATTGCTCCTTTCTGTCATAAGTTCCTTTAGCTGTGTGACAAATTTTGTTCCTGCTTCTACATCTGCTAATAAAATTTCTTTTAAGGCTGGATCCCGTACTAATCCGCTCATTGTAAACGCCTTTGTTAATGATAAATTTTTAAATGTTAACAATTCATGTAATTCAAGTGTTTCATGTAATCCTAAATACTGAGTCATCGTTCCACTCCTATCTTTGGAAAATTCTTATTTATAGAGTACCAATCGAACCATTTCCTATACTTAATCATCAGGTAACTTCTATTGGTAATTTTTTTCGGATGATCGTTTGTAAAAATAGGTCATCCTAAAGAAAAAGGAGTGAATTCGATGGAACTAAATGCTTTAGCTTATCATGAAACGATGGATACACATGAACTCTTGAATTTTAAAACAAATTGCTTAATTCGCTCAAAATTGATGCAAGGTATTTGCTTTGACAATGACTTAAAAGCATTGATGCAGAAAGATGTAGCTCAGTCAGTCGCAGCAATTAAAGAGCTTAAACAATTATATGAGAAAGCTCGTACATTACATTAAGAGGTGAATCATTTATGAATCAAGACTTTTTGGATCCGAAATATGCAGAAGGAATGCCGAAAATGGCAGATTCCTCATTTGCCCTAGATTTTTTACTTACTGTAAAAACAGGAATTCGCTATTATGCGGTTGCATTGACGGAAACAGCTAGTGCTGAATTAAGACAAGCGTTGTCTCGCCAAATGGAGCTGGCCATTGACCTCCACCAAGAAATATCAGAGCTAATGATGAAAAAAGGCTGGTTATACCCACACGATGTCGAAAAGCAAATTGAACTTGATATTAAAGCAGCAGATATGGCACTTGCCATTGCAGATATGGAGCTTTTCCCAACTGACACTGATCGTCTAGGGACGTTTGCAACACCGAATAAATAGATGCTTTAGGAGGATGATATAGTCATGAAGGCAGTTACATATCAAGGAATTAAAGATGTCGCTGTAAAAGAAGTACATGATCCGAAAATCGAAAAAGCAGATGATCTTATTATTAAAGTAACATCCTCTGCCATTTGTGGCTCTGATCTCCATTTAATTCATGGGATGATCCCGAATACACCTGAAAACTTTATTATCGGCCATGAGCCAATGGGGATTGTCGAAGAGGTTGGTCCAGAGGTGGCAAACTTAAAAAAGGGAGATCGCGTAATCATTCCCTTTAACGTAAGCTGTGGGCAATGCTGGTATTGCACCAATGATTTCACTAGTCAATGTGATAACTCGAATCCACATGGGGAAATGGGCGGTTTTTTCGGCTATTCGGAAACGACCGGTGGAGTTGCTGGTGGACAGGCTGAATATTTACGAGTGCCTTACGGTAATTTTACTCCTTTTAAAATCCCTGAAAACTGTGAAATGGAGGATGAAAAGCTTGTTCTTCTTGCAGATGCTGCATCGACTGCCTACTGGTCAGTTGATAATGCAGGTGTAAAAAAGGGAGATACTGTTATTATTTTAGGCTGTGGTCCTGTTGGTCTTTTAGCACAAAAATTTGCTTGGCTATTTGGTGCAGAAAGAGTTATAGCTGTTGATTATGTCGACTACCGGCTGCAGCATGCAAAAAAAACAAATCATGTTGAAATTGTAAACTTTGAAAGTGAAGAAAACATTGGCAACCACTTAAAAGAAATGACAAAGGGTGGTGCAGATGTTGTCATCGATTGCGTTGGAATGGATGGAAAAATGACACCGATGGAATTTTTAGCAACAGGGTTAAAGCTTCACGGTGGCTCAATGGGTGCAATCGTAACTGCTAGTCAGGCAGTCAGAAAATGTGGGACGATCCAATTAACTGGTGTTTATGGAATGAGATATAACGCTTTTCCATTAGGTGATATTTTCCAACGAAATGTCCAATTAAAAATGGGCCAAGCACATGTCATTCCAATTATGCCAAAGCTTTATCAACTTTTTGCAGATGGGAAGGTAAATCCTGCTGATGTTGTTACACATGTTCTCCCTTTAGATGAAGCAAAACGTGGATATGAAATATTCGATACAAAGACAGACGATTGTATCAAGGTTGTATTGAAGCCTCATTAATCTCACTTAAAGGTTGAAAACAAGATTATTTATCTCATGAAAAACAAATTTCTATCTTTAATTTGAATAAGCAGAGCTCTATCTATTCTCTGCTTTTTTACTGTTCCTAGTCTATTTTAGTTACGTGGTCCATTTTCAAGAACATAATAACGAGTTTTTTAATGGCGCTGATAAAGGGCTAAGACCACATCAATTGAACGATCACGATCATTAACTCAAGAAAAATGTTAAATATGATGAATGTTTAATTGACTCCAAGTTGATTTCCAATTCTTTTTTGCAATGCGTTCTTCGTAAATTGCAGCACGTTGTTTATTCTCGATAAAATAAGGGGTTGGCTTTACTTCTAATTGAACAACATCATTGATTCCCCAAGGTGCTATTAAACGTACATGTTCCTTTTCATCTAACTTCACGCCTAATGCTGTTGCTGTTTCTGGAAACTTCGATATCGCATCAACTGAAGAAGAATAAGGTGGCATTTTGCTTTTTAAGTGCATTCTTGCTTCATTTTTTACCGACCAAGGAATCGTTTTATCAAGTGATTTTAATTTTTCTTCAAGCTTTTTTTCATGCAATTCGTCAACATGTCCAGAATCAAAATAGATGACATCAACATCAGGAATCGGGGTTCTCTCACTAAAGTTATGTAAGATATCCCATATTTTTGAACGGACAAACCCAGCACATATCCACCAATCAGGTAAATCTAATGATTTTGCCTTCCTTAATATTTCCATCATCCATTCATCCTGTTCAATAATAGATATGATTTTCTCTTCATTCATCATTTTCAAGCTGCTCCTTTAAAATTAGGATTATAACTAGCTTTTGCAAAAAACTTAGTGAAAGGATTATTATCGATAATAATTCAGGAATATCTGTACTTCTTCACCATTTAGTAATTGCATATAAAATTTCCTTTGGATTGGGGTCGTGTTCTAAATAGCCTCCATATCGGGAAACGAGAACACCATAGTTGACATCCTTATCAAAAACCCATAAATCAGTATAGCTGATTGCTTCCCATATATTAGAAAAGTTTTCTATGACCCATTTTCCATTCACAAGAAAGATTGGACTGTCATTTATCCCCAAAAATAAATATGCTTGCTTCTCTTCTATTTTTATCTGTTGGACATACTGAATAACCTCATCTTCCCAGCTAAATTCCTTTCTGAAGTTATGATATTTAGTTACAAAGTCCCCTTTATGCAGATCATAATTCCATAATTTGTTTACTTTATCTAAAATTTCATCTACTTCTGGAGAGAAGATTAATTCGCATTTTTCTATTTCACTTGTTAAACGATATGGTAATCGATTGATTAGATCATACCTTTGATTCTTTTGTTTATTACGTTTTATCTTTTGCTGCATTAGGATTTTCCGTTCTTTCATCAATCTCACCTACTTTATTTAACTATGTAACATACCGATAAAGTGCGTATAGCAATGTCTTTTCGATAACAAGCATCGACCGAAATCCGATTCTTTTATAAACATTTCTTCCAAACTTGCCTTTCAATCATTTCTTATTGATTCAGTGCTTGCCGCATAACCATAAATATAAAAGGCATTATTTTCTTCTTTATAATGAATGTGAAGATTGTGTAATAATTCTAGGAATTGCTCTGTTATATCAATGACTTCACCGTCTACGAGCCTGCCATGATGCTTTACATATCTTGGTCTAACTTTGATCCATTCGACCGAATAAAAAGGGAATAACCCCTCTATCCAATCTCCCAAGTACCATACATCATTGTCAAAAGTAACGGGTTCAGGCTTTTCTTGTAAAATATACTTTATTTGATAAGGGGGAGGAAATGGTAATCGATTTAGAACTCCACTCTGTAATTTCTCCCATTTCGTATTATTCATAATAGAACATAACTGTTTTTCAGATACGATTGCTTGTACCTTTTTCTTAAAACTTTCCATACGAATTCTCCTTCAAAATTGAGATTTCAAAAGATGATTTTGAATTGGAAATTAAAACAATTACTATTAAATATACATGGTGACTTATTTAATTCAAGTGTATTAACGTTTAATAGATAGATAAATTGGAAGACTTCTCTCAATATTAGCAAAGAACGCCCCCATAAATAAGCGTTCCTTTGCCATCAACATAAAAAAGAAAAAGCGTGTTTTGAAACAAGATTAATCAAAACACGCTCTAAGTTACTTCCTATTAAATTTTACCTAACCGTAATGATAAAAATCTGCGAATTCCTTTAGCTTTTTAATAGCTCAAATGACTAAATTAACTTTTTAATTATAGGTTCATATTCACTAGAATTTTGCATTGGCTACGATCCTTTGTTAACAATTCGAAGCCTTTTTCAACAATATCATTTAACGCAATCTCACTTGTAATAACTGTTTTTCCATCAATTACACCATTAGCTAACAGACGAATGACTTCAGGAAATAAGCGAACGTATGCATAAGACCCACTGATTTTTGCTTCTGTTCTTACGCTCATATTTGGATCAAAATTCACTGGTTTTTCCCATACACTGACAATTTTGAACTCTCCGCCAGGGCGCACGGCGCTTACTCCACTTGTAAATGTCGCTTGTACACCAGCTGCATCATAGGCAACATTTACTCCACCATTCGTTTTTTCACGAATATATGATACCGCATCTGTATCGATTGGATTAATCACATGTGTAGCTCCAAGTTCCAATGCTTTTTCTCGACGTTCATCCGCAACCTCTACAACAAAAATCTCACTTGCACCTGCTGCTTTAACAGCTTGTAACAACAATAATCCGATTGGACCAGCACCAAATATTGCTGCAGTGTCACCTAGTCTTAATTGACTTTGGCGAACTGCGTGCACAGCAACTGCCGTTGGCTCCACAAGTGCTCCAAGCTCTAAGCTCATGTTTTCAGGTAAGTGGAAAATATTTTCTTGATTCACCACTGCAAATTGGGCAAAGCCTCCCGAGACAGTATATCCATATCCTTGACGCTCTGTACATAAATTAACAAAGCCTCTTTGACAATTATCACATTTTCCACATGGAATTAGTGGTTCTACTGCTACCCGATCTCCCACTTTCGCATTTGTTACACCTTTACCTACTTCCACAACTACACCTGAAAACTCATGACCTAAAACAGGCTGAGTACGGATCGGATAAGGGCCGGCTAAGTACTCATGCATATCGCTACCACAAATCCCTGCATATTCGACTTTTACCTTCACCATACCTTCTTCTAAAGCAGGTATTTCTGTATCTTCTACACGAATATCTTTCATTCCGTATATCTTTGCTGCTTTCATCTTTCTTTACCTCTTTCCTAGTTCTGAAGTTCCTTGCAGTCCATTAATAATAAAGCTTACAGCAAAATCCGCTACCTGTTCGGGACTCATTTCCGATTGAGTTCGATTCAAAAATGCATTATTGTGAGAAAACATTAATGTTCCCATTATAAAATTAACCGCTACGTCAACTGATGGAAAATCAATGATGTTTTTATCCTGACATTCATGCAATATTAACCGAAGCTGTTCCCATGAGGGCAGAAATACATCCGTCAGCATCTCTAATCTCGGACTATTCATTACTAACTCTTGCTGTAGTATACTAACTAATTCACTTTCTTCATTTCTAAAGATAACAAACTGTCGACAAAAGCTCTTAAGTGCCCCTAAAGAATCTGATAAATCATATTTCATATCCTTAAACAATTGTCTAATTGGTTGAAACACTTCAAAGAAAACATTTTCTTTTCCACCAAAATGATAAGAAACAAGTGCCAATGAAACATTTGCCTCATTACAAATTTGTCTAACAGTTGTCCCTTCATAGCCCTTTTTCGCAAATAATACCTTTGCAGCTCGAAGGATTTGATCTCTTACATCCTTATTTCTATCATTACTTCTGCTCTGTTTTAACGGACTCATTCCTTTCATCATTTTTGAACAAATGTTTTGAACGATTGTTCAATTTTTAGTATACTCTTGTTCCTTATCATGTCAATAAAATAAGATTCACTAAAATTAAATGATGTCTATTAGTTTGATGTGTAATATCTTTTAAAATATTTTCAAAATATTTAATAGAAGTTTATTCCTTTTAACTTTTTTATCCACATGCCTCATTGAAACAAAGATCGTTAGTAGGCATTGTTTTTTCTGCGAGTAATACAAAAATTCCGCTCATCCAAACTTCATGAGCGGAATTTAAAACTTCACGAATTTTTTTATAAAAGTATAGCAATAAACTTGTTTCTTCTGACTAGTCTTGTATAAATCCGGCAGCTGCAAACGAAGAAGCTCTTCCATTTTCCCATCATCTTTCCTTATTTTATCAACATGAACTGCGATCGGAACTAGACTCATTCCATTTGGACCGACCAATGGCTTTTCTTTCTGCTCGATTCTGAAACCATATGATATCCGCATCATTCGATAAAATCTGTTTTCCATTAATGCAATATAATACATTGGGTTATGCTTTTTTACATGTTCAAGAAAAATATGAAAAAATAAATGAAAATATCCTTTACGTTGATAATCTTCATGAAGACAAAGCTTATCAATTTCCCATACTTCGTTTTGATGGTGATAAATCTCTTTATATTGTGAAAAATCGGCACCTTTTTGGACTGTACTATCAGGGTTATTTGGATGATACGGAATAAATTCAATCGTACCAATGACTTTTCTTTTTTTAAAAAATGACTTTGGTGTCTTTATTATATACCTTACTCCATTTTTAGCGTACGGATCATTAACCCAGCCATATTTCTTACAATAATACTCCCACGTTAATTCAAATTCCTTTTGCTGTTTGCGGGTACTTACAATTTCAAACAAGGGAAACCCTCCTAAAAACTTGTCCCCCTTTGTACGTTGGGGGACTGACCCTTTCCTGTTAACTATCTAAAACGTCTCCTGGAAATCCAGGATCATGATCATCATCACCACCACCTGGTGGCTTATGAGGAGGCCAGAATTTCATTGTCATGTTAACATCCAATACTTCTAGTTTAGGTGTACTCCAACTTTGCTTCATACTACTCCCCTCCTTAAATGGTACCGTTTTATAAAGAACAAAGTGGTCGTATGATTATCTCTTTTTATTTTCATACAGTCCACCACGAAGGATTCAATCGTTCTTCATAAAGAACGTTTGCTATATCTTAACATCTTAATCTCTTAAAGTAAACAGATCTTCTAGAAAATAATTCAAGAATCATTAGTCACATCTATTACTAGTGAATAAGCTTTATTTATGTAAATAAAAACTGTCTTCATGACCTTTTCCTCAGAAAAAACGATATATTGCTTCATCACTTTATGATAAATAAAGAGGAATTACTTGTGAAGAACATCACAAATTTAGTTATTTACATTAACCCTTAACGAAGTTCCTGTAATCTTTTTAAATCATATATAAAAATTTCAATCCGGTTAAATAGTATTAGCTCATCTTTTTTCAATTGATTTAAAATTCGATTAATCGATTCCCTTGAGGCACTGACCATATTAGCAAAGTCTTGATTAGTTATTGGTATTTTAATAGATATACCGTTTACCTGATGCTCACCTTGCTCTTTCACTAATCTAATTAGAATCTCGACAAGACGATGTGATACATTCTTGTAAATAAAATCTTGAAAACACTGCTGCAGCTCTACTATTTTTCTTCCCATTATTTTCATCACTTTCACGGCAATTTGCGGCCATCGTATCATTAACTCTTCAAACTCATCTATTAAAATAACGAAAAGCTCAGCATCCTGAACAATTCCAACGGTTGCAGGATATGGAGCTGTATCGAAAAAGCCTACATGTGGAAACATATCCCCCTCATATAGAAGGGAAATCACTTGTTCATTTCCACCCTCATCTATTTTATATGCCTTAACGATACCAGACTGAATAAAATAAACGGCCTCCCGCTTTTCACCTTCGATAAAAACAAGATGTTTCTTTTTATATGTACGTTTAATCGCAATTTCTTTCACTCGCAGTAATTCTTTATGATTAAGCTCACTAAAAATCGGAATATTCTTCTACATAACACCCGTAAAATCCACCTGTTTCCCTCTCCTAGCAATTAATCTAAAATACCACCTTACCTTCATTATAAATCTCCACACCATGATAAAAAGTGACGATTTAAAAACACTTTGGGGACAGTCCCCAAAGTGTTTTTAAATACAATATATAGACACACATACACCAAACACCACAACATATTGTACCTATTTAGTGAAAGGGTATATTTTACCCCATGAAAATAAGGTGCAAAAGTACAAATTGGGGACTGTCCCCTATTCTTTGTCCCCTATTCTTTTGTTTGGCGGAGGTATTTTATGTAGTTTGTTTTGTCTTCTAGTTCTCTTTCTAGGTAGCCGAGGTAGGCGAAGAGTAGGCTCATGTCTTTTGTGATTTCAGCTGTGCAGTCTTTTTGAATGTATTTTTCTTTTATCTTTTTTACTTCCTTTTTGACGACCCAGCGTTCATTTTGTTGGTCATCCTCTGCAACTGTGAAATCCGTAACCGTTTCTGATGGAATCAATTCAATTCCCATAAATCTTTTTACAGGGTTTTCCTTTGTTTTATTTAAAATATACACAAATTTTTCTTCCTCTAGCTCCTTCAATGCGTCTGGATGAATATGAATGGTTTTAGGTATCGTATCTTGATCAACGATAAAAGCCTTCAACTTATCTACGAGCTTCATGTTTTTTCCCCCTATTCGTTTTTAAAAAAGGCTCTTTTCTAAAAGTTTGTTGTTTTTAGTACTAACTTTATAAGGGTTGATTGGAGTGTAAGTGCGAGACTCCTGCGGGATGTGTGGGAGAGGCTAATTTTGAGCAGGTGTTTACACTGAGGAGGCTCACCACCCACCCCACAGAAAGCGAGTACTGCATGAGGAAATCAACCACGAACGACTACACTGTAAAAAAGCAACAAAGTTTGTGAAAATAGCCTTAAAAAAAGTCACTCATCCCCTATAAAACAACCTATTCATAAGACCGACGAAAAATTACTTAGGCTACGAATAGCCTGGCAATTGTTTAAAATCGCCTCACCATCAAGGAAATATTTCCATTCCATTGCAAAGTTTTTTCTTCCTAATGACAAATGACGTTTTTTTCCATCCATCTATGGGAATAATACAACTTAATATGACACGGTAGGAGGAAATCATGTGAGCACAAAAGGTAATTTATCTATTTTTGCTTTAGGCGGCGTAAATGAAATCGGCAAAAACATGTATGTTGTTCAATATGATAACGATATTTTAATTATTGACTGTGGTTCTAAGTTTCCCGATGAAAGTTTATTAGGGATTGATTTAATCATCCCTGACATTACCTACTTGGAAGAGAATAAAGATAAAATTCGCGCATTGCTTGTTACACATGGACATGAGGATCATATTGGCGGTATCCCTTATTTCTTAAAAAAGTTGAACATCCCAATTTATGCAACCCGCTTCACTTTAGGATTGATTGAATTAAAATTATCTGAGCATAAGCTTCTTAAAGATACAGAACTCAATCAAATCAACTCTGACTCAACACTTACGTTCGGAGAGGTTCAAGTAAGCTTTTTTAAAACAAATCATAGTATACCGGATTGCTTAGGGATCGTGTTTCATACACCTGAGGGAAATGTCGTACATACAGGTGATTTCAAGTTTGATTTAACCCCTGTTAATAATCAGTATTCTGATATTCATAAAATGGCGGAAATCGGGAAACAAGGTGTTTTAGTTTTATTATCAGAAAGCACAAATGCCGAACGAGCAGGCTTAACTCCTTCAGAGCAAATCGTAGGAGATCATGTTGAGGAAGCGTTTATGAAAGCCAAGCGTAAAGTCATTATTTCTACCTTTGCTTCAAATATTAATCGCGTCCAGCAGGTCGTTAACGCAGCTCTAAAAACAAATCGAAAGCTAGCCTTGCTAGGCCGAAGCATGGTAAATGTTGTTGATGTTGCCGTTGAACGGGGCTACTTGCAGATTCCAGAGGGGATGTTAATTGAACCACATGAAATTAACACCCTAGCACCTGAGCAAGTTGCCATACTATGTACAGGAAGTCAAGGTGAGCCGATGGCAGCACTTGCACGTCTATCGACAGGTAAATTTCGAGATGTTGATATTTTGCCAGATGATACGATTATTTTTGCTGCTTCACCGATTCCGGGAAATGAACGGAATGTTTCACGAATAATTGACAGCTTCTTTTCTCTCGGTGCAAAGGTGATTTATGGATCTGGTAGCTCTACAAAAATGCATGTTTCAGGGCATGGCTATCAAGAGGATTTAAAGCTTATGCTTACATTAATGAAACCAACCTATTTCATTCCAATTCATGGTGAATATCGCATGCTTCATCAGCATCGGCAATTAGCTGAATCTGTTGGAGTTGAGAAAGGAAATACTTTTATCGTCTCAAATGGAGATGTTGTTGATATTAAACATAATGAAGCAGTTCAAACGAGAAAGGTACCAGCAGGAGATACATTTGTTGATGGCGTCGGTGTTGGTGATATCGGTGGTACAGTTTTAAGAGACCGAAAGCAGCTTTCAGAGGATGGAATGATTATTGTCGTCATCACGTTAAGCAAGGCCGAAAGAAAAATACTTTCCGGTCCTGACACAATTACGAGAGGCTTTGTATATGTCCGCGATTCTGAGAAGCTATTAAAGGATGTAAATCACCTAGTAAAAAATACAGTAAATGAATTACAAAATGAAAATGTCCATCAATGGAATGTCATTAAGCAAAATATTAAGAAGGAATTAGGGCAATATTTATACGCTCAAACGAAAAGAAAGCCAATGATATTACCGGTAATCATTGAAATCTAATGAGGCTGACTTTAAAGGTTCAGACCCCTCCAACAAACACAATATAGAAGCTAACCACATCATCATTAGTTTATATATTGTGTTTGAGGGGTCTGAACCTTTGGTTTTGAAGCACCACCACCTTCTCATAAAAACATGGCTGTAGCTCGTAAACATTGTTGCATTTTATTAGTAGTCGTTTTTTTGATTTCCTCGTGCAGTCCTTGTATTCCGACTCATAGGTGTAAATCTTACGGGACATCATCTATCCGACGATCTAACCAGGAGTCTCGCACATAAGCTCTAATCAACCTTTACAATATTTTCAAAAAACAAACAGACCCTTTTGCTAAGCAAAAGGATCTGTTTTCTTTTCAAAGATAACAAAAATCGTCATCCATGTTTTTATGGTTTATTTGTATGGTTTTATATTTTTTGAACGTTAGCAGCTTGCGGGCCTCTGTTTCCTTGCTCAATATCAAAGGAAACCTCTTGACCTTCCTCTAAGCTTTTGTAACCTTCTCCTTGAATTGAAGAGAAATGTACAAATACATCTTCTCCACCTTCAACTTCAATAAATCCAAAACCTTTTTCTGAATTAAACCATTTTACTCTACCTTGTGCCATTAACAATTTCCTCCTAAATCAATCAAAACACGTTTGATGATAATTTCGATTATTATTATGTCCTTCCATCTCATTCTTAAACATAAAATTAAAAAATAATTTTTTCAATCGGTATTAAGCTATTTTGTAGGAGGAACCATTTTCACAAATAGGAAAAATTATGTTAAAATTTTAATGATTGATTGTAAGAATATTTAAATAAAACACTTTGTTAAACATTGTTGGTAATTTCCACTTCAGGTATTCCCTTTCCACGGGAAGTTCGGAAGCCTCCTCGGCTTAAGCGCCTTGGTTCTCCCGAATAGTCTCATACCTTAGCACTAATCAACAATAACCTTTAACATTGCGAAATAAAACTATATTAAATTTGGAGATAATAATGACAAACTACAACATCTTATTTTTAGACATTGATGGAACGATTTTGAGACCTGATGATACAATTGAACAATCGACAAAACAAGCAATTGCTGAAGTGAAAGAAAAAGGGCTTAAGGTTTTCCTTGCAACAGGCAGACCATTGCATGAAATTTCTCATATTGCTGAGCAATTAAATATCGATTCATTTATTGGATATAACGGTGCCTTTGCAATTCATAAAGGAGAAGAAATTTTTAATTCTCCTATGAACCCTAAGACGGTTGAAAGCTATCTTAAAATTGCCAAAAACAATGGCCACGAACTTGTGCTATATACTCGTGAAAAAAATATTTTCCCAGACCTCGAGAGCCCTGCTGTAAAAGAATTTCTTGAAGCTTTCCATTTACACTATAATGAACAATTTACACCTGAAGTTGTCTCTCAAATTCTTGGGATTACCTTGATCAATTTAACTGAACAAGATCCAAAGCTATATGAAAAGGCAGATCCTACAATTCATTTATCACAAGTTAATGTCGATGGATTACGTCATTGCTATGATGTCATCCGTGATACGGTTAATAAAGGAGTTGCAGTCAGCCATATTCTTGAGCATTTGCAAATTCCGAAAGAAGCAGCAATTGCCTTTGGTGATGGCATGAATGATAAGGAAATGCTTAGCACAGTAGGAGAAGGCTTTGCAATGGGAAACGGTCATCCTGAGCTTTTTCAATACGCAAAGCATAAAACAACTAAAGTAACCGATTCTGGTATCTATAATGGATTAAAATCACTTGGTCTTGTAAAGTAATCGATTTACGTATGGGGAAATCCGTCCATTAATCGGGACGGTTCCCTTTTCATTCATTCCCTTTTACACCTACGCCGATGTATGTGTAACCTAAATCGACCAATCTTTTACGATCAAGTGCATTTCTGCCATCAAAAATAATCGGTTTGTTAAGTTTTAACTTAACCCCTTCCCAATCGAGATCGATTAACTCCTTCCATTCTGTGACGAGGATAATGGCATCCGCTCCTTCTATTGCATCTATTGGTGTTTGCGCATAATCAATCATCGGGAAAATTCGTTTTATCTGATCCATTCCTTTAGGATCATATGCTGAAACAATGGCACGATTTTGAATGAGATATTCGATGACTCGTTGCGAGGATGCCTCTCTAATATCATCAGTTTCTGGTTTAAACGTTAAACCTAAAATAGCAATATGCTTATTAGTTAATTCTCCTAGTGTATTTTTCACATTTGTCATAAACCATTCAACCTGGGAATCATTTACGCTTTGTACTGCTTGAAGAATTTGAAATGGAACGTAATTCGCCGCTGAAAATGCTAATAATGCTTTAATATCTTTTGGAAAGCATGAACCTCCAAACCCAATACCTGCTTGAAGGAAATCTTGACCTATCCGCTTATCTAGCCCCATTCCTTTTGCTACATTTGTTATATCGACATTTAATTTTTCGCACAATCTTGCCAGTTCATTAACAAACGATATTTTCGTTGCTAAAAAAGTATTTGAAGCATATTTAATCATTTCCGCGTCGTTTAGCGCTGTAAATAAAATTTGCGATTGAAAATCGTTGTATAACGTGTTCATTTTCATCTTCGCTCGGTCATTTTCACATCCTATAATAATCCGATCTGGCTGTAACGCATCTTTTAGTGCCCTACCCTCTCTTAAAAATTCAGGATTTGAAACAAGATCAAATGGAATATCCTCGTTTCTCTTTTGCAATTGGGAGAAAATAATTTCCTGAACCTTCTTCCCTGTGCCTACGGGAACTGTACTTTTCATAATGATTATTTTATAGTCCTCAATATATGTCCCGATCGATTGTGCCACTTGATCAACATATGAAAGATTTGCCTCACCAGATGGTAATGACGGAGTGCCGACAGTGATAAATACAAATTCAGCTTGTTTGAGCGACTTCTTAATAGATGTTGTAAATGATAGCTGACCAAGTTTCAGCTGTTGCTTCATCATTTCTTCCATACCTGCCTCATAAAATGGAAGATATCCTTGTGATAACATCTTTACTTTCTCTTCGTCATGTTCTACGACTACTACGTGATGACCATAAGCTGCAAAGGCGACACTTGTCGTCATTCCAACATAGCCCGCACCTATTACGGCAATATTCATTTTTCCCCGCTCCAATCCAAGTTTATCTATCGTATTAAACTTCCTTATCTTTTTTTTCGTTTGCTTGAATCATGTTTAAATAATCTAGTACATCATCACGTAAATCATCTCGCTGTAAAGCAAAATCAATTGTAGCTCGAATAAACCCTAGCTTATTTCCGATATCATATCGCCTTCCGTGAAATTGATAGGCATAAACGGCTTGGCACTCATTTAATATTCGAATCGCTTCTGTTAACTGTACTTCACCGCTAGAATCTGGAGGTAGTGTATTTAAAATTGGAAAAATTTCTGGTCTTAGGATATATCTCCCTAAAATTGCATATTGAGATGGCGACTCTTCCTTCTTTGGTTTCTCTACCAATGTTTCAATATTTAATATATTTTTGTCTATCTCACTACCCTTTGGTTTAATAATCCCGTATTGAGAGACTTCATCCTCTGACACCTTTTGAACGCCAACAATCGAGGAATGATATCTGTTGAAGACCTCAATTAATTGCTGTAAGCAAGGCTTTTCTGACATAACAATATCATCACCTAATAGAACAGCAAATGGTTCATTACCAACGAATGATCTTGCACAATTAATCGCATGTCCTAATCCCTTTGGTTCCTTTTGACGGATATAATGGATATTTGCAAGATTCGTAATTTTTTGCACCTCATGAAATAAGCTTAATTTATTCTTTTTAATCAAAGCATCCTCAAGTTCATATGTTTGATCAAAATGATCCTCAATCGAACGCTTACCACGCCCGCTAATGATAATAATATCCTCAATTCCTGAAGCAACTGCCTCCTCCACAATATATTGAATCGTAGGTTTATCAACTATCGGCAGCATTTCTTTCGGTAATGCCTTCGTTGCTGGTAAAAATCTTGTTCCTAATCCTGCTGCTGGTATAATCGCCTTCCGTATCTTCATTCCTATTCCCCTTATACAATTAAATTTCAACTTATGTATTTTTATGTAAGTCACCTAAAATTGTATGGAGGATTACCCTAGAGATAGAAAAATAGGTGGATTACATCTACGATAAATGAAAAATTCCTCTTGTTTTTGTTATTTCATTGAAAAATGCGTATAGAAGTAGTCCAAAGGGAAACTATAAAGTTCTTATACGTCAAAGAGGGTCACCTGAATAAGTCGTTGAAAAGTGAAAAGACTTTCTAATAAATAAATACCAGTAATATAGTTTAGTTGTCCTATACAAATATTTCCCTTTCTCATAGGTTAATTAAAAGTATGCTCCAGTTTAAAATGAACCAACTTCTATCCTTAACTAAAAAGTGCATCACACCCGCACTTTCATTCGTGTGTAAAAGACCAAATAGAAATGGCGTATTTTATTCTGGTGTCACTACTTTAATATTTATGGCTGGAGGTATATCGTGGAAAATACAATGATTATGCCATGGGAAGAGGATCCGCTTCAGGAATTTTATGTACCGGATTACATTATTCAATATGCCCATCAAGTTCTCGAATCCTATGATTTTTCTGTTCATAGTATGAATGTCGTAACGACGAAGTCAGATAAAGGCGGGGCAATTTGGAAAATGGAAACATCTGCAGGTCCAAAAAGCTTAAAGCTATTACATCGAAGACCTGCAAGAAGCATGTTTAGCCTAGGAGCACAAGATTATTTAGTCCATCAACAAAAGTCAAAAGTACCGCCAATTATCACAACGAAAGACGGAAAAAGTTATGTGGAAGCAGGCGGAAAGCTATGGTTTGTCGCGGAATGGATTGAACCATTGACTCCAGTATCTAAGGATTTAATTGGTGCAAAGCACTTATGCTATGCTCTTGGTGAATTTCACCGATTAAGTAAAGGGTATGTACCACCACAGCATTCCGAAATTGCCTCAAGGGTACTGAAATGGCCGAAAAATTACCAAAAGGTTATAAATAAAATGGATTGGTTTCGCAACATAGCGATGGCCTATCAGGAAATGCCTGCAAGCTCTTACCTATTACAAGTTTTGGATGGCTTTGAGCAACAAGCATTAGCTAGCTATGAAAGATTACAAGCTTCAAGCTATAATGAGTTAGCTCAGCTCGGAAACGAATATTGGGGCCTCGTTCACCAAGATTATGGATGGTCAAATGGACAAATGGGTCAGGATGGCATGTGGATTATTGACCTAGATGGTGTTGCCTATGACCTCCCAATTCGTGATTTAAGGAAGCTTATTTCCGGCACGATGGCTGATTTATATCGTTGGGATACAAATTGGGTGAGAGAAATGATTCTAGCCTATCATGAAGCAAATCCAATTTCACCACAGCTATATGATTTGCTAATGATCGATTTATCCCTTCCAAACGAATTTTATAAAAACATTAAAGAAGTAGTCTATGAGCCTGAATTATTTTTAAATGAACAAACTAGAGCATTAATCCAAACAATTGTTGATACAGATCAAACGAAATGGCCTGTATTAGAAGAAATTCAACATGATTGGAAGGGAGTAGAATAAACATGAACATCTTAATGATTTGTACCGAGAAGCTGCCTGTCCCTCCTGTACTAGGTGGAGCTATTCAAACGTATATTGCTGGTAGTCTTCCATATTTAAAAAATGCTCACACGATTACCGTTCTTGGTGTTAATGACCCCTCTCTTCCCGACGAAGAAACAATAGATGGTGTCCGTTATGTCCGAATTCCTGGAAAAGTATTTTCCGTTTATCAAGAGGGAGTTACACAATATCTTGAGACTAACGAGTTTGATCTCATTCATATTTTCAATCGTCCAAGACTTATCCTCCCTGTTCGTCAAGCAGCACCAAATGCTAAAATTACATTGAGTATGCACAATGATATGTTTTCTCCGGAAAAAATTAATCCTGAGGAAGCTGCTTTAGCACTTGAAGAAGTCTCAAATATCGTGACAGTTAGTGATTACATTGGCAATGAAATAAGCAGATTATTTCCTCAAGCAGCGACAAAGGTGAAAACGATTTACTCAGGGGTAGATACGGAGCAATTTTTACCTGGTCATCATCCAAAAATGCGCCAAGTAAGAAATGAGCTTCGCAGCGCAAATGGGTTGGAAAACAAAACGGTTCTCTTATTTGCAGGAAGACTATCTCATAATAAAGGCGTAGATCGATTAATTCGTGCCCTTCCTGAGCTCTCAAAACGTTTTAACGATTTAGCTTTAGTCATTGTTGGAAGCAAATGGTTTAGCCAAAATGATGTAACAGATTATGTTGCTTACATTCGCTCCTTGGCAAATCGCTTATCGGTACCTGTTATCACAACAGGATTTGTCGCACCTAACGAGATTCAAAATTGGTTTGCAGCTGCCGATTTATTCGTATGCACATCAGTCTGGCAGGAGCCTCTTGCACGTGTCCATTATGAAGCAATGGCTGCAGGTCTCCCAATTGTTACGACAGCACGCGGTGGTAATCCAGAGGTTATTCAATTAGGAGAAAATGGGCTCGTTGTTGAAAATCCTGAAGATCCGAGTAATTTCACAGAAGCTATTTCTAAAATCCTTTCGAATAAAGCATTAATGAAACGAATGGGGGAAAAGGGAAGAGAATTAGCACTTACATTATACCAATGGGATCGTGTCGGCTCTGAAATACTTGATGTATGGAATCATGCAACATTATCACAATCAACTGCTACAGTGCCTGCACCTAATAAAGTTGCTAGTCTTGAAAAATATCGAACAGAACAGCGCCCTAACAAATCAGCAGCTAAAAAATCAACGGCAAACAAATCTACAGCTAGAAAAAAGGCCGTACAAACGCAGCAAAAAAGAAAGCCAGTTAGCAAGCCCGTTGAAAGAGCGGTTGCCAATCTCGCTAGTTCTACTCCAACTCCTACAACTCAAAGTCGAAGTGATACAAATAACCGACAAAGCTCTTTAAACAGAAAGGTTCTTAAATCATTACTACAGGAAATGCTTATAACCTCTACTAAACAATCTCTTGAAAAACTAGCAAGGCAATCAAAATAAGGAATAATTAAAAATAAGCGGGATGTATCTTCATCCCGCTATTTCAATTTAATTTTTATAATAGGCTCAAGCTAATAATGATTAATTACATAAAATAAAATCTCATTTACATAGATTCTACATACTAGTAAATGAGGATTTCATTAATGTTAAAATGAATCTTCTCTTAATCGTTCAATTAGTTGCTTTCTTAAGTTGTACACCTTGTCACCTACGCTAGCTCCATCCACCTCAGAATCATCTACCGTTTCTTCATTCAATTCTTGAACCATTTCGATTTCTTCTTCATTTTCATCTTCTTCGTCTTCTTCGTCTTCTTCGTCTTCTTCGTCTTCTTCGTCTTCTTCGTCTTCTTCGTC
>JAPSLL010000005.1:128213-128411 GCA_031180805.1 Bacillus sp. (in: firmicutes)
CAGAATCATCTACCGTTTCTTCATTCAATTCTTGAACCATTTCGATTTCTTCTTCATTTTCATCTTCTTCGTCTTCTTCGTCTTCTTCGTCTTCTTCGTCTTCTTCGTCTTCTTCGTCTTCTTCGTCTTCTTCGTCTTCTTCGTCTTCTTCGTCTTCTTCGTCTTCTTCGTCTTCTTCGTCTTCTTCGTCTTCTTCGT
>JAPSLL010000005.1:128511-170978 GCA_031180805.1 Bacillus sp. (in: firmicutes)
CAGCTTCATATTCAACTTCTATCTTTTCACCATCAATCTCTAATAAAGCATTACTACCCGCAAATAAATTCTCTTGCTCAAGTGCATCTAAAAGGAATCTTAATGCTTCTTCAGCTGATACCCCTTCTGATAATCCAACCTCCTCATGAAATTCAACCTTAAGTTCAAACTTTCTTATTTCGTTTGCCATCCATTTCCCTCCTACATGTGTAGTATTCGTTAATAACTCAGACTTAGTTTATGACGCTACCCCTAAAATGGTATAGTACAACTTACTCATAACTTTGGTATTCATTTTTAAAAGATGTATCACCTAGAAATTAGTAGTGAAATAACTAGATACTCACTTCTTATTTTTTTCTTACATTTATCATTATTTTTCTCGAATAAATAGGTATTGGTTCATGCACTTATCGTCGCTTTTACATACATTAGCTTAAAGACTTAACTATATAGGAAGGGGAAACATTATGAACTCATCTAATAATTTTTGTAGTGTCCTGAAATCATTACCTTCTGGATCAGAGGTTACATTTCATACTTATGAAAAAAGCTATTATAATACGATTTTTAAAAAATATTATCCAGAAACAAATACAGCACTATTTGTTGTCGATCCGTTTTACAACTTTGGTGGATATCCCGTCTTAGTCCCTTGTCATGAGATTGCTTCAATGGATTTACCTAATTCAGAACAGGGAGTTTCCGATGAGGATGAATAATCATCACTTAACACCCTCTTTATACTATCGAAAGTCACATTTCTTCCATCGAGCTGAGAGATTATGAAAATCGTTGTAACAGGTGCAGCCGGATTTATCGGCTCCCATTTATGTGAGCAATTACTGACAGACAGCCGGAATGAGGTTGTAGGTGTCGATACTTTTATCGGACCGACTCCCCCTCCACTTAAGAAGCTTAATCTAACGAATCTAGTAAACTCCGCAACTTTTCAATTTGTTAACGACGACCTTTTAACGATTGATTTAGATGAACTATTAAAGGGTGTAGATGTCATCTATCATTTAGCTGGGATACCAGGAGTTCGTTCTAGCTGGGGATACGATTTTGACCCATATGTAAGGAATAATATTGTTGTAACACAGCGACTTTTAGAAGCAGCAAAAAATAAACGCATTAGCAAATTCATTTATGCTTCTACTTCATCTATCTACGGTGAAAAGGATGGAAAGGTGGCTGAGAATTCTATACCTACTCCACTTTCTCCGTACGGAATTACGAAATTAACTGGTGAGCATTTATGCCATGTTTACCAAAAAAGCTTTGACCTCCCGATTATCATTCTCCGCTTTTTCACTGTTTATGGACCTAGACAGCGGCCAGATATGGCTTTTCATCGTTTTATTTTGCAAATGATAAAGGAAGAGACGTTAACGATCTTTGGAGATGGATTACAATCAAGAGATTTCACCTATATTAGCGATTGTGTTAATGGGATTGCTAATGTTTTATACAAAGATGGCTTAATCGGAAAAACATTGAATATCGGAGGTAAAGAAAGAGCTACAATTAATGAAACAATCTCGATTCTCGAGGAGTTACTAGGCAAGCGAGCAAACATACAATATTCTGGTAACATCAGCGGGGAACCAAAGCATACATGGGCAGATATTTCATTAGCTCAGAATCTATTAGACTATAAGCCAAGATGGACGTTAAAGGAAGGATTACAAAAGGAAATTGAGTATATCCGTTCTGCCTATTCTATATAAAAATATGTGAGGATATTAAACTCAATCTACCTACTAGCTTAAAATAGATGACAAAGTATGCACTTAAAACGTCGATGAGACTTAAAGGAAATGATGCAATTGAAACTAGCCTTTATTTGTACAGAAAAGCTTCCCTCTCCCGCAATAAGAGGGGGAGCCATTCAAATTATGTTAGATGGGATTATTCCTTATTTCCAAAACCATCAAGTAACAATTTTCTCGATTACCGACCCTAAGCTATCAAATCAAGAAACTAATGGATTTATTCAATATATACGGTTTCCTAGGGAAAACTATGAAATGAATGTAGCGAATGCGCTTAAAAACCAATCCTTTGATCTAATTCATGTGTTTAATCGCCCAAATACGCTCCACCTATACAAAGCAGCATCACCAACTAGTAGATTTGTCCTTAGTCTCCATAATGATATGTTTTCAGAGCTGAAGATGACAAAGGAAGAGAGTCTCCGAGCACTTAAACATGTCGATGCAATTACTACTGTTAGTCAATATATTAAACGAACGATCACATACCGATTTCCTCAATATTCTCATAAAATATATGTATTATATTCAGGAGTCGATTTGACAAAATTCACGTCTATTCATGAGAAACAAGGCCAAGTGCTACAAAAATACCTTCGACATCACCACAAGCTTTCAGGCAAGCAAGTTGTCCTTTTTATTGGGAGATTAAACAAAACAAAAGGACCCCATATATTAATTAAAGCAATTGAAGAGCTTATTCCTAAATACCCTCATATCTGTTTAGTCATCGTTGGAGGGAAATGGTTTAGTGAAAATACGATTGATGACTATGTACAATCTTTATATACATTAGCAGAAAACTATCGTGACCATATTTACTTTACGAACTATATCCCGTCAGAGGAAATCCCTCTTTATATGACAATGGCTGATTTATTCGTTTGCAGCTCTCAATGGCATGAGCCTTTAGCTCGAGTTCATTATGAAGCAATGGCAGCTGGACTTCCAATTATAACAACAGACCGCGGCGGCAATGCAGAGGTAATTGCGCACAAGCATAATGGCTATGTCATTTCCGACTATGATAATCCACAAGCTTTTTCTAAAGCTATCGATTATCTTCTTTCAAACCGAAATATAGCAAAACAAGTCGGTCTAGCTGGACGAAAAATCGTTGAAGAGCATTTCCAATTTCATCATGTAGCAGCAAGATTAGAAAACATTTATGTAACTATCGTGAATTCATAGGGACAGTCCCCACATTTTTAAAAATGTGGGGTTGCAACTTCCAACAATTTCCTTTTATCCTATTTATATGTAAGCCACATACATGAGTTTTTGCTAAACTATGCAAAGAGCAGGTGAATAATTGTGAAATACATAATTGTTATAACAACTGTAATGCTACTTTTGCTTGGGTGTAAGACAAATAATAACTCTTCAGAATTGATATCTGAACTTGAGGAACCCAGTGATAATCGAACGATGAGCGGAGTCGTTTATTCAGGAATTGAAGGAAAGTGGTTAATTCTTAATGTAACATCACCTCCTGATTTATCAAATTATGATTTAGAACAAGTGAGGAAAGAATTTACGGACATTATCCAGCTTTATAATTTGAACAGTAGTATTCATTCAGGAGATAAAATTACAATCTGGTATGATTATATTAGAGAGTCTTATCCTCCGCATACAAAGGTATTGAAGTATGAAAAGATAGTCGATAAATAATTGATTTATTCATTCTTATTATTAAAAATTTCAAATACATAAATAGGCATTGCTACAAACAATGCCTTTTCTATTTGTTCCAATATTTATTTTTCAATTACACCCGAGGTACTTTTATCCCTTCGATTACAAAAGTGTGGGAATACGTACGATTTGCATAAAGTGTGTATTCTGGGTGTGTTTTCTGTCCCCAGCTGTCATCTCCGCCAACTCCCATTTGCTTATGATTGATTCTAACAATAACCTTATTTGTTTCCGGTAGCTTATAACAATGAGAAGCCTCTTCTAATTCAAAAGGAGTGTATGGAAGTGCATTGAATTCAAAGATTGGCTTTCCGGTAATCTTTAAGCCAATTCCATCTGCATTTAATAATGTCGCCCATCTAACCTCTGTTTTATTTCCACATTCCTGAGGTTTTAAGTATGGGACGATTTGGTCAACTACTTTCCCACTATAAATATCAATTTTTGCTCCTGTTGCCCGATCCCAGTAGGTTTCGAACGGACCTTTCCCATACCATGTAATCGTATCAAATATCTTATCCATTGAGAGCATGACACCTATTTCAGGAATTTCTGGCAACCCCTCACCTGGAATCAAGTTTTGATTGATTTCGATTTTGCCCTCGCCTGTAATTGTATACGTAATATTACAGAAGGACGGAGTCGAAGTAGGGAGTATATATTCGGTAGAAATCGTTACAGCATAATCTGTAATTTGATACGTAAAGCCTGTTAATCGCCGTTTTACTCCTGCCTTTCTCCATGTTGCACTTCTTTCATTTAGCCTATTCCCACGATCGTTATCAGTCATCGCTCGCCAAAAGTTCGGCATGAGCGCTGAATTTATAAGCTCGACATCCTCAAATTCGTATGATTCAATGCTTCCGGTTTCTTTATTAAAGCTAACCGTAAACTGCTCACTCTTCACTAATAATGAATCTGTCTCATCCTTTACTTCAAGAGCTGGGACATGACGTTCAATATTGATAATTCTTATGCCATCCTTTGGTAAAACAAATTGCTCGAACGCTATTTCATGTCCTTCCTCTGCCCACAATGTGTCTTCCTTAAGAAGAAAAGACAAATTCAACAGACATTCTTCACCAACAATATCTGTAGAGGGTGTCAAATAGTCAATTCGGACAATTTTAGACGTTCCAGGAGCAACATCAATATTTTGCAAGCCACTTTCAATCAATTCCCCATTTCTCATGAATTCCCAGCTTAACCAAAACTGATTTAAATTTGTAAATAAATGCTTATTTGTTACCTCAATCACGCCTTCTTTTACATCGATAGCTTGAAAGCTTATATTTTGATAGCATTTTTTCACTTCATATAATTTCGGGGAGATCGTTCCGTCTGCAAAAATTAAACCATTTCCTGAGAAATTTCCATCATTCGGTGTATCACCAAAATCGCCGCCATATGCTAAAAATGGAGTGCCATCCTCTGTATATGTTTTAAGTGCTTGATCCTTCCAATCCCAAATAAACCCACCTTGTAAAATCGAATATCGATCAAATAATTCTGTATACTTTGAGAGATTTCCGCAGGAGTTTCCCATTGCATGGCTGTATTCACAAAGAATATAAGGCTTCCTTTTCGTATTTTGCGCTTGTTTTGCGTAAGCCTCGACCTCGTTTGGAGCAATGTACATCGTGCTTTCAATATCTGATGCAGCCTCTGTCGCCCGATAATGGTAGACACCCTCATAATGAATAATTCTCGTCGGATCTTTTACTTTTAGAAATTCATACATTTTCAGAAAATTATCGCCACCAAAGGATTCATTTCCAAGTGACCAAATGACGACTGATGGATGGTTTTTGTCTCGTTGGAACATTGAATTGCACCGGTCAAGAACATTTTCTGTCCATTCACGCTTACTTCCCGGAAGCGCATTTCCCTCGCCAACTTGTCCATATGTCCAGGAACCGTGTGTTTCTAAGTTCGTTTCATCTATTACGTATAAGCCATATTGATCACATAGCTCATACCAAAGCGGATGATTCGGATAATGGGAAGTTCGAACAGCATTAATATTATGCTGCTTCATCAATTTTATATCATGAACCATATCGTCATACGTTATCGCTCTTCCTCTTTCTGCAGCAAATTCATGACGGTTAACACCTTTAAATACGATGCGCTTCCCATTGATTTTCATTAATCCATCCTTAATTTCAAACGTACGAAAACCAATTTTACAGCTTTCGGTTTCAATAATCCGTCCAGTATTATCTTTTAATACTAAAACAAGTGTATATAAATTAGGCTGTTCTGCACTCCACTTTAATGGATTATCGACAAATGTGGAGAGAGTTGCCTCAAGATTCAGTTGCCCATTGCTTTCAATTTTTGTTTCAAGCCTATTTTTTAATACGCTTACATTTTGTTGATCATAAAGAATAGCCTCAAGTGTAACAACGCCATGATGTTGTTCAAAATAATTAACTATTTTCGCGCTAATGGTTAGTTCCGCATGCTGATAGTTTGCATCTAAATTTGTTTGAACAAAATAGTCAAATATATGTAAATCTGGGGTGGAATATAAATAAACATCTCGAAAAATCCCACTTAATCGCCAAAAATCTTGATCCTCAAGCCAGCTCCCATCACACCACCTATATACTTCAACCGCTACTTTATTTTCTCCATCAATTAAATATGGGGTAATATCAAATTCCGCGGGTGTAAACGTATCTTCGCTGTACCCGACAAAATCACCGTTTATCCAAACATAAAAAGCCGATTCAACACCTTGGAAGCTTAGATAGACAGGCTTATCTTTCCAATCTTTACTAATCGTAAAGGTGCGAACATATTGGCCAACAGGATTATACTTTGTCGGAGCAAATGGTGCCTTTATCTCCTCTTTTCCTTCCCAAGGATACCTTACATTTGTGTACTGTGGGTAATCGTAGCCATGGAGCTGCCAATGTGAAGGAACGGCAATTTCATCCCATTCACTACATTCAAAATCCCTTTCGTAAAAGGAGCGATTTCTTTTATCCGGCCTTTCAACAAACGAAAATTTCCACATTCCATTTAAAGATTGGAAAAAGCTTGATTGCTGTCTATTTCCTGCTAATGCTTCTTCAATCGTATTGTACGGCATTAATGTTGCATGTGCAGCCACTCGATTAATTTGAAAAATCTCTGGGTTGTTGTTCCATTCAGGATATCCATTACTTGGTGGTGTGTACTCGAACTTCTTTAACTGTTTAAGCATCGAACGATTCCTCACTTTTAGTAGATTCTTTTTTAGGAACAATTTGAAACCTATTACATTGAAACTATATTACAATATTACTCTGTATGATTATACCATATTTTACAGTTGAACCCGTATTAGAAAAGGGGAATTACCCTCTTTGCTAAGAAAAAGAGAAGCATCGGTAAATCTCGTTATGGCCGTAAATCCCCTATATACTAATGCCCTATTTGATTGTCGTAAAAATGGAATACTACATTGTGAAATTGGAAATAGGTAGAATTTGAGCGTCTCTCTTGCAAGCTACTAATTGTAAGCCTACACATCACAAGACGAACAAACATATCCTTCTATCTTATAAAAGGGAAATGGTTCTATAACAATTTGGTTATTGGAGCAAAAAACATGTGGCAACGTCAAAGGGAGACCCAACAGGCATGACACCGAGGACGATCCTAGACATCAATGCCTGAAGCGAATATAAACATCTAAATTTAACAGCTCCTATATAAAAAAAGGAAACCTTTCACAGATTGTAATCGTATATACAATTATTAGCAATTGTTATCATGATAACAAGATTTTGTTAAATAAATCTGATAAAATAAAGAGTAACTAATAATGTACTTTTTACAAAAAGGCGATGGAAAGCTTATTGTTGATTTTTAGTATCTTGATTAATGGAGAGAATACGTGAGACTCCTTAAGGTGAAGCGTGTCAAAGGGGGATCCTCCTAGCGCTAACACCGTCACTGTATGAAATAAATCAACAACAAAGATTAACAGCGCCTACAAAAAAAGTGAGGGTGATTGAAATTGACAGGCCTTGTTGCAGTTATTTTAGTTTTTTCTATTCCAATTATCGCGATTATTACTAGCCATTTAGAGAGCCAATCAAAAAGAAAGCATAAAATGATTAAGGAGGAGCTGGAATTAGAAAAACTTAAGCATGAAAACTTTAAATTGGAAACAGAAAAAATGAGACTTGAGCTTGAACAAATGAAAATTGAAGATTCATCTAATAAATCTAATATCCTTTAATAAATCTTCCAGTCGGAGGATTTTACTTTTATTTATCTAGTTTGTTCCTTCTGTTAAACTTACAAGTTGATTTCCCGCTTTCTACAGGCGGCCTGTGCTCCTTATGCATGTTCTTCTCCTGTATAAATCTCACGTATCTGCTCTAATCAGCATTGTAAGAATATCAACCTCAAGCTTTAAAACTGCTTTTAATTAGATTGTGACATTATTATTTTTGGAGGGGTATTATGACATTTGCCATCATTCTCGTTATCTTAATTGGTATTTTAGCGCTTATTGGAACTTTATTTTTAGGTGGCAAGGGTGATCATAACTATGATGAGCAAACGAAAGGAAATATTTCACGTTTATCATGGATTTATATTATTCTAGGTATCGCTATCGTTATTGCATTTGCAATTTATTTGTTTTAATAAAGCTGCTATAAGCAATTATTTCACTAAATATCGTTTTTGAAAACGCATTCACAATATGTTCACAATTATCTTGTAAAAACGCTTTCATTTCATGAGTATATTATACTATAATAGAATTAAATAGAACACCTAAGGAGCGACTAAATATGAAACATTTCGTTTTTTTAATTGATACAGGCAATGAAACAATTGAACATAAAATTAATGCATCAGGAATGACAGATGCTGTAAAACGAATTAAAGATATCCAAAAAGATTTGAAGAAAAATGATCATACAAAATTAAAAATAAAATTTAAGGGCGTTATTTATGGAAACGCTTACTAGTTAATTCACCTTTAAGGATGACGATTATCATTGTCATCCTTTTTGTTTGTCTACTTACGAGAAACATATTGCCTTTATTAAATCGATGTTTACAGCGTGTTGGCTCACCAAACACCCCACAAAAAGCGAAATCAACCAAAACAACAAAAAAGTAAGCAAAGTTTTCGAAAACACCAAATAAAAAAACAGCGCCACTTTTCATTTGGGCACTGTTCCTTTCAACCTACACCTCAACTTGCTTTTCCTCAGGATTCACTTTTTTATTTGCGAGGATTTTATTCATTTTTTGATAATAACCAGTGAATGAAATTAACGCAATTAATGTCCCAGTAAAAAACGGTAGAAGAAACGTAAACATCGTTAAGCTAATATAGAGAATTACGCCAACTCCGATAAGCATTAGAATATTCGTAATTGGGTAAACAAGCGATAAAAAGAACGAATTTTTAATACTCGTTACAAACTTCAATTCCGTGTGCACTGTGTTTGAAAAGAAGGACAACGTGAATAAAATTAAAAATAGTCCTCCCGCTAAGAATAAGGAACTGATAAACACATTTACTTGCGAAAAATAATAAAAATCAAATCCCCATATTATCCAAAGTAATGTGAAAAAAATCCCCCCACATAAGCTTCTTACATAATTTTCCTTGTAAAAACCCCAATACGATTTTATTAAAGGAACATCCGTCTCCCCCATTACCCACTTTCTTGCTACAGCAAACATCGCAGACGTCGCTGGAAAAAACAAAAATGGTGATAAAACGGCAATCGTCAAAATAATTGTAAACGCAACTGATAAATCATCGGCTAGTAATAATGATAATAGTAAATAGCAAATAGGGATATTAAATAAAACCCACAATATATTAATCACGGATAATCTCATGACCCATTCAAATACTCGATTTAGCCCACTCATCATTTCTGTCATCATTTCATCCCGCTTTCATTATGCTTATCATGAAAAGTAATTCACGTCTATTATAGCATAAAGCGTTTCCATATAGTGAGTTTTCTATAGTTTGATAGATTTTGGAAAGCCGTGAGGGCATTTCTAGATGGGCTTTATCTGTTATTTCCCCTACTCATATACTCAATTGTTTCTTTAATTCCTTCCTTATAAGGCGTTTTCGGTATCTTCCCTATTTCTTTTTCATACTTTTCTCCTGATAAAACGACAGGCTCTTCGTTTAAATAAAACATCTCAACTACCTCCCGCATATCCTTACTAAATAGACCGAGAAATTGAATCATCGCTTTTGTAACAGTCGAAACCTTCTTATTATAGTTAACGGTTTGTCTTAATATCGTTGTAATTTCTTCTCCCGTAATGACTCCATATCCAGGAATATTCCAATTTTGATTATATGCCTTATCTGTTAACGCTAATTCAACGATAGCCTTTGCTCCATCTGGCGTATATATAAATTCCCTGGCAATGTTTTTATTTCCAATTATTCCAGCCTTCTTATTGTTCACTACTTTTTCAAATGTATAATGCAGTAATGTATTGCTCGCATTAGGTCCATAAAAGTCTGGAAAATGAGCGATAATCGTTGGAACATGAGAGGCTTGATAAATTTTTTCAAGCTGTAATCTGATTTTCCCCTTTTTTGTATGGGGATTTTTCGGTGCGTTTTCAGTGACCAATTCATTTGGTTTTCGACCATATGCATAAATATTGTCGACAACAGCAAGCTTTGCTGACTGGATCTTTGCAGCCTCAACAATATGATGAACGATTTGAGCAAGATCCTCCTCCCACTGAGAGTACGGGATATTTGCCGAGTGGAAAATAACATCAACACCTTTAGCAGCTGAAATAACATCCTCCTTCTTTCGTAAATCACCCGCCTTTACTGTAATGAGGTTATTTTGATGAAATAATTGCATAAGTCTATCTTTCCTTCTGGCAAAGGCAACAACCTCAATTCCTCTATCTGATAATTCATTAACAATCGAATACCCCATTCCACCTGATGCTCCCAATACTAATGCTTTTTTCATTTCAATTCCTCTTTTCATCAGTTTATTAACCAGTGGTCAAATAAGTTTAAAAAAAAGCTTTCTTCATAAACTATGTTACCTTTTACTAGTGATATGTGGACTCTTAGTTCCTACATATGTTAACTATTCCGCGAGGATGGCGGTGAGCCTTATCAATAGTAACACCCTTTAAAAGTCCCACCTGCACCATTTTCTAAGCAGAATTCTTGCTGGTAGCTTTCACCTGGCTTAGTTATAAATAGCTTTTAATAAAAAGTTTGCATGAGCATATGCTAAATCTTTAACATCCTCAAATGTGCTCACATTTTGCAAATAATGTGTTACAAACCCATGTAATGAAATAAAGATAGACCAAATCTCCTGTAATGTTACTTTTTTCTCTGTTAACATATACACACTTTGGGCAAATTTTTCATAGCTTATGTTTGGGCCTTGATTCATAAAATTTATGACTTCATCATCTTTAATTAAAAACATAATTTCATAATGACTTTGATGAGTAAGCCCAAATTCAATATAGCCAACAAATACTTCCTTAAGCTTTGAATGATTATCCATTTCCAAATGAATAATTTGCTCTAGCTTCTTATCCAGCATGTCAAAATGTTCCTCAACAAGTGCATAAAACAGCTCAGCTTTATTTTTAAAATGGTAATAAATAGCTCCATGACTATAATTAAGCTCTTTGGCAATTTGCCTCATCGACACATGCTGATAGCCCTTTTGAACAAATAAATCTCGTGCAGCATCCATTATCATCTCTCGAGTTAATTCATTGTTCCCTGCTCTTCTAGGTGACATAGCTCCTCCTTTATTAACCACTGTTCAAATAAATAATATCAAAAGTTACCAATATGTCAAGCGCGAATAATGTTGGTTTTTTTCGCCATAATCTCCTATTTACTCTTTTGTCAAATGTATTTGTACCGTTTTTTTGATAGGAAACGGATATATGTAAACGGTATCATTTGCATATTGCTTGAAAACTTTAACTTTGTTAACCTATCCTTGCTATTCATTCCATAAAATTGGTAGGTGATGACAGATAAATTTAGAAGTTTCGTTTTAGCTACATTGATACATCTGTTTACCTTGCCTCATGAGAACGTATTACACATTCCTCAAAATGCAATCAAATATCTAAAAAGGAGAATTAAAAAATGAAAATTTTAAAAAATGGTTGTATGCTCCTAGTTGTATTTTTCCTTTCATTGGTATACGTCTTACCACATGCACATGCAGAAGAAACGGTAAACGCAGCAGATTTTGGTGCAAGACCTGGTGTTCAAGCATCTCAAACAAATGCCCTACATTCTGCAATGCGTTACTTTTATGATCGTGGGGTCGAGGGAACTGTTTATATTCCAGCCGGTACGTATTACGTTGCCGAAGAGCTTCGTTTTTATAAAGGAGTAAACATCGTTGGTGCAGGTATGGGTAGAACAATTATTAAGAAAATGGAATCAGCCGGAAGCTACATAGTTGGTAACCCTGTGCTACCGTCTAATTCAATTGAATTAAATGTCACCGTTTCTGATCTTACATTTGATGGAGATCGGACAAATCGCGCTGCTAAAGGGCTGAACCAAATTGGTGGGATGTTAATTGATAAAAAAATCACCGATTTAACGTTAGACAGAATTGAAATAAGAGATACGACAAATGGCGCAATACTAAGAAGAATGCAAAATTCTGCGATAAAGAATAGTAAATTTGACAGAACAAGCGGCCATTCCATTGCAACAGGTGATGAGAATTACCCAGTCGGTGAATTTACGAATGTTTCGATCACAAACAATGAAATAACAAATTCAATAGGTGGTAGTGGTATTAATTTATCTCGTGCAACATATACAACAGTATCAAATAATCGAATTATTAATAGCGGGCAACAGCAGGATAGCTATGGTGGAATACGAATTCCGAATGGCGGTGCCTATAATACGATTACAAATAATGTAATTGAAAAATATCCAAGAGGCATTTTTATCTTATCAGGTGCTCACCATAATACGATCACTGGAAACACTGTTATTGACTCAAACATCCATGGGATTTTAATTCAAGCTGATAACAATACAGTATCGCAAAACAGCATTCAACAAAATGATCGTACATTAAACCCTGAATCTGTCGTTAGGATTGCACCTGGTAGCTATAATAAACTTGTAAACAACGAAATTATCACATATTCCGGCTATCGGAATCCTGGGATTCGATTAACTGGCTCCTCACTATCTAATGAAGTTTTAAACAATAGAATAAAAACAGATGGAACTCTAGTAAGCAATGAAGCTGGCAGCACGAACATCATCCAAGGAAACGTAAAGATAAATTAACAAAATCCTGGATAAGGGTAATTCCATTATTCATCATTCAATGGGTGCTTTCTAAAATTAGGGAGTGCCCTATTCTAGTCATAGCACGTTTTTCATTACCTAACGATAGCTTTTCACATGGATGTCAAAAAATCATAATAAGCATGCTTCATCTCTCTCCGTTTTTCGACAATGAGCTCCGTATAAAGAATTGTGTAAAAATACCCTTCAAACGACGATTTAATCTTCCCGCGTTTTTTGGCAAAAACCGTTTGCTTAAAGGCATAGATGACGCGATTAATAACAGCTTCTAGGTCTTTCTTTAGTTTCATTTTACGATATACGAGTAGCACTCTTTTCCATAGCTCATAAATTCCGATCGCATTGAAAAACGGTTTTGAGGCAATTACAAATTCTTGAGGAATAGATTCTGGTAAAAAGCTCACATCAAGTTGATCAGCTGTCGGCTCTTCCTGTTCCTTTACGTTATAAGGTTTTATAGATCTTTTCTCACAGAGTGAGCTTTGCTTATTCTCTGTTTTATTAGCTGTGACTTCTGGTGTGTCATCATAGTGTGACACCGTATTTTTTAATGCTTCGATTGACGCAAATGGCTGGATGATTAGAATGTTAACCCCTTGTTTGCCTGTCTTTCTTGCTGTTGGAATTTTTTTAATAAGCCCTTTCTCCATTAAGACGTTCAAGGCGCGAATGACAGTGCGGCGGCTGACGTTTGCTTGCTCTGCTAAATAATCATTTCGGGCAAAGGAAACACCGATTACCTTAACAGAATGTCGCCAAATTTGTGTGAGAACAGCTATCGTCCCTTCTGACAATTCCTCCTTATGCTTGTACAAAAAGCCACGGACAGCCTGATCCATTTCTTCGATCGTGTTAAATGATTGATACGATTGTAATAACTCGTAATTGAATTTTTCCATTTTTCCTTACTCCTCTTATTGTTTAAATAAAATAAAAACCTTTTGGCTCACCATTTCTCATTTCAAATGGTTTTCATTGTATATATAGGGAGTAAGCAGAACGGAGTAGCGTCGAAAATGAAAAAATTTTAATAAAAATAAAAAATGGGGGACAGTCCCCCATTTCTCAATTATTTTACGCTGTTTTCAACCTTTTCAAGCCAAGTTAATTCCTTTTGTGTTAATTCAATTTTGGAGCCTTCATAGCATGATAGCAGTTCCTCGTCATTTTGAGCACCGATTAGAGCACATGTTGGGAACGGTTGATTAAGAACATAGGCAAGGGCGATTTGTATCGTTGTTACCCCCTTTTCTTTCGCTAGTTGCTCTGCACGGCGAAGACGTTCCCAGTTTTCATCACTATAGAAGACACGAACGAGATCTTCATTACTGCGATCCTCAGGTGTAAACCGACCTGTAAAAAAGCCACGTGCCTGTGAGGACCATGACAGCAGCGGAAATTGATATTGTTTATGCCACTGGCAATCTGATTCATCAACCGAAACACATCCAGACCAAAAAGGTTCCTTTGCCTTTGCAAGACTAAGATTTGGACTGCTAAAGGTAAAGCCAACAAGTCCATTCATAGCGGCATATTCATTTGCTTCCTGGAGACGCTCAACCGTCCAATTTGATCCACCAATCGCCTTAATTCGTCCCGCTTGGATATGTTCATTTAATGCATCGACAATGACCTGAACTGGAACTGAAGGGTCATCGCGATGGAGTGCATATAAATCAATATAATCTGTTCCAAGACGTTCAAGGCTTTCAAACAGATCGTTAGAAATCGCCTCAGGTGTCACGCGTGGACCATTTTGATCATGATGTGCACCTTTGGTAAGAATGACAACATTCTCACGATTATTGCGGTCCTTCATCCATTGTCCAATAGCTACTTCACTTTCTCCACCACAATAAACATGTGCTGTATCAATTGTATTTCCACCAATTGCAACATACCGATCCAACACATTGCAAACCCTTTCATAAATACTCGGTCTAAAATAATCGGAACCTTGAATAAGTGTCGTTACTTGCTTATTAAGCCCTGGAATCGTAATTGTCTTCATGTCGTATTCCTCCTATTTTTTATATTTCAACACGTCTGCGTTCCTTTGCCGAAGTTAAGCAGGCATCGAGAACCTTCATATTTTCAATTGCATCAGTTGCTGGAAAAGGTAATTGTTCTCCTGTGAGAATACTTCTTCCAATTGCATCCGCCTGCAAAGCATATTGATTCAATCGTGGCACCTCTACTTCCCTTCTCCCATCATTCGTAATGACATAAAAGTTATCTGCTTCATTTTGTTCGGCTATAAATGCTGATGGTACTTCAATACGTCCGTCTGTACCAATGATTTCTAGCGTATTTCGAAATGTGGCCCACATTCCACAGTCGAAGGTTAATGCAACACCATTAGCAAATTCAAGAATGCCTGATGCCATCATATCTACATCATCATGCTCTTTGGAAAATAAGGCGTGTACTGTCGCAGCTTGCGGCTCCTCGCCAAGAATCATTCGTGCTGCACTAATTGGATAAACTCCAACATCATATAATGAACCACCACCCCATTCCTGCTTATAACGTACATTCCCCTTGTCCATTGCGTTATTGAACGTAAAGGTACCATGAATACCACGTATATCACCGATCTCACCCGAACTAATTACATCCCGAATCATCGTGTATCTCGGGTGATAACGATACATAAATGCCTCCGCAAAGACGACACCTGCTTTTTCACAACTAGCAACCATTTTCGTTGCTTCTATTGCGTCCAATGCTAAAGGCTTTTCACATAAAACATGCTTTCCCGCCTCTGCTGCCCGAATTGTCCATTCCTTATGTAAATGGTTTGGCAACGGAATATAAACTGCATCAATTGTTGGATCAGCCAATAGCTCTTCATAGCTCCCATAAGCTGTCGGAATCTTTAATTCCTCTGCAAATTGTTTTGCTTTATCGCTGCCTCTACTCGCGATGGCCGAGACGACTCCTGTTTCAGATGCTGAAATTCCAGGAATGACAGCACGCCTTGCAATTTTCGCACATCCGAGAATACCCCAATGAACCTTCTTCATTTCTCCCTCTCCCTTAAAAAGATTTAATACTATATTGTCATTATATGAGCCTATCTTTAAAATAAAAATAGAAACTTATTGTTATATAAATGAAACAATATTGCTCTCATAAGGATGATAAAAATGATTAGACAATATTTATTGCCTACATTAAATGAAGATGAGTATATGATTCTTCCCGAATCGATTGGCTGGTATTTTAATGAGCCTGATCACCAGGTTGATCGCAAGGTTGGAACGTTAAATAATTTTAGTATTCATTTTGTCTTGTCAGGAACAGGCTTTCTTGAAATTGATGGGAAGCCATTCACATTAAAACGAGGTGATGCATTCCTTTACTTTCCAATGCAGGAACAGCGCTATTATAGCAGTAAGGATGATCCGTGGAATATTCGCTGGGTTCACTTTTACGGCAGTGTTCTTCACCCATTTCTAACAGAAAAGGGATTTCATCATGACCGGATCTGGACAGTTCAACAATTACAACGATTAGAGGATACCCATGAACAGCTTCTCCTTGAAGCAGAAAATAATAGTTTTTTACATTTATCTAAATTGTCTACTCTTACGTATACGTTTTTGATTGAATTTGTCACAAATGCCGTACCAAGAACAGCCCAACGTCGCCAGGAAATCGATAATCGAATTCAACCTCTCCTTCCTCTTATGCAGCAAAAAGCATGTGATCCGTTTGACTTAGAGTATTGGGCAGAACAGGCTGGGGTTAGCACCTATTATTTTTGTCGCTTATTTAAACGTGCCACGCAAATGACACCAATGGAATTCATCACATTATGCCGTCTACAGCAGAGCAAGCAATGGTTATTAGAAAATAAGGAAATGACAGTGAAAGAAATTGCTATGAAAGCTGGGTACCCAAGTATAAGCTATTTCAATAAACGTTTTTTAGAGCAAGAAGGAAAGACACCAACTGAATACCGACAATTATTTCTGCAAAAATTATAAAATTTTTTATTCTAGCAATGTTATTAAAAGCTCTTATAAAGAAGGAATATATTGTAAAAATGGAGAATTAGCAATGTAAAAGAAATTTCATGAAAAAGGAGTCATTGAAGATGAAGCTAAACTATGAAATTGTTACATTACCGGGATATCGTGGTGTTGGCTTAAAATGGGACGGTTCTTACACTGACGTTCATACATTAAAGGATATGATTTCGACAATGAACGATAGAGTAATAGAGTTTGATTATCTCATCAATCCAGATACATTGCTAGGCTTGTCTTATCATCTAAGACAAGATGGCTTCACCCATTATTCCATCTATGAGGTGGGAAAGAGACAGCGTATCCTTGAGGAAATGGTAGAAATTTATGTACCGGAAATGACCTATTTTCTGACACACCACAAGCCAGGTGAAAATATCGCGCAAACATACCATTCAATTTCTGAATGGTTAAAAGAAAGCGAGTATGAACCGTTTGTTGATTCTGAACAAAAATACTATGATCCGTTGCCAATTAAGCATGAACGATATCCAATAGGTCGTGACCTTAAAGACCCGCATTTCGATATCCTTATTCCAATTGTAAAAAAGAAGTAATAGATATCACATATTCCTAATTCACAAAGAATTACAGATATGAGATTCTATCTTTATCATTTTTTCATAACCATTGATAGTTGCTATACAAGCTTTATCGTTTGTCTGATTCTTAATTAATTACGGTGAAATTTTAATGATGAGGTCGAAATTACGATGGAAAAATTAGCGTTCTTCTTTTTATCAATTGTATATTTTGTAATTTATTTCACACTACTAAAATATGTTTATAATGCTTTTGTACCATTTAACACTTTGACAGACATTTTAGCTGTTTTTTTCACTATTATAGTGATTATCCCCACATCGGTCTTTTCAGCAAATAAAACAATTGATGTAGTTAGGACTTCCAAACCATAATAAATTATTTAAAAGATACACAGCTTATTTAAAGTTTTTTATTAGAAGGGAATTAGATTTGACATACCGAAATAAGCTTTGCTTTAAAACTGCCAAAAATAAAAAGTGTTCTCATCCAATAAGGACAAGAACACTAAATATATCTTTATTTCAATTCATCCATCTTCACTTGATCCATATCTGTAAATGTATAGTTTTCACCAGCCATCGCCCAGATAAATGTATAATTGCTTGTTCCTACACCCGAATGGATAGACCAAGGTGGTGATAAAACAGCCTGTTCATTTTTCACAACAATATGACGTGTTTCATCCGGCTGTCCCATAAAGTGGAATACTCTAGCATCTTCATCCATATCGAAGTATAAATAGATTTCCATTCGACGGTCATGTAAATGCGCAGGCATCGTGTTCCACATATTATTTGGCTCTAGCAACGTCATTCCCATCATTAATTGACAGCTTTGAATTCCATCAGCATGGATATATTTATAAATCGTTCGTTTGTTTGATTCACTGTCAGATCCTAAACGATTTGGCTCTGCATCATCGATTGGAGCTTTCTTCGTCGGATATTGCTTATGAGCTGGTGTTGATACAATATAAAACTTTGCCGGATCAGAAGCATTGCTGCTTTTGAATAATACTTCTTTATTTCCCAAACCAACATAAAGGCAATCTCTTTTATTTAAAGTATAAGCTTCCCCATCAACTAACACTGTTCCCTCTGCACCGATATTAATAATTCCTACTTCACGTCTTTCTAAGAAGTATTCTGTTTTTAAAGTTTCCTTGTCTTCAAGCTTAAGCGCTTCTGTTGTAGGAATTGCTCCACCAGCGACAACGCGATCATAGTGTGAATACGTTAAGTTAATTTCTCCTTGTACAAATAGAGAATCAATTAAAAAGTCACTTCTTAATCTTTCCGTTTTATACTCTTTAAAATCTGTCGGATTCGTTGTGTGTCTAATTTCCATTCTTCATTTCCCCTTTCTAATTTAAAGCGCAAGCGCCTCGCTTAGCCCCGACATGCACAAGACGATTATCACAGAAAAGTGTATTTGCTTTACCGTAATAATTGGCTTGTGACCTCGAGGGCTAGGCGCTGGAGCTAGATAGTATCCACTTACTACTTAATATATTTTGTAACTCATCAAGCACCTTGCTTCAATAATCTCAAGCATCATACCTATTTTTTAACATTCAAACGATTAAGAGCTCATCCAACCGCCATCAACACATAAAATATGGCCATTGACATAATTTGATGCATTTGAAGCTAAAAACACGACTGCTCCCTTTAGGTCATCTGGTGTACCCCAGCGGCCTTGTGGAATTCTTGAAGTGATATATTCATTGCGCTCTGTATTTGAACGGAGCTGTGCAGTATTATCCGTTTCCATGTAGCCTGGAGCGATAGCGTTTACATTTATTCCTCTACTTGCCCACTCATTTGCAAGTGATTTCGTTAACCCTGCAACAGCATGTTTGCTCGCTGTATAAGCTGGCACTCTAAGTCCACCTTGGAATGAAAGCATTGAGGCTACATTAATAATTTTCCCTGATCCATTTTCAAGCATATGTCTGCCAGCCTCACGGGATAATTGAAAAACTGCATGCTGATTTACTTTAATGACTTCAAACCAATCATCATCAGTAAAGTTTTCCGCATTTTCTCGGCGGATAATTCCTGCATTGTTTACTAAAATATCAATCTTGTTTGTTAATGCTAAAGCTTCTGAAACTAGCTTTTCAGCAGCCTTATCCTCTGATAAATCAATTTTCACATCATGAAAAATGCCGCCAATTGCTTCAATTTTGCTTCTTGTTTCAGACATGTCACTCATTCCGGCACCAATGACTGTTGCTCCTGCCTCAGCTAAACCAACGGCCATACCTTGTCCTAATCCTCTGCTTGCTCCTGTTAGTAATGCTACCTTTCCCTTTAATGAAAAAAGAGATTCCATTCCCATGCCACCTCCAACGTCGTTTCATAATGTTTGTTTATGTTCATTATGGTTTGATTATATCACAAATAAAAAAGATGACAACGGGAAAATGTTCGTTTGTCATCTTTTTTAATAAAATATTCCATTTATTTATCAAGTCTTATGCTGTCGCAATATGCAATGTTACTTGCTTACCTTCCAAAGCTGCCAAAACGTCAGAATTTATTCCTGAATCAGTTACAATTTCATCAACCTCATCGATTTGGGCAAAATTAATGAGTGCAACCTTTTCAAATTTTGTTGAGTCTGCTAGCAGCGTTACTTGATCTGCACAGCTAATAATTTGCTTTTTCCAATCAGCATGAATACTGTTAATCACGGTTAATCCGTTGTCTAAGGAAATACCTGTTGTTCCAAAAAACAATCGATTCACCCTAATTCTTTGCAGCATTTCAGTAGCTTGTGCACCCATTAAAGATGAAGAATTATCAATTCTCGTTCCACCTAATACCATTAATTGAATCATTGGCTTCTTCAAAAGAACATGAGCAATTTTAATATCATTCGTAATCACAGTTATCGGGAAATCTCCGAGTAATTCTGCAATTGCACTCGTTGTACTTCCTCCATCCATGAGAATCGTTTCATTTGGCTTAATAAGCTTGACAGCTTCTTTTGCAATCGCAAGCTTAACATCACTATAACCAGATTGACGCTCAGCAATTGGCAGCATTCTACCTTCTCCATCAGCAATAACCGCTCCACCATGGATCCGTTTTAAAAATCCACGCTGCTCTAATAATTCAAGATCACCGCGAATCGTTTTTTCCGTTACTTCTAACAGCTTACTTAACTCAGATACTTTTATAATTTTACTTTTATCTAATTGTTCCAATATTTTTTCATGCCGCTCAACTGAAAGCATCTAAAATCCCCCGTAAAAACCAATTTGATTTTTTAATTATAGAACAATTATGAACAAAAACAAACATTTTTCTCAAAAAACTATTTCAACATAAAAAAATCCATAGGGAAAAGTTATCTCCCTACGGGTAATAATCTTTAAATATTATCCTCTTGCTTCTCTTACGACATCAATAAATCTAGCAGCAGTAGCCGTTATTTCCTGTAAGTATGTCTCTGTTAACTCTTTTTTCGTATTTACTAATGAGCTTCCAACACCGACCCCAACTGCACCTGCTTTTATGTAATCCCCAGCATTATCTATCGTAATTCCACCAGTTGAAATGATTGGGATTTGTGGAAGTGGACCGTGAATATCTTTTATATAGCTTGGCCCGAAAACATTTGCAGGAAATACTTTGATCATATCTGCGCCACTTTCGTAAGCGGTTAAAATTTCTGTCGGTGTTAATGCACCTGGGATGCTAACAACCCCATATCTTTTGGCCATTTCGATCGTTTTTCGATTAGTTGTCGGTGAAAAAATAAATTTCGCACCAGACATAATCGCAGTTCTTGCTGTCTCAGCATCAAGTACAGTTCCAGCTCCTACAAGAACGTCATTACACTCTTGTGATGCTTTTTCAATTGCTGCACATGCTCCCGGTGTTTCAACCGTTATCTCTAAAACCTTTACCCCACCATCGCTTAATGCCTTTGCAATTTGAATAATATTATCCTTTGTAGCACCGCGAATAACCGCGGCTACCCCTGTTTCTTGAATGATTTCAATATGGCTCATTTTATTTCCCCCTACCCTATGATTAAAAATTCAAAAAAATTCGATCTCTACCGAATAGTATATAGGGGTATCATGATTTTCTCTACATTTTTTTACAAGAAAATGTGTTTTTTTGTTCATTTACTACCTTTTACTGCTGAATTAATGATTACTTCCATTTGATTACATGAACTGTCAGGAAAAATTTGATACACTTAAGCTAGTTTTATCACTTTGAAAGGATGCTGCTAGTATGGATAAACAAGAGCTTAATCAAAAAATAGAAGAGTTAAAAATGGAGTATGTCAAAATTCAAGGAGATATCGAAAAGCTAGTATCGACAGGACATTCGATTGAAAAGCTTGAGGCAAAATTAAGCGAAATCGAAAAGGATTTAACAACCTATCGAACGAAGCTAGCTAGCCTGTAAAAAAGTGGGCCAGGAAATTCCCCACCTTTCACTTTATAAGATTTGGAGGGACATTTCCTGTTAATCCAGCAATTAAATTATCAGCTGCTAATCTTGCCATCTTATCTCTCGTTTCCTTTGTTGCTGATCCGATATGTGGCAAGGTAACTACATTCGGTAAGGTTAGCAATAGGTTATCTTTAGCTATTGGCTCCTGTTCGTAAACATCTAGACCAGCTGCCAATATCCACTGCTCTTTAAGTGCCTTAATAAGGGCTTGTTCGTCAACGTTTTTTCCTCTTGAACCATTTATAAAAATCGCTGAGCGTTTCATTAATCGTAATTCACGCTCCCCAATCATTTTATCGGTTTCTGGGGTGTACGGCGTCATTAAGCAAACATAATCAGAGTTCTTTAACAGGTCGTCAAGCTCACAATACTTTGCTGAAAATTCGCTTTCAATCTCTTCCTTACGTGAACGATTATGATACAAAATGTTCATATCAAAGCCAAAATGCCCCCGCTTTGCAATTGCTCTACCGATGCTGCCCATTCCGATAATTCCGAGAGTTTTATGATGGACATCAACACCAAATAAACTCTCGCCAATTGTTCCAGACCACTCACCTTTTTTCACATAATGATCAAGCTCAGGAATTCGTCTTGCTGTTGCAAGTAGAAGCCCAAAAATCGTATCAGCTGTCGTATCAACTAAGACACCTGGCGTATTTGTCGCTTTAACCCCTCTTCTGCGAAGCTCGTTCATTTCAAGATTGTCATATCCTACAGATATATTTGAAATTATTTTTAAATTTGGTGCCATTTCTAATAACTCTTGATTCATTTTCATGCTTGCTCCTAATAAGCCATCAGCTGTTTGAAGCTCCTTGAGAAACTCTTGATAATTCCCCTCATGTAAACGTTCAAAATAAACGACCTCAAACTGAGATGTTAAATTTTCTATAATATCATTTGGTACTTTTCGATAAACGATAACCTTTTGCTTCACATTCTCCACTCCTAAAATGGTTGTATTTTATACTTCAAGTTTTTATGTAAAGAGTCCTGCTTTTTCACGATAAAAAACTTCATTAAAATTAAAATGTCTTTTACAAAATGAAGGCCACTGAAAAAGTCGTTTCAAAAGGGAAATTTATTCTTATAAAATTATTAAACATAAGCTTTTTCAGTGACTTCACAAAATGCTAATCTCTTTTTAATTTATCCTGTTAGACATTTACATGTTATGAAATTAATGGTTAAATAGGTAATTAGAATTAATTATAATAGATTCAGATTACATAAATAGAAGACAGAGGGATTAAATGTGAAAGAATTATTAGTTTATCGTTATGAAGAGGTTATTAACGCACCAATTGATGTTGTATTTGATTATGTTAACGACGATGAAAAAATTAAATGTTGGAATACATTGTTCGTGGAAAATATTTATGAAGCTCCAGAGGATAAGGAATTAGCGAGACCTGGTACGAAATTTAAAACCGTTCAAAAAATAGACAAGAAAGTGATGACAATAGAATCTGTTTTAATAGAGTTTATGCCCCCGTATAAAATCGTTATGCACTCACAATCAAAAGAAGGACTAAGCATTTCTAAATACGAATTATCAAGAGAATATCATGGTACAAGATTAATTGTTGAAGCTAGCATTATTCCTAGTAATTTCCTATATAAAATTGCTACGAAGTTATTAGGCTGGACGAGTAAATATATTTATGAAGAACAATATAAAAGGTTAAAAACATTCATTGAAGAAGAGATTGATGATTAAAACGGTAAAAGCAGCAGATCTAATTCTGCTGCTTTCTCTTACACCGAATCATGATTACCATACATCATTTGCAATTTTGATAACATGACGAACCTTATCCCATTGTTGCTCCTCTGTTAATAGGTTACCTTCTTCAGTTGATGCAAAACCACATTGTGGACTTAAACAAATTTGCTCTAAACCAACATATTGACTTGCTTCTGCTATTCTCGCCTTCACATTTTCTGGGTCTTCTAATTCACCAAATTTTGATGTAATGAGCCCTAATACAAGCTGAAGGTCCTTTCGGTTTACATGGCGAAGTGGCTCAAATCCACCTGAACGTTCATCATCAAATTCAAGGAATAGTCCATCAACATTTAAACCGCCAAAAATTACTTCTGAGGCATTTTCATATCCACCAGAAGCTGCATAGGTAGATTTGAAGTTTCCTCTGCAAATATGCATTGTGATAACCATATCCTTTGGTTTATTTGCAATAGACTCATTAATTGCTCTAGCAAATAATTGAAGAAGCTTGTCAGGCTCTTGACCGCGTGCTTTGATTTGCTCTTTCCCCTGTTCAGAGAAAAAGACAGACCATGATGTATCGTCTAATTGTAAATAACGACAGCCAGCATCATAAAATGCCTTGATTGCCTTTTGGTAAGCAACAATCAAATCCTCAAATAATTGCTCTTGAGTTGGATAAGCTTCCTCCTCTATATAGCCTCTAAAAAACAACATATTCGGACTTGGAATCGTAAACTTCGCTACATGATCACCAGCAATTTGATGTAGAAATTTATAGTCTTCAATCATTGGATGGTTTGTAAAATCTACTTTTCCTGTCACTTTAATTCCATGTGCTTTTGTTTTTACTCCATTAAATTGAATTCCAGATTCTGTTTCATAGAGTTCTACTCCATCAAGGCCTGCTAGGAAATCAAAATGCCACCACGCTCTTCTTAATTCACCATCTGTGACTGCCTGAAGACCGACTTCCTTTTGTTTTTCAACAAGGCGAATGATTTCTTCATCTTCAATAGCCCTTAATTGTTCAGCGGTAATCTCGCCATTTTGCTTTTCGATTCTAGCTTTTTTTAATCGCTCAGGTCTTAGGAAGCTACCTACATGGTCTGCGCGAAATGGTCCTTTTATTTTATTCATATCCTCTTACTCCTCTACCAATAGATGTCTTAATATAATGCTAATGAAATTGTTTTCTAGATACCATCTCATCGAAATGATAATCCAAATTATGTATAATCGTCCACCAAATATTTCAGTGGACGATTAGCGATTATTTATATAACTCTTTATCAACCAGTATTACGTAATCCTGCTGCAATACCACTAATTGTTAACAACACTTCTGTTAACAATTCCTCATTTGGCTCCTCTTGAGCACGAAGCTCCTTAATAAGCTCAACTTGTAGGAAATTCAATGGATCTACATAAGGATTTCTGCGATAGACTGATTCTTTAATATTTGGTGTATGGTCTAGCAGCTCTTCGTCACCAGAAATTTTTAATAATATTTCTTTTGTTTTCTCAAACTCTTCAACAATTTTACCGAAAATTCTCTCTGCAATTGTCTTATCTTTTACAAGAGACGTATACTCTTTCGCTGTCGTAATGTCAGCCTTCATTAACGCCATTTGTAAATTATCTATTGTTGAACGGAAGAAAGGCCATTCAAGGTACATACGCTGTAATAGCTTTAAGTTTTCGTCGCTTTTTGAAGCAAAATCATCAAGACCTGTTCCTGCTGCATACCACGCAGGGATTAACTGACGACTTTGAGTCCATGCGAATACCCACGGAATCGCACGTAAATCTTCAAAGCGATTTCGATCCTTCCGTTTCATAGGACGAGAACCAATGTTTAATTCACCAACTTCATTTAAAGGTGTTGCTTCTGTAAAATATGTTAGGAAGTCTGGATCCTCAAATACAAGAGATTGATATTTTTTAAGAGAAACTGCTGAGATTTCCTCCATCGCCTCTTCCCAAACCTTTTCCCGGAGATGCTTTTGCTCTGATTCCTCCGATAAATTAACAGATGCTACTAATAAAGTTGAGGTAGCCTGCTCAAGACTACGATAAGCAATATCTTCATATAGGTAACGTGCAGATAATACTTCCCCTTGCTCAGTAATTTTCACGCCATCACCAAGTGTTTCTGCTGGTTGTGACAAAATACTTCTATTTAACGGACCACCGCCACGGCCAAGTGAACCACCACGGCCATGGAAGAATTTCAATCCAATATTGTACCGCTTCGCCATATGGTGAATTTCAAGCTGTGCTTTGTACAGCTTCCAGTTTGCAGTTAACGTTCCGCCGTCTTTACTACCGTCGGAATATCCAAGCATAATTTCCTGAGAATCGCCATGGATTTTCAAGTGATTACGATAAACATCCATATTAAATAACGTTTCCATAATTGCTGGGCCCGCAACTAGGTCATCAATCGTTTCAAGAAGTGGTGCAACATTTAAATGGCTTTCAACTGAACCATCTGCATGAAGGCGATAAATGCCCGCTTCTTTCGCAAGCACTAATACTTCAAGTAAATCACTTGCTGATTGTGTCATGCTTACTAAGTATACGAGGATTGATTTTTTACCAAATGTATCATGTGCCTTTTTAATCGTTGTAAAGACTTTAATCATTTGTTGTGTTTCTTTCGTATAATCCTCATTTAATAATAATAACGGACGAGGATCCTTTAATACAGATTCAAGCGTCTTAAGCTTTTCCTCTTCTGATAATTCAGAATAATTTTCCGCTACCTTTACTTTTCGAAGAATCTCTGTTATTGCAGCTTCATGCTCCCCACTATGATTTCGAATATCAAGTGTTGCTAAATGGAAGCCAAATAATTGTACTTGGCGAATTAGCTTTTTAAGCATGTTTAAGTCTTGGTTTGCTGGTTGATGCAATGCAACGCTTCGTTGAATAATGTATAAGTCCTCAAGAAGCTCTTCAGCTGATTTATAGCCAATGTCTGATTTGCCAACCTCTTTTAAGCGCGTTAAAATGACAGCGATTTTTCTACGATAGATTTCATTTTCGACATGCCATTTTTTATCCTCTGTTAAATAAATTTGTTCATCCTTTTCAACATTTTCGATCAATTCCGTACTAATCGCTACTCGTGTTGTCGATTGACTAAAGCGCTTCATCGCTAAAATTAATGCATCTCGGTATTTTTTCAATGCAAGATCACGTTGTTTTTCTAAAGTTTCCCACGTTACTTCTGGAGTTACATTTGGATTTCCATCACGGTCTCCACCAATCCATGAACCGAAACGAAGGAAATTAGGAACTTCCCATTTATGACCTGGAAATTGCTCAGTAAGTCCTTCTTCAAGATCTTGGTGAATATCTGGGAGTACTTCAAAAAACGTTTGGTCGAAATAATACAACCCATTTCGGACCTCATCCATGACCGTTGGTTTCCGATGTCGCAGCTCATCTGTTTGCCATAAAATCGTAACCTCATTTAAAAGACTGTCTTCAAGCTTTTTACGCTCTCTTTTTGTCAGCATGTTATTATCCAGATTTTTCAAAATATTTCCGATTCTTTTTTGAATCTCAATTACAGAACGCTTCGTTGCTTCTGTCGGATGTGCAGTAATAACTAGCTCTAGTGATAAAGTGTTCAACACTTTTTGAATCGTTTCCACACCAATTTCATTATCCTTAAGAGATAAAATTGCACTTTCAATTGATGCTGGTTGAACGATATTGTTATCCTGGAGCTGGTATTCGCGACGTCGACGAATGCGGTGATTTGACTCTGCGGCATTGATAAGATGGAAATAAATTGAGAAAGCGCGAATGACTTGTTTACGCATCGGTGGGTCTAAATTCACTATTTCTTTTTTTAATTCACTATAAATTTCTTGATCAAAATTATTTCGAAGAGTTTTTGCCATCACTCGTAATTTTTCAACTTTATCTAGTAGCTCCGTACCCCCATGATGAACCAGGATCTCTCCAAGAATATGTCCTAAAGATTTAACGTCCCGACGTAATGGAAGACTACTATCATTTGTCTCATATCTAGTTGTCATCGTGTCACCATCCCTTAAATTTGTGATTCTATTAAATAGTAAGATAATTCTATCATATCATTTTTTTTGCAGAATTCCATCTAAAATTGTTGAAATTGATATCTATTTAAGATGAATACAGATTAATTCATCTATTATTCACATAGTTATCTCAAATTCTTACCATTATTTCCTATTAATTTACTTTTTTGTATTTTACTATAATAGAAGAATTTGTAAATATCCTTTTTTTTATTAATCAATTTCAACGTTTATTTCCGATTAATACGAAAACTTTTATGTAGTTATGAATAAAGATTTTGACATCGTGTTAAAAATTTTATTCAATGGTGATGACCAAATATCACTCCACAATATGAGCACGCTTACATTTTTGAACTATATTTCTTTACCCAAGCATCTATTGTTTAAAACGTTCTTGATTAAAAAAGGATGAGACGGTGGTGACCCCCAAAAGTTAGATTTTCACTCTAACTTTTGGGTCACCACCGACGCTAAAAGTACGTTTCATCCTTTTTAAATTTCTTCTTCTTTATCGAGTAAATCTAAAACAATGGTCACTTTAAATAAATCTCCATCAACATCTAAATCTAATGTTCCTTCATGGAGGTCAATGATTGATTTGGCGATTGCAAGCCCTAGGCCAGAACCGTCTGTATTACGCGATTTGTCCCCGCGTTTGAACCTTTCGAACAATTCATCCGTATCCTCACTAAGTTCGTATCTAGAGACATTTTTAAAGATAATGGTCGCCTTATTATTTTCAGTCGTAATTGTAATATAAGCACGAGTGTTTTCTAACGAATACTTAATAATATTGCCAATTAAATTATCGAATACACGCCAAAGCTTTTGGCCATCAACTAAAGCATATACTGGTGCTTCAGGCTGAGTAACTCGGAATGTTAGGTGTGATTGCTGGATCGTTTCATTATATTCAGCTAATGCTTGTTGAAGCAATTGAACGATATCTACCTTCACTTTTGTTAATTGGATATTTCCACTTGCCATTTTTGAGGCTTCAAATAAATCATCGATTAGTATCTTTAGCCTTTTTGATTTTCGATCAATGATTTCAATATAGCTATTCCGCTCATCAACAGACAAGGTTGGATTTTTCAACAATTCTGAATAGGTAATGATCGATGTTAACGGTGTTCGTAAATCATGGCTAACATTTGTAATTAATTCTGTTTTTAATCGTTCGCTTTTCGCCTGAGCCTTTTGTGAAGTTTTCACTCCATGCTTCATTATATTAATATCCCTAGCTAAACTAGCAAAAACTGACTTCCCGATAATTTCTAAATCAGGCTCAAATTGTCCCTTTGCCAATGCATTTGTATTTGCGAGAATTTTATTAAAATATCCTGTCCGCTTCATTATGAAAAAAAACAATGGGAGTGCGACTAAGAAAAATGCTGGTACGTAGATTAATAAGAAAACTGGAAAAACAATGACAAGTAATGTCCCAACTCCAAAGAAAAAGACAATCGTCAAAATAATGAATACTTGTGTTCCAACGCGGCGATTCAGAAATGCATTTCTAAACATATTCACTATTTGCATGATTAAGGAGTGATTCCAGAATTGTTTATCGATCCGAGAATTTTTTAATCTTGAATATAAATAGACTCCTTGAATTAAAGTGATGCCAACAAAAGCTGCTTTAATGATTAAATGGTAAATAATTGTAACGATTAGAAAATCATAATAAACCACATCAAGATCAAAAATTAAAAGGATCGCAATATAGGATGTAACAAAAAATAAAACGATCGCAACATCAAGGGGAATTTTCTGATACAGTGACTTCCACGTATCAGGTGTCAAACTCTTTACCATTCTTTGTTTTTTTCCAATGATAATGCTTATAACAAGTGCAAGTAACGACAATATTGAGTATAACAAAAAAGCTTTTTGTTGATTTTTATACTCTTGATAGCTTGCAATAATTGCATTCGCGCTTGGAGCATTTTTTGATAGGGCAATTTTCCCTTCTAATATTGCAGATTTCCCGACAGAGTCATTGTTTATATTCTCAAGCCCAATAACTAAACCTTGGAAATTTAAATGTAAATATCCCTTTTTCTCACCGTATTCGTGGACATAATACATATTTTCATCATTTATATACTTATCTATATTAGCTTCGTCTGTTGTTGAAAGGTTTGTATATACTTCACCTGATTCAGTGTCCTTTAAATAATAGGCAAATGCTTCTTTATAGGTTGAATAGTCTTTGCGATAGCCTTCAAGCTCACGATAATATTCATCAACCCTTTGACTTTTCTCCTTAAGGATTTTTTCTCTAATATATTCATCACTTTCAAAGTTTTTAGTGATATCTTCTATTTTTTTATCTCGTTCCTTCGTATAGTAATCAATCACCTTTTGATTTTCTTGAACCATCGCTTCATTTATTTTTATTTCATATTGTTCTTCAATACTTGCGACTTGATCTGCTAAATCACCATTTTGGTAGCGATACTCTTCAATTTCCTCATTTGTGACAGATAATGAAGAGAGCGTATCCTCCTTCGATTTATAGTACATTTCAAATGTTTGGATATTCTCTAATAAATGTGATTCAAGGTCTTCATACATTGTTGTTTTAAAATAGCTTGTTTTCATATATTCATTATTGTTAAAGAACGAGGTGAAGACACCGCTAATTCCAAATGTGAATAAAATAAGCCAAGCTATTATATTCAATCTATTTTTCCATTTTGTACCCAATGCCCCATACCACCTTTAAATATCTTGGATTTTTAGGGTCGATTTCTATTTTTTCGCGGATTTTCCGAATATGAACAGCTACTGTATTTTCAGCGTTGTAACTTGGCTCATTCCAAACCTTCTCATAAATTTCAGAAATAGAGAACACTCGACCAGCGTTCACCATTAACAATTCAACAATTTTGTACTCAATTGGAGTTAGTTTTACAGGCTCTCCATTAACAGTCACTTCTTTTGCTGATTGATCAATTGTTAACCCATTCAAATCAATTACTTTACTCACACCTTCAAATGGTCCTAACTGGACGTAGCGACGAAGCTGTGACTTTACCCGAGCAATTAGCTCTAGCGGATTAAATGGCTTCGTAATATAATCATCTGCTCCTACTTGAAGACCAAGTATTTTATCCGTATCCTCACTTTTCGCACTTAGCATAATGATCGGTATGTTTTTTTTCTCGCGAATTTTAAATGTAGTTGAAATTCCATCTAACCTCGGCATCATAATATCTAATAGTATAAGATGAACATCCTGCTCAGTTAAAATGTCAATTGCTTCAAGTCCATCCTGCGCCTTTAACACAATGAATCCTTCGTTTCTTAAATATATTTCAATTCCATCACGGATTTCTTTATCATCATCAACAACTAATACAACATAATTTTTCATACATACACCCTCCTTTCCAAAGTATATCAAATGTAAAGCATGTGCGCTTTATGCTTAAATAAAGTAAATTTTCCGCTACCTTTAGCTAGACGCAAAAAAGACAGGAAGACATTGTGTGAATTTCTTTGCAATACTATCATTAAAGTATAAGTAAGAGTTCTTAAGTTCTTTATAGGGGAAAAATGAAGAATTTCTTAAGAATGTGGAAGTTTTTTTTAGCAAGACTGCTTTTATGTTTTTTAAGGAGAAATAGAAGGCTGTTTTCGTAAACTTTGATTGCTTTTTATGATGAGTAGTCGTTTTTGAATTTCCTCTTGCAGTGCCCGCTTCCCACACGAATCTAGCACTTACTCTCAAACAACCTTTACAATGTTTTTAAATAGAAAAACGCTCAAGACAATTTGAGCGTTCGTCGCTATTTTATTGAAGTGATACCATTGATGCTTAACGTACTGGTAATGCTCGTAAATCAATTATCTTTTTCGTTTCATTTGATGCTAGAGCAGCTAGTACAACATCAAGTGATTTTTTCCCTTCCTCGCCAGGTATTAATGGTTCTCTTTCTTGTAGAACAGAGTCAACAAAATGATCGATGACATGTGAATTTGTTTGTCCGCCTTCTTCGTTTGTTTGGATTTTATCTAACTCATACTTTACAACTTCTCCATTTAAATATTGGACGATTAGTGAGTAATTAGGGTCATCCTCTAATCTTAATATCGCCTTTTCACCATAAATGATTGTTGAGTTATCACCACCTGTGACATATGACCAGCTTGCTGCCAAAGTTCCAATAACCCCTGATTCCATTTTTAAAATCGCTACTGCGTTGTCATCTACCTCAGTATTTTCCTTCGCACTTGTTTCAACAAACGCACCTACCTCTGCAACCTCACCTAATAAATAGCGAATTAAGTCTGTCTTATGTACACCGAGATCCCCCAATGCACCGATAACAGCCTCATCTTTGTTAAAAAACCAGCTATCCCTACCATCAATGCTCCATTTTTCAGGACCGCGGTGACCAAATGATGTCCGAAAGCTATAGATTTTCCCAATTTCGCCACTTTCAATTAATTGTTTAGCCTTTTGATGTGATGCAACGAAGCGTTGGTTATGCGCAATCATTAAAGTTCTGCTATTTTTTTTGGCAACTTGAATCATTTCCTCTGCTTCTTCAGAGGTTGTTGCCATCGGCTTTTCACATAGTACATGTTTCCCTGCATTTAATGCTGCAATTGAGACTGGTGCATGTAAATCATTTGGCAGGCAAACACTAATTGCATCAACCTCATCAAGCTGTAACAGCTCTTCATAATTTGTAAAAGCCTTTGCCCCGTATTTTTCTGCCATTTCATGTGCACGTGATGAATCAATATCACATACAGCCACAATCTCAGCATTTTTATTAGCCCAATATTCCACTAAATGTCTAAGTCTTGCAATACTTCCACAACCGATTACGCCAACTCTCATCATCGTTTCATCCTCCAGTAAATTAGTTTTTATCCTATTATTTTTTTATTCCTTAACAGCTCCACCCGCAAGCCCTTTAACAACCTTCTCTTGTGAAAATAAATACACAACAAGAATTGGTAGACTTGCTAAAGTTAATGCTGCCATTAATCCAGGGATATTGACGGAAAACTCGCCTTTAAAATCTTGTAATCCTAATGGTAATGTCATATTTTCCGGACTTGATAATAGGACGAGCGCAAAAATGAATTCATTCCATAGATGGATAAAATTGTAGATTAAAACTGTCATTAGAGCAGGGGTCAGCATTGGCAAAATGACTCGCCAAAAGATCCCGAAGTGACTGCAGCCATCCATTTTCGCTGCCTCCTCCAATGACTTTGGTATTTCCTGCATAAACTGAGTTAAGATAAAGATTGAAATTGGTAAGCTAAAGGCAATATATGGTCCTAATAAAGCCCATATCGTATCGAAAACACCCATGCTTTGTGATAGTTTAAAAATCGGGATAAGTGTTGCATGGATAGGTAGCATCATCCCTGAAATAAACAGTAAGAAAATGACTTTGTTAAACTTAAATTTCATTCGACTCAATGGATAGCTTGCTAATGAAGCAATAAGCATGACTGCGAAAACAGCTATGATGGATACGAGCACACTATTTAAGAAATATCTTGTTAACCCCATTTCGAACACAGATTGAAAGTTTTCTAAATTGAAGGAAGAAAACAATGCAAACGGCTTTTCAAAAAAATGGCTTTGCGACTTTAACGAGGTTGATAGCATATAAAGAAAAGGGAAACCTGTGAAGACTAATAGTAAGATTGCAAACAAATAGAGTGGGATCGTTTTTATTTTACTTGTCATACATAGGCCCCTTTCTTTTTCCGATAATAATCCATCACTTGAATAATGATTGTTACCATTAACGATAAAAAGAACATGATAAACGCAATCGCACTTGCATAGCCCATATTAAAATTAATAAACGCTTGCTTAAACATGTAGGTCCCTAGTAGCTCTGTCCCATGGTTTGGTCCGCCACCAGTCATAATGTAAAAAATATCAAACGATTTTAATGAACCGACAACAGCCAATATGGAGGAGCTAACAATGGTTGGCATCAACAATGGTAGTGTGATATGGAAAAACTTCGTTAACGAGCTTGCTCCATCAATTTCTGCGGCCTCATATAAATCCTCCGGAATTCCAACGATTGCTGCTTTAAAGAGAATCATGTAAAACGGGGCGAACTGCCAAACTATAACGAGCAATACCGCAAATAACGCCGTATTCGTTTGACTTAGCCACGCAACATTCTCAAATCCAAATAGACTAATTAGCTGGTTAATTAATCCGTTAATTGGGTCAAACATTAATACCCATAGTAAACCAACTGCAACAGTTGACATGAGAAACGGAAAGAAATAAATGCTACTAAATAGCTTAATTCCTCTTATTGGCGCAAAAAGCATTAAAGCCATAATTAGCCCTAATGGGATTTGCGCAAAAACAGACGTAAGCACTACCCATGTATTATTTTTTAGTGCCGTAAGAAAAACCGCATCCTTAAAAAGATTGAGATAATTTTCAAACCCGACAAATACACCAACACCCATGCCATCCCATTCATAAAAGCTGTAAATCAACGTATTGATAATTGGATACAACACATACACAGAATAAACAATCAACGCAGGTGAAATAAACAACCCAATTGTAAAAAAGCTCTTCAGCCTCTTCCTACCTCTAGAACGCGAAATCACTACACCCCTCGATAAATCAGCCTTAACCGGTGTTTCCACATCATCCCCTCCTTATGATGGGGGGACAGTCCCCAAAAACAAGACTAATAAGACATTTTGTCCTTGTTTTGCTATCTTTGGGGACTGTCCCCATTTGTTATACACTTTTACGTAAAACATCGATTAAATGAACTATACATAAGCTTGGGGACTGTCCCTAAAACAAAGTTTAAAACGATGGAATGCTTAGTTTTTGTCTTTTTGGGGACTGTCCCCTTCTTTTGCTTTTTCTTCCATTTTTTTGGCTGCTTCTTCTGGTGTCATGTCTTTGCCAAAGATGGCTTGAGTTGTGTCTTTATGCAATTCTGCTAGTTCAGGAGGTAGTGTTTGATCATAAGGCATTTGTAGATGTGTTGCATTTTGAACAACGTCGTAAAAACGTTTTGTGAATTCATCAGCTGGCTCAATATCCTTTACTCCTGTAAGACTTCCAGTTCGATCTGTGTAGTTTTGAGCTGTTTCTGTGCTTGTCAGCTCCTTTACTAATTCTGTTGCTAAATCAGGATGTTCACTATTTTTCGCTACTGACCAAACCGGTCCAGTTGCTGCTCCTACATGTGTTGTATCACCTTTGCCACCAGGTACCGTTGGGAATAAAAAGAAATCTAGTTTTTCCTCAAACTCTGGTGCTTCCTGTCTTACATTGTTTAAAAACGAAATTGTCATATCCATCATTGCAGCCTGACCTGAGTAAAGAAGTTGACGTCCCTGCCCCTCATCATATGGGACACCGTTAAAACCAGAATTAAAGGCATTTCTGTCAACCATCTCTTGAATATATTTCCCTGCTTGAACATAGGCAGGATCATCAAATCCTTTACCCTCCCGATTTATAGCGCTTTCAAAAAGCTCAGGTCCAGCTATCCTGCTAGCAAAATTCATCAGATAGTATGCACCAGGCCATTTTGTTTGGTTTGCTAATGCAATTGGAATAACATTATTTTTATTCAAAGTATCGATTATCGATAGCCATTCTTCATATGTTTTTGGTGGTGTTAAGTTATACTTTTCAAAAATTTCTTTATTATAAAATACAACGTCAATGGATAAACTCAATGGCAAACCATAGATTTTGCCGTCATAAGTTGAATTTTTCAAGGCTAATTCATTAAAATGAGTAGCATCCGTTTCTTCTGTTAAATCAAGCACTTTACCTTGGTCAACGAAGTTTTTCAGCCATCCGCCACCCCAGCTATGGAATACATCAGGAGCCTGGTCTCCACTCATCGCCACAGAAAATTTTTGTTTATACGCATCATTAGGAATTTGAAGTGTTTTTACTTCTACATCTGGATGTTTTTCTTTAAATCGTTCAACTGCTTCTAAATAAACTTTTTCTTTCTCCCCTGAATCGATATACCAAAACTCTAGCTCTTTCTTTTCACTGCTTGATGGTTTCTCTTCTTTGCTGCCTGTTGCAGTTTGATTTGTTGAGCCTCCCCCATTAAGCCCACACGCAGCTAAAAGAAGTAAGGATAAAACACTGAATAATGAAATGAATCTTTTCAACATACATTTACCCCCCTGTAGGAAAATCGCTATTATTTCATTATGTTTTGTTTTAAATAGTTGATACTGATGTCAATGCTTTCTAATGGTTCGCGTCTTGACATATCCTGTTCAACGATGAACCATTCGACATTTTGTGAATCCCCTTGTTTAATTGCACTTTCAATATCAACTCCACCAGTTCCTAATTCCGCAAAAAACTGTTCCTCATCTGTTGTCATATCCTTTAAATGAAGAAGTGGAGTTCTACCTTCAAGCTTTTTCAGCCATTGAACAGGGTCTTCTCCTGCTCGTGTTAACCAATAAATATCAAGCTCAGCCTTGACCCAATCGGGATTTGTTTCTTCAAATAAGAAATCTAATGGCTTTCTTCCATCGTCAAATGGAACTAATTCAAAATCGTGATTATGATAAGAAAACGTAATTCCTGCTTCCTTACATTTCCTACCTATATCATTAAAAAGCGAAATAAGTTCTACATACGAATCCTTTGTCCGTCTTTCTGGTGGTAAAAACGGGCATACAATGTGGCGATTTCCTATCGATTGTTGGAAGTCGATAACTTGATTTAAGTCTGTTTCTAATAAAGTAATGGCAACATGACTTGATGCTGCTTTTAAACCAAGGTAATCAAGTGTTTGCTTTAATTCATTTGCCGACATTCCACCATACCCAGCAAATTCAACACCCTTATAGCCAAGCTTCGCTATCCTTTCTAACGTGCCTGTAAAATCTTTTTCTGTTTCATTTCTTAATGTAAAAAGCTGAAGTGCAATTTGATTTTCATTCATTCAATTTACTCCTTTCATTCTGAGCTTGCTAAATTACACCATACGAAATGAAACTTTAGTATGTACCTGTGCAATGCAATAAAAGCTTCACTCGCAGATACTAATTAGCTAGTAATCTACTAAATTGATTAGAGCAATAGATCATAATCTTCCCCCATCACTGTAATCGATTACAAATTTCTACAAAAATTTTCGCGTTTTTACTGACTATCACCTCCTTAAAATGTAATGGATTACATTTTTATCAGAAGAAAGGACGGTTAACTTGTCTCCCTTCCACCACATGAGTCCCTTATTACTAGGTCACTTTCTAGGATGTATTGTGATTTCATCTGTGAATTACCCCGGATTTGTTCCAATAGTAATTTCATCGAAAGCTCACCCATTTTATATACAGGCTGGGCAATCGTCGTTAAAGCTGGGTCAAAAATTGATGAAAAACTAATATTATCAAAGCCGACTACAGCCAAATCCTTTGGTACGTTAAGACCTCGTTCCTTTGCAGCTTTAATCACTCCCATTGCCATTTCATCATTTGCGGCAAATACAGCTGTCGGGGGATGCTCCATTGCAAGAAGCTTTAACATTTGATTATAACCAGATTCAAATGTAAATAACCCCTCTTGGACTAGCATGCTATCAATCTCTAAATCATTGTGCAGCATCGCCTGCTCATAGCCTTTATATCGATCTCTCGAGCTTGCATATTTGAAAGGTCCACATATATGAGCAATTCGAGTATGTCCAAGACTAATTAAATGCTGTACAGCCTTACGACTGCTGCTAATATTATCAATTGATACCGATGGAATTTTTAGGCCGTCAATATAGTCCATCGTTAAGACAACGGGATGGTTTTCACATAGCTCAAGCAATCGTTTCCTTTCCATCCTGGCAGAAAACAAAATCATCCCATCAGTCTGTTTTTGTTTAAGTAAATCGATTAATCCATATTCATTATCAACTTCATTATTTGTATTCCCTAAAAGAACTTTATAATTATTTTTTGAAGCTTCTGCCTCAATTCCCTCGATAATCCCTAAGAAAACGGTGTTCAATATATTCGGTACGACAACAAGGATTGTATTCGTTTCATTTCTTCGTAGTTGACGTGCTAAAATATTTGGCTGGTATTTTAAATCATCAATAGCCTTTAATACTTTCAAACGCGTCTCCTCCTTAACCGTTTCCGGAAAGCGAAGTACTCTTGATACAGTTGCAGTTGAGACATTTGCTAATTTTGCTACATCACTCATCTTTACCATTATTGCTGATTCTCCTCTTGATGACTCATTTTGTGTCAACGCGTTTTGATCATAGATTAATTATCAGTAAATCTCGGAACACAAAATGTAATCGATTACAAATAAGTATAGTGACAATATTATGGAATTGCAAGATAAAATTGGTAGGAAATTAGGTGGATTCTAAAAAATTTAAACAAGAGAAAAACACGAGGTATTCCCCGTGCTTTTCAAATAAAATTTTAATATTTTACTATATTTCCTTATTTCTTTTGACGAAGAGTTTCAACAACATCAATGCTAGGAGCTTCTGGCTCTTTCATCCCCTCACCTAAGAAAAAGCTAGGATGTGGCGGTTGATTATAGCCGACATTTTGCCAAGCGATCGCAACGCGGTATTGTGGATCATGCATTAATGTGAAAATACGATGATCGGTTTCTTCAGTCGTCATAAACACTCGAAGTGCGCTGCTATCTTCTGTTCTCCAAATGATTTCTTCTCTCCAGTCCCCAAGTAAGTCTGCTTGTAATGCAGGAGTTCCCTTAGTTCCATTGTTTGATAATGTTCCTTCTGCAGTTAATAAATTTTCTAGTTTTCCATTTTCATAGTCCCATTTGTCAATTGTTCCAACTCCGGCACCTTTTGCATCATTATATTGATGATCAGCCAATTCTCTGAGCAGGTCACCGTCCCACCAAATAGCAAAGTTTGAGGTTGGGATGCTATCAGATATTTTTTCTCCTTCTGCAGTATGAAGCCCGCCTGTACGACTATTCCACGCACCTGAAATTGCCCATGCCTCTGCTCCCTCATATCGGGGATCAATATCAGCTGCAACACCTCTACCAGTATCGATTCCTGTTTTTTGGCCCCAAATGATTTCTCCAGTTGCAGCATCTCTCATATCATAGCCATATTCACCTGATTTATTTTCCTGAACAGCATAAACTTCAAGTCCAGGTCTACTCGGTATGAAATCACTGACATGAAGTGCGTCGCCGTGGCCTAAGCCCGTTGCATACATCCCTTTTCCGTCATCATCGACAACCATTTGGCCATAAACAATTTCATCCTTACCATCTTTATCGACATCCGCAACACTCAATGAATGATATCCTTGACCAGCATAGGCACTATTTCCTTCATCTGCTGAATCAAATGTCCATTGCTTTGTCAGCTTGCCATCTCTAAAGTTATATGCGGTAAGAACTGTTCTCGTATAATATCCTCTTGCCATAATGATGCTTGGACGCTCACCGTCAAGATATGCAACCCCTGCAAGGAAACGGTCTACACGGTTTCCGTAGCTATCTCCCCAAGATGCGACATCACCACGTGGCGGCTCATAATTTGTTGTTTGCAATGCCTTCCCTGTTTTCCCGTCAAATACAGTTAAAAATTCGTCACCTTGCAAAATGTATCCAGAGCTATTGCGATGATCTGCATCTGCTCGTCCGATGACATTTCCTTGTCCGTCAATCGTTCCGTCAGCTGTTTTCATCACAACTTCCGCTCTGCTATTTCCGTCAAAATCATACACTAAAAATTGAGTATAATGGGCACCTGCACGAATGTTCTTTCCTAGATCGATCCGCCATTTTAATGTTCCATCAAGCTCATAAGCATCAATATATACATTACCAGTATAACCTGATTGTGAATTATCCTTTGAATTTGTCGGGTCCCATTTTAAGACGATTTCGTATTCTCCATCACCATCTAAATCCCCAACACTAGCATCGTTAGCACGATAAGAATATGGATCACCAAGTGGTGTAACCCCATCCTCAGGCTTTTGAAGTGGTATATCAAAATAATTGTTACTTATCGTCTTTGTTGTTACTTTCTCTTTATCCTTCTTACCCTTTCCTTTACCAACAGCACGAATTTCATAGGTTGAATTAGCTGTTCCCTTCTTATCTAGGAAATTAGTACTCTCTTTAATTGCTGATTTATTTAGCTTTTTACCATCACGGTAAACATCGAAAGCAATGTTCTCAGGATCATCCCCTAGTAATCTCCAGCTAACATATACCCCATCCTCTGTTTTTATCGCAACAGGTGCACGTCCTAAATCCTCCATTTGCTTTTTAAGAACGGTAACTGCTTTAGTCTCTACACTTTTTGAAAGCTCAGAGATTCCTCCTGCATTTACTGCTGCAACTTTGTAATAGTACGGGATAGTTGTTAAAACCGTCTCATCCTTGTACTTCGTTTTATTCGTTTTGCCAACTAATTGATATTCTCCGTCCTTGCTTTTAGCTCGATATACATTATACGATGTTGCATCCTTCACTTTATCCCACTTAATTGTCAGATCGTTTTTATTTACTTTCCCAACCTTGAGGTTTTGCGGCGGGTTTGGAACTTGTACGTTTTCATCAATCATTGCAACATCAAGTGGCAATGAAGGTACGGTTTCAACATTTGCACTATCCACTGTTGTGACCGTATATTGATAATTCATTCCTATATCAACCGTCTCATCTTTAAATGAGTTTGTCGTTGAACTACCAACCTTTTCAACATTTGTTGAACCCGCTACATTGCGATAAATATTGTACGATGCTGCGTCGTCAACAGCCTTCCATGATAATGTAACAGACGGTTTCGATGTGCTGACAATTTTCTCTTCAACCTTTAATTCGGATGGAGCAAGTAAAATTGGTGTTAATTCAATTCCATTAACAATTCCTGTTGAACCACCAAAATCAAAGTTCATTTGCCCATCTTTAATTGATACTTGCGGAATAATTTTTTCCGTATAATTTCTACTCGGTGCTGTGACCTGTCCATAATCCTGGCCTTCGATTTTCACTGTTGTTCTCGCACTTCCTAAGAAATCACCTACATAAACCTTTACAGCATAAAGACCATTTGCGACATCAACGTTAAATTTCCACCCTGCATTGAAATAACCAAGCCAATCACGGAGTAAATCACCGCCAGTTCCACGGTCACGTCCGATCATATTCGTTGAGTCGACGATCCCATATCCTCTTTCAGCTGTATAAACCGTTGAAAGATTTACCTCCGTATAACCTTCAGCGACAGGGTTACCAGCAAGTCCAAAATCAAATTTTATTGTTGCTTCCTTTGTATTAATTGTAACGACATCAGAGTATTCGGATTCACCTTTCCCATTGACAGCGGTTACAACTAAATCATATTTATTTCCTTCTTGAAGACCTGTAATAGTGATTTTTGGTACTGTTGATGTACCAATTAATTTATACTCACTTTCCGTTGATAGCTTCCGATATACCTTGTAAATATCGGCAGTTTCAACTTGATTCCAAGTTAAAACTGCACCTGCGTTACTTACTCCACTTGCTGTCAATCCAGTAGGCTTGTCCGGAACATTTGCAGGTGGTTGTACATCTGTTACATACGATGATAGCGATATATTTAAATCTTTTATACCACCTGAAAGCAATCTTGCAATTTGAATCGCTCCATACTCTTGGAAATGAGTATTATCCTGTGATCCGTTTGGAAATGCTTGATAAATGCCTGGTTCTGTATGGAGAAATACAGATAACGTTCCCTCTGGACCAATTGAATCATAATATGCGACACTTAACGCACTTAAATCGACAAGTGGAACATTAAGTTCTTCTGCTACCTCCTTCATCCCTTGAACATATTCAGGAAAACTCACATTGAACTTTCCTGTATCAGCATTAAAATCTCTTCTGCCAACAGGTGTTACTAAAATTGGTTCTGCCCCACGTTGACGAGCCCCATTAATATAGGTTTTTAAGAAATTTTTATAATCTGGAACTGATGCATACCTGTCAGGTCTACTAATCGTTGCATCATTGTGACCAAATTGAACGAGGAAATAATCATTTGGCTTAATCTCTCTTAAAATTGCATCTAATCTTCCCTCATTAATAAATGTTTTTGTGCTTCTTCCACCAATCGCATGGTTCGCAAATGTGACATCATCGCTAAAGTAACGTGAAATCATTTGTCCCCAACCAGCTTCAGGCTTCCAATACTCATCATAGGTTTGTACTGTTGAATCCCCTGCAATATAGACTGTTAGATGTTCTGTAGCAGCACGCTCAGGGAGCTTTTCGATTATTATCCCGTTTAATTTAGGTGCAGTTCCTGTCAATTCAATTGTTAACTGACCATCGACAAGGGCAATATCGAATGATCGCTCCGCATATTCACCGGCATTGATCGTTGTATCCTGGACCTTTTGAATATTTTCTGCCTTTACCCCGATTACAGTATTTTCTGATTCATCACCAGCAACGACTGTAACAGTATAATCGCCATTCGGAAGGTCAACTTGAAATGGCGTCTCTGTCGTAGTAACAAAATCAGACTTTAATGGATCTGCTGTCCCACGGTCAGTAGCAGTCACCTTTGTTGTATCAACAAAGCCATATTTTTGCTCTGCTGAATATCCAGAAGCAGGTGATACCTTTGTATATCCCTCCATAACAGCACTATCTTCTGTTCCATAATCAAACTTAAACATTGTTGCATCCTCGACAGCGATTTCCTGTGGAGCCATTTGTGCTGATTGTTCAGCATTTGCCTTCTGT